>NZ_LZHW01000069.1 GCF_001667265.1 Mycobacterium sp. ACS4331 | reverse complement strand
CCCCACCGGAAAGCCCCTCCCCCCAGCCATCGCGCGCGCCTTCCGCCTCGCGGTCGGCGGCACGATGCACGAGATCATCCCGTTCACCAACACGCGGGAGTTCCTGACCAGCGTGGTGCCGTCGTCGAGCACGGTGTCCAACGCGGTGGAACTGTCCCGGTTCGCTGAAATGCTGCGCCGTGGTGGCGAACTCGACGGAGTACGGGTGCTGCGGCCGGAGACGCTGAGGGCCGCCACGCGGCAGGCCCGTCGTCTCCGTCCCGACGTCGCCACGGGACTCAAGCCGATGCGCTGGGGCACCGGATACATGCTGGGGTCGCGACGCTTCGGCCCGTTCGGCCGCAACACCCCCGCGGCCTTCGGTCACACCGGCCTGGTCGACATCGCGGTGTGGGCCGACCCCGACCGCGACCTGGCCGCCGCCGTCGTCAGCAGCGGCAAACCGGGAGCCAACCCGGAGGCCAAGCGCTACCCGGCACTGCTGGACCGCATCGCCGCGGAGATCCCGACACGGGACACACGCGGTGGCGGAGGGATTTGAACCCCCGGACGGTGTTAGCCGTCTCTCGCTTTCAAGGCGAGTGCATTAGGCCGCTCTGCCACGCCACCGCCGACAAGCGTAGCGGTGCCCGGTGCGGGACTCAGGGGCGGCCGTACCCACGCGGCGCGGGCGAACCCTTCAGCGCCGCGCTGATGCGCCGGCAGTTCTCCCCCATGGCCGCGATCTGTGGCCGGGACAGCTGGCCGAGGAAATGTGTCCGCACCCCCTGCGAATACGTGACCATCGCCTTCTGAACCAGCTCGCGGCCGTCGTCGGTGATCTTGGCGAGCACCCCGCGTCCATCGTCCGGACTGGCGGCCCGCTCAACCAGACCCTGCGCCTCCAGGCGCCGGATCTGCCGCGTCACCCGACTGGGCAGCGACATCAGAGCGTCGGCGAGATCCCCCATCCGCGCCGAACCACTGGGTGCTCTGTCCAGAATGTCGAGCAGTCGCACGTCGACCAGAGTCAGGTTGTGCGACACCGTAAGTCCGCGGTTGAGCGTCGTCGTGAGACGCAACGCGGAATCCAGATAGTTTTGCCAAGACCGCTGCTCGGCAATGTCCAGGCCGGGCATCGAACTTTCGGTTCGGCCGGCAATCATCCCCTCCATGGCCCAATGTTAAGCGACAGTACCGACAAACGCGGAGCAAACCGCCAGGTAGTAGCGTGACGCCCATGCATGCCATCGTCGCCGAGGATGCCGATTCCCTGCAGTGGCGCGAGGTCGCCGACGTTGCGCCGGACCGTGGCGAGGTGCTGATCAGGGTCGCCGCGGCCGGCCTCAATCGCGCGGATCTGCTGCAGGCGGCCGGGAAGTACCCGCCCCCGCCCGGCGCCAGCGAGACACTGGGCATGGAGGTCTCCGGCACCATCGCCGCACTCGGAGACGACGTGACGCAGTGGGGAATCGGCGAACCGGTCTGCGCACTGTTGGCCGGGGGCGGCTACGCGGAGTACGTCGCGGTACCGGTGGAGCAGGTCATGCCGATCCCCGACGGCGTCGGCGTGGTCGAAGCCGCCGGACTGCCCGAGGTGACCTGCACCGTGTGGTCCAACCTCGTCATGACCGCGGGCCTGCGGCCGGGCCAACTGGTCCTCGTGCACGGCGGCGCCAGCGGCGTGGGCACCAACGCCGTGCAGGTGGCACGAGAGTTGGGCGCCCGGGTCGCGGTCACCGCGGGGTCGCAGGCCAAGCTGGACCTGTGTCGCGAGCTCGGCGCCGAGGTGTTGATCAACTACCGCGACGAGGACTTCGTCGCGCAGATCAAGGAGGCCACCGGCGGTGCCGGCGCCGACGTGATCCTCGACATCATGGGAGCGGCCTACCTCGACCGCAATCTTGATGCGCTGGCCACCGATGGGCAGTTGGTGGTGATCGGCATGCAGGGCGGGGTCAAGGGCGAGCTGAACATCGGCAAGCTCATCGCCAAGCGGACCCGGGTGATCGGCACCGCCCTGCGCGGACGGCCCGTCGGCGGCGCGCTGGGCAAGGGCGCCATCGTGCGCTCGGTCGTGGAGTCGGTCTGGCCGATGGTGTCCCGTGGTGCCGTGCGCCCGATCATCGGCGCGACACTGCCGATCGAGAGGGCCGGTGAGGCGCATCGCCTGCTGGCCTCCGGTGAGGTGTCCGGCAAGGTTCTGCTGACCGTCGGCTGACGCCCCGCTACCCCAGGGACGCCAGCGCGCGCACCAGCTGATCGACCTCGGCCATGGTCGAGTAATGCGCCAACCCGATGGTCACGGCACCGCCGATGTCGTTGACCCCGATCACGTCCAGCACGCGTGAATTGGCGTTGGCGGTGGCCAGAATGCCGTTGTCGGCCAGGCGCTGCACCACGCGTTCGGCTTCGACATCGGCCACGGCGAAGCTCAGCACCGGAATCCGGGCCTCCGGCGCCCCGATGAGCATCACCCGCGGCAGCGACCGCAGCGAGCCCACCAGGTAGTCGAACAGCCGATCCAGATACGCCGCCGCAGTCCCCATCGACGTCGCGAGGCGATCCCGCCGCGGACCCGTCGCCGACTCGTCCAGACCGGCGAGGTACTCGATGCTGGCGACGACGCCACCCAGGAAGCCGTACTGATGCAGGCCCATCTCCAGCCGGGCCGCTCCGGAGGCGAGGGGATTCATCGACACCGAACCGAAGGTGTCGATCAGGCCCGGGTCGCGGAAGACCAGGGCACCGACCGGCGGGCCACCCCAACTGGCGGCATTGACCGCCACCACGTCGGCGTCGACCTCCTGCAGGTCGAACATCTGATAGGGCGCCGCGGCGGTGTGGTCGACGATCACCAGACCGCCCACGTCGTGCATCAGTTTCGTGACGGGTCGCAGATCGACCACTGTGCCCAGCGTCGCGGACGCCGAGGTCAACGCCACCAGTCGCGTCGACTTGGAGATCAGGCTCTCCCACTGCCACGACGGCAGCTCCCCGGTCTCGATGTCGACCTCGGCCCACTTGACCCGGGCGCCGTAACGGTTGGCCGCCCGCAGCCATGGCGAGATGTTGGCCTCGTCGTCCAGGCGGCTGACCACCAACTCGTAGCCGAGTCCCGCCCGCGACGACGAGGCGTCGGCCAGGGACGTCAGCAGCGCGGCCCGGTCCGCGCCGAACACCACGCCGCGCGGATCGCCGTTGACCAGATCGGCGACCGCCTGGCGGGCGGCCTCCAGCAGCGCGGCGCTGCGCCGCGCGTAGGGATGCGGACCCGCAGCACTGGGCGCCGAGGTGCGGAACGCCGTCGACACTGTCGTGGCGACGGCATCGGGGATCAGCATCCCGGCCTGCGCATCGAAATGCACCCAACCGTCACCGAGAGTCGGGTGCAGACCTCGCACCCTGGCAACGTCAAATGCCATGCAGCCGTCCTTAGAAGCTCCAGGTGATTCACCGGTCGCGCGGGAGGCGGGCCCCCCCACCACACGCACACTGTCCGAACCGGGCTACCTGGCCAGCCATACTAGTGCAGTGAGCCTGGCGTGCGACGTGCTGTTCGCAATGACGTTGCTGGTAGTGCCCGGTGCCGTCGTCGGGCGCATGGCCCGGCTAACCTGGCCGACCGCTGTCGCAGTTGGCCCGGCTCTGACCTACGGCGTTGTAGGTGTGGCTACGCTCCCCCTGGGTGCGCTCGGAATCCCTTGGAACACAATAACAGCGCTGCTGAGCCTGCTCGTGGCGGTCGCGCTGGCCGCAAGTTTGCCAGCATTGTTGTCCCGCTACCGCGAGCGGGAAGCAGAGCAGCTCGCGGGCTCGACGGGGTCAGCCGCGATGGTTGCCATCGGCGTTGTGATCGGTGCCGTTCTGATCTTCTGGGCGGCGCAGCGCGGCATCACCGACTGGCAGTCGGTCCCAAGCAACTGGGACTCGGTGTGGCACGCAAACACCATCCGCTGGATCACCGAGACCGGGCAGGCCTCCCCGACCCACATGGGTGAGCTTCGCAACGTCGAGACCCACGCAGCGCTGTACTACCCCTCGGTCTTCCACGCCCTGGCCGCGCTGCAGTGTCAGCTGACCGGCGCCGCGGCCACGACAGCCTTCACGGCGAACGCCGTCGCAGCGGCCGCGTGGCTGTTCCCGGCCAGCGCGGCCATCCTGACGTGGAGCCTGCTGCGCCCACACACCAGTGAACGACGCACCGCCCTCGCCGCGGCCACCTCGGCGGCGCTGTCGGCGTCCTTCACCGCCGTTCCCTACGTCGAGTTCGACACCGCCTCCATCCCCAACATGGCGGCCTACGGAGTCGCGGTCCCCACGACGGTGCTGATCATGTCCTGCCTTCGGCACCGCGACCGCATCCCGCTGGCCGTGCTGGCCCTCGTCGGCGTGTTCTCGGTGCACATCACCGGGGGCGTCGTCGTCGTCACGTTCGTGACGGCGTGGTGGCTGGTCGACACCCTCGCCCGCCCGGTGCGCGGACGCCGGTCCGACCTCCTGACCCTGCTGGCCGTCGCGGTGCCGACGCTGCTGCTGCTGCTGCCGCAGTTCCTCGGGGTGCTGCAGCAGGCGGAGATCATCGCCGGACACACCTTCGTCACGCACGAGGGCAAGAAGCATGCCCTGTTCGACGCGGTCATGCAGCACACGCGGCACCTCAACGACTTCCCCGTCCAGACCACCCTGATCGTGCTGGCCGCCGCGGGCGGACTGGTGCTGCTGATCAAGCGGATCTGGTGGGCGCTGGCGGTGTGGGCGGGCCTTGTGGTCGCGATCGTGCATTCGTCCGCGCCGTTCGGCGGCCCCCTGGGCACTGCGATCGCCAAGTACAGCGACCTGTTCTACAGCGATCCGCGCCGCCTCTCCGCCGTGGTGACGCTGCTGATCACCCCAATGGCGGGCATCGCGCTGTGCCTTGCCGTGCTGTTCGTCGTGTCTTGGCTGCGCCGGATGCTGCCCGGCGTGCGACGACCGGTGTGGCTCGGCCTGACCGGAGCCCTGCTGGTGCTCAGCACCACCGGGTTGGCGTGGCATTACCTGCCCCGGCACGAGTTCCTGATGGGCGAGAAGTACGACCAGGTGATGGTGGGTCCAGCCGACCTCGAGGCGTTCGCGCACCTCGCGACGCTTCCCGGGGCCCGCGACACCCTGATCGGCAACGCCAACACCGA
This sequence comes from Mycobacterium sp. ACS4331, assembly GCF_001667265.1. Lineage (GTDB taxonomy): Bacteria > Actinomycetota > Actinomycetes > Mycobacteriales > Mycobacteriaceae > Mycobacterium. Next base: position 6,643 of record NZ_LZHW01000069.1, on the reverse strand, counting down.
CGGCACGGCATGGATGTACGCGGTGGCAGGACTGCATCCGCTGTGGACGCACTACGACTACCCCGTCCAGCAGGGACCGGGTTACCACCGGTTCATCTTCTGGGCCTACGCCGACGACGCCGACCACGATCCGCGGGTCGCCGAGGCCGTCAAGGCGCTCAACATCCGGTATGCCATCACGAGCTTGCCGGTGGTCCGAGGGTTCGTCATGCCGGACGGGCTAGTGTCATTGGATAAGTCCGAGTCGTGGGCCAAGATCTACGACAACGGCCAGACCCGCATCTACGAGTGGCGCGGAGGAGCACCCACATCGTGAGCACTGACGACGACAACATCGAGATCATCGGTGTGCCCAACCCCGAGATGATCGCGGCCGGGGCAACCGGCGAGGACGACGACAAGCCCGTGACCGACCTCGTCCAGCAGCCCGCCAAGGTCATGCGGATCGGCACGATGATCAAACAGCTGCTCGAGGAGGTGAAGGCCGCCCCGCTCGACGATGCGAGCCGCAACCGTCTTCGGGAGATCCACAAGACCTCGATCAGTGAACTCGAGGACGGTCTGGCACCGGAGCTGCGCGACGAGCTCGAACGGCTGGCGCTGCCCTTCAGCGACGAGGCCGTGCCGTCGGACGCCGAACTGCGCATCGCACAGGCACAGCTGGTCGGTTGGCTCGAGGGGCTGTTCCACGGCATCCAGACCGCACTGTTCGCCCAGCAGATGGCCGCCCGTGCCCAACTGGAACAGATGCGCCAGGGTGCGCTGCCTCCGGGTGTGGGCGTACCCGGCCGTCCCGGTTCCGCGCCGGGCACCGGTCAGTATCTCTGACCCGGCACGCTATGACCGAGCCGTACATCGAGACCCGCGACGCGTGGGTCGAGTTCCCGATCTTCGACGCCAAGTCCCGTTCGCTGAAGAAGGCGTTCCTGGGCAAGGCCGGCGGCGCCATCGGACGCAACAGTTCGAACGTCGTCGTCGTCGAAGCACTGCGCGACATCACGTTGTCGCTCAAGATGGGCGACCGGGTGGGCCTGGTCGGGCACAACGGTGCGGGTAAGTCGACACTGTTGAGACTGTTGTCCGGCATCTACGAGCCCACTCGCGGAACCGCCCGCGTCGGGGGCCGGGTGGCCCCGGTGTTCGACCTCGGCGTCGGCATGGATCCGGAGATCTCCGGTTTCGAGAACATCATCATCCGCGGCCTGTTCCTGGGACAGACCCGCAAGCAGATGTTGGCCAAGGTCGACGAGATCGCCGAGTTCACCGAGTTGGGTGAGTACCTCTCGATGCCGCTGCGCACCTACTCCACAGGTATGCGGGTGCGGTTGGCGATGGGCGTGGTCACCAGCATCGACCCCGAGATCCTGCTGCTGGACGAGGGCATCGGCGCGGTCGACGCCGAGTTCCTCAAGAAGGCGCAGTCGCGGCTGCAGAGCCTGGTGGAGCGGTCGGGAATCCTGGTGTTCGCCAGCCACTCCAACGAGTTCCTGGCGCGGCTGTGCAACACCGCGATGTGGATCGATCACGGCACCATCCGGATGAGCGGTGAGATCGAGGACGTCGTGCGCGCCTACGAGGGCGACGACGCAGCGCACCACGTGCGGGAAATCCTTGCGGAGACCCGCCGGGCATGAGCGAGATCGTCTACGCGGTGGTGGTGACCCATCGCCGCCCGGAGCAGTTGGCCGCCTCCCTGGCGGCTGTCACCACTCAGTCCAGGCCCCCGGACCATCTGATCGTGGTGGACAACGACAACGACCCGCAGATCGCCGAACTCGTTGCTCGCCAACCTGTTCCGGCCACCTGGCTGGGGTCGAAGCGAAACCTCGGCGGCGCAGGCGGTTTCGCGCTGGGCATCCTGAACGCCCTGGCCGGCGGCGCGGATTGGGTCTGGCTGGCCGACGACGACGGCCGCCCCCGGGACGCCGACGTGCTCAGCACGCTGTTGGCGTGCGCACAGCGTCACGGGTTGGCCGAGGTCTCGCCCATGGTGTGCGACCTCGACGATCCCGAGCGCCTGGCCTTTCCGCTGCGCCGTGGTCTGGTGTGGCGGCGCCGGGTCTCCGAACTGCGTGACGACGGCGGCGATGACCTGCTGCCCGGCATCGCCTCACTGTTCAACGGCGCACTGTTCCGCGCGACCACGCTGGAGGCCGTCGGCGTACCCGACATCCGACTGTTCGTCCGCGGTGACGAGGTCGAGGTGCACCGCCGCCTGGTGCGCTCCGGACTGCCGTTCGGGACCTGCCTGGACACCGTCTACCTGCACCCGCAGGGCAGCGACGAGTTCAAACCCATCCTGGGCGGGCGGATGCACACGCAGTACCCCGACGACGAGACCAAACGGTTCTTCACCTACCGCAATCGCGGCTATCTGCTCTCCCAGCCGGGCCTGCGCAAGCTGCTGCTCCAGGAGTGGGTGCGGTTCGGGTGGTACTTCCTGGTGTCCCGACGGGACCCGGCGGGGCTGCGGGAGTGGATCCGACTCCGCCGTCTCGGCAGACGCGAAAGGTTCGGCCGATGACCTTCACCGACGCCGCGGCACAGTCGCGGACCTTCGCCAAGGCCCGGCGCGACCTCGTCGACGGCTTCGGCCGCCGCGAACTGTGGCTGCACCTGGGCTGGCAGGACATCAAGCAGCGCTACCGCCGCTCCGTGCTCGGCCCGTTCTGGATCACGATCGCGACGGGCACCATGGCCGTCGCGCTGGGCGGGCTGTACTCGAAGCTGTTTCACCTGGAACTGCGTGAGCATCTGCCGTACGTCACGCTGGGCCTGATCATCTGGAATCTGATCAACGCCGCGATCCTCGAGGGCGCGGACGTGTTCGTGGCCAATGAGGGCCTCATCAAACAACTTCCGACGCCGCTGAGCGTGCACGTCTATCGGCTGGTGTGGCGGCAGATTCTGCTGTTCGGCCACAACATCATCATCTTCGTGGTCATCGCGATCATCTTCCCGCAGCCGTGGAAGTGGACGGACCTGACGTTCATCCCGGCGCTGGTGCTGATCATGCTCAACTGCGTGTGGGTCGCGCTGTGCTTCGGCATCCTGGCCACCCGGTACCGCGACATCAGCCCGCTGCTCTTCAGCCTGGTGCAGCTGCTTTTCTATATGACGCCGATCATCTGGAACGACCAGACGCTGCGCGATCAGGGTGCCGGCGGCTGGGCCAAGATCATCCAGTTCAACCCGCTGCTGCATTACGTGGACATCGTGCGCGCGCCACTGTTGGGCGCGGACCAGCAATGGCATCACTGGGCGGTGGTGCTGACGTTGACGGTGGTGGGCTGGATCGTCGCATTAGTGGCGATGCGCCAATATCGGGCACGCGTGCCGTACTGGGTGTAGACACCTGGCCCGTCCGACCCGAACGCGTCAGGTCGTGAGGCGACCGCCGAGGGTTCGGCTTCGTCGCCGGTCGTTCAGCTGTCCGAGGCATGAGTGGCCTTGAGCAGCGGAGATGCACGAAATCACCACTGCACTGGCAGCTTCCTGGGAGTCGTTTCAGATTTCAAGTAAGTGCGCTTTCTCACTTATAGCGTCTGCTTGTCCAAAACTGACTCTCAGGTAAGGAAGTCGAATGTCAGCCCTGCGTTCCTACGCAACCGCCGGCGTCGCCCTCATGGGCGCCGGGGCCATCGCCGTCACCCCAATCACCGCCTCGCCACCGGCCGTGGAGACGCTCCCCTCGGCAGTGCAGCTGGCGGCCGCGGTCGATCCGATCACGCCGCTGAGGGAGCTCTTCAACAATTCGGAGGTCAACCTGGCGGGACTGGCGAATGCCCTGCTGGAGGCACCCGCCCCCGTGTTGCAGCAGGTCATCGTCAACCAGCTCGGCCACCTCGGTGAACTTCCCGACGTCGAGGGGATCGTCGGGCAGATCGGCACGAATCTGAAGCAGGCATTGACGGCGTTGGTCGCCAAAGACCTCAGCACCCTGACCCCGGGCGCCGGCGCGCTCTGGGAGCTGCTTCCCCTCACGTTCGACGTGCCCCCCGAACTCCAGCCGGTACTCGACTTCACCACGAACTACCTCAGCGGAGTTCTGCTCGGCCTGGTGGGCCCTGCGGTCGCGCCTGTTCTGGCCCTGGGCGGCAGCATCACGTCGATCATCGACGGGTTGAACGCCGAGAACCCCGATGGCGCGGCCGCATTGAACACCCTGATCAACATCCCGGCGACCATGACCGACGCGTTCCTCAACGGCGGGCAGACGATCGACCTGTCCCCACTGCTCGACGCGCTGGGGGTCACGATCGATGTCGGGGGCATCGGGGGCAAGCTCGGCCTGACCTTGGGCGGAGTGCTCAGCCCCGGGGGTTCGCTCCTCGACGCCGTCAACCTTGATCTCGTCATCGGCGGTGAGGTGATTCCGGGCGTCACGGGGCAGGGGGTGGGCGCGATCGGGTCGATGATCGGGCTGACCAAGGCGATCGCCAAGGCCATCGGCTGGGATGGGACGGGCAATCCGCTCGCCCCGTCGACGCCGGCACCGTTGGTGAAGAGCGTCGACGATCCCGGCGCGGTGCCCACCTCGGTTCTCCGGTCTCCGCTGCCCTCGGCGGTCACCTCCGCCGACGACACCTCAGACGGCGGGGCACGCGGTGGGAACCTCCCAACGCTGACCCTCGTCAAGGAGGGCGCTGCGTCCACCACCGCCGGCGAGAAGAGCGACGTCGAGCCGACACAGCCCGGCGACGGAAAGAACGAGAGCGACCCGCACACCCGCGCGGCCGACCACTTCTCGAACGCCGTCCGTGATGCCGGCCAGAAGGTGTCCACCGCGATCTCCAATGCGGGCAAGGGCGTGAAGAACCTCGCCGACACCGCGGCGAAGAAGCGCGCCGAGAAGCGTGCCGAGCGCAGGGCCGCCAAGGCCCAAAGCTCCTCGGCCAGCGGTGACTGACTGACACTGCGCTGACAGACCGGTCGGCCCCCGCCCGCATGGGTGGGGGCCGACTGTTGTTCACCCCACCACCCCGTTCCGAGCGCCCGTGTTGGTGCGCCGACACGCCGTATTGGGCGCACCGAAGCGGCCGCTCACGGCCCCGGGACGGGGTTTGTCAGCTGCCGGCGAGCGACACAACCCACGAATATTTCTGAAATCACATAACGCGAGTTATTTACATGTACCTTCCTTTTGTCCAGAACTGACTCTCAAGTAAGGAAGCTGAATGACAGCCCTGCGTTCTTACGCAACCGCCGGCGTCGCCCTGATGGGCGCCGGAGCCATCGCGATCACGCCGATCACCCCGAGCCTGCCCACGGTGGAGGTGTCACACCCGACGGTGCAGCTGTCGGCCGCGGTCGATCCGATCACCCCGTTGCGGGAGCTGTTCAACAACACCGAGGTCAACTTCGCCGGCCTGGTCAACACCTGGCTGGAGGCACCGTCGCCGGTCCTGCAGCAGGTGATCGTCAACCAGCTGACCTATCTGGGCGAGCTTCCTGACATCGGGCTGATCCTCGACCAGATCGGCACGAACACGAAGGCCGCGCTGAACGCACTGGTCGCTGCGGACTTCGACGCCCTCTCGCCGAACGGAGCTGCGTTCTACGAGCTGATCCCGCTCATGCTGGAGCTGCCCGCCGAGCTCCAGCCGCTCATCGACTTCACCGCGTCGTCCCTCAGCGGTGTGTTGATCGGCCTGGTGGGACCGGTGCTCGCACCCGTGGTGGCCCTGGGGGCCAGCATCTCCTCCATCCTGGGCGAGCTGACGGCCGAGAATCCCGATCTCGGCGCGGCCATCAACACCCTGGTCAACATCCCCACCAAGATGGTGGACGCGTTCCTCAACGGCGGGCAGACGGTCGATCTGACCCCGGTGCTCGAAGCCCTGGGTGTGCATCTCGACATCGGCGGCGGCACCAGCTTCGAGGTCGGTCTGACCCTCGGCGGGCTGCTCAGCCAGGGCGGCACCATGCTCAATGCCCTCAATCTAACGACGCTCTACGAAGGTGAGCCGGTCGAGGGGGGATACCTCCCGGGACAGCCCGTGGGCGCGATCGGTTCGCTGATCGGCCTGGCCCAGGCCATCGCCAAGGCGATCGGCTGGGACGGCACCGGCAACCCGTTGGCGCCCCAGGCGCCGGAGCCGGCAATCGCGCCGCTGGCCGAGCGGACCGCCCTCGACGGCCCCGCCGCGGTTCCGGCCTCGGTCCTGGATGCGCCCGCGCTGACCGGGTCCGCTGACACCGGCTCCGACGCCACCGACACCGCGGCCGGCGCCGACCTCACCAAGGTGACCCTCGTCAGCGACGCTGAGGACAACGCCGCTGACGCGCCGTCACAGCCGGCCACCGGGACGGAATCCGACGGGGTCAAGTCCGCGGGCCAGAAGGTCGCCGAGGCGATCTCCGACGCCGGCCGCACCCTCAAGGACCGCGCCGAGCAGGCCGCGCAGAAGCGGGCCGAGAAGAAGGCGGAACGCGCGGAGAAGCGCGCCGAGAGGCAGGCCGCCAAGGCCGAGAAGCGCGCCGAGCGCAGTGCCGCCAAGACTGCGGAGAGCAGCAGCGAGTAACTGACTCCGGCCCCAGATGGACCAGTCGGGGGCCCCCCCCCCGGGGGGGGGGGGGGGGGGGGGGGGGCGGGGCGGGGGGGGGGGGGGGGGGGGGGGGGGGGGGGGGGGGGGGGGGGGGG
>NZ_LZHW01000068.1 GCF_001667265.1 Mycobacterium sp. ACS4331 | reverse complement strand
CCGCCCCCCCCCCCCCCCGCCGCCGCCGCCCCCACCGGTCGACGTGACGCCGATGCCCGTCAACCCGCCGGTTCTCACACCGCCCGTCGTCGGGCCTGACGCGTCCATCTTCGCCGGTCCGTACCCCGCGGAAGGGGACCGGTGATGCTCACCCGGTTCGTGCGGATCCAGCTGATCGTCTTCCTGGTCGCGTCGGTTCTCGGTGTGTCGGTCATGGCGTTGATCTACATCCAGGCCCCGAGACTTCTCGGTGTCGGGCACACCATCGTGAAACTCGAACTGCCCGTGTCGGGTGGTCTGTACAGATTCAGCAATGTCACGATGCGGGGCGTGCAGATCGGCAGGGTCACCGGACTGGACCTGCAGCCGGACAAGGTTGTGGCGACACTGTCCCTGGACCGCGGAGCCGAGGTGCCCGCTGATGTGCAGGCAAACGTGCGCAGCATCTCGGCGGTCGGCGAACAGTACGTGGACCTCGTGCCTCGCAGCGCCGGAGGCCCTCTGCTGCGCGACAACTCGGTGATCCCGCAGGCCGACGTCACCGTGCCTCAGCAGATAGGTCCGGTGCTGGACCAGGTCAGCGCCCTGTTGGCCACCGTGCCCACGGATCGGCTCGGCAACCTCATCGACGAGACCTATGAAGGTCTGGCAGGTGCGGGATATGACCTGGGGTCATTGATGGACTCGAGTGCCGCGCTGAGCCGAGACTTCGCGGCCGAAAGGGAGACTGCGCGAGCGCTCGTCGACCACTCGGTGCCACTGCTGGACAGCCAGGTTCACAGCACCGACGCCATCCGAACCTGGGCACGTGCACTGGCCGGGGTGACCGAGCAGTTCGCTGCCAACGATCCGGATCTGCGCACCCTGCTCGGCGTCGGTCCGGGCTTCATGCGGGAGGTGTCGACGCTGCTGGCACAGGTCAAGCCGACGCTGCCGGTGCTGCTGGCCAACCTCGCATCCGTCGGTCAGGTCGGTGTCACCTACCGGCCGGGCATCGAACAACTGCTGGTGATGTTGCCACTCACCGCGTCCGGCATCCAGTCGTTCGCGGTGGCGACGAACAACCCGACCGGAATCCCGTTGTCGGACTTCGGGATCAGCATTGCCGACCCGCCCGTGTGCACCGTCGGTTTCCTGCCGCCGTCATCCTGGCGCTCGCCCGCAGACGAAACCGACATCGACACCCCCGACGGGCTCTACTGCAAACTTCCTCAGGATTCGCCGATCAGCGTCCGCGGAGCCCGCAACTCCCCGTGCATGGAACATCCGGGAAAGCGGGCGCCCACGGTGCAGATCTGCAACAGCGACCAGCCCTATCGACCGCTGGCCACCCGCCAGCATGCGCTCGGCCCGTATCCCATCGACCCCAATCTGATCGCGCAGGGCGTTCCGCCGGACAGCAGAGTGACGGAGAACGAGAGAATCTTCGGTCCGATCGAGGGCACACCACTGCCGCCGCCTGCGGGGCCTTCGCCGGGTGAGCCCACGGGGACGCCACCGGGTGAGCCCGCGCCGCCGGTCGCGGTCGTGCCGTACAACCCGAACACCGGACAGTACGTCGGGCCTGACGGCGCGATCTCTTCACAAACCGATCTGGTCGCACCAGCCACCGACTGGGAGCATCTGATGCCACACTGAGGTGTCAGGAGAGCTTGGTCAGCCGAAACGGCATCCGAATCTCAATGGGATACCCGCGGCCACACGCCCCGGGGTCTCCGGTCGTGGTGTCCTCACCGGCGAGGATGGGTGAGCCGGGGGAGGCCTCCGCGCGGTCGATGGGGTAGAACCGGAACAGCTGATGGCCGGTGCCCGTCGAACCGTCCGGGCACTGTTGCCAGGCCTCCAGGGTCCGCCGCAGCCACCACGACTGAGACTGGAACTTCAGGTCCGCCGTCCAGCCCTGATCACTGGTCACCGTCCCGGTGCAGGTTTGGGGATCAGAGCACGAGGACTCGATCGTCCACGTCGACACCACCGTCACCTCGTCGCGGTAGACACCGTCGGTCTTCGCCCAGTCGCCATTGGACACCGCCTGATAGGTGCCGTTGAGTGCCTGATCGGCGGTTTCCGATCCCGCGGTGGGAGCTGACGCGAGCGCAACCGAGGCGCACGTCATCATGCTCACCCAGCCGCATGCGCGCAGTGGCCGACCATTCACGACTCGACCATGGCCGCGATGGTGTCGGCCACGCACGCCGGCCGGTCCGAGCCCTCGACCTCTACGGTGACCCGGACCGTCGCCCGAGCGCCGCGGTCGGTGCGGTCGACCCGCAGGAGTTCGGCGCCCGCGCGGATGCGGGAGTCGACCGGAACCGGTGCGGGAAATCGAATCCTGTCGAGCCCGTAGTTGATCTGCATCGCCAAGCCGGAGACGCGATAGATCTGCTGCACCATGACGGGAACAAGGGACAGCGTCAGGTATCCGTGGGCGATGGTCCTGCCGTACGGCCCGTCCGCGGCCCGCTCGGGATCCACATGGATCCACTGATGATCGCCGGTCGCCTCGGCGAAGAGGTCGATCGCAGTCTGGGTCACCGTCAACCAGCGACTGAAGCCGAGGTGTTCCCCGACGTGCGCCTCGAAGGCGGCGATGCCGTCGTAGACCACCGGTCCGGCGGGCGCCTGCGTCATGCCGGCACGCGAATGTCGAGCAGTCCCATGGCATTGCCGCCCATGATCTTTGCCTTGTCGTCCTCTGAGATGCCCACAAGTCGGTCGACGAAGCTCAGCGGATCGCCGATGCCCTCGGGATGCGGGAAGTCCGACCCGAACAACACGTGGTCGGCGCCCATGATGTCCACGACACCCTTGACGTCATCCTCCAGGAACGGATGGATGTAGACGTTGCGCTTGAACACCTGCACCGGGTGCTCGTCGAACTCCTTCGGCATGATGCGCTGGGCGCGGTCCAACTGGTCGAGGAGCCCCCTGACCCAGCCGCTGCCGTTCTCGACACAGAGCAGCTTCAAGTCCGGAAACCTGGTGAGCGCACCGTGGCAGATCATCGCGGCCATGGTGTCCTCGATCGCGCGATGCCCCATCACGACTTCACGCAGCGCGCTCGGCTTGAAGGACAGGTACTCGTCACCGCCCTCCCATTCCATCAGGTGTTTCTGGTATCCGCTGTCGGAGGCGTGCATGGTGACCGGAATGCCGGCCTTGACCACCTCCTCCCAGAACGGGTCGAACTCGGGCAGGCCCATCGACCGGGATCCGCCGAATCGGCTCGGAACGGGGGCGGGCCGGACGAGGAAGGTCTTCATGTTCCGCTCGAGGCACCAATGCAGTTCCTCGATCGCCTTGTCGACCAGTGCCAGGGTGATCACCGGTGTGGCGAAGATGCGGCCCTCATAGTCGAATGTCCAGTGCTCATACATCCATTCGTTGAGAGCATGGATGATCGCATGTGTCAGCACGACGTCATCGGTGGTGCGCTCCTCGATGAGGCTGGCCAGCGTGGGGTACATGACGCAGCGGTCGATGCCGAGTTCGTCCATCAACGCCACCCGGGGCTCGGGAGCCTGGTAGGCGGGAATCACATCCATCGCCTCGCCGACGAACTCGCGGAATGTCAACCCCTCCGGGTTGTTTCCCAGGAAGTAATCCTCGGCGCTTCCCGGCCTGGCGACGCGGGCGAATGTCGGGTTCGGGATCATGTGGCTGATGTGGTCCTTTACCACAAGCTTGGGACGCCCGTTGACCTCGACGTACCCGACCTTACCCCGGTGCTCGCGGGGGAGGTGCTTCGTCAGCGCGTCCTCGGTCTCGTACATGTGATTGTCGATGTCGAAGACCGGGTAGGGAAGTGAGCGCGGAGACATGGGCTTTCCTCCTGGGAACTGCGGATATGCGCATTTACGCTGAGCGTAAACCGACGTTATCACTATCGCTTGGCAACATCCAGAAGATGGGTGGCGGCACTGCGTTCGGTCCACGTGTCGATGATGTCGGCGGACGTGGTGACGGTCGCAAGCAGCGCGAGCGTGTTGTCGATCACCGAGTCGGCATACTCCCGCGGGACCCCGGCGACGGCATCCCTGGGCAGAACGAACTGATACCCGCGGTTGACCGCGTCCATCACGAAGTTGGTGATCGCGACGTTCACCGAAACACCCACGCCGACAATGGTTTGAATGCCCAGGTTTCGCAGCACAGGATCCAGGTCGGTCCCGGTCATCGGACCCAGGCCGTGTGTTCGGGTGAGCACCAGATCGCTGGAGGCGGGGTTGAGTTCCGGCAGAACCGACGTCGCGGGCGTGCCAGGGCTCAGATCCACCCCGAATGACTTCCCCGCGGCGAACAGTCGCGCGTTGGTGTTCGACCCCCGGCCGTCGGGCCTGCGGGTCACGAGGCAGTGCACGACGGTGGCGCCGACTGACCGGGCCGCCGCCAGGAGGGCGGCGATGTTCGGGATCGCCTCCCGTCGCGCCTCGTCGGCGAGCATCGGGAGACCGGCTTCTGGGCCCACCACACCACCCTGACACTCCTGGGTGACGATTGCCGTCGTCTCGATGTCGAGCAGATCTGCAAGCGAGGGCTGCGGCATGAGAACAGACGTTATCGTCTGTGCGGAAGGGATTCCAGAGAACGAGAAGACGGGGTGCGGGCGCCTCGGCGGTCAGGTCCCGATGAACTCCTTGGCGAATGCCCTGGCGTGTTCGATGACCTCCGCACGGTCCTGACCTTCGGGTGCCACGGTCAGCCACGTGACACCCGCACTGACCAGACGGTCGATCACGGAGTGACGCTCGTCAGTGCTTCGGCTGTCGGCCAACATGTTCCCCGCGGAGAAGCAGATGTCGAGGTGCTCGGTTCGTCCGATCTGGGCCGCATAGGACCTCGCCCATCCGATTGCGGCCTCGAATTCGTCCAGCGTGGAGATCTCAGCCGTACGCGATGCGCTCGCGTATCCGAACGTGTTGAAGGGCGCCCAGCCCTGACCGCGATGCACCGCCCGCTTGATGGCCGCGCGACTGTTTCCGCCGACCCACACCGGCGGCGGGGCGGCCGGCACGGGCCGCAGGCGGACCCCCCGGGCCGCGAAGGTGCTGCCCGCGTAGGCCACATCGGCACCCGACAGAACCTTGTCCAGCACGTCCAGCGCCTCGTCGAGGCGCATCCCGCGCTCATCGAAATCAGCCCCCAGCGCGCGAAATTCCGGCTTCAGATATCCGGCCGCGGTGCCCAGGATGAGCCGCTCGCCGGAAAGAACGTGCAGGCTCTGGATCTGCTTGGCACCCAGCAGCGGATTCCGGTATCCGGCGATGTACACGTTCGTCAGCAGTCTGACGGTCGACGTCGCCGCCGCGGCGAATGACAGTGCCACGAAGGGGTCCAGGGCGTGGTGGCCGCCGTGGTCCAGCCACTTCGTGTCCGGTGCCGGATGATCGGTGACGTGGACCGCCCCGTATCCACAGGCCTCTGCGGCCCGCGCCACCTCCGCGATGGCCTCGGCCGAGACGAACTCGGATTCCGCGTCCACCCGGTGGGTGGGCAGTTCGAGCGAGTAGGCGACGGTCACAATGCTCCCTTCACGACGATCCCTTCACGACGATCTGAGCCAGGCGTTGCGCGTGCTCCTCGGGACTTCCGAAGGTCAGTTCGGTGGCCTTGGCACGCCGCATATACAGGTGCGCGTCGTGCTCCCAGGTGAATCCGATGCCGCCGTGCACGCGCATGTTGTCGAGCGCCACCGCCACATAGGCCTCCGACGCGGCCATTTTGGCTACGGAGGCGGTGACGGCGAGCCCGTCGTCGTCGGCCACCCCGTCCGCGACGGAAGCCGCCTGTTCCACAGCTGAACGCGCACCCTCGACCAGCACAAGCATGTCGGCGCAGCGATGCTTGACCGCTTGGAAACTCCCTATCGGGCGGCCGAACTGAATGCGATCGCGGGCGTATCCGACGGCCATGTCCAGGCAACGCTGTGCGCCTCCGAGCTGCTCGGCGGCCAGCGCGACCAGCGCCAGCTGGCTGGCGTGTTCCAGACTCGGCGCGGCTCCGCCATCGGCTCCGATGAGCCGGGCCGGCGTGCTGTCGAAGCTCACCCGCGCCACCCGGCGGGTCCGGTCGAGACCGGCGAGGGGCTGCCGTGACAGCCCGGTCACATCCGCTTCCACGGCGAACAACGACAGCCCCGCCTCGGTCCGCGCGGCGGCCAGGAGGACGTCGCAGCTGTGGCCGTCGATCACCAGAGCGGCCTCCCCGCTGAGGTGGGGCGTGCCGCCTGCGTACTCCGCCGTCAGGGTCACGGTTTCCGGCGCCCAGGGTCCGAGTGCTCCGTTCAGGATCACCGTCGCGGTGCGGGAGCCGTCGAGAAACGGCGGGACCAGGTCCGCCATCGCCTCGCGGTCGCCGCTGGAGAGGACGGCCTGAACCGCGAGGCCCACCGTGGCGAAGAGCGGCGAGCACAACAGTGCCGCCCCCGCCTCTTCGAAAACCACGGTGAGTTCGGTCATTCCGGCCCCGGCGCCGCCCCACTCCTCGGGCACCGCAATGCCGCTGAGGCCCAGTTCGCCGCAGATGTCCCGCCACAGGGCGTCGTCGAAGCCGCGTTCGGACACCATGGCCTCGCGGACGTGCGTGCTGGTGGATCTGCTCTGCAGGAAGCTTCTGACGACACCGCGAAGTTCGTCACGTTCACTGACGGCCACGTGGGGCCTCCGAGCACGGGATGGTCATTACCGAACGAGGATAGTATGTTTTCTGAAATCGGAGAATACCGATTCTCGCGAGAAGGAGCGCACCATGACGGCGAAACTCGATTACGGGATCTTCGACTGCGACACCCACTGCTACGAGACACGGGATGCCTTTACGCGGTATCTGCCCAAGGAGTTTCACGATCGCACCATCGCGCCGATCCGGACGGCCGACGGCCAGGAGGTGATCCTCGCCGGGCATCGCGTCGCGACCTTCAACAGCGAGGCCGGATTGGGTTTCGACCTTGCGTACCGTCCGGGCTCCCTCAAGGAGATGCTCAAGCAGATGGGCTCGGGCAACCCCGACGAGACCTACGAACCGCAGCCCATGCAGCCGGAGTACCTCGAACGCGAGCCCCGGCTGAAGGTGATGGCGCAGCAGAACGTCGAACGCGCCGTGATCTTTCCCGCCGGAATGGCGCTGGCCTGCGAGCACTATGTCGATGACACCGAGGCCCTGTATGCGAATCTGCGCTCGTTCAACCGCTGGTTCGACGAGACCTGGGGGTTCAACCACCAGGACCGGCTCTACGCGACGGCCCTTCTGTCACTGCGCGACCTCGACTCGGCGATCGCGGAGACCGAGGCCATCATCGACCAGGGCGCTCGGATGGTCCTGCTGCCGACCGGCCCGGCGTACGGACGCTCACCCGGCGACCCCCACTTCGACCCGGTGTACGCGCGGCTGCAGGAGGCGGGGTGCACCCTGGTCTTCCATATTCAGCCCTACTGGTACTTCAACGCCATCTCGCCGGCGTGGGGACACAATCCCGACCCTGCCGCATGGCACATGTCGGCCTGGCAGTGGATGAACATCTATGGTCAGCGCCCTATCGAGGACACGCTGTCGGCCCTGATCTTCGACAACCTGTTCGGCCGGTTCCCCGGACTCAAGGTGCTGGTCGCCGAACACGGCGCCGAATGGGTGCCGCAGTTTCTGGTGCACATGGACAAGAGCCGGGGGATGGGGCGCAACGGTCCCTGGATCGGGGGCAGGCTCACCGAACGGCCGTCGGAGATCTTCCGCAGGCACATCGGTGTCGTGCCCTATCCCGAGGACGACATCCCGGCGATCGTCGAACGCCTCGGCTACGACGACTGCCTGCTGATGGGTTCGGACTACCCGCATGCGGAGGGACTCGCCGAACCCGCGGACTTCGTCAAACTGCTGGATCCGCTTGACGATGGTGCGAAACGGCGCATCATGCGCGACAACGCCGTCGAGTTGTTGCGCCGGGGCTGACGGTCGGTGGACGCCCCCCTCCTCGACGTCGACCTGGTCCTCGTCCGTGAGTCGGCCCGCGACTTCCTCACGCGGCGTGGTCAACAGGACTCACTGGCCGACCTCGCGGCCCTGGACTGGCTCGGACTTCTGGTCGGCGAGGAGTTCGGCGGCACGGGATGGATGCCCGTCGAGGCGGCCGTGATCGCCGAAGAGCTGGGGCGCGCGGGCGACCTGTCGGCGTGGCTGGGCGGCACCGTCGCCGCCGCGGCCCTGTCGACGGCTCCGGTCGAGTACCGGACACAGTGGCTGCCTCGCGTGCTCGACGGCACCGCACGCGCAGCGGTCGCCGTCGCCGGGGACACAGTTCGCATCGCCGGGGCGGACCAGGTCGACATCCTCGTCACCGTCGGCGCCGACGGCGTCGGCGTCGTCGATCTCTCGACGGCCATCCGCTGCCACGACGAGGACGTGCTCGACGTGCAACGTCCCGTGTGGCGGGTGTCGCTGGGCGACTCGGCGCCCGTACGGATCGGCCCTCCCGCGCGGGCCCAAGAACTGCTGGCCGCCGCAGGGGTGCTGCTGGCAGCGGACTCGGTGGGGGCCGCGGCCGCGACGCTGTCCCGGCTGACCAGCCACCTCCGAGATCGTCGGGCGTTCGGTGCGCCCATCGCCAGCTTCCAGGCAGTCCAGCACCGCCTCGTGGACCTCCTGATGTTCGAGGTCAAAGCGCGCGCCATTGTGATGAAGGCGGCCCGTGCGCTGGCCGGCGGCGATCCGCAGGCGGTGACGCTGTCGGCGGTGGCGCACGCGTTCGTCACGGCGCACGCCACGGCGGCGGTCGATGAGTGCATGCAGCTGTCCGGGGGGATCGGCTTCACCTGGGAGTACCCGCTGCATCACGAGCTGCGCCGGGTGTTCACCAACGGCCATCTGCTGAAGTCAGTACGGGACAGCCGCGGTCAGCTCGCGGGGATGTGGGGATGGTGAGCCCGATGACCGAGCGCCCCAGCGCAGCACAGCTCACGGAATTCCGCAGCGATGTACGCGATTTCATCGCTGCACACGCTCCGCCCATCGAGGCGCGGGAGGGGCGACGCGCACCGGAGACTCCCGAACAGGAGACGATGCTGCGGCAATGGTTCGCAGGCCTCTTCGGCGCCGGGTTCGTCGGGGCCGACTGGCCGCCCGAGTACGGGGGCCGCGCCGACCATCACCCCCTGCACGACCGCATAGTGAGCGAAGAGATCCTGCGAGCACGGGCCCCGCGCCCCATCGATCAGGTCAACCTGGCCGCCCATGTGCTGTTGCATTTCGGGTCCGACGCACAGAAGCGCACCCTGCTGCCGCCGATCCGGCGCAGTGAGCACATCTGGTGCCAACTGCTCAGTGAGCCCGACGCCGGAAGCGATATCGCGGCCGTGCGCACCCGCGCGGTCAGAACCCCCCGGGGGACGTGGGTCGTCGACGGGCAGAAGACCTGGATCACCGACGCGCATTGGGCGGACATGGGCCTGGCGCTGATCCGCACCGACCCGGGGTCGGCACGCCACCACGGACTCTCGGTGTTCACGGTGCCTCTGACGGCCCCGGGTGTCGAGATACGGCCGATCCGCACCATCGGTGACGCCGTCGAGGTCAACGAGGTGTTCCTGACCGGCGTCGAGTTGACCGACGACGACCTGGTCGGGAGCGCGGGCCAGGGTTGGGCCGTCATCATGGCCGGTCTGGACTTCGAACGCTTCGGTATCGGCGGCAACGTCGTGCTGTTGGAGCTGCTCATCGATGATCTCGTGACCGTTGCCCGCCAAGGCCGAGTGGACGGCGCGTGCGCGCTGCGGAAAGACGACATCCGCCTCACGGTGGCCGAGTTGGCGGTCGAGGTCGAGGTGGCCAAGGCGTTCATCGACGACCACGTCGAACGGATGGTCTCTGGGACTGAACAACCGGGCGACGGTTCGATCGCCAAACTCAGCTTCGCCGAGACGTATCACCGTGTTTCCGCCTACGGCGCCGAACTGGCGGCTACGGTGGTTCTCGATCCGGCCGATACGGAGGCCAGGAGGGCCAAGCAGCGTCTGCGCGAATGTTGGCTCTGGTCACGTGCTTACACGGTGTCCGGGGGAAGCTCTGAGATGATGCGCAACATTCTGGCCAAACGACGCCTGCTGCTGCCGAGTCAGTGAGGGGCGAGTGGAGGCACGCGGTGACCGAGGGTGACACCTATTGGGACCTCGTGGCCCGCGCGGCGGACGCCCACCCGGACCGCACCGTGCTCCTCGACGACTTCGGTCGCACCCTGACGAACGTCCAACTGCGCGACAAGGCCCAGCGCACCGCGGCGGGGCTGGCCCGATATGGAATTCGGGCGGGCACCGTGGTGTCCTGGCAGTTGCCGACAACCCTGGAGACCATGGTGGTCATGGTGGCGCTGGCCCGGCTCGGTGCGGTCCAGAACCCCATCCTTCCGATCTGGCGGCACAGCGAAGTCGGTTATGTCACTGCACAACTGGGCACCGAAGTGTTGCTGGTCCCCGGCCGGTGGCGTGGTTTCGACCACTTGGCGCTGGCCGAAGGTCTGGCGGCCGAACGGCCGATGGCGGTGCTGGTCATCGATCACGAGACACCCGTCGCCGACGGCCTCCGGCTGCCCAGCGGCGACCCCGAGTCCCTGCCGGCCCCCGAGCGTGACCCTGGCTCGGCACGGTGGATCTACTACTCCTCGGGCACGACCGCGGCCCCCAAGGGCATCCGGCACAGCGACCGTTCGGTGATCGCCGGATCCGCGGGCGTGGTGGGAATGGTCGGGGCGTCGAGTGACGACGTCAACCCGATCGCCTTCCCGGTCTCGCACATCGGCGGCGCGGCGATGTTGGCTGCGAGCCTGCTGACCGGAATGCGGCTGGTGCTCTTCGACTCCTTCGACCCCGAGCACACGCCGAAGGCGATGGCCGCCCATCGCCCGACGCTTCTGGGCACAGCGACGCCGTTCTTCGTCGCATTCATGGCAGCGCAGCGTAACCACGGCCGACAACGCCTGTTTCCGGACCTTCGGGGCTGTGTCGGCGGGGGCGCACCCATTACGGCTGAACTGGGCCAGCAGGTGCGTCAGACGCTGGCCGTCGCAGGTGTCGCCAACGCTTGGGGTCTGACGGAGTTCCCCGTGGCGACATCGCCGGCCCCCGATGGCCCACCGGACGTGCTCGACCACACCGTCGGCCGACCTGTCGCCGGCGTCTCGGTGCGCGTGGTCGACGACCACGGGCATCCGGTGCGGCAGGGGCAGGAGGGGGAGCTGAGGCTCAAAGGCCCACAATGTTTCCTCGGCTACGTCGACGATGCGGCGAACGCTTTGGCCTTCGACGCCGAGGGGTGGTTCCGCACCGGGGACCGCGGACGCATCGACGACGATGGCAATGTGGTGGTGACGGGACGGATCAAGGACACCATCATCCGCAATGCCGAGAACATCTCGGCGCTCGAACTCGAAGGTGTGCTCGCTTCGCATCCGGGGGTGGCAGACGTCGCCGTCATCGGCGTTCCCGACCCGCGGACCGGAGAACGGGTGTGCGCGGTTGTGGTCCCACATCCAGGGGAGACGGTGTCGCTGGAGGCCCTGGCCGCGCACTGTCGGGCCTGCGGCCTGAGTGCGCAGAAGTCGCCCGAGCGGCTGGAGTTCGTCGAGGAACTGCCGCGCAATCTGACCGGCAAGGTCCTCAAGACCGAACTTCGTGCTCGCTTCGGCCGGCCATGTGCAGAGTCAGATCCCGCTTGACCACCTTGCCGACGGCGTTGCGGGGCAGTGCGTCGACGAACACGACACGAACCGGAACCCGGTAGGGCGTCAGGCGTTCGCGGCACCACGCGATCAGCTGGTCTTCGGTCAGCGCATCGTCGGTTCGAGCCACGAACGCCCACGGCACCTCACCGACACGGTCGTCGGGCATACCGACGACCGCTGCCTCGCGGACCCCGTCGGCCGCCACCAGAACGTCCTCTACGCTGCCGGGAAACACCTTGAGGCCACCCCGGTTGATCATGTCGGACACCCGACCGTCCAGCCACAGGAATCCGTCCTCATCGAGGCTGCCGAGGTCACCGGTGTGAAACCAGCCGTCATCGGTCAACCTGTCGAGGAAACTGGGATCGATCCTGCGCGCCGCGGTGGTCGGCGTCCTGACCATCACCTCGTCGGCGACGACGGCAACGTCGATGCCGGGCAGTGGGCGCCCCACGGATCCCAGCTTCGACTCGCCGTACGTCCTGGCGTCGGAGGCCGACCAGCCGACGACCTCGCCGCCGAGTTCGGTCTGCCCGTAGGAGTTCAGCACCAGGACGCCGAACTTGTCCCGGAACCGGGCCGCCTGACTGGGTGACAGGGGAGCGGTGATGGATCGCACGATCCGAAGTGGCGTCAGGTCGGTCACACTGTCGTCGTGCAGCACCATCGTGAGCGCCGCCGGCGGCAGCACCGTGGACCGCAGCTGATGCCGCTTGACCGCAGCGGCGAACTCGGCCGGCGAGAAGCGGTCGATGAGGACCACGCCGGAACCTGCCCGGAAGGCGAACAGCACCTGATAGATGCCCGCCCACAGCGACAGCGACAACGGGACCAGGTTGGGCATCGGTACTCGGCGGGGTTGCGCGGCTTCGGGTTTGGCTCCGCGCAGGCGTGCCAGCAGTCGGTCGATGAGGTCGATCACCGTGCTGTGCAGCAGGGGAACCGGCTTCGGCGGTCCGGTGGTGCCCGAGGTGAACTGCAGGAGTGCGACGTCTTCGTCGTCGTAGCCGGCCGCTTCGGTGGATGGATCCGCGGCCGTGTGCACCGACCACTCCAGCGCGCTGGCCGTTACGACCGGCAGCCCGCACCCGGTGAACCTCGTGGCGAATTCGGGGGTCGTGACCACCGCGACGGGTCGAAGCACCGCAAGCTGCGAGTCCAGTTCGGCGTCGGCTGCGCGCGGGTTGAGCGGTGTGTAGACCCCGTGGGCCCGCCATGTGCCGAACAGCGCGGCCACGGTGGTGGCGGTGTTGGGCAGCATCGCGGCAACCACCCCGCCCCGGGGCAGTCCGACGTCGGCCAGTGTCTGGGCCAGACGGTCAGCGCTGGCGCGAAGTGCGTCTCGCGAGACGTCACCGGCCGGCGAGTACACGGCCGTCTCCGGCAGATCGTCGAGCAGCATCGCCAGGTTCACGAATCACGCTCCAGCGGAAGCCATTCGGGCGTACGTTTGTCGGCGAACGCCGCGGGCCCCTCGTCCTGGTCCGGGTGGCCCCACATTGATGTGAGGTGTGTGGCACCGATTCGGCAGGCGTCCGTCAGACCGTGCTCCAGCGCCCCCCACAGGGCCCGCTTCGTGGCGCGCATCGCGGCCGGCGAGTTCCTCGCGATCCGCTCGGCCAGTTCCTGGGCCGTTTCGCGCAGTCTCTCCGGCGGATCGACGATCTGGCTGATCATGCCAAGTTCGTAGGCACGTTGCGCGCTGAGTCGCTCGTGACTTCCCACCAGCGCCATGCGCAGCACGGCTTCGGCGGGCATCTTGCGCATCAGCGCGATGGTTTCGAGTGCGCTCACGTGACCGATGGACACGTGCGGGTCCACGAAGGTGGCATCCGATGCGGCGATGACGATGTCGGCGTCGGCGACCCAGTGCAGACCCCCGCCGGCGCAGACCCCGTTGACGGCCGTGATGATGGGTTTTCCGACGTTGCAGTGCCATCCGGTCAGCTTGAGGTCCAACGTGTCCAGGGCCTGCTGAAACTGGAGGACGCCCTCGCCGTCGAGGTCGTCGACGTCGGCGCCCACCTGAAACGCCCGGCCGTTGCCGGTGTGCACGATGACGCGCACCTCCGGATCCTCGTCGAGTTCGGCCCACGCCCTGGGGAACTCGTCGCGCATCACGCTGTCGTAGGCGTTCAGACGGTCGGGGCGGTCGTTGATGATCCACCCCACCGGTCCGCGCCGCTCGACCACGAGTCTGCGATAGGGGGTCTGCTGGCCGGTGGTCATGATGCCTCCACGGTGTGCGGCGTGAGTGGTTGCCAGCGGGGCGGACGTCCCTGTGACAGCGCTCGGATGCCCTCGGTCCGGTCTGGGTGATCGCAGTGCGCCGCCACCACGCGTGCGGCCTGCGCCCTGGCCGCGGTCAGTCCGACCTCAAGCGAGCCCCAGAGCGCCTGCTTCGTGGCACGCAGGGCGGCAGGAGAATTCGAGGCGGCGGCCGCGGCGAGCCGCCCGGCTGTCAAGCGCAGGGCGTCGTCGGCGACCACCTCCGAGACGATCCCGAGTTGGCGGGCACGTTGCGCAGAGATCCGTTCTCCTCTGCCGCACAGCGCCATGCGTGTGATCGCCTCCATGGGTGACTTGCGCAACAGGGTGATGGCCTCATAGGCGACCGCCTGACCCACCGAGACGTGCGGGTCGACGAAGGAGGCGGATTCCGCGGCGATGACGATGTCGGCGTCGGCCACCAGGTGCAGGCCACCCCCGGCACACACGCCGTTGACAGCGGCGATCACGGGTTTCCACACCTCGCAGTGCCACGAGGAGATCTTCAGTTCGGCATCGCGGGTGCGCCGCGAGTGCCTGCGCATGGCGTCTTTGTCACGGGCCACCTGAACCACATCCATCCCGGTGCAGAAGGCCCTGCCGTTCGCGGTGTTGACGATCACGCGGACGTCGGGGTCGGCGTCCAGTTCCGCCCAGGCCGTCTCCAGTTCGTCGAGCATCTGCGAGTCGAACGCGTTGCCGGCCTCGGGGCGGTTCAGGGTCAGCCAGCCGACGCCTTCGGACTTCGACACAACCAGGCGTTGATACGTCGTCATGAGCGCGGAATGTCCTTCCAGGGCTTGCCCTTCCACGGGTCGGGCTCCCTGGGGAGCCCCAGCACCCGCTCACCCAGGATGTTCTTGTTGATGTCGGTGGTCCCGCCCTCGGTGCTGTTGGCCAGGCTTCGCAACCACCCCTGCACCTCGCGGGGCAGGTCGTCCGCGTCGTCAGTCATCGGCCATGCGGTGGCCGCGGTGCCGCACAGATCGACCATCAACTCCTGAATCCGTTGGTTCAGCGTCGCCTGATGCACCTTCCCGATCGAGGCGCCCGGCCCCGGCGACTGCCCGGCCGACAGTGCCGCGCGGACACGCGCGTTGGTCCACCCTCGAATCCGTTCCTGCGCCCACAACCGCATCACCCTGGAGCGCACGACGGGGTCGTCCCATCGGCCGGTCTCCTGCGCCAAGGTGATCAGCCTGTCCGCACCGGCCCCACCGAGCCTGCCCATGCCGCCGGACCCGGATCCTGAGACCATCTGCCGTTCGGACGACAGCGTCGACGCACTGACGCGCCAGCCGTCGTTGAGGTCGCCGACGCGGTGTGCGTCCGGAATGCGCGCACCGTCGAGGAACACCTCGTTGAATTCGGCTTCGCCGGTGATCTGTCGCAGTGGCCGCACGTCCACCCCCGGCTGGTGCATATCGAGCAGGAAGTAGGTGATGCCGCGGTGCTTGGGCACATTCGGGTCAGTGCGGGCCAGCAGTATCGCGAAGTCCGCCTCGTCGGCCCACGTGGTCCAGACTTTCTGGCCGGTGACCACCCAGTCGCCATCCCCGTCTTCAGCACCGTCGCGCACGGCCCTGGTGGCCAGCGACGCGAGGTCCGAACCCGCACCGGGTTCGCTGAACAACTGGCACCACTTCTCCTCATTCCGCACGATCGGTGGCAGGAACCGCCGGCGCTGCTCCTCAGTGCCATGACTGAAGAGCGCGGCGGCGGCGTTGTTGAGGCCCAGGGGATTCAGCCGCGTGAGTCGCAGCGGCGCCAGGACGCGTTCAATCGCGCGCGCGACATCGTTTCCGACGCCCATCCCGCCGTGCTCGGGCAACCACGTCGGCACGACCAGACCCGACGCGGCGAACTCCGGATACCAGGCCCGGTAGTCGTCGGGGCTGCGGACGGCGCGAAGGGCCTGCGGCCCCTCTGCGGCGGCAGTGCGCCACGTGTGCGGCACCACGTCACGAACCCAGCGCTCGACTTCGGCCACCGCGTCGTCCGGTGTCGAGGAGCCGTCGATCCTGAGCACCGTCATCGACCCTCGAAGTGCGGCTCACGCTTGTCCCGGAAGGCGGCCAGGCCCTCCTTGAAGTCGTCACTGCGGCTGGACAATTCCAGTGCGAGGGCTTCGTTCTGCAGATGCCGGTCGAGGTCGAGACCATGGCCACTGTGAAGCAGCCACTTTGTCAGACCCAGGGCGACGGTCGGTGCACTGCTGAGGTGTGTGACCAGCGCGTCCGCGGCTTCGTCGAGGCGGTCGTCGTCGTGCGCTTCGTGGACGATGCCCCACTCAGCGGCCGTCGCACCCGAGAGTTCCTGTCCCAGCAGCAGCAGTCGGCGGGTGCGCACGAAACCGACGAGACGGGGGAGCAGCCACGCGGCACCGCTGTCGGGCGTGAACCCTCTCGCCATGAACGGCTCCCACAGCCGTGCATCCGAGGCCACCAGGCAGAAGTCGGATGCCAGCGCCATGTGGAAGCCGAGCCCGGTGGCCCAACCGCGCACCACCGTCACGATCGGCACCTGGGTCTCGAGCATGAGCGTCACCAGCCGGTTGGCTTTGTGCGGCAGGCGGCGCTGCGTGCTGCCGACGCGTGGCCGACGGTCGCTGCGGGCGTTCCTGGCGATCAGGTCCGACCCTGCGCAGAAGTCCGGGCCGGCCGCAGCGATTCGGATCACGCGCACGGACTCGTCGGTGCCGGCCTGGGCGAGATGGCCGATCATGGCGTCGACCATGCCGTCGTCGACGGCGTTGCGCCGCTCGGCCCGATCGAGCGTCAGGTGCAGGACCGGCCCCATCTGTCGGGCCGTCAGTCCGGGAACACTCTGATACTCCATCGTCGTTCAGCGCCCCTCGAACTGGGCCGAGAGCACTGTCAGCAGATCGGCCAGGTTGGCCGCTCCCGCGGGGGGATCCGGCAGCCGCACCGGGCCTGACTTCCGGCTTGGCAGGAGGATTGTGGCGTGCCCGGGAGCCGTGACCTCGCCCCGGTGGTTCGTCGCCGCGAGGTCGACATCGACTGCGCACCGTTGGCCCTCTGCGACGTACTTGCGCACCACCGTCCCGGTGATGGTGTGCAGGTCTCCCACGTAGTTGAACAGTCTGAACTCGCAGTCGAGCTTCCACAGCCAGGCGTCGTCGCCCATCCAGTCGGTGCACAGGTGGATCAGCCAGGTCTCCCGCATCCGGCCGTAGTCGAATGTGGTCGGGTTGCCGACTTCCCGCGCCGCCTCGGGTTCCCAGTGCACGCGTTGTGCGACGTCGGGGACGCCGTGTTCATTGGGTGTGTAGAACCGCGGGATGCGCTGCCGGTTCACCCACGCCAGCCTCAGAGGGCGCACCCCGTAGACTCCCGTCCCCATACCCACGTGCCAACACACCATGTCCGTGACGGTCAACGGTCCCTTGGTCAGCGGTCCGAGCGTGTCGCCCTCCTCGACGTCCTCCCACCACCGCGGCTCGGCCCCGCGCGGTCTCTCGGTTGCGTATTGGCCTGCGATCTCGTCGATCTCGTCGGGCGTCCAGGTCTTCAGTTCGATGTCCTTGTACTTGTTTCGCTCCCGGGACGCGCTGCGCTCGGTGCGAGTCATGTTGCGGTACTGGCCGCCCAGGATGGTGCCCTCGTCGTCGCGGTACACCTGTGCGGTCCACTCGTGGACGGCCCTGCCCGCGAACCCGCTGGGTTTGTCGAGGACCGCGACCAGGGCATTGCGGCGGAAGACCCGGCGGTTGGCGCGCAGGGGGGCCCACCATTCGCGAGCGGATCCGGCGTAGAAGGCATGGACACCGCGCAGTGGGTCCCCGCGGGTCAGCGCGCGGTCCTCGGCGGAGAGTTCGGTGACCTCGTCCTCACCGATCAGCGTGTCACCGCCGATGAGTGCCGGGGGAGCGATGGACTCACCCCACACCGTCTTGGCCGCGTACTCCGGATCCGTCCACAGCGGGTTGGCGTCCCCGTAGGACTCGGCCACATGACGAAAGGTGTCCTCATTGGGGCGTCGATGGTGAGGTGGCTGGGGGTGCGGCACCGCGATTCCGATGGTGGACCGCAACCTGGCCAGTCCCTCGTCGGTGATCTGACCCGGCTGCCCCATCCGGTTCCTCCTATGGCCACCCACTTTGGTGAAAATCACGATACCCGAAAAACGGAAACGCCGTTATCGCAAGATGGAGATATGACTGACGACGGTCCGGGGATTGCCCTCCGCCTTGGCGAGGACGGCGTCCAGCGCATCACCATTGATCGACCGGGCGAGGCAAATGCTTTGTCGCCGTTGGACCGTGATGCCCTCACCGATGTCTTTCTGCATGCATCGGGTGATCCATCCGTGCGAGCGGTCCTGCTGCGGGCCGCGGGTGAGCGACATTTCTGCACGGGTGCCGGTCTCGGCCCGCACGCGACCGGACCGAACTCCGAGTCGGGCGGTCAGAACCGGCCGGGGGGCGTCGCCCGCATGCTGCAGCAGGGCTGGCAGCGGTTGATCGGCGCGGTGCTCGACTGCGACAAACCGGTTGTCGCGGCGGTCGGTGGCACCGCCGCCGGAGCCGGTGCGAGCCTGATGCTGGCCTGCGATTTCGTGGTGATGTCCACCGAGGCACGGTTCGTCGCGACCTTCGTGAAACGTGGAATACTGCCTGATTCCGGTGCCATCCACCTGCTCGCCCGGATCGTCGGCCTGCGCCGGGCCACCGAGCTGTTGATGCTCGGCGATCCTGTCGACGCGCTCACCTGTGAGCGTCTGGGCCTGGCCAACCGCGTGGTCGCCCCCCATGAGGTGGACACCATTGCCGAGCAGTTCGCGACACGTCTGGCCGCAGGGCCCACGGTGGCCCTCGGCCTGACGAAGAGACTGTTGACCGTGGCGACCGAGTCGGGACGTGACCGGGCGTTCGAGCAGGAGGCATGGGCGCAGGAGGCGGTGTCGAACACCGCCGACCTGCGCGAGGGCCTGCGGGCCTTCAGCGAACGGCGCGAACCACGCTTCCGCGGATGGTGAGCACAACGGCGAGATCACGCCGGACTGGGCCCGCCCCGAATCGTGAACGAACCCGCGTCGTCGATCTCGTCGATTGACTCGGCGACACGTTCAGCGCTCAGCGCCGGGTCCTCGATGCCCTTGGTGACGCCGATGAACACCCGGGACACCTTCCCGGCCCCCACCGAGTAGATGTGCGCGGTGCGATCACAGCTTCGGTGGGACAGATAGACCACCACCGGGGTCACCAGTTCGGGATCCATCGCCGCGCCCGCATCGCCCATGATCTGCTCTGTCATCCTGGTCCGCGCGATCGGCGCGATGGCGTTGACCGAGATGCCGTTGCGCGCCCCCTCGATGGCCAACACGTGCATCATGCCCACCAGGCCCATCTTCGCCGCGCCATAGTTGGCCTGGCCAAAGTTCCCGAAAAGTCCCGTGCCAGAGGTCGTCTGGACGATTCGGCCATAATCCTGCCCGCGCATCACCGGCCACACCGCACGCGTGACGTTGAAGGCGCCGGTGAGGTGCACGGCGAACACCGCGTCCACCTGCTCGGCAGTCATGTTCTTGAACGCGGCATCCCGCAGTATCCCGGCGTTGTTGACCAGGATGTCGACCCCGCCGAAGGCGTCCATGGCCGTGGCGACGATTGCCTGGGCCCCTTCCTCGGTGGCCACCGAGTCCCCGTTGGCCACCGCGACCCCACCCTCGGCGGTGATCTCATCGACCACAGACTGTGCGGCCTGCGATGTCTGACCCGTTCCGTCCACTCGGGAGCCGAGGTCATTGACCACGACGCGGGCTCCTCGTCGGGCGAGTTCCAGGGCGTGGCAGCGCCCGAGCCCGTTGCCCGCGCCGGTCACAATGGCAACCTGATCATCGAACCTCAGTGAGTCCATTCCAGAGAGGTTACATTTGCATGTGTGAGAATGGGCGTTTGCACCGGAGGTGACCTTGACCGAGCGTGAGGATCTGCTGCGGCACGCCCGGGACAGGGCCGGGGTGCTTCGCCCGGGTTATCGCGCCGCGGGGCTCTGGTCGGCGACTCCGCTCGACGTCGTCCGATTCGCAGCCGTCCGCCAGCCGACCCGCGTCGCGCTCATGCAGCGCGGCACCGAACTGAGCTTCGCCGAACTCGACGAACGCATCGACACGGCGTGCCACGCACTCGTGGCGGCCGGGGTGGGACGTGACACACCGGTGCTGCTCATCGTGGGCAACGACATCGACTCGGTCATCGCCGTCCACGCGGTCCTGCGGGTGGATGCGGTGGCGCTCCTGGTGCCGGACAATGCCGGCGCCGCCCAGATCCGCGACATCATCACCAGGACCGGCGCGGTGTTCGGCATCGCTGCCGCAAAGCGTTCGGACACCGTTCTCGGAGACGACCACGTCGTCACCTGGGTGGACCCGCGCCACCGGCGGCAGAGCTCGGCCGCGGCACCGCACCGGCCCACCCGCGCCGCCGACGAACCGTCGGTCGTGCTGTACACCTCAGGCACGACGTCACGCCCCAAAGGGGTGATCCATTCGCTGAGCACGTTGGCCACCGCGGCAGCGAACTACATCGCCGCCGCCGGGTTGACCGCGGCCGATCGCGTCCTGCTGATCAGCCCGCTGGCCTCGGCGACCGGCGTCCTGCAGGCGCTGTTCGTCGCCCCCATGCTGTCGGCGGCCACCGTGCTGGAGGACCGCTGGGATCCGTCGGCCACCTATGACCTGCTGGCCGCGTCCGGCGCCACGTGGTACGGCGGACCGGATCGCCTGCTGGACAGGCTGTTGGACCAGGCCGCTCAACGCGATCAGGAAATCCCGCTGCGCGCGGTCTATCTCGGCGGGACGATGCTGGATCGTCGCATCGTCGAACGCGCGGAGGATGAGTTCGGCATCACCGTCATGCGGGCCTACGGATCCTCCGAGGCGCCGGTGAGCACCTCGGGTCTGCGCGACGAGTCTCGGGCCGTGCGCCACGGTGACGACGGCGTGGCGCTCAACCATGTCGACGTCAGGCTCGGTTCCGTCGGCGACCCGGGCGAATGCTGCATCAAGGGGCCCCACGTGTTTCTCGGGTACACCGACGCCGACGACGACCGCGCAGCATTCGAGGGGGAGTGGTTCGTGACCGGCGACGTCGCCGAACTCGAGGACGGACGCGTACGGATCGTCGGGCGGATCAAGGACATCGTGATCCGAAACGGACTCAAGATCGCGGCGGCGGAGGTCGAGGAGGCCGTGAGCGCGATCCCGGGAGTGCGGGAGTGCGCGGCCTACTCGGTGCCGGACGCCATGACCGGCGAGCGGCTCGCGGTCGCACTCGTGCTGGACGGCGGGACCGACCTCTCGCTGGCCGACGTCACGACGGCGCTGCTGACCGCGGGACTGCCCAAGTACAAGCTGCCCGAAGAACTGGTGTTCTGGGACGACCCGCTGCCGGTCAACGCAGGCGGCAAGGTGCTGCGCAATCAGTTGGCCGATGCCGGACAGGGGCGGAAGCGACTGTTCGCCGACCGCGTGGCCGCGACTCGCTGAGCGTCACACCGGCCGAAACACCGGGACCACCCAGCCGTCGTCGTCTTCTCGGAATGCCACGGTGAGATCCAGTCCGTCGCGCAGATCCTCGACCGCGCAGTCCTCGATCGTGGTCATCAGCCTGGGCCCCTCCTCGAGATCCACCATCGCCACGATGTAGGCCGTGCGCGGGTCGTCGTCGGTCGGTTTCTGGTGGACCACACTCCACGTGTACAGGCGGGCGCGCCCGGACGCTGCCGTCAGCGCCACGTCCTGGCTCCAGCAGTGCGGACAGAAGGGCCGCGGGTACAGCGAGTTCAACCCGCATGAGTCACAGGCATTGACGGTCAGGATGCGTTCCCGGACGCGGGTCCACCAGGCTTCGCTGTCGGCGTCGGTCACGGGGCGCGGCGTCATCAGGACCTCCCCAGGATCATGGTGGCGCTGTGACTGAAGAAGCCACCCATCGCGTGCACACACGCGAGTCGCGCGTCGGTCACCTGCCGTTGACCGCAGTCGCCACGCAGTTGTCGCACAGCCTCGACCATGAGGAACATGCCTCGCATTCCCGGATGGCACGAGGCCAGGCCGCCGCCGTCGGTGTTGGTGGGCAACGCGCCGCCGGGACGCAGTGCGCCCGAGGAGATGAAAGGGCCGCCTTCGCCCTTGGCGCAGAAGCCGAGGTCCTCGAGTGTGATCAGCACTGTCGAGGTGAACGAGTCGTACACCTGGCACACGTCGATGTCCCCCGGACTGACCGCGGCCGCTGCGAACGCCCGCGGTCCCGACACCGCCGCCGCCGATGTGGTGAAATCCGGCCACTCGCTCATGCTCACATGCGACGCGGCGGTGGCGGATCCGAGAATCCAGACCGGCTCGCGTTCGCAGTCCTTGATGACACGTTCGCCTGCCAGCACGACCGCACCGCCACCGTCGGTCCGCAGGCAGACGTGTCTCGCGGTGAACGGATCGGCCAGCATGGGCGCGGCTGCGACGTCCGCGATCGTGATGCGCTCGCGGTCGAATGCGTTGTCGTTCATGGCCGACCACTCATGCGCGGCGACCGCGACCTCGGCGAGCTGCTCGACGGTGGTTCCGAATTCGATCATGTGCCGACGTGCGGCCATCGCGTACTTCGCGATCAGCGTGGGCGCGTAGGGGGCCTCGTACTGCAGCACACCGCCGGCTCCCACCGGCGCCGCGGAGGCACGCAGGCGGCGCTTGACGTCGCTGCGTGCCGTCGACCCGTAGGTCAGGAGCGCCACGTCGATCTCGCCGGCGGCGATCGCGTCGGCGGCGTGCCCGGCCATGACCTCCCAGGACGAGCCTCCGACGTTCGTCGCGTCGACCCACCGGGGGCGCAGCCCGAGGTACTCGCTGACCTCGATGGGAGGCAGAAGTGCACCGTGCGCACCGAACCCGTCGACATCGGCCTTGGTGAGCCCGGCGTCGGCGACCGCGCGCTGCGCCGCCTGGGCCATCAGCCCCAGGGCCGTCTTGTCGGGCACCCGTCCGCAGTCGGAGAGTCCGACCCCCACAATCGCCACGCGATTCGACGCCATAGGACATGGTTATCACAGGAGATACACCCGTTTTCGAATATGTGAAATAGCTGTTCTCGTTCGGATACCGTGGTGCGGTGCGGCAATCGTTGCGAGATGCGCTGCGGGGCGACGGCCTCGTGCTGTGCCTGGCTCTGCAGGCCGCGCGCACCACCGACATCCCGATGATCGCGGCGGCATGCGGATACGACGCCGTCTACGTCGACCTCGAACACACCTCGACATCGTTGGAGGTGGCAGCGATGTTGTGCGCCAGTGCGCTCGGCGCGGGGATCTGGGGCCTGGTTCGGACGCCCTCACAGGATCCCAGTCTGATTGCCCGGGTGCTGGATTCGGGTGCCACCGGAGTGATTGTGCCCCACGTGAATTCCGGTTCAGAAGCACGGGCTGTCGTCGACGCCGCACGATTCCCTCCCGTCGGTCACCGATCGATCTCGGGCCCCAATGCGTTGAGCGGGTTCGGTCACCGATCGGCGGCCGAACTCACGCAGGTGTTCGAGCGGGAGACGACGGTGGCCGTGATGATCGAGACGCCCGAGGCAGTCGAGGCCTGTGACGACATCGCGTCGGTGGACGGGGTCGACATGGTGTTACTGGGTCCCAGCGATCTGACCGCTGAGATGGGCATCCACGGCGACTATGAGAATGCCCGTTTCCATAATGCGGTACAGTCTGTTCTGGCGGCTTGTCGTGAACACGGCGTGGCGTTCGGAGTGGCCGGGATCAAGTCCCTGGATCTGCTGGAGGGATTCGTGCACCAGGGGCTCCGGTTCATCTCGGCGGGAACCGATGTCGGGATGCTGAGCGAAGCGGCGACTCTGCGGGCACAGTCGCTGCGCGGACTCGAGAGGAAGCCTGACCGCACGCACCCATGAAGGAAAGCCTCGGCAGAACACCAGGAGGACGGATGCCCACCGCTATCTACACCCGACAAGTCACGGACCCGATGGCGTGGACCGGCGCGGACTTCACCAGCAAGGAGGACTTCTGCTTCGACCTGTCGGCTCGCAATGTCGCGGCGCTGGAGTCGATCCTGGCGAAGACGGCCGACAGGCCCCGTGACCAGATCTCCGCCGACGATGCCCGACACCCCGATCTCGACGACGACCTCGCGCGCCTCTACCAGGACCTGATGTTCGGCCGGGGGCTGGCGTGCGTGCGCGGCTTCCCGGTCGAGGAGCACTCGATCGAGGAGCTGGAACGCATGTACTGGGCGTTCTGCACCCACCTCGGATATCTCGTGTCCAACAACTCCTTCGGTCACCGGATGGTGCGCGTGCAGGAGGAGATCCTGCCCAACGGCGTTCAACCGGCTCGCGGAACGAAGTCGCGCGCCGAGCTCGCCATGCACAACGACGCGGCCGACATCCTGTCGCTGCTGTGCGTGTATCCGGCGGCACAGGGTGGCGAGAGCCAGTTCTCCAGCGGGCCTGCGGCGCACAACCGCATCCTGGCCGAGCGCCCCGACCTGCTCGACGTGCTCTACCAGGGCTTTCCTCACCACCGGCGCAGCGAGCAACCCGACGACCAGCCTGATGTGACGCCCTATGACGTCCCGGTGTTCTCCCAGATCGACGGGCGCATCTGCATCAACTTCACCTACAGCAGCATCCTCCCGGCCATGAAGACCCTCGGCCGCGAGTTCACGCCGCGACAGGAGGAGGCGGTCGAACTCCTGCGCCGGGTCCTGGTCGAGCAGCAGGTGGAGTTCCGCCTGGAGTCCGGCGAGGCCGCAGTCGCGAACAACTTCGCGATGTGCCATTCACGGTCGGACTTCGTCAGCAGCAACGACCCCAAGAAGGCCCGGTGCTTCCTTCGCGCCTGGATGGAGGTCCCACGTGCCGATCGCAGGCTGCCGATCGGTCGCGAGTACTTCCATATGGAGAACAGGGACCTGCGTCTCGGCTACGACGTGGTGGAGGGCCGTGACGGCGCGATCGCGGCCAATGACTACAAGAACGTCGACTCCGCCCTGGCCGACATGTTCAAGGCGGCACAGGCGAAGCCCAAGCTGAACAGATGAGCGGTATCGACCGGCCTCGGCTCGTCTACGAACGCTGGACCGATCCCGTCGCAGGCACGATGCTGCGCAGTGCTGGGGTCGAGCTGGTCAAGCTCGATCTCGCGGTGCCCGCCGAACAGAACTGGGCGGCACTGGAATCCGCGCACGGCTACCAGGTTGCCACCCGAACCGACGTGTCCGCTGTCCCGGACGGGACGCAGTGGCTGGCCGACGGGGCGCTGGTGCGACGTTGTGATCAGCTCCTTGCGGTCTGCTCGGCCGGCGCGGGGTACGACGTGATCGATGTCGACGCGTGCACGCGGGCCGGTGTCGCGGTGTGCAACAACTCGGGACCGGGCGCCGAGGCTGTCGCCGAGCACGCGCTCGGGTTCATGCTCGACCTGGCGAAGAGGATCACCGCGGCTGACCGAGTTCTGCGCGCCGGCGATCTCGGTGATCGGCTGGCGCTGCGGGGCAGTCAGCTCCAGGGCAAGACCCTGGGGGTGGTTGGCCTCGGCGCGATCGGGGGGCGCCTGGTCGAACTGTGCGCGCCCTTCGATATGGAGGTTCTGGTCTTCGACCCGTACCTGGACGAGGCGACGGCTCAGCGCCGTGGTGTGCAGCGGGTGCCGCTGTCCGATCTGCTCGAGCGATCCGACTTCGTCCAGGTCACGTGTCCGCTGACCCAGGAGACCAGCGGCCTCATAGGCGCCGCGGAGTTCGCGCTGATGAAGCCGACGGCGTTCTTCATCACCACAGCGCGGGGCCCCATCCACGACGAAGCCGCCCTGCTCGATGCGCTGACCGCAGGGGGCATCGCAGGTGCGGGACTGGATGTCTTCCACACCGAGCCGCCGCGCGCCGACAATCCACTGCTGCACCTGCCCAACGTCGTGGCGACACCGCACACGGCGGGGATCACCGTCGAGGCGGCACACGACATCGCCGTGGCGACTGCCCAGCAGTGGCAGACGATCTTCGCCGGCGGCATGCCGCCGCGCCTGCTCAACCCGGACGTCTGGCCGCTCTACTGCGACAGATTCTTCGACATTGTCGGCATCCACCCGACGGCACGGTTCGCCGCGGCCGAGTGAACATCATGACCACAGGGCGCCTTCGCGGAAAGGGATTTCATGTCTGAGGACAACAGCCATGTGGCGGGGCCGAACGGCTCACGTCCGGGAGTGGTGGACGAGCAGGTCCGACAGCACCGGACCATCGACTTCGAGGTTCGCGGCCACACCGCATGCGTGACACTCAACCGCCCCGAGGTGCTCAACGCCATCAACGATGAGATGATCGCTGAGCTGGCCGAAGTGTACGCCGAAATTGAACGCTCGCAGGACATCTGGGTGATGATCATCACGGGTGCGGGACGCGCTCTGTGTGTCGGCGCGGATGTCTCGAAGGCCGCGGACCACGACATGGAGAACGCCGCGGGCATCGACAACCAGGGCGAGC
The DNA here is from genome assembly GCF_001667265.1 of Mycobacterium sp. ACS4331. GTDB lineage: Bacteria > Actinomycetota > Actinomycetes > Mycobacteriales > Mycobacteriaceae > Mycobacterium. The sequence continues at coordinate 22,414 of NZ_LZHW01000068.1, read as the reverse complement.
CGATTTTGAGCGCGATGCGGCAGTGGGATGCCCCCCAGGAGGCCACCCCGCCGTGGCTTCAGATGACCAAGCCGATCATCTGCGCCGTGAACGGCATCGCCTGCGGGGCGGGGATGGACCTCGTCACGACCGCGGACATCACCATCGCCTCGGAGGCCGCGACGCTGATGGACCCGCACGTGAGCATCGGGGTCGCCTCGGGTCGCGAGGCGGTGCGGTTGGCGCGGATTCTGCCGTTGCCTGTCGTGATGCGCCTCGTGCTGATGGGCAGACACGAGCGGTTGGACGCCCAACGCTGTTATGACCTGGGGATCTTCACCGAGGTCGTCCCGCCCGACGCGCTGATGGACCGCGCGTGGGCCATCGCCGACGTGGTGAACTCCAATGCGCCGCTGGCGGTGCGGGGTTCACGTATGGCGGTGCGCAAGGGCCTGACCCTGCCCATCTACGAGGCCGAACTGCTGGCCGAGAACTACCGAATGAAGGTGGCCCTGACCAAGGATGCCGTCGAAGGGCCACGAGCGTTCATGGAGAAACGCAGCCCCGACTGGAAAGCCCGGTGACCGGCGGTCACCTACCGGGGCAGCCCGAGGCCCCGCGTCGCGATGATGGTGCGCTGCACTTCGCTTGTTCCGGCATAGATCGTCGTGCCGAGTGAGAACCTCATGGTCTGCTCGAACCGTCCGTGCTCGGGCGAGGTCGGCTCGAGATGGCTGCGCAGCGCATCCGGTCCGACCATCTCCACGATGTCCTGGCTGGCACGCTCGAGGGCTTCGGTGCTGAAGACCTTGGACATCGGCCCCTCGGCGACGGGTACCTGACCGTGCTCGGACATCCACACACACCGTCGCTGCAGCAGCATGGAGACTTCGGTCTCCATCGCGACTCTGGCGATGCGTCTGCGGACGTCGCGGTCCATGATGGGCGTGCGTCCCTCTCCGGACGGCGTTGTCGCAGCCCAGTGTTCGGCATGGTGCAGCAGGCGAGCCAGGTGCGGACCCCATCCTGAGGCGTGTTCGTCCTGAAGTGAAAGCCCGAGAACACCCCAGCCGCCGTCGACGTCGCCTATGCGCCATTCGTCGCCGATTCGGACGTCGCTGTAGAAGGTGATGTTCGTCCGCTCACCGGACAGCGTCCACACCGCCTGGGCCTCGAACCCCTCGGAGTCGCACGGGACGAGGAACATCGTCAATCCCTGGTGCTTGGGTCTGTCCGGACTGGTGCGCGCAAGCAGGAACACATAGTCGGCGATGTGTCCGTTGGTGGTGAACATCTTCGAGCCGTTGATGACCCAGTCGTCACCGTCGCGGACCGCCCTGGTCGCGGCCGCGGCCACGTCGGACCCGCATTCGGGTTCGGTGAACCCCAACGCAATGGTGATGTCGCCCTTCATCGCACCGGCCAGGATCCGGTCCTTGAGAATGGGCGTGCCGATCTGCCGGATGATCGACGCCACCATTCGGGTGGTCTCCGAGAGGTACATCGGGGCGTCGAACCGCATGAGCTCCTCGTTGAGGACCTGTTCGTCCCATGCGCCACGATTCTGGCCGCCGAACTCGGCCGGCCAACTGGGCGCGAAGTGGCCTCGGTCGACGAGGCCCTTCGCGAAGCTGTCGTCGTGCGCCACTCCGCTGCGGTGGAGCTTCTCCTCGAACTCCTGCGTCATCACCTCCTGGAGGTGCGCGCGCACCTCACAGCGATAGGCTTCAACCTCGGGGTCGAGCTGAAAATGCATGGAGTCCAGCCATTCTGTCGTCTGCGGCACGGCAGCGTCGGCGCGATGGATAATGCTACTCTCCGATTCGAGAGTGTACATATCCGCATGTGACGGGGTGGGCCAACGTGGACCTGAGTCTCACTGACGAACAGCGAAGCCTCGTCGAGGCTTTCGCCGCGCTGTATGCCAGGGAGGCGACACCCGAGCGGGTGCGTGCCGCAGAACCGTCTGGCTTCGACCCGCGGCTGTGGCGGGTGCTGGGGGAGACGGGTGCCGTGGAGATGGCCGTCTCAGAGAGCGCGGGCGGGTGGGGCGCGTCAGTGCTGGAACTGGCGCTGACGGCCGAACAGTTCGGTCGCGCCGTGGCCTCGGCGCCGGTGATCGAGGCCCAGGTGGCCGCGTCGGCACTCGCGGCCGCCGGAGCCGGCGGGCAGACGTGGTTGCGGGACGCGTTGTCGGGCGACAGGCTGGTCACCTTCGCGCCGCGTTCCAGCCGGGGTCCTCACCTGGAGCTGGTGCCGGCCGGCGCCATCGCCGACGCGGTGGTGGCCCTCGTCGACGACCGGCTCCTTCTGGCGCCGATCGGAGAACGCCGCCCTGTGCAGAACCTCGCGGCGATGCCGTTGGCCGATGTCACCGTGGATGACGACGCGCTGGTCCTCTGTGAAGGGCCACGGGCGCACGAGCACTTCGCAGGTGCGCTCGACCTGTGGCTGACCCTCACCGCGGCGGCGCTGACCGGCATTGCGGCGCGGGCTGTCGAGATGGGCGCGGAATACGCCAAACAGCGGCACGCGTTCGGCGCCCCGATCGGGTCCTTTCAAGCGGTCGCGCATCCTCTCGCCGACTGCGCCACGGCGACCGACGGTGCACGACTGCTGGCCTACAGGGCTGCATGTGCGTTCATCGACGAACCGGACCGGCGAACCGAGTTGGCGGCCATGGCCTTCGCCTTCGCCTCTGAGGCGGCTCGCGACGCGACGCACCGCAGCCTTCATGTCCACGGCGGGTACGGCTTCGGCATGGAGGCCGACATCCAACTGCACTATCGTCGGGCACGGGGGTGGGCCCTGGTCTACGGCGAGCCCTCGGTGGCGCTCGACAGGGTTGCCGACGCGCGCTACGGCGCGCTGGCAGGCTGATCCCGGTCACCCATCCGCGCGAACGGTGTCCTTGGTGGCCAACACAATTGGCGGCGCCGTCCGCCAATCCGGCACGCCCTGCTCGGGGCCCGCGGTGGCTCCCTTGTCCTCCCGGACTCCCATCCAGTGCGAGTGGTTGAGCTGGTGCAGCGTGAAGCATGCCTGCAGCGAGTTGTAGAAACCCATGTTGTCCTGGGTCTGGTTCACCGACTCCTTGATGAGCAGCGCGGCCATGGTCGGCACCTCGGCGATACGACGGGCCATCTCGAGCGTCCGTTCGGCCAGTTCGTCGCGGGTGAACACCTTGCTGACCATGCCGAGCCGGTGCGCCTCGTGAACATCGATCGCGTCTCCGGTCAGCAGAAGCTCTTTGGCTTTGCGCGGTCCGAACTCCCACGGATGGCCGAAGTACTCCATGCCGCACATGCCGAGCCTGGTGCCGACGACGTCGGCGAACCGGACGTCGTCACTGCCGACGATCAGGTCGCACGCCCACATCAACATCAGACCCGCCGAGAACACGTCACCGTGCACCTGGGCAATGGTGATCTTGCGCAGATTGCGCCACCGCAACGTGTTCTGGAAGAAGTAGTGCCACTCCTGCAGCATCGTCTTCTCGGCGCCCTTCCTTCTGCCGCCGTTGATCGACGCCGTCGGATGCTGGTCGGGGCCGCGCCGGTACTCGGCGATGGCCTGTTTGGATCCGATGTCGTGGCCGGAGGAGAACATCTTGCCCTCGCCGGCGAGGATCACCACCCGCACAGTGTCGTCGGCCTCCGCCCGTCCAAAGGCCTCGTCGAGTTCGACCAGCATTCCGCGGTTCTGTGCGTTGCGCTGCTCGGGTCGGTTGAGCGAGATCCGGACGATCGTGCCTTCGTCGAATGTCTGCCACTTCAGGAACCGGTACTCGGTCAACTTGGTCTCCTCAGACTGGTAATCGCGTTAACGGATAATGAGAAGGTATATTCTCGTTGTGTCCCACGGAAGGATCAGACTCCGATGAACTCTGCCCTGGAAATCTGGGACGCCGACAATCACCTGTACGAACCACCGGACGCATACACCCGGCACCTGCCGCGGAAGTATCGGAGTGCCATCCAGTGGATCGAGGTGGACGGGCACACCAAGCTGATGATCAAGGGCAGGCTCACCGACACCATTCCGAACCCGACCTACGAGGTGGTGGCCTCGCCGGGAGCCTGGGCGGACTATTTCCGCGGCATCAACCCCGAGGGAAAGAGCCTTCGGGAACTGGCGAATCCGATCGCCTGCCCGGAGTCCTTCCGACGCGCACAGGAGAGGCTGAACCTGCTGGACACGCAGCGCATCCACGCCTGCGTGATGTTCCCGACGACGGGCGGGATGCTCGAAGAGCGCATGCTCGACGACATCGAACTGACGCACGCCGTCGTTCACGCGTACAACGAGTGGCTGCTGGAGGAGTGGACGTTCGACTATCACGGCCGGATCTTCGCCACCCCCGTCATCACGCTGCCCGATGTGGACAAGGCGGTGGCCGAACTCGACTGGTGCGTGGAGCACGGGGCCCGCGCTGTCCTGGTGAACCCGAGACCGGTGGCCACGGTGTCGGGACACACCACGTCGATGGGGCAGCGGTACTTCGACCCGTTCTGGAGCCGGGTCGCGCATCATGGCATTCCGGTGCTGATGCACGCCTGCGACTCCGGATATGACCGGTACAGCAGGGACTGGGAGGGTGCGGGCGCCGAGTACCAGCCCTTCAAACCCGATGCGTTCCGGACGATCGTCTACGAGGACGCCCGCTCGATCCTGGACACCTGTGCGGCCCTGGTGGCCCACGGCGTCTTCACCCGGCACCCCGGCGTGCGGGTCGGGGTGGTCGAGAACGGCGGGAACTGGGTGCCCCGGCTGGTCGAACTGTTCGACCGCGTGTACCGGAAGATGCCGGGCGAGTTCGCGGTCCACCCGGTGGAGCAGTTCCGCGAACACGTCTGGGTGAACCCGTTTCACGAGGAGGACATGACGGGCCTGATCGACCTCATCGGTGTGGAGCGCGTGCTGTTCGGGTCGGACTACCCACATCCGGAGGGATTGGCCGATCCGGCCGAGCTGACCCCGGAGATCGCGGCGCTCGACGAACCCGCGATCAGCCGGATCATGGGCGCCAACCTGCGCGACCTGTTGACGGCGGTGCCCGGTGGCCGCTGACACCAGGCCCAGGGTGATCCTGTGGGGCCCCGGACAGGTCGGCGTGGGCGCGCTGCGCGCCCTCATCGCCCATCCCGGTCTCGACCTTGTCGGAGTCGTCGTGCACTCCGAGGCCAAGGACGGCCGCGATGCGGGGGAGTTGTGCGGCATGCCCGAGACGGGCGTGATCGCGACGCGCGATATCGACGCGGCGCTGGCGGTGCCGGCCGATGCCGTCGCGTTCTTCGCCTCCGGTGACTACCGCTACCACGAGGCCGCCCAGGATGTCGCGCGCTGCCTGCGCGCGGGCAAGAACGTCGTGTGCACATCGCTGGTCCCGCTGTGCTATCCACCGGCGGCCGACCAGGCCACGGTCGAGCTTCTCGAACAGGCCTGTCGCGACGGCGGAACCAGCCTGTTCAACAGCGGTGTGGATCCCGGGTGGGCCAACGACGTCTTACCCCTGGTGATGTCGGGATTCAGCAGCTTGGTCGACACCGTGACGACTCAGGAGATCCTGGACTACGGCGGGATCAATCAACCCGAGATCATGTTCGACTTCATGGGATTCGGGCATCCACCGGATTTCCCGGCCCCGCTGCTGGACGAGAAACGGCTGGCCGCATTGTGGTCCCCGGTGGTGCACCTGGTGGCCGAGGGGCTGGGCCTGCCCTTGGACCGCGTCGACACCGAGATCGAGCCGTGGATCGCCACCGAGCGCTACCGGGTCGCCTCGGGTTGGATCGAGTCGGGAACCATGGGTGCCATGCGATTTCGCCTCGCCGGGGTGGTCGACGGTGAGGATCGCGTGATCCTCGAGCACTTCACGAGGATGGGGGAGAGCGCGGCGCCGGACTGGCCAAGGCACCCGTCGCCGCACGGCGGCTACCGTGTGATCGTCGACGGCCTGCCGACCTACACCGTGGACATCGAGATGCACGGCCGCGGAAACAACCTCCGTGGTCTGACCTACGCAACGGTGATGCGGGAGATCAACGCCATACCGGCAGTCATCGCCGCCGAACCCGGCCTGCTGTCCACGCTCGACCTGCCGATCATCACCGGACCCATGCGGGCCGGGCGGTGGCAGGGCGTACTCCCGCAGCAGGCGGCGGTGTGAGCTGCACCGAGGCGCCAACCGTCTCCGACGACCTGTGGACCGTCATGGGTTCGGCCACCGCGGTGCGTCGCTACCGTGACGAGAGCGTCCCGGCCGATGTGCTGGAACGTTGTCTGCTCGCCGCATCGTGGGCGCCGTCGGGCGGCAACCAGCAACCGTGGCGGTTCGTGGTGCTCAGATCGCCACAGCTGCGGGCCCTGGTCACGACCGCCGCACGACAGACATGGACGGTCATGAAGGAGTTCTACCGCCTGCCCGAGGTGCCGGACGACGCGTCCGACCCGAAGGCGCGCACGCTCCGGACCATGGCCGAGCACATGACCGTCGGTGGCGACGCCCCGGAACTGGTGCTGTTCTGCGTGCAACCGCAGCGCGGCACCACCGAGTTGCAGCAGGGGGGCTCGATCTTCCCGGCCGTGCAGAACTTCCTGTTGGCCGCGAGGGCGCAGGGCCTGGGCGCGGCGATCACGCTGTGGCACGATGCCTGCGATGCCGAATTGCGCTCGCAGATCGGCATTCCCGAGGACTGGCGGATCGCGACGCTCGTCACCGTCGGATGGCCCAGGGGACACCACCACCGCGTGCGGCGTAAGCCACTCGAGGAGGCGGTGTCCGTGGACTCCTGGGACCAGGCCTGGAGTCGCTGAACCGGCCCGCGCCGAGAAGGGACCGTCACAGCATCCCGAAGAACCTCTTGGCGTTCGTCGACAGGACCTTGCGCTTGGTCTCCTCGTCCAGCCCCTCAGTCGCCTTGTTGGCCACCTCGAGGCTTCTGGGCCAGTTGGTGTCGTTGTGCGGGTAGTCGGTCTCGAACATTAGCTGGTCCGGTCCGACCAGATCCAGGATGCGGAATGCCACTGGGTCGCCGAAGGTGGAGAAGTAGACCCGGCCGGGCACCTGGGTGCTCGGCGGCTCGGTGAGCAGGGGATGGATACCGCCCCAGGCCCTGCGGTCCTCCCAGACCTCGTCGACGCGTTGCAGGTAGTACGGAATCCAGCCGGCCTGAGCCTCCGCGAACGCGATCTTGAGGTCGGGGAACTGCAGGAGCTTGGCGGAGAACAGCCAGTCGACCATCGCGATGGTGCAGTTGACCGCCATCAGCGCACTGGTGACGACGTGCGGGGAGTCGGGTGAGGACTTCGTCAGCGACGAACTCGACCCGATGTGCAGCATGATGCCGACCTGATTCCGTTCGCAGGCCGCGAAGAACGGATCCCAGTAGCCACTGTGGATGGAGGGGAGGTCCAGGCGCGCGGGCAACTCGGAGAAGCAGACGGCGTGCATGCCACGCGCGGCGACCCGTTCCACCTCCTTGGCGGCCAGATCCACGTCCCAGAGCGGGATGATGCCGAGCGGGATGAGCCGACCGTCCGATCCGGCGGCCCACTCATCGATCTGAAAGTCGTTGTACGCCTGCACACACAGCAGCGCGAGATCCTTGTCCTTACCGTGCAGAAAGCGTTGGCCACAGAATCGGACGAGCGTGTTGGGGAAGCAGGCCGAGGCTTCGATGCCGGCGATGTCCATGTCGGCCAGTCGGTCTGCGGCGCGGAAGCATCCCGGTCGCATCTCGTCATACGTGATCGGATCGGTGGTGAGCTCGTCGAGTTCATAGCCTGCGGCGGCACTGATCAGCGGGATCGGGATGACGGCATCCTCGTAGTGCCAGATGTCGGCCTCCCGTCCGGTCTCATCCTCGACGAACGCGACGTCGGAGGTGACCGTGGGGTCCATTCGACCGCGGGTGCGGACAACCCGCGGTCCGATGTCGCGGTAGCGCTCGGGCAGGCGGGTTGTCCAGAGGTCGGCCGGCTCCACCAGGTGGTCGTCCGGTGAGACGATTCGGATGTCTGCGCTCAACGCTGCTCCTTCGAAGAAGGTCTCCGTCCACCCACGTGTGGCGGTTCCCGAAAACGAGAATGATTGTTCTCAGGCTACCGTACGGGCCAGCCGCCCGGCGGACGGAAGTCCAGAATCAGCCACGTTCGCTCGGCTCAGAGGGGTGTCGTCGCCGGGAGGTGCCGCTGCGGCGCAGGTGGCCATCAACATACCCGTGTAGGTGGTCGGAAGATTCCGTACAGAAAACAGGTATTCTCGGTTCACCATGGACAAGAAATCCGGGAGAGGCCGCGAAGTGGATGAACTGGAGATCGTCGACGCCGAAGTGGAGTCGCCCGGCGCCTGGCAGCAGCGCTCCATCGACCGACGCCTGAGTTCGGCCCGCGCCCGTGCCCTCGCGCGCAGCTCCCGGTTCCTGGCCACCGCATTGGAACTGGTGGAGGAGTCCGGTCGGGCGGATTTCACCATCCAGACCCTCATCGATCGATCCAACCTGAGCCTGCGCGCGTTCTATCAGCACTTCGCCGGCAAGGATGAACTCCTGCTCGCGCTCTATGAGAATGTCACCAGCCAGTTCACCGAGAGCATCCGCCATGAGGTCGCGGCGGCCGATGGGCCGATGGAACAGCTCGAAGCATTCTGCCGCGGCGTGCTGTCCCGCGCGGAGTCCTCGGAGACCGTGGGCGGACGCGTCATGACGATCTACAACCTGAGCCTCGAGATCGAGCGACCCGAGGACTTCGCCAAGGTGTGGGAGCCCCATCTGCGACTCCTGACGAAGATCCTCACCGCCTGTGCCCGCGCCGGTCTGGTCCGCAGGGATCTGACTCCCGCGCAGCTGACCACGCTGCTGAACACGACCCTCACCGCGCTCGCTCAGATCGGTGTCTTCCACCTCGGCGGCAAGGAGGCCAAGCTGACCGAGGATCAGCTGTGGGCCTGGTGCAGGCAGGCCGTCAGCCCGCCAGAGGGAAGTGGCTCCGCTAAACCCGCGAAGAAGGCAGCCCCACGTTCGACGGCGTCCCGCCGCACCAAGAAGCTGACGGGCTGAACCCGTTCGAAGCCCCGGTAACGCAGGTTCTCATCCCTGAGGGCTGATATTCTCGACGTCCAGTCGTCGGGTGGGTGTCGACCCACCTCCATCGGACAGGACGAGAGTGGACATCCGCTGCCATGTCGGGTCGGCCAGGCCAGCAGTCGTGCTGTACCCATCCGGCGCGGAAGTGACGTTCGCGCAACTGGATTCGGACGCCAATCGCCTCGCCCACCACCTGCGTAACGCCGGTCTGGTCCCAGGCGACGCGCTTGCGATCCTGATGGAGAACAACCAGCACATCCATGCCGTGATGTGGGCCGCACGTCGGTGCGGGTTGTATTACACCCCGATCAACACACACCTCACCACAGCCGAGATCGCCTACATCGTGGCGGACTGTGGTGCCAAAGCCATTGTGGCGTCGTCAGCGTTGCGCGAGATCTGCGCCGGCCTCGACGCCCAGTTGCCCGACGGCCTACCGGCCGTGGCGCTGATCGCCGATGACGAGCTCGAGGGCTGGCAGTCCTACCCCGGCTGCCTCGACGGTGCTCCGGCGGCGCCTTTCCCCACCGAGAGGGTCGGACAGCTGCTGCAGTACTCCGCGGGAAGCACGGGGCGGCCGAAGGGAATTCGCCGACCGCCGAACCCGGAGGGTGCCAGTGTTCCCCTCACCACCCCGGTCTTCGAGGCCCTCGGGGTGGGCAGCGACTCGGTGTATCTGAGCCCGGCACCCATCTATCACACGGCGCCGGCGATGTGGACGATGGCCGCCCAGTCCGTCGGCGCGACCACCGTGGTGATGGAACGGTTCGACGCCGAGGGCGCGCTGGACTGCATTCAGCGGTATGCCGTCACCCACGCACAGTTTGTTCCCACGATGTTCGTCCGGATGCTGCGCCTGCCCGAGGCCGCCAGAACCCGCTACGACCTGTCGAGTCTGCAGCGTGTGGTGCATGCGGCCGCGCCCTGCGCACCGGAGATCAAGAAGCAGATGATCGACTGGTGGGGCAGGATCATCGACGAGTACTACGGGTCCTCCGAGGGAGTCGGAGTGTCCTTCATCCGTGCCGAGGAATGGCTTGAGCATCCCGGATCCGTCGGGCGCCCCCTGCTGGGCACGCCCCATGTGCTCGACGAACACGGGACAGAACTGGCGCCCGGCGAGATCGGGGAGATCTACTTCGCGGGCGGCTACCGATTCGACTACCTCAACGACGCTGAGATGACCGCGGCCGCAACGTCAGAACAGGGTTGGGTCACCGTCGGGGACATCGGGTACGTCGACACAGACGGCTACCTCTTCCTCACCGATCGGCGCAACAACGTCATCATCTCCGGCGGGGTCAACATCTACCCGCAGGAGATCGAACATGTGCTGATCACACATCCCCTGGTCGTCGACGCGGCCGTGTTCGGGATGCCGGACTCCGACCTCGGACAGACGGTCACAGCCGTTGTCGAACTCGTCGACCCGGCGGCGGCGTCGACCGATGTGGCGGACGAACTCATGTCCTGGGTGCGGGATCGCCTGGCACACTACAAATGTCCCCGCTCGATCACCCTCGACCGCCTTCCGCGGACGGACGCCGGAAAGCTGTACAAGAACAGACTCATCGAACGCCACGTCGAGAACGGACGGCCCACATGATCCGTGACATCCGCGAGCTCACGTCCCAGCCTGCGGAGTATGCCGCCGAACTGCAGCGCAGGTGGGGCGGTCTGCTGAGCTACCGCTACATCGGCCGCAATCACGCCTCGATGAATCTCGGGCCCGCCGATGACACGGTGGCGATCAGGCGGGATATGCGCGACGGCGCGGGTGGACTGCTGTTGGCGGTGCTGGGAATCGCCTCGCCGGAGGGGGGCCTGATCACCGATCTCGAGGCGGTCCCCAATCCGGTGATCCATTCCTGCCAGATTCTGGACCCCGGGCTCGACGTGTCCCGGTTCGAAGTCATCACCGAGGACCTCAAACGTGGTCAGCGCATGGCCTACAGCCGGTCGCGCATCGTCGACGCCGATCGACCCGATCGCGTGCTGGCGTTCACGGAGGGGCAGGGCGTGAGCATCGGCGTTCCGCCCGACGGTCTGCAGAGGATGGCGGTCGAGCCCCTGGAGGTGCTGGACTCACCGGACCTGCCGCCGCTGTGGCAGGTCTTCGGTGGGCACCGGACCGCGACAGACGCGTGGATGCTGCCTGAGCTCAGTGCGGAGCTGGCCTCACCGGACGCCGCACTGCATGTGGGACCGCAGTTCGTCATGCTCGAGACCGCGGCGATATCTCGCGCCGCCGAGTTGGCCGGCACCCACGCCCTGAGCGGACGGTCGTCGCACGTCATGTTCCTGGCCCGGGGCAAGGTCGGACCGTTCCGCTTCGATTCGGAGGCCGTGGCCGGTGTCGGCGGCACCGTCGCGGCCCGCACACTCGTCCATGACGAGGGTGCGGGGGACAAGCTGATCACGGTGGCGACGCACACATTCGGTGTCGCCACCAGCTGACCGGTACTGCTGGCCGATGCGGCGGGCTCTGTGTGCGAGGATGCGCGGATGACCGAACGGCCCGCGCACTTCCACCAGGTCGACGGAGCATTCCTCCCGAACCGGTACGCCCACAGCCACTGGGGTGATGACCACCTGAACGGCCCGGCTGTGGTGGGCCTGACCGCTCGGACGCTGGAGAACCAGTTCGGCGCCGACGATCTGCACCCCGCACGGTTGACGGTCGACCTGCTGCGAGCCGCGCGCGGTGTCCCGACCCGGGTCAACACGCGCCTGGTGCGGGACGGCCGTCGTATCCGCAGCGCCGAGGCCGACGTCGTGCAGGGCGAAGTGACCGTCGCCCGCGCGACGCTGGTGTTCTACCGGCGATCCACTCCGCCGCCGGGGCAGCTGTGGACATCCGGCACCGTCTTCACCCCGCCGGTCGACTTCAACGCCGCCGACGACTCCACCGCGCCCTACACCGGCAGTGATGATGCCGGGTGGACACGCAAGGTCGGCGATCACCAGAACGCCTCACGGACAAGGTTTTTCGATCGCGGTATCGACGTGGTGGCGGGCGTGGAGAACAGCCCGTTCGTGCGCGCGACGATGATCGCCGAGCAGACCAGCCTCACCACACACCTCGGCTCGGCGGGCATCGGCTACATCAACGGTGACGTCACGGTCGCGCTGGCGCGCCTTCCTCGCGACAGCTGGATCGGCATCCAGGCCGACAGCCATTGGGCCGCCGACGGAATCTCGGTCGGATCCGCCACACTGTTCGACAGCGCCGGCGCATTCGGTACGGGACTCGTGACGGCCCTGGCCAATCCGGCCGCTCAGATCGACTTCGCTGCCGACAATTTCCAGGGCATGCGCATCTAGGAAACGCTCGGGTCAGCCCCACTCGTGGTTCATGGCGCGGGAGTCGACCTCCGCGTCTGGTGATTCGGCGCGCTTGGGCCGCGATCCGGACACCGCGATCAGCACAGTCGCCAACGCCGCCGTGCCGGCACCGGCGAAGAAGATCACCGTGAAACCGCTGTCCGCCGGCAACCCGGTGTCCGGCGACGCATGTCCCAGGAGCACCGCGACGACCGCCGCGGCGACCGCGCTGCCGACCGTGCGGCAGATCGCGTTGACGCCGGTCGCCACACCGGTCTCACCGGCTTCTGCCTCCGCGACCACCAGTGCGGGCAGCGCGCCGTAGGCCAGGCTGATGTAGGCGTTGATCCACACCCCGGCGAGGATCACCTGCCACGGCGCGACGTGCGCGAGTGCCATCACCACGAAACCGACCACGCCCGTGATCGCGCCGGTAACCAGCACCGGTCGCGCGCCGAACCGATCAATCATCCACCCACTGCCGGTGGCCGTCACGAAACCGGCGAACGCACCCGGCAACAGGAAGACGACGCTGGCGGTCAGAACTGTGGCCGAGAAGCCGTACCCGGTGATCTCGCGAGGCATCTGGACGAACTGAGTCAGGCCCAGGAAACCGAAGTACAGACCCATACCGACGAAGATCGTGGCCAGGTTCGTCAGGAGCATCGCGCGCCGGGTCAACATCCCCACCGACACCAGGGGATGGGGGCATCGCCGCTCCCAGGCCCACCAGCCAGCCAGCACCACGACTCCGGCGATCGCGCAGGCCAGCGTGGGCACCGAGAGCCAGCCCCACGAGTTGCCCTGGGTGATCGCGAGCAGTACGGCCGTCAGGCCCGCCGCCAGTCCCAGCGCACCCCACCAGTCGATCGTGCCGACCCGGACCCGGGCCCGCGACGGGACCATCACCACGACGATCACGATGACGAGCACCGAGAAGGCCGTGGTCAACCAGAACACGCGGTGATAGCCCGCGGCCCCGCTCATCAGCAGACCCGTGACGACCAGTCCCACCCCACCACCGAAACCCAGCGTGCCCGACAGCACGGCCAGTGCGCGCACCACCTGACCTTCGGGCAGTTCGTCGCGCAGGATCGCCACGCAGATGGGATAGAGCGAGAACGACACGCCCTGCAGGACGCGCGCCAGGATCAGCAGGGGCAACGATGTCGTCGCCGCGGCCAGCACCGACCCCACCAGCACGATGCCGAGTACGGCGAGCAGCACATGCTTCTTGTTGTGCAGGTCGGCGAACCGCCCGATCAGCGGGGTCGAGGCGGCCGCGGCCAGAAGATTCGCCGTGACGGCCCAACTGACCGCCAGTGAGGACACGCCCAGCTGCTGGGCGATCACGCCGAGCGCAGGCACCACGGCGGTCTGCAGCAGGGCCACCGTCAGGGCCACGACACTGAGGGAGACGATCAGGGGAGCGGTGCTGCTGCGCTCACCGGTCCTCGTCACGCCCTCGATTATGCGTGGCACCCGCATGGCCCATTTCGGGCGCCGTCGGCGCGTGGTCGAATGGGCATGTGCACACCGAACAGTCCAGCGCGTTGACGGCCGAGGCGTTCTCCGGGCATCGCCCCACAAGCTCGGGGGATCTGTCGATCGAGTCGCACGGCATCGCTCCTGTGCCGGAGGACCAGCGTTACGGCAGCCCGATGCGGATGTTCACGGTCTGGTTCGCGCCTCAGGTCACGATGACCGGGGTGTTCACCGGAACCCTGGCCATCGTGCTCGGCCTCGGCTTCTGGCTGGGATTGCTGGCCATGGCGATCGGCACGGTCCTCGGCTCCCTGGTGGTGGCGTACCTGTGCACCTGGGGTCCGCGCACCGGCACCGCCCAGCTGCCCAATTCGCGGATGGCGTTCGGCCCGGCGGTCGTGCTGCCCGCGGCGTTGCAGTGGCTGTCCTCGATCGCCTGGGACGGCCTGGTCGGTCTGTTCGGCGGGCAGGCACTGTCGCTGCTGCTCGGCATTCCGTTCTGGGTCGCGGTGCTGATCGTGCTCGCGCTGCAGGGCGTGGTCGGGTTCTTCGGGTATGAGGTGCTGCATCGCGTCCAGGCGGTCCTGACGGTGGTGCTGTTCGCGACATTCGTCATGCTGGCGGTCGAACTGGTGGCGGGGCATCCGGTCGTCACCCCGCCGACGGTGTCGGGCCCCGATCTGGTGGGCGCCTTCGTCCTGGAAGTGACCATCGCCTTCAGTCTCGCCATCTCATGGGCCAGCTACGCGTCGGACTTCAGCCGCTACCTGCCGGCGACGTCGTCCCCGCTGCGGGTGTTCGGCTTCAGCTTCGCCGGCATCGTGTCGGCCTACCTGTTCGTACAGGGCATCGGCATCGCCGGGGCCGACCTCCTCGCCGACCACACCGCCGACGGGGTCCGTACGGTGATGGGCACCGGAGTTCTGGGCATGATCGCGCTGGCCGCGATCGCGCTGGCCTCGGTGGGCTCGAGCGCGATGAACGACTACAGCGGATCGCTGGCGCTGCAGACACTCGGTGTCCGGGTCCGCAGACCGGTGTCGGCGGTGGTCGTCACGGTGCTGGCGTTCTCGCTCATCATGTGGCTGCACGCCAGCGACACCGCCACCCGATTCACCGATGTGCTTCTGCTGGTGGGCTATTGGATCCCGGCATTCGTCGCGATCGTGGTCATCGACTGGCGGCTCCGAATCGCTGGGCGACGCAGCCTGAACCCGGCGTTGGAGCAGACCACGGGACCGGACGCCGCCGCGGCGGTCGTGGTGTTCGTGCTGTCCTACCTCGCGGCGATCCCGTTCATGAACACCTCGCTGATCCAGGGGCCGATCGCCAAGGCGTGGCACGGTGCCGACATCGCCTACTTCGTCAACTTCGCCGTGGCGGCGCTGCTGTACGGCGGGTGGCGGTTCGCCCGCGGGCGCCGCACCGCACCGGAGTCAGGCCCGCGGCCCGCGGGGTGACGGCGGGCCGGGCTGCTGTCCCGCGGCGTCGCGGCGCCGCGCGGCCATCCCCGAGAGCGCCTCGAACACCACGCGGTGCGCGGCGTTGACGGTCAGTTCGGCGTGGTCGTAGGCCGGCGCGACCTCGACGACGTCGACCCCCACGACGTCGTGCTCCAGACACAGCTGCCGGACCATCCGCAAGAGGTCGACGCTCGCGATGCCGCCGGGCTCCGGAGTTCCCGTGCCCGGGGCGTGCGCGGGATCGAGCACGTCGATATCCACTGATACATAGAGCTTTTCGGCCTTGGCGAGGGCTTCGCTGACCGCGGTGCGCATGACCTCCTTGAACCCGCGCTCCCAGATCTCCTGCATGGTGTGCCACGTCATGCCCTGCTCGAGCATCCATTCGAAGGTGTCCTGCGGCGGCCAGTAACCCCGCAGACCCACCTGGACGAAGTGCGTTCCGGGCACGGCCCCGGATTCGATCAGCCGACGCATGGGCGTGCCGTGGCTGGCGAGGTTGCCCTCGATCTCATCCGCGGTGTCGGCGTGCGCATCGAAGTGCACGATGCCGACATTGCCGTATCCGTGCACGTCGGCGACCGCCGTTGCCGCAGGCCAGGTGATGGAGTGGTCGCCGCCCAGGATCACCGGCACGATTCCGCGGGAGGCGATGGTGTGCACCCGCTCCCGAATGTTGGCATGGGACACCTCGGTCTGACCGTGCGGACAGTACGCGTCACCGAAGTCCACCACCTCGAGCCAGTCGAAGATCTCCAGGCCGAGGTCGAGGTTGTAGGTGCCGGGTTCATAGGCCGTCGAGCGGATCGCACGCGGACCGAACCGTGCGCCGGGACGGTTGGTTGTCGCGATGTCGAAGGGGGCACCGACGATGGCGACGTCGGGTCGCCACTCGTCCAGCTGTTCGGGTTCGGTCAGAAACGGTCGCTGACCGAACGACACCATGCCCGAGTAGGCGATCTCAAGCTGCTCAAGCATTCCCGGCGGGAGTTCGCGGCGGGGATGATCGTGGTCGTGGCCCATGGACAGACCCTACGTCGGGCCTCGTCGTTACGTCCCAGGTAATTGCGGACAGCGTTGGCGCGGCGCACCGTTGGGGTATGGACAGCGCCGACACCACCCCCGTCATACCGGTTTGGCTGCGTTTCGTGCTGCAATCCGACCGGGCCGGATCGTCCTGGTACATCGGTGCCGGGTTCTTCTTCGCACCCCTGCTGGTGGTGCTGTCGCCGTGGCCGGTCCTGACCACCGCGGCATGGGTGTGCATCGGCCTGGCGGGCCTCTGGTTGGGCCTGCTGGGCATCGCGATGGCCACCGGGTTGGCGATCGTGCTGAAATCGGGTGGCGAGATCCCCGAGGATTACTGGCGCAGCATCCTCGACTATCCGACGGAAGGTGGGGCCGGTGAAGGTCGCGATCCTGGACGACTACCAGCGCGTGGCCCTGCAGTCGGCGGACTGGTCACCTGTGGCCGAGCGCGCTGAGATCGACGTCTTCTCCGATCACATCAGCGACGCCGATGAGCTTGTGCGTCGGCTGGAACCCTACGACGTGGTCATGGTCATGCGCGAGCGCACCCCGCTGCCAGCGGACGTCCTGCAGCGCCTGCCTCGGCTGAAGATGATCGCGTCCACGGGGCCGGTCAACGCCTCCATCGACACCGAGGCAGCGCAGCGACTCGGCATTCACATCGGCACGACCGGCGGATCGGTGTCCTCGACCGTGGAGCTGACCTGGGCCCTGATTCTGGCGGCGGCACGGAATCTGGTGCGGGAGAGCATGTCTGTGCGCGACGGGGGCTGGCAGACCTCGGTCGGGCAGGAACTCGAGGGCAAGGTGCTGGCGGTGCTGGGGGTCGGGCGCATCGGAAGCCGGGTCGCGCGCATCGGCGCGGCGTTCGGCATGCGCGTCATCGCATGGAGCCCGAATCTGACCAGGGCCACCGCCGAGGCCGTCGGCGTGGATGCGGTGGATCGGGACACGCTGTTCCGCACGGCCGACGTGCTGACCATCCATCTGCGGCTCAGCGAGCGGTCGCGCGGGCTCGTGGGTGCGGCCGAACTCGCCGCGATGAAACCGACGGCCCTGCTGGTCAACACCTCTCGCGGCCCGATCGTCGATGAGGACGCGCTGGTGTCGGCGCTGCGTGACGGGGGGATCGCCGGGGCCGGACTCGACGTGTTCGACGTCGAACCGCTGCCGCCGCAGCACCCACTGCGGACGCTGCCTGGTGTGGTGGCCACCCCGCACATCGGTTATGTGGCCGATCGGCCCTATGGGATCTTCTTCCGGGACGCCGTCGCGGCGATCACCGAATGGCTGCGGTCAGTCCAGTGACGGCAGCTTGTCCCGCAACCACTGTGGCCACGCCTGTTTCGAGTACGTGGCGGTGTCCACGCACACGTGCGTCATCCGGCACTCAGCCAACAGGTGGCCGTCCCTGGTGATCGCGAAATCGCTTCGCAGAGAGGTGGTTCCAGGAGGGTGCACGGTGGTGCGCACCTCCAGCCGGTCGTCGAACCGCGCCGGTGCCCGGAAGTCCAGTTCGGCACCGACCACCACGACGTCGACGCCCGCGGCCACCATCGACTCGTAGCCGCCGACAAGTTCGCTCAGCGCCTCGGTGTGGGCCATGTCGACCCAGGTGAGGTAGTGCGCGTTGAAGACCCGGTTCTGCATGTCGCATTCGACGTAGCGGACACGCAGCGGCATGGTGAA
The DNA here is from genome assembly GCF_001667265.1 of Mycobacterium sp. ACS4331. Taxonomy (GTDB): domain Bacteria; phylum Actinomycetota; class Actinomycetes; order Mycobacteriales; family Mycobacteriaceae; genus Mycobacterium. The sequence continues at coordinate 4,359 of NZ_LZHW01000068.1, read as the reverse complement.
TGTCGCGGTCGTCATCAGCGGACCGTACCGGAGTCCGAAAGGGTCGCCGTGGTGGCCTCGTCGGCGGGCAGGAACGCCTCGATGCTCAACTCGGCGACCGTGAGGTCGCGAGCCGTCCCGAACGTCGTCACTGTGTTCAGGAAGGTCAGTTCGCGGCCGTCGTCGGTCACGAGCCGAAGCGGCACCGCGACGCCGCCCCACTGGTCGTCGGCCCCGTCGCTGCCGGGATAGGCCTCGAGTTCGGCGAGCAGCGCCGTCAGCGGTTCACTCGGGACGGCGGCGGCCTCTCGGCGCAGGCGCTCAAGCAGGTGGTGACGCCACTGCGCGAGGTTGCGGATCCGCGGTGCCAGTCCATCGGGATGAAGTGCGATGCGCAGCGCATTCGGCGCCGCGAGCAGTTCGGGTGCGACGCCGTCGAGCAGCACCGCGGTCCCGGCGTTGGCCTGCACGATGTTCCATCCGCGGTCGACGACCAGGCAGGGGTATGGATCGTAGGCCGCGAGGACGCGTGCGATGCCGGCTCGCACCGGTGCGAGGTCGGGATCGTCGAGTCGCCGCTCGGTGAACTCCGGCGCCAGACCGGCGGCCAGAAGCAGGTGGTTCTGCTCACGCGGCGGCACCCCGAGCGTGGCGGCGAGGCGCAGCACCATCGCCCGGCTGGGCATCGATCGGCCGGTCTCGATGAAACTCACATGTCGGGGCGACACGTCAGCGCCGAGGGCGAGGTCGAGCTGACTCAGCCGGCGCCGTCGCCTCCACTGGCGAATCAGCGTCCCGAACGTCGCCGGCGCGCTCTGCAGGGTGCTCACCAGATCAGTGTCCCCTGAGTTTCGGCGCGGCTGACGGTCCTCGGCGGTGGGCATGAGACGGTAGGGAGACTATGAGCACGCACGACTACGTGACCTATGAACAGTGGGGACGTAACTTCTTCGCCGTCGCCGTCACCGAGGAGCGGGTCGCCGCCGCATTCGCCGCGATCGCCGGTGACGAGTTCGAGATGGGGCCGATGTCGCAGGGGCCGGGCGGACTCGCGCGCGTCAGCGCGAAGGTCAAGATCCGCGAACCGCACGCCACCAGGCACATCGGCGACACCATCACCTTCTCGATCCGTATCCCCCTGGAGATCGACCTGCTCGTGGACCTGCGTCTGGACAAGCAGCGGTTCACGGTCGACGGCGAGGTCGCGCTGCGCGCCACCGCTCGGGCCGCCGAGCCGCTGCTGCTCATCATCGACGTGGCCAAACCGCGCCCCTCGGACATCAGCGTGCACGTGTCCTCGAAGTCCATCCGGGGCGAGATCGTGCGGATCATCGGCGGTGTCGACGGCGAGATCCGCCGGTTCATCGCGGCGCACGTGGCGGATCAGATCGACGCGCCGGAATCGCAGCAGGCACAGGTCATCGACGTGGCCGAGCGGCTCGACGAAGCCTGGACCGGCGTTTAGCTGAGATCGTTTCCTCAGCTAACTGATCAGATAACGGTCTGATCGCCGACCGGCACCGTCTTGACACCGGTTGGCATCGTTTCGATAAACCCGCATTTTGACGAAAGGGCAAAACACCCCCGGCGGATACGTTTCGGCGGTAGTTCAACGCCGATGCCTGAGAGGCGGGGTATCCCATGTCAGAGACCGTACGACGTTCGGTCGTCACCGCGGTGGCGACCGGTGGCCTGTGTGGTGCCGTGTTGCTGTTCAGCTGGACGGCGTCGGCCAGGCCCATAGCGCCGGCGAGTCCGGGGGTGCCGTGCGTCAACATCCTGCAGCAAATGGCGTCCAACCCGGGCAGCGTCACGGAGTCGTTGCAGAGCGCGAGCACGTCTGTCACCGGAGGCACCCCGCCGGCGTCGGTGACGGTGCCCCCGGCGTCCACGAACGTGGTCACCAACATCCCGCCCGCCAGCGCATCCACGCCGCCGGCCGCGGTCGTCGACAACGCCTCGGCGGCGATTCCACCCGCATCCTCCTCAGGTGCGGTGCCGGCGGCCACCGATGTCGCCGCCGCGATTCCACCCACGTCGGGCTCGGGTGCAGTGCCGGCCGCGACCGATGTCGCCGGGGCGGTCCCGCCCGCGTCCGCTCGCGGCGGGGCACCCGTCGCCGGTGACGTGCCCGCGGCCATCCCGCCGGATCCGGCGGCCGCCGGAGTCGGTGCGGGTGAGGGGGGTGGCGCCGGTGTGGACGCCGCGCGCATCGACGAGAACTCCGGGCGCGCCGGTGCTGAGGGCGGCTCGGCAGGGGCTGGGCAGGGTGCCGGGCACGGCGGCGGCGAGGGTGGCCAGCCCGGTCCCGAATCCGGCGATGACGGCGCGCGGATCGATCAGAACGCCGGCGCCGCGATCGACCAGAACGCCGGCGCAGCGGCACCCGCCGCGGTCGACGCCCCACCGGCCGCGATCGACCAGAGCGCGGCGGCCGCTGTCCCCGCCGACATCCCCGCTCCGCCGGCGGCAGTGGTGGATGACGCCGCGGCGGCCGTGCCGGTCGATGTGGCGACCCCGCCCGCCGCGGTGATCGACGATTCCGCGGCGGTGGTTCCCGTGGAGGCCGCGACCCCGCCTGCGGCGGTGACCGACAACAGCGCGGCGGCCATCCCGCCCGCCGCGGTCGACACCCCGCCGGCGTCAGCGTCGGTGCCTGTCGACACGCCCGGTGCGAGCGTCGACGTGCCGCCGTCGGTGGTCTCCGACAGTTCGTCGACGAACGTTCCCGTCACCTCGGTGACACCGCCCAACTCGGTGGTGACCGACGTGGTACAGGCGGTGCCGCCGATCGGCACCCCCGGAACCCCGGGCACGCCAGGCTCTTTCATCCAGACGCCGGAGATCCCCGGCATCGAGATCCCGGGCATCTCGATTCCCGGGGCCAATGACTTCACGCCGCCGGTGCCGCCGGTCTCGACCCCTGGTTCGACGATCACCCACACCTCGGGCACGCCCCCGGCCTCGGTGGCGGTGCCTCCGGCCGGTGCGGACGTGTCGGTGCCCGTGGCGGCGCCGCCCGTCGACGTCGCCGTGCCGCCGGCCGTTGTTCAGGATGCGGTGGCGGTGCCTCCCGCGGTGGGCGGAACCCCGCCCGCAGTGGCGCAGGACGCCGTCGCGATTCCTCCCGCGGCCGGTGGCACGCCCCCCGGTGACGTTGTTCGGGACGTCGCAGCGGCGCTGCCTCCCGGTGGAGCTGACATCGTCGATGCCGCCCGGGGCGCGGGCGGTGCGGGGCTGCCGCCGGTCGGCGACGGGGGTTCCGGTGGTGAGGCCGGTGCTGCCGGTGCCGCACTGGATCAGGCGTCCGCCCGGGCCGCCGATCATGCGCGGGATCTGGCGCTGCAGAACCTGTTGATGCCTGCCCACGACGGGGCCGGCAATCCGCCGTACACCATCCCGGACTTCGAGATGTGGAAGCTGTCGGCGCAGTCGTCGCCGGAGGCCGTTGCGACGGCTTTCGGGCGTGACCTGCAGGCCGCCCAGCTGGCGTTGCCGATCGGATCGTATGGTGGCCCGTCACAGGGCATTCCGAACTCCGTCGCGACACCGTTGGCCATGATCTCGACCTACGGCGCCAACGGGGTCCCCGGCTCGGCCGGTGGTGCGCCCGGCGCGGCCACCAATGTCGTCGGTGGAGTTCCCGGTTCGCTCGGTGGTGTGCCGGGCGCGGCCACCAACGTCGTCGGGGGAGTTCCCGGTGGTTCGGCATCGGTGCCGGGTGCCGCTGGAACGATCGACAAGACCGCGGCACTGCCCGGCGCACTCGCGGCGATCCCGGGTGCCCAGACCGTCACGACGTCGGCCCTGCCGCCGTTCACCTCCGCACTGACCCCGGCGTTGGCGACGGGCGTGTCGGGCCTGGCGACACCGGGAATGAAGCTGCCCACGATCCCCGGCCTGCCGATCCCGATCCCGGGTCAGGTGGGGATGCCCGGTGACTTCATCTGCGCGGGCACCAACTGGTCGGCATCGGAGCAGGGTGGCGCCACGGGAGCCGGCGTCCCGCCCGCCACTCGGTTCAACGACTGATCAGCGCGGTTTGGCGAGGTCTCGACTGATCACCAGGCGCTGAATCTGGTTGGTGCCCTCGAAGATCTGCATGATCTTGGCTTCGCGCATGAACCGTTCCACGCGGTAGTCACGGGTGTAGCCGACACCCCCGAGCACCTGCACGGCGTCGGTGGTGACCTTCATGGCGGCGTGGGGGGGGGGGAGGTTTGCCCCCCCCCCCCCGCCGGGAATACGGCGGGCCGGGCCGGCGCCCGGGGGGGGGGGGGGGGGGTGGGGGGGGGGGGGGCCGCGCAGCCCCCCCCCCACGCAGGGGGGCGGACCCACCTCCCCCCCCCCCCCCCCGGCCCCCCGCCCGCGCCCCCCGGC
>NZ_LZHW01000067.1 GCF_001667265.1 Mycobacterium sp. ACS4331 | reverse complement strand
CCATCGAACCTTCGCTGCCTGTGCCGAAAGAACCACCTGCTCAAGACGTTCTGGACCGGAGAGCAGGGCTGGTCGGACGTGCAGCACCCCGACGGCACCATCGTCTGGACCGCACCCACCGGCCACACCTACACCACCCACCCGAGTAGCCGCATCGTGTTCCCGCACTGGGACACCACCACCGCACCACTGCCCCCGGTGATCCAGCCGACACCAGCCCCCACACCGGCGAGCACCCGCGGGTTACAGATGCCCAAACGAAATCGCACACGCACCGCCGAAGAGACCGCGCGCATCAAACATGCACGCGCACACAGAGACACAAGCTGATATAGATCGACGCCGGTCTCGGCATGGGATATTTCATATTCCACGGCCCGCCCTCTGTGAAAGAGTCGACGGCATGTCACGTCGTGAAGCAGACGTCATCATCGTGGGCGCCGGTCTGTCCGGGCTGATCGCAGCACGCACCGTGCTGCAGGCCGGGCTGACGCCTCTGGTCCTCGAGGCCGACGAACGTGTCGGTGGGCGCATCCTGACCGAGGACGCCCTGCCCGGCGTGCCCGTGGAACTCGGCGCGCAGTGGATCGGCGACACCCACGAACGGATGTTCGCGCTGGCCGCCGAACTGGGGGTCGAAACGTTCCCGCAGTACGACGAGGGCGAGACCTCCTACGACCTGGTGGGATCAGGAGTGCTGCGGGAGAACGCGTTTCACAGGCGATTCGGTTCGGAGCTCGCCGAACTCGAGAAGGTCCTGCGCCTGCTCGATGAGCTGGCCGCCGAGGTTCCACCCGAGGCACCGTGGCTGGCACCGCGGGCCGCGGAATGGGACGCGATCACCGCGGGCGCCTGGTACGACGGGCAGGGCCTGTCGCCGGTGGCCCGCACCCTGCTTGAGATCTGCACGGTTGGCATCCTCGCTGTGCCCACCGTCGAGGTGTCGTTCCTGCATCTGCTGTTCACCATCCAGACCTGCGGCGTGACCTCTGAACTGTTCGCCGAATCCGAGGGCGGCGCCCAGACCGTGCGGTTCGTCGGTGGCACCGGTGAGATCCCGAAGAGGCTGGCGGCGCTGTTCACCGAGCACATCGTGCTCAACGCGCCGGTTCTGCTGATCGAACACGGCACCGACCGCGTCACCGTGCACTGCCGCGGCGGCCTGGTGGCGCAGGGCCGGCGGGTCATCGTGGCGATCTCCCCCACCCTGGCCGGTCGCATCATGTACGACCCGCCGCTGCCGGGTGTCCGCGATCAGCTCACCCAACGTCTGCCCAACGCCTCGGCGATGAAGGCGTTCTTCATCTACGACGAGCCGTTCTGGCGGGCCGATGGCCTCAACGGTCAGCTCATCTCCGACGTCGGCCCCGCCCGGATGTCCAACGACACCTGCATCCCGGGCGACGACCACGGCGTGCTGCTGCTGTTCCTCGAAGGCGAACAGGCGCGCACCTTCGGCCGCCTGCCCGAAGCGGAGCGGCGCGCGGCCATGACCGCGGAACTGGTGCGGCACTTCGGCGAGCGTGCCGCACGGCCCGAGTTCTACGTCGACGGCGAATGGTCTGACCGCCAGTGGACGCGGGGCTGTTACAACGCCAACTGCGGCCCGCTGGTGTGGACGACGTTCGGCCACGCACTCGCCGAGCCGATCGGCGTGATCCATTGGGCGTCAACGGACACCGCGGTTCGGTGGAGCGCCTACATGGAGGGCGCCGTGGAGGCCGGGGAACGCGCGGCGCGGGCCGTCATCGCCGAGCTGGCGGGCTGAGGCTCACACCTCGACCGGCAGGGTCGCCATCCCCCGCAGCGTCACGTTGGGCTTGTACGCGGGTTCGCCCGCCAGTCGAGCGTCGGGGAACCGCGCGGTCAGCGCCGACAGCGCGATGGTCGCCTCCAGACGCGCCAGCGGCGCCCCCAGGCAGAAGTGCGGGCCGAGCCCGAACGCCAGGTGCCTGATCGCACCCCGGTGCGGGTCGAAGGAGTCCGGGTTGTCGTAGTGCGCGGGGTCGCGTTGTGCGGCGGCCAGCAGCAGCATCATCACGTCGCCCTTGGGGACCGAGACGTCACCGATGGTCATGTCCTCCCCCGCAACGCGACTGGTCATCTGCACCGGCGGGTCGTAACGCAGCGTCTCCTCGACGACCGCCGACGCCAGCTCCGGGCTTCCGCGCAACGCTGCCCACAGCTGCGGGTTCCGCAGCATCGCCAGGGCGGCATTGGCGATCAGGTTGACCGTTGTCTCGTGGCCGGCGATCAGCAGCAGATTGCATGTCGCGACGATCTCGTCCTCGGTCAGCTGGTCGCCGTCCTCCTCGGCCGCGATCAGCGCGGAGATCAGATCCTCGCGGGGATCCGCCCGCCGCTGCGCGACCAGGTCGCGCAGGTACCCCCGCAGCCACTGGCCGGCTTCGAGACGCTGGTCGAGATCGTCGCGCAGTTGGCCGGTGAACGTCGCGAACGGGTCCAGCCCCTGCGCCAGCAGCCCGGAGGCCCAACTGAACTGAGGTTCGTCGGCCAGCGGGACACCCAGGAGTCGGCAGATGACGGCCACGGGCAGCGGGTGGGCCAGGTCCGCGACGAGGTCGATCGTCGAGTCGGACTCCAACGCCGAGAGCAGACCGTCCACCATGCTCACGACATCAGGTTCGAGCGCCCGGACCACCTTGGGCGCGAAGGCATTCTGCGCGAGCTTGCGCAGACGCGTGTGATCGGGCGGATCCAGGAACAGGAATCCGGGCGCACCGAACGGGCGGGCCGACTGGCCCGCGGCGACCGCGCGTTGGACCATGGTGGATTTCAGGCGGTCGTTGGCGGAGTGGGGATGCCGAAGCACCTCGTCGCACTCGCCGTAGGTCGCGAACACCGCCAGGTTGTTCGCCGGCAGGGACAGCGGGCCGTGTTCGCGGATCCGCCGGTAGAGCGGATACGGGTCGGCCCGGCTGTCCGGGTCAAGCAACTGCACCAGCAGCTGTTGGGGTTCGGCGAGATCTGCTGCACCGGCCATGAGGTCATTGTGCACACCGGCACGCCGCCGCAGGTCAGATGCGTGAACCCGCGTAATAGCGGCCCAGCACCTCCGCGCGGAGCTCGTCGAAACTGCCCGCGGAGATCGACTCCCGGATCTGGTCCACCAGCCGTATGGTGAACCGCTCGTTGTGGATCGTGGCCAGCGTCGACGCCAGGATCTCCTTGGCCTTGAACAGGTGGTGCAGATACGCGCGCGTGTAGTTGCCGCACGTGTAGCAGTCACATTCGGGGTCCAGCGGGGTGAAGTCGCGTTTGTAGCGCGCGCCGGTGATGTTGTAACGCCCCGTCATCGAGTAGATCGCGGCGTTGCGGGCGACCCGCGACGGCGACACACAGTCGAAGGTGTCGGCCCCGGCCGCCACAGCCGCGAACAGATCGTCGGGTTCGCTGATGCCCAGGAGGTGGCGGGGCTTGTCCTCAGGCAGTTCGTCGGTCACCCACCCGACGATCGTCGCAAGGTTCTGCTTCTCCAGCGCGCCGCCGATCCCGAAGCCGTCGAAGCCGCCGATGTCGACGAGCCCACGGGTGGCCGCCCGGCGCAGATCCTCATACTGCGCGCCCTGGACCACACCGAACAGCGCCTGGTACGGCTTGTCCGCGCGGACCTCGGTCAGTCGCCGATGCTCGGCGACGCAGCGCACGGCCCAGTCGTGCGTCCGACGCACCGACTGCTCCTGGTAGCCGCGGGTGTTGACCAGCGTGGTCAACTCGTCGAAGGCGAAGATGATGTCGGCGCCCAGTTGGTGCTGGATACCCATCGACACCTCGGGTGTGAAGCGGTGCGTCGATCCGTCCAGGTGAGAGGTGAACGTCACACCGTCGTCGTCGACACGTGCGAGGCGTTCCTTGCCCTCGGCGATGATGTCGTCGGCCTGCACGCGGTTGGCGTCCATCGCCAGCACCTTGCGGAACCCCGCCCCAAGCGACAGCACTTGGAAGCCGCCGCTGTCGGTGAAGGTGGGCCCCGACCAGTTCATGAATGCGCCCAGGCCCCCGGCCTCGTCGACGACATCGGCGCCGGGCTGCAGGTAGAGGTGGTAGGCGTTGGCCAGAACCGCCTGGGCTCCAACCGATTTCATGGTCTCGGGCAGCACAGCCTTGACGGTGGCCTTGGTGCCGACGGCGACGAAGGCCGGGGTGTGCACATCGCCATGCGGCGTGTGTATCACCCCGGTGCGGCCACGGCCGCCTGGCAAGGTGTCGCGCACCTCGAAGAAATCACCCACGCGGGGTATTCAACCCGATGCGCAGCCTGCGGCCGCGCCGGCCATTGATCCGCAGGATCGGCCACCCGGACGCGGCCGCCGCCGCGGCCATCCGCGGCCGGGGGTTGACCGGGCGGGGATGGCCCACCGCGCGCATCAGCGCGATGTCCTCGTCGCCGTCGGCGTAGAAGTAGCTGCGTCCCAGGTCGACCCCGTGAGCTGCGCTGAAGTCGGTCGCCGCGTCGGCCTTGCGGGTCCCCCAGATGATCGGCTCGACGATGCCACCGGTGAGCCGGCCCGCCTCATCGACGACGAAGTGGTTGCAGATCAGATGCGGAATGTTCAACGCCCGTGCCACCGGGCCGGCGTGGATGGTCAACGCCGACGAGCTGAGCACCACCGTGTGCCCGCGGTCGAGGTGTGCCCGAACGATGTCGGTCATGTCGAGATGCAGGCGCGCACGGATGCTGCTGTGGAACAACTGGTCACCGAGCACCTCGAGTTCGTCCAATCGGGCGCCGCGCAGGTATCCCGCCGCCCGGACCAGGAGCCGATCGAACTCGATGCGCCCCAACCGGTAGCGCACGGCGGCCTCCACCACCCCGAGCAGTTCCCCGACCGTGGCCTCGCGCTGCCGAATCCGATGCCGGGCATGCGCGGCCGGGGTGAAACCGGGCAGCATGGTGCCGTCCAGGTCGAAGAACGCGCCGATCTCGGCGGCCCCCGGTGCCGCGGCGATATCCGCGAACACGTCAGTCATCGCCATCGAACCCATCCCGCAGCAGCCCCCAAGCCGTCCCCGACACTGGCCAGCTTAGGGGTGGCGGCCATACTCGACGCCATGAAGCCTCTCGTGCTTGCCGGCAGTGTGGCCGTGCTGCTGATGGTCACCGCATGCTCGTCGCAGGACTCGGCGTCCACGGCCGCCGACACCCGCGTCACACTCGGTTCCAGCGAGATCGGTCCCGTCGCGTCGGTCGACTGCCAGACGGCCGAGGGCATCACGACGATCACCATCGAGGCACCCCAGAAGACCACCGTGGTGGTCACCGACGCCGACAAACCGGAGGTGCAGTCGGTCAGCATCGGTGAGCCCGGTTCGGACGGGCCGTCGCTGATCGTGCTCGGCGGCGTGTCGGCCCCGACCGAGATCATCCGGGACGACAAGACCTTCACCATGAAGGGCTCCGGCACGGGCTCGGAGTCGGGTGACCCTGCGGGGACCGCTGAGGTGCCGTTCGAGATCGAGGTCACCTGCCCGTGACCGGTTCGGAAACGGATCCGCGGCGACAGTCGTCCCGCTACCCTGCACGGGTGAGAATCGCCGCGCTGACCATCGCCTCCGCCGCAGTGTCTCTGGTGGCCGCCGGATGCTCCTCGGCTCCCGAGAAGGCCAGTCCTCCCCCCGGCACGCTCATCGCCGGCACCGCGCAGATCACCATCGGCGACGCCGATCTCGGTGAGTTCACGTCGGTGGAGTGCGTGGCGGCCGGACCGCTGACCACCATCACCACGGGTGACGACGCGGCGGGCAGCACGTCGGTGATCTCCAACGCCGACGGGCTGAGCGCCAAGTCGGTCTCCATTCGGGGACTCGGCGGCTTCACGGGCAGCTACCAGGACGGCCTCGGCGGTGATGCCGAGGTCAGCATGAACGGCAATACCTACACGATCTCGGGAACCGCCGACGGATTCGACACCGACAAGCCGAGTTTCCGCACCACCGGGACGTTCACCATCAAGGTCGCCTGCTGAAAATCAGCCCCGCGGGATTTCGGGAAATTCATCGCCCAGCAAACCGCTGAACGGGTACGTGCTGCGTTGTTGCGTTGCTGGCAAATTTATTTCCGATTTTCGCGCCATTCTTCAAATGGTTGACCATACTTTTTTGGGTAGATCCGGCGGAATCGCCGGATCGCGACCGAAGGAGACACAGGGGTGAAAAAGGCTATTGCAGTCGCCATCAGCGGGGCGGCGATCGTCGTCGGGGGATTGGTCGGCTGTTCCAGTGACAAATCCGTCGAGGAACAGGTCAAGGACGCCACCGACACCGCGAAGAGCGCCGTGACCTCAGCCACCGACGCCGCGAAGGAAGCCGTGAACGGACCCAAGCTCACGATCGATGGCCAGGACCAGAACATCGAGGGCGACGTCACCTGCAGCGCCATGGGCGGCAATGTGCAGATCGCGCTCACCGGCAACACCCAGGGCATCGGCGCCCAGCTCAGCGAGGGCGACGATCCGGTCGTGCACCAGGTCGGCATCGGCAGCTTCAACGGCACCGTGCTCGGCTTCCAGGAGGGCGCACCCGGCGGCGAGGCCACCGCCACCAAGGACGGCAACACCTACACGATCAAGGGCACGGCGACCGGTGTGGACATGGCCAATCCCATGCAGCCGCTGACCAAACCGTTCGAGCTCACGGTCACCTGCCCCTGAGCACCCCATGACGGCGGCGCACCCCCGCCGGAGTTGCAGATCGGTACCGGCAGCGCCCGTCACCCGGACCTGATCCGCCCGCCGGAGCTGGGCGCCCCACCAGGAGGCCGCTGCCGCTACGGGGGCCAAGGGCCGGCCAAAGGCAGCGGCCAGCACCCTCTCGCTCAGGCCAGCGCCGTAGGCCCATCTTCCCTTCCGATTCTGGGATACTTGGATCATCAGGTGATCCGTCTCCGCCAAGTTGAACCGGCTGTAGAGGCTGAGGATCAGGTCAGCTATGCCGGCCTGTTCGGCCAGACCCGTCAGGGCTCTGCCTGGCTCAGCGACGATCAGGGTGGGCCGGGCGCCTAGCGTTCCGGCCACCCGCTCCAGGTCGGCGCCCAAGTCTGCCAGGGCGCGATCGACCAGGAGGAGGACCGCCTCCCCCTCCTGTAACCCCAGCCCTTCCTGCCAAAGTCGAACGCGCCAGTCCATCGCTCCCTACGCCTCCGGGCTGAACTTAATCTCGGGCAGGCGGACGGTATTGCCGTAGATGATCGCCTCGACCGCCTTGGCTGACGCCTGGCCAGAGAGCGCCTCCTGCACCGGGTGGGTGGTCAGGAAGATCTCGGTCGTCCCCAAGAGGTGCGAGAGCACAGCGTCACCCACCCCTTCCGGAATCGCCATACCAACGGCCAGTTGCTCGGTCCAGCGGACGAAGAGGACATGCACTCGCTCGCCAGCATGAAAGCCCCACTGGTAGGTGAAGCCCTCGGGGCTCACGGCGAGCACGCTCTTAATCAGAAGATCAATCTGCGGAATCATGAAAAAGGCCATCTTCTTGCCGTCGGGTGCGACGACGGTTGCGGCCTCGGTCGGCATGAAGATCATCGGCTCAGAGCCCAGCGCCCATTCGGCCATGTGTGGAGCCACCTCTCTAGTAGATCTCATCTTCCCTTTGGACGGTCTTTCGCATCCGGGCGATTTGCGGCATAGGCTACGATTTTTGGGGAGACTGTAGCATCGAGAGCATCTCAACCAGAAAGGAGAGAACCAGATGTCCAAGCGGACCCTGTTGGGCCTACTTGTCCTCTCGCTACTCTTCGCCCTGTCGCTGCCACTGGTGGCTCACGGTCAGGCGCGTGCCACCCTTCGTTACGGCTCGACTGGCGGGGACGTGAGGGTCGCCCAGACCAAGTTGAAGGATTGGGGTTATTACTGGGGCAACGTTGACGGCATTTATGGCTGGCGCATGCTCCAGGCGCTCTACGACTTCCAGGCTGCAAACGGACTCATGGTGGATGGCATTGTCGGTCCCAGCACCTGGGCCGCCCTCGGCGAGTACGGCGGTGGTGGCGG
>NZ_LZHW01000066.1 GCF_001667265.1 Mycobacterium sp. ACS4331 | reverse complement strand
AGCCTGTCAGCGCCGATGATACTACCCAACTCGGGTGGAAAAGTAGGACACCGCCGAACACACACAGAAACACCCCCACACACGTGGGGGGCGTTTCTATTTCCAGACCCTATTCAGTCGAACAATGTCAGACTGACGGAATTCTTCTCCAATTCGAGCAGTGTGGATTTGCGGTGAATGCCGCCGCCGAACCCGGTCAGGGCGCCATTTGCGCCGATTACCCGGTGGCACGGAACAATGACGGCGATCGGGTTATGGCCATTCGCGAGGCCGACTGCCCGAAATGCCGTTGGTGCCCCGATCTGCTGGGCAATCTCGCCGTAGGTGCGTGTTTCTCCATAGGGAATTGTGCGCAGGGCATTCCATACTTTCCGCTGAAAGGCCGTGCCGGCCATCTCCAGATTCAGGTTGAATTCCCGCAGCTCGCCCGCGAAGTACGCCGCCAACTGCTCCACCGCGTCGGGGAAGGCACGATCGTCGAGTTCCCAGTCGGCCCGATCCGGCTCGTAGGTCTGGTCCACCATTCGCAGATTGGTCAGCACCGGACCGTGGCCGGCCAGGGTCAGGGGCCCGATTGGGCTGTCGATGATGCGATAGCGGGTCATGCTGCCTCCTGCGGTGGCCATTGATTCACGGGATGTTCGAGTGCGGTCCACAGATACTGCGTCGCGTAGGCCCGCCATGGTCGCCAGCGTCCGCTCACGTCTTCCAGTCGTCGGACGTCATCGGTCAGGCCGAGATGCTTGGCTGCGACACGGACGCCGAGATCCGTCGCGGGGAAGGCATCGGGCTCGCCGAGCGCCCGCATGGCGATGATCTCGGCCGTCCACGGGCCGATGCCGGGCAGGCCGAGAAGCTGGCGTCTGGCCCGCTCCCAGTCCGACCCCACGCCCAACGAGATGTCCTGTGCGTTCACCGCCGCGACCAGGGCAACCAGTGACCGCCGCCGACTGGCAGGCATGGCCAGTCGGGAGGGGTCGACCTCGGCCAACTGGTTCGTGGTCGGAAAGACGTGCGTGAGGCCGCCGCCCGGATCGTCGACCATGGTGCCGTGCTCCTGGACCAGGCGAGCGGCCAGCGTGCGTGCGGCCCGCGTCGACACCTGTTGGCCGAGGACCGCCCTGACGGCCATCTCGTTCTCGTCGGGCGTGCGCGGCACTCGCTGTCCGGGCGCCTTCTGCACCAGCGGACGCAGGGCGTCGTCGGCGGAGAGGGCGGCGTCGACGGCTTCGGGATCGGCGTCGAGGTCGAGCATTCGGCGGCAGCGGGCGATGGCGACGGTCAGATCGCGGAAGTCCTCGAGCGTCAGGGTGCATCGGACATGGTCGGGGGCCGGGGCCAGTGCCACTACTGCCGAGCCCAGCGGAAGACGCAGCGATCGCCGGTAGGCGCCGGCCCGCACCTCCTCGACGCCGGGGATCGCGGTGGCGGCCAGGTGGCCGAACACCCCCTCGAACCCGAACGGCACGCGTGCCGGCAGGCGCAGGTGCAGGGAACCCGGTGATGCCGGGCTGACCTCTGCGCCAGCGACGCGGCGGCGCCGCAACTCGGTTGGCGTCACGTCGAACACCTCGCGCACCGTGTCGTTGAATTGGCGGATGCTCGAGAACCCAGCACCAAAAGCCACGTCGCCGAACGGCAGCGCGGTCGTCTCGATCAGCACGCGTGCGGTCTGGGCTCTCTGGGCTCGCGCCAGCGCCAGTGGACCTGCTCCCACCTCGGCATTGAGCAGCCGTTCGAGCTGCCGCGTGGTGTAGCCGAGTTGGCTCGCGAGGCCGCTGACCCCTGCCCGGTCCACCGTCCCGTCGGCGATGAGCCGCATCGCGCGTGCCACCACGTCTCCGCGGACGTTCCATTCCGGCGATCCGGGGGAGGCGTCGGGCCGGCAGCGCTTGCAGGAGCGGAAACCCGCTCTCTGGGCGGCGGCTGAACTGGCATAGAACGCGACATTGCGTGCCAATGGCGTGCGGGCCGGACAGCTGGGCCGGCAGTAGATGCCGGTGCTGAGCACGGCGATCACGAACCAGCCGTCGAAACGTGCGTCCTTGGACTGGACGGCACGGTAACAGCGGTCGAAGTCGTCGTGCATATGTGCCACTCTTGCATGCCGCCGGGAGCGCTACTGGCGGAAATCCGACATGGCGGTTTCTCGGGGCGATATGCGAGGTCATCACCTTCGGCGCCCGCGCCAGGAATGTCGAGCCGCGTCCTCAGGGGGCGGTGTTCGTCGCCTCGATTGTCGAATGGAGTGCGGTCACAACCTCCTCCGTCGAGACCACGCCGTGGGCCAGGAAGGCATAGTTGACCAGGGCGGCCGCGTAGCCGTCACCCCACAGCGGGTGCCGTGGGCCCGCAATGGCGTCGCGGATCACGTAGACCTCGAAGCCCTGCTCGAGGAGATCGCGCAGGTGCGATTCCACGCACATGTTCGCGAGCATGCCGCCCAACAGAACTGTGTTGATCCGCCGCTTGCGCAGCTGGAGAACCAGGTCGTTGGTCTGGGACCCGAACACCTTGTGCGGGCTGACGACGACCGTGTCGGGCGCATTGATGTAAGGCTTGAACTCGTCGAGCCAGTCGGCCCCCGAGCCGGGCAGGCCGTCGAGGTTCAGCGGCCCGGGCCGGTCGAAGGTGCCGGTGCGCAGTTCGTCAGCCTCAAGGGGGCCGTTGAAGAGCCAACGGTGGTCGGTGGGATAGAAGTAGTGCGGCGAGATGAACATCCCGAACGACGCGGCCCGCGCCGCCTCGAAGATGGCGAGCATGTGCGCGACGGTGTCGTTCTCGGTGACGCTGGCTCCGGTCACCGCCCAGTTGCGGCCGGCGGGACTCAGCACGTCGTTCTGTGGATCGATGAACACCACGGCGGTGTCATCCCGGTTCCATTTCATCGGGTCTCCCCATTCATCGAGGGCGGGGTTGCCGCCGAGTGGTCCCTACGATGATGTCGCCGATCGCGGCTGGTGTCTTCGGTGCTCGCCCCCGTCGCGGACTGGCGCTGGCGCCACCGCTGGCCACCTGCTGGCCGGTGGGTGCGGTGCGTGACCGCATGAGACCTGTCGCCAGGTGTTGGGCAGAACCACCACTCTGTCTGTGGGGAGGGGGCCAGTGGTGGACGCCCCGGCCAAGGCGCTGACGACGCGGCGCAGCGTTTGACGGCGGCGAACGAGGCGTCGAATTGGCCGTGTGGCTCGAAACTGAGGCACCCCCAATAGACTTCTGCTGTGGCCGAACTCGTGCAGCGCTACCTCGATGAGATCCTCGCCGGGCATCGTGACGACACGGCGGGGCGGTTGGCCGACTACATTCCCGAACTGACGAAGGTCGATCCGTCCGGCTTCGCGGCCTCGCTCCAGCTGACCGATGGGTTCACCTATGAATCCGGCGACGTGACAACCGAATTCACCATCCAGTCGATCTCGAAGCCCTTCACCTACGCACTGGCCATCCAGCACGCGGGGTTCGACGCGGTCGATGCCCGCATCGGTGTGGAGCCGTCCGGCGAGGCATTCAATGAGATCAGTGTGGACGACCGCACGAAGGCGCCCAAGAACGCCATGATCAATGCGGGGGCCATCGCCGCGGCGTCCCTGGTTCCCGGAGCGAATCCCCGGGAGAGGTTCGACTGCATCCTCGACTTCTACTCGGCGTGCGCGGGCCGCCCGCTCGACGTGGACGAGGACGTCTACCGGTCCGAGAAGGCCACCGGCAGCCGTAACCGTGCGATCGCGTACATGCTGCAGAGTTTCGGCGTTCTCGGCGGAGACCCGGACGAGGCGCTCGACGTTTACACCAGACAGTGCGCCATCAAGGTCACGAGCACCGACCTGGCCCGGATGGCCGCGACCCTGGCCCGAGGCGGGAGGAATCCCGAGACCGGTCGGCGAGTCCTCTCGGGACCGGTGGTGCAGCGCACCCTCGCGGTGATGATGACGTGCGGGATGTACGACGCGACCGGGGACTGGGTGAGCAGTGTGGGGATGCCCGCCAAGAGCGGAGTCGGCGGCGGACTGCTGACGGTGCTGCCCGGTCAGCTCGGAATCGGCGTCTACTCACCACGTTTGGACGACAAAGGCAACAGCGTTCGAGGCGTTGAGGTCTGCCGCAGTCTGTCGTCGCGTCTGGGACTGCACTTTCTCTCGGTCACTCGTGAGTCCCGTTCGATCATCCGCGCCACGCGTGATGTGGCCGCAGGCGTTCGGGTCTACGAACTGCACGGTGACCTGTTGTTCACCGGCGCGGAGCAGGCCTTGCGCACCGTCGAGGAGGACAGCGCGGACGTCGACGTCGCGATCCTGGAGGTGTCCCGGGTCGACGACATCAACGACGTCGCGCGCGGCATGCTCGCGGGTCTGCGGGACACCCTGCGCGGTGCGGGCAAAGACGGAGCTCTGGTGGACCCCGACCACCGAGTGCTCACGGCCGGGAGCGCGAGGGATGTGGTGGCGTACGCGACTGTGGAGGAGGCGCTGGCGGCGGTGCTCGACCGCCGGGGGCGTTAGGCCGGTTGCGCCAGCACGGTCGGCTGGCTGTGTCCGCGCAGTGTCACGGTGTCGCCGAACTGCCAGCGGGCGCTTTCGGTCTCAGTGGCGCCACGCACGGTGTCGGAGGACGCCAGGATGTGTCCCGGCACCGTCTTGGCCAGCTCGCACAGCCGGGCGGCCTCGTTGACCGGTTCGCCGATGACGGTGTATTCGAAGCGTTCGTGGGCACCGACGTTTCCGGCGACCACGGTGCCCGCCGCGATCCCGATTCCGGCCTCGATCTCCGGGACCTCCACCTGAAGACGGGCCGCAATGCTGCGGGCCGCGGACAGCGCCGCGTCCTCCGGGCAGCTGAGGTCGTTGGGGGCACCGAAGACCGCAAGGCACCCGTCGCCCTCGAATTTGTTCAGGAGACCCTCGTGGTCGTTGACCTCGTCGACCACCACCGTGAAGAAGCGGTTCAGCAGTGTCACGACCTCTGCCGCCGCGCGACTCGTGACGAGCCTGGTCGAGCCGATGATGTCGACGAAAATGACTGCGGCATGGCGTTCTTCGCCGCCGAGGTTGACGTCACCGGATTCGGCCGCCGCGGCCACCTCGCGGCCGACGTGCCGGCCGAACAGGTCACGAACCCTCTCGCGTTCCCGCAGTCCCGCGACCATGGCGTTGAACCCGCGTTGCAGCTGACCAAGCTCAGTGCCGTCGAAGACCACGAGATTGGTGTCCAGGTCGCCCTCTTCGACGCGCTTGAGTGCCGCACGCACCACGCGGACGGGGGTCGCGGTGATCCAGGCCGCCACCCACATCAGCACGAAGCCGAAGATCAGGGTGACCGTGGCGGAGATGAGCACCGCGACCGCGAACTGGGTCTGGGTGAGGTTGCGCAGCAGCATCACGAAGAGGGCGATCAGCCCGATGCCGATGACTGGGACGCCCGCGCCGACCATCCACACCGTCATGATGCGGCCCATGATTCCGGGCGCGAAACGTCGGGGTGGATCGCCGGCTTCGAGGGCCTGCGCCGCGACCGGTCGCAGGGCGAACTCGGTGAACAGGTAGGCGAACGTCGCCACCATGACGCCACAGATCCCCACGGCGAACAGGAAACGAGGCACGAACAGGCCGTCGTAGAGGCCGTAGAGCACCGCCATCAGCACCGTGCCGACGCCCCACAGCGCCAGATGCGCGACAGCGATCCGCCAGGGCGCCATGAAGGTGAGACGCTGATCCTCGACCGTGGGTGTGCGCTCCTCGATCGCCCAGCGCAACGAGTTGACCGTCCGGTGGGTGATCCACACGGTGCCGACCGCCAGGCCGAGGGCGACATACGCCGGGGCGACGCCGAAGGTGAGCCACCGCGGGGCGTCGTCGAACACGCTGGGCTGGGGAAAGGCCACCGTGACCAGCAGCAGTGACACCGCCATCCCAACGACGTTGGCGATCAGGATGAACGCCGTGAGGATCGACTGGATCCGGACCCGGCGCTTCTGCGGACCCTCGTTGACGCGGCCGAGCAGCCAGGACCCGTACTCCGAGGTCTCGGGCAACCGCCCGCTTGTCTGCGTGACGCGCTCAAGGAGTCGGCCCAGGCGCTGCGCCAGCGTCGCGTTGGCTTTCATTGGTTTTTCAGAGTAACCCGGTTGCACCGCTGGTCACTTGAAGGCGGGCCACCCCTTAAGGTTGGTCGGGTGCGTCTCGTGATTGCCCAGTGCACCGTGGACTACGTCGGTCGGCTGACCGCTCACCTCCCGTCGGCGCGCAGACTGCTGTTGGTCAAGGCGGACGGTTCGGTGAGCATCCACGCCGATGACCGTGCCTACAAGCCGCTGAACTGGATGAGTCCGCCGTGCTGGACCACTGAGGACACCGAAGGTCCGACGCCGGTGTGGGTGGTCGAGAACAAGGCCGGTGAGCAGTTGCGGATCACGCTGGAAGACGTCGAGCACGATTCGGTCCACGAGCTGGGGGTGGACCCCGGCCTGGTCAAAGACGGTGTGGAGGCGCATCTGCAGGTGTTGCTGGCCGAGCACGTCGAACTGCTGGGAGTGGGCTACACGCTGGTGCGCAGGGAGTACATGACCGCCATCGGACCGGTGGATCTGCTGTGCCGAGACGAGCAGGGCCGTTCGGTGGCTGTTGAGGTCAAGCGTCGAGGGGAGATCGACGGCGTCGAGCAGCTGACCCGCTACCTGGAACTTCTCAACCGCGACAGCCTCATCGCTCCGGTGAGCGGCGTCTTCGCGGCCCAACAGATCAAGCCGCAAGCCCGAACGCTCGCCACTGACCGTGGAATCCGATGCGTGACACTGGATTACGACAAGATGCGCGGACTGGACAGCGACGAGTACCGGCTGTTCTGATGGCCCGCAGACGCGCCAACAAGTGGCAGCTGCCGCATCGGCCACTGGGCATGGCGCCCGATCAGCGCCGGGTCGAGGTGGGCGCCGACGGATACGACTACGAGGTTCGGCCGATCCCCGGTTCGCGGGCGACCAAGACCTATCGCTGCCCTGGATGTGACCACGAAATCCGTTCCGGCACCGCGCATGTGGTCGTGTGGCGAGCCGGCCCGGGGGAGTCCGCGGTCGACGACCGCAGGCACTGGCACACGCCGTGCTGGAGTAATCGGGCCAACCGAGGCCCTACGCGCACCTGGTCCTGACGGGGATCAGTCTGTGCGCGGTGGAGGAGGCTGCGCAGCGGCAAGCGTCCGGGGGAGATGCGTTCAGTGCGCGTCGGCGGAGGGTTCGACGAGTTCGATCAGAACGCCGCCGGCATCCTTGGGGTGGACGAAGTTGATGCGCGAGTCCGCGGTGCCACGCCGCGGGGCTTCGTAGAGCAGGCGTACACCCTGCTCGCGCAGTCGCTCCGACAGCGCGTCGATGTCGCTGGTCCGGTACGCCAACTGCTGCAGGCCCGGGCCCCGGGTGTCGATGAACTTCGCGATGGTCGACTTCTCGTTCAGGGGTGCCAGCAGCTGGATCTGGGCGCTGCCGACCGGTGCGCCCCGCACGCTGAGCATGGCCTCAACCACACCCTGCTCCTCGTTGACCTCTTCGTGCAGCACGATCATGCCGAGGTGGTCGTGGTACCACTTCTTGGCGGCCTCGAGATCGGGAACCGCGATGCCGACGTGATCGATCGCCGTCACCAGCGCGCTGGCGAGGGCAGGACGGGCATCAACCTGATCGGCGGTCATAACGCAAAGGTAACCTAATGACATCAATCGCGCCTATGCCGCAGGTCACAGTGGCCTGAGCATCCTGTTTTGGAGGAAGTCATGACGACGTCAGTCATCGTTGCCGGAGCCCGCACGCCGATCGGCAAGCTGTCGGGATCGTTGAAGGATTTCTCCGGGTCTGACCTTGGTGCGATCGCGATCAAGGGTGCTCTGGAGAAGGCCGGTGTGGAGCCCTCTCAGGTGCAGTACGTGATCATGGGCCAGGTGCTGACGGCGGGCGCCGGCCAGATGCCGGCCCGTCAGTCGGCCGTCGGCGCCGGGATTCCGTGGGATGTGCCCGCCCTGTCGATCAACAAGATGTGCCTCTCGGGCATCGACGCCATCGCGCTGGCCGATCAGCTGATCCGTGCCGGTGAGTTCGACGTCGTGGTGGCCGGCGGGCAGGAGTCGATGACCAAGGCGCCGCACCTGCTGCTGGACTCGCGCAACGGGTACAAGTACGGCGACGTCGTGGTCAGGGACCACCTGGCCTACGACGGCCTGCACGACGTCTTCACCGATCAGCCGATGGGTGCGCTCACCGAGCAGCGCAACGATGTCGACAAGTTCACCCGGGCCGAGCAGGACGAGTACGCCGCGGTCAGCCACCAGAAGGCCGCCGCCGCGTGGAAGGACGGCGTGTTCGCCGACGAGGTCGTGCCCGTTGTCATCCCGCAGCGCAAGGGTGACCCCATCGAGTTCACCGAGGACGAGGGCATCCGCGCCAACACCACCGCGGAGTCGCTGTCGGGCCTCAAGCCCGCGTTCCGCAAGGACGGCACCATCACGGCCGGGTCGGCCTCGCAGATCTCCGACGGCGCGTGTGCGGTGGTCGTGATGAGCAAGGAGAAGGCCATCGAGCTGGGGCTGGACTGGCTGTGCGAGATCGGCGCCCACGGTGTCGTCGCGGGCCCGGACTCCACCCTGCAGTCGCAGCCGGCGAACGCGATCAAGAAGGCCATCGCGCGCGAGGGCATCACTGTCGACCAACTCGACGTCATCGAGATCAACGAGGCGTTCGCCGCCGTCGCCCTGGCCTCGACGAAGGAACTGGGTGTCGACCCGGCGAAGGTCAACGTCAACGGCGGCGCGATCGCAGTCGGACATCCGATCGGTATGTCGGGCGCACGCATCACGCTGCACGTCGCTCTCGAACTCAAGCGGCGCGGTTCCGGCTACGGCGTCGCCGCACTGTGCGGGGCCGGCGGCCAGGGCGATGCGCTGGTCCTGCGCGCGGGCTGACAACTACAGCCGGTAGTAGCCAGCCGCCGGGTTCGGCACAATGGTTGCTGTGGAAACTGCGACGACAAGCTCCTTCGACCTCCGCAGCACCGCGGGACGCTTCCGGCTGATCGCCTTGGCCGAGGCGATCAGCTGGGTTGGCCTGCTGGTCGGGATGTACTTCAAGCACCTCTCGGCTGCCGGCAACGAGATTGGCGTGAAGATCTTCGGGCCCGTCCACGGGGCGGTCTTCGTCGCCTTCCTCGGTGCGGCACTGCTGGCGGGGATCGCGTTCAAATGGAGCCTCTGGACGTGGCTGATGGCGTTGCTGGGAAGCATTGTGCCGCTGGGAAGCGTGATCTTCGTCATATGGGCCGATCGGACGGCCAAGCTGGGTGAATCGCGCGCGGCTGCGGCCGGTCAGCCGGTCGCCGCCCAGACAGGCGGGCCGGTTCCCGAGACGACGTGACAGACTTGTCTGCGTGACACGACCGCGTTCTTCAGGTCCTGCTGGTCTCGCGATGGCCGCCTCCATGGCCGGCGCCGTCGATCTGTCCGGCCTCAAACGGCCACCGGCCCCCGCCGGCGGCACCGGCGAAGGCGCCGCATCGCCGCCCGGGGTGGTCGAGGTGACCGAGGCCAACTTCGAGGCCGAGGTGCTCGTCCGCTCGGGGCAGGTCCCCGTCGTCGCGGTCATGTGGTCGCCTCGAAGCGACTCCTCGGTGCAGCTCGTCGAGGTGCTGGCCGCGCTCGCGGAGCAGGACAACGGCAGGTGGGCGTTGGCCGCGGTCAACGTCGACACCACCCCGCGGGTGGCGCAGGCGTTCGGCGTTCAGGCGATTCCGACCGTGGTCGCGCTGGCCGCGGGCCAGCCGCTGGCCAACTTCCAGGGCATGCAGCCGCCGGAGCAGCTGCGCCGGTGGATCGACTCCCTGCTCGATGCGACCGCCGGCAAGTTGGCCGGCGCACCGGGCGAGGACGCCGAACAGGTCGACCCGGCGCTCGAGCAGGCGCGCGCACACCTCGAATCCGGCGACTTCGACGCCGCGAAGGCGGCCTACGAGGCGATCCTGGCGGCCGATCCGGGGCATCAGGAGGCCAAGGGCGCGGTGCGCCAGATCGACTTCCTGTCCCGTGCCACCGGGCATCCCGCCGACGCCATCGCGGTGGCCGACGCGGATCCCAACGACATCGACGCGGCCTTCGCGGCCGCCGATGTGCACCTGCTCAACCAGGACGTCGCGGCGGGTTTCGACCGCCTGATCGCCCTGGTGAAGAGGACCGCCGGCGACGACCGCGCCCGAGTGCGCACGCGGCTCATCGAACTGTTCGACCTCTTCGACCCCGCAGACCCGGACGTGGTCGCGGGCCGGCGCAATCTGGCCAACGCCCTTTACTGATCCGTCGTGAACGCCAGGTGGGTCAGCGCGGAGTTCATGAAGTCGCGGAAGTGCAGCCACCGTCCGTCCCGCAACGTGATGATGTGCGCGAACTCCGATTCCCATTCCTGACCGGTCTGGAGACGGCGAAAGCGTTGTCGTCCCCAGGCCGCCAGTTCGTCGCCCTGTGCGATGAACTTCCACGCCTGCATGTCCACGATCTCGATTGATGTACCGACAGCGGTGAAGAACTTCACCGCCTCGTCGACGCCGCGGTAGTCCCCGGCGTACGGGATGGCATCGGTCCCGTAGTAGGTGATGCGGATCTGAGGGTCAAGCAGACCCAACGCACTGTCGAGGTCGCCGGCCAACACCGCGGCGTAGATCGCCTGTGTCGTGGCGATGTTGGTGTGTTCGACGGTGGTGCTCACCGGACCATCCGCAACGGCAGTCGGACGTAGGCGTGGGTCAGCAGGCTGGCGGTCTGCTTGTCGCCGGGATCGTCGGTGAGCTCAATCGTGGTGTACCGGTCCAACACCGCGTTGAGCACCGCGGTCACCTCGAGGCGCGCCAATGGCGCCCCCAGGCAGAAGTGCACGCCATGGCCCAACGAGAGTTGTTGTCGGCTGTTCGCCCGATCGAGGTCGAACCGGTCCGGGTCGGCGAATACGGACGAGTCGCGATTGGCCGCGCCGAAGAACAGTGCGACCCAGTCGCCGCGACGGATGGTGGCCCCGTCCATCTCCACATCGCGGGTGGCGATCCGGAACAGCCGCTGCGGCGGGCCGTCGAGCCGCATGGTCTCATCAATGAACGCGGGCAGAAGTGACCGGTCGGCCCTGATGCGGTGTGTCACCTGCGGTTCGCGTGCCAGCGTGTGCAACAGATTGCCGATCAGATAGGTCGTCGTCTCGGTGCCGGCCACCACCAGCGTCACGCAGAACCGCACGATCTCCTCAGGGCTGAGGCGCTGACCGTCGACCTCGGCGCGCAGCAACGCCGAAATCAGATCCTCGGCGTCGTCGACACCCCCGCTGGGAGCGCACGCCGCCAGTTGAGCTGTGTGCTCCACCAGTCGGGCAGTGAAGGCCTCGACCATTTCCTGGTTGCTGGCCATCCGCTCCTCCGGTGCGAGGTCGGATGACAGCATGAAGGCATTGGCCCATCGCTTGAACCGCACGTGGTCGCCTTCCGGCAGGCCGAGGAGGCGCACCATCGCCCGCGCAGGCACCTCCGCGGCGAACTGCATGACATCGACGATGTCGCGGTGCGCGGTGCGGTCCAGTTCTATGAGCAGCTCGGGAACCAAGTCACTCAGCCAACCCTCGAGGCGTTTCACCCGTCGCGGTGAAAAGGCCTGGCCGATCAGCTTCCGCTCGGCGGTGTGGTGCGGAGGGTCGGTGTTGACCAGCATCAGGCTCGGGGCGCTGGAGGCTTCTTGAATCGGGTCGCGGGATGAGAACGTCTCGTGGTCGCGCGCTGCGGCGAAGACCTGCTCGTACCGGAACAGCGCCCATGCGGTGACCGGCTCATCTGCGCCCGGCACCGTGCCTGGAGGCCAATCCCGGTAGCCCGCGACGGGCGAAGTGGCGCGCAGACTGTCGTACAGCGGATACGGGTTCGCGATTCCCTCGGGGGACGTCAGCATCGCCAGGGCGGATTGGGTGGTTGATGGCATGTGGATCAGCCTGTCGGCGCTCGGAGCGTGGGTCGATCCCCCCTCGGAGCACACTTGGTCCCCCGTCCGGGTGGATTCGGCTCCGGCCCGGGAATTCCGGTGGGACGATCGGTCAGCGATGACCACCTTTGATCGACTGCCGGACATCCCGGGCCCGACGGCGCTTTCCGACGGCGGCCACCCCGGCTGGAACTCCCGCGCGCCGCGACCGACCCCCGGGCAGCGCCGCTATCTCGAGGCCTGCGACCAGGGCACGGTCGAGGCCGGTGATGATCCGCGACGGGCCGTCGCCGACGCCGTGGACGCCCACGCCGCAGCGATACGCGGTGTGCTCGAAGGGCTTGGGGACCTGCAGTCCCTGGCTGCGCTGGAGGCGGTGTTGGACCTGTCGCTGTTGGAGCGTGAACTCCTCGAGGACGATGCCCGGCGGCGCACCGTAGCCCTGCTCCGGGTTCAGGAGGCGCTGAGCAAGCTGCGGGCAGTCGGTGCTGTCGACGCGATTGTGGACCGCGCGCCGCGCGAACTGGTCCAGTCCTGCGGCTTCGATCGAGCGGTGTTGTTCCGGGTGCACGAGGGCCGAATGGTCATGGAGGCCGCCTATTTCGGCGAGGATGAAACGGGTGCGGAGAAGATGGTCGCGTTCGCCCAGTCGGTGGCGCCCCCGCTCGATCACATGCTGCTCGAAACCGAGATGATCCGCCGGCGCGCGCCCGCCATCGTGCGCGATGCCCGCAATGATCCGCGGGTCAACCGACCCATCGTGGACTTCTCACTGACCCATTCGTACGTGGCCGCGCCGGTGATGCCGACCGGCCAGGTGATCGGGTTTCTGCACGCCGACCGGCTGTACTCCGGCCAGACCGTCGATGAGATCGACCGGGACATCGTGTGGGCTTTCGCCGAAGGATTCGGCTACGCATTTGAGCGCACGGTGCTGTTGGAACGGATGCGGCGTCAGCAGGCCGAGGTGCGGCGCGCGCTGGCTTCCGCGGAAGAGGCGGCCAAAGCCCTCCAGGACGCCGACCTGGACCTGCGCAAGGTGGAGCCGGTGGAGCAGAGCCCAGCGGCCCGGCTCCTGGCCGAGCCCCAGTCGGGGATCCATACCGTGCTGACGCGACGCGAGGTGGAGGTTCTGCGGCTGATGGCCGCAGGACGAACCAATCAGCAGATCGCCGTCGAACTCGTCATCTCGATCGGGACGGTCAAATCCCACGTCAAGCGGGTCCTGCGGAAACTGCATGCCACCAATCGCGCCGAGGCGGCGTCCACCTACGTGCGGATGGCCAGCCAACCCGAGTCCGGGTGGCCCGGAGGCACCTGAGGGGTCACCCGGGTGCCCCTCAGACGCCCGTCACTCGGGCGCCAACCAGATCGCCGAGGTCGGCGGCAGCACCAGCGCGGCTGACGCGGGGCGGCCGTGCCAGGGATCCGGGGTGGCCTCGACTCCGCCGAGATTGCCCGCGCCCGCACCGTCATAGATCGTCGCGTCGGTGTTGAGCACCTCCCGCCAGCGGCCCGTGTGCGGCAACCCGACCCGATAACTGCTGTGCTCGGACCCGGCGAAGTTGAACACGCACGCCAGCACCGAACCGTCGCTCGCGAAGCGCAGGAAGCTCAGCACGTTGTTGCCGGAGTCATTGGCGTCGATCCAGGAGTAGCCCTCGGGTTTGGTGTCCTGACTCCACAGCGCCGGCGTCTGAAGGTAGATCGCGTTGAGATCGCGCACCATGCGCTGGATGCCGGACGAGAAACTGTTCTCGTCGAGTTGAAACCAGTCCAGCCCGCGTTCCTCGGACCACTCGGCGCGCTGCCCGAACTCCTGGCCCATGAACAGCAGCTGCTTGCCCGGGTGGGCCCACTGGTAGGCCAGCAGGCTGCGCAACCCCGCGGCTTTGACGTGGTCGTTGCCCGGCATCCGGCCCCACAGCGTGCCCTTGCCGTGCACGACCTCGTCGTGGCTGATCGGCAGCACGTAATTCTCGCTGAACGCGTACAGCATCGAGAACGTCATCTCGTGGTGGTGGTAGCTGCGGTGGATCGGGTCACGCTTCATGTAGTCCAGCGTGTCGTTCATCCAGCCCATGTTCCATTTCATGGAGAACCCGAGCCCGCCGAGGTTGGTCGGCCGGGTGACGCCCGGCCAGGAGGTGGACTCCTCGGCGATGGTGACGATGCCGGGGGCGGTGCGGTGCACCGTGGCGTTCATCTCCTGCAGGAACTGGACCGCTTCGAGGTTCTCCCGGCCGCCGTAGATGTTCGGCGTCCAGCCGCCCTCGGGGCGTGAGTAGTCGAGGTAGAGCATCGAGGCCACGGCGTCGACCCGCAGGCCGTCGATGTGGTACTCCTGCAACCAGTACAAAGCGTTGGCCACCAGGAAGTTTCGCACCTCAGGGCGGCCGAAGTCGAAGACGTAGGTGCCCCAGTCGAGTTGTTCACCACGCCTGGGGTCGGCGTGTTCGTAGAGCGGAGTTCCGTCGAACCGGCCCAGAGCCCACGCGTCCTTGGGGAAGTGGGCGGGCACCCAGTCGACGATCACGCCGATGCCGGCCTGATGCAGTCGGTCCACCAGATGCCGGAAATCGTCGGGACTGCCGAACCGTGAACTGGGTGCGTAGTACGACGTGACCTGATAACCCCACGAGCCGCCGAACGGGTGCTCGGCCACGGGCAGCATCTCGACGTGCGTGAAGCCCTGGGCCACCACGTAGTCCGTCAACTGGTCGGCCAGTTCGCGATACGACAGGCCGGGCCGCCAAGAGCCCAGGTGAACCTCGTAGGTGCTCATGGGCTCGAACACCGGGTTGCGCTGCGGTCGCTGCCGCATCCACTCGTCGTCGGACCACACATACTCGCTGGCGAACACACGTGAGGCCGTCTGCGGAGGCACCTCGGTGGCGAACGCCACCGGATCGGCACGGTCCACCACGCTGCCATCCGCGCCGTGGACGCGGAATTTGTAGAGCCCGTCTCGGGGGAAGTCCGGCCAGAACAGCTCCCACACGCCAGTGGAGCCCAGTACGCGCATCGGCGCGTCCGTGCCGCTCCAATGGTTGAAATCCCCGATCAGGCTGACGCCCTTGGCATTCGGAGCCCACACGGCGAACGACACGCCCTCGACCACGCCGTCGGCCGTGGTGAAGGACCTTGGATGGGCGCCGAGCACCTCCCACAGGCGCTCGTGGCGGCCCTCGGCGAACAGATGGAGGTCCACCTCGCCCAGCGTGGGCAGGAAGCGGTAGGCGTCGGCGCTCGTCGGGCCGTACTCGCCTCCGTCTTCTGTCGGGTAACCGACCTCCAGTCGGTAGTCGATCAGATTCGTGAACGGCAGCGCCACCGCGAACAGCCCGGAGTCGATGTGCTGCAACGGGTGTCGCTCACCACCGATCAGTGCGGTGACCTTGGAGGCATGCGGACGGTACGCACGGATCACGGTGTGTGTGTCGTACTCGTGCGCGCCGAGCACCGAATGTGGATCGTGGTGCGTACCCGCGACCAGGCGATGCAGGTCGGATGGGTCTGGGGCGAGGTGCTTGCTGATGATCTCGGTGCCAGTCACCGGAAGACTCCTCTCATTCCCGGCGCAGCAGCACAGCGCGGCTGTCGGCCGGGATCAGCGGCATGTTCACGATGTGCGCCACGGCGCGGGCCGGATCGATGCGAATGTAGTTCGCCTGGCCCCATTGGTATTCCTCTCCGGTGATCTCGTCGCGCACCCAGAACCGGTCGTAGTCGTGCTTGCCCAGCGCCGCCATGTCCAGCCACAGGGTGGCCTCCTCGGCGCCGAACGGGTTGAGCGTCACCACCACCAGCACACAGTCGCCGGTGATCGGATCGAACTTGCTGTAGGCCAGCAGCGCGTCGTTGTCGATGTGATGGAACCTGATGGTGCGCATGTCCTGCAGTGCGGGATGCAGCCGCCGAATCTCGTTGAGCCGCGTGATGAACGGCTCCAGCGACTCTCCCCGCGCCAGGGCACCCTCGAAATCCCGCGGTCGCAGTTCGTACTTCTCGGAGTCCAGGTACTCCTCGCTGCCTTCCCGGACTGACTGATGCTCAAACAACTCGAAGCCGGAGTAGACGCCCCAGAGCGGACTCAGCGTCGAGGCCAGCACGGCGCGGATGGCGAACATCCCCGGTCCGCCGTGCTGCAGGCTCGCGTGCAGGATGTCGGGAGTGTTGACGAACAGGTTGAGGCGGGCCTCGTCGGCATGCTCGGCGATCTCCTGGCCGAACTCGGTGATCTCCCACTTCGCCGTGCGCCACGTGAAGTAGCTGTACGACTGGGTGAAGCCGAGTCGGGCCAGGCCGTAGAGGCGGGCCGGTCGGGTGAACGCCTCGGACAGGAACAGCACGTCGGGATCGATCCGTTTGACCTCGGCGATCAGCCAGGCCCAGAAGTTCGGCGGTTTGGTGTGTGGGTTGTCGACGCGAAACACCTTGACGCCGTGTGAGATCCAGTGCTTCACCACGCGCAGCACCTCGTAGTACAGGCCCGCGGGATCATTGTCGAAGTTCAGCGGATAGATGTCCTGGTACTTCTTGGGCGGATTCTCCGCGTAAGCGATGGTGCCGTCGGGAAGTTCGGTGAACCACTGGCGGTGGTCCTTGGCCCACGGGTGGTCGGGCGCGCACTGGAGCGCAAGATCCAGTGCCACCTCCATACCGAGATCCTTTGTGGCTGAAACGAAGTCATCAAAGTCGTCGATGGTGCCCAAATCCGGGTGGACGGCGTCGTGGCCGCCTTCGGCGCTGCCGATCGCCCAGGGCGAGCCGACATCGCCGGGGGCTGCGGTGACGGTGTTGTTGCGGCCCTTGCGGTGCACTCGGCCGATCGGATGGATGGGCGGCAGATACACCACGTCGAAACCCATCTTGGCGATCCGGGGCAGTGCCTTGGTGGCGGTGGTGAAGGTGCCGTGCCGCGGTTCGCCGTCGGCGTTCCAGCCGCCGGTCGAGCGCGGGAACATCTCGTACCACGATGCGAAGCGCGCCGCGGGGCGGTCGACCCAGATCCCGAACGGCTCGCCGCGGGTCACCAACTCACGCAGGGGATGGCGGGCCAGCAGCGCGGTGACCTCGTCGGACAGTGCGGGGGCGGCACGTTCGGTCGGGTCGCCCGGTTGACGGAGCGCCGCGGCCGCCTCGATCAGTGGATATCGGTTCTGCCGCGGCACGCCCCCCGCAGCGCGCTCCAGCAGTTGGGCACCGACGAGCAGGTCATTCGACAGTTCGGTCTCGCCCTGACCGGCCTCCAGTTTGGCGACGACGGCGTGCCGCCACGTCGTGATCGGGTCGCCCCACCCGTCCACCCGGAACGTCCAGAGACCGACCGCATCGGGCACGAACTGACCGTGGAACACATCGGGGGTGCGGCCCGGACCCATCGGCAACTGCACGGGCTTGCGGCGCGCGGGTGCTGCCGCGGCGGCGGGACCGGGTGGCTCGGGGGCGTCGGCCGGTGCCGCGGGGCCGGTGACCAGCTTGGGGTAGGTCGTTCCGTGGTAGCGCAGCACCAGCGTCGCCGCCACCGCGTCGTGGCCCTCGCGCCACACCGTGGCGCTGATCGGGACGACTTCACCGACGACCGCCTTTGCGGGAAACCTGCCACCGGATACTGCGGGGGCGACATCGTCGATCTCGATGCGACCGGGCACTCGAGCGCTCCTTTTAGTTTCGGCGTTCTGGTGGTCGTGTCCTGTTGGTGATATCCACTTCCGCCTCACTTCACACCGTAGTGGTGATCGACGGCGGTGGAGCGGCAAGCTGAGCGCAGCGGACCGCACGGCCGCCCGACGTCAGTAAGCTCTGAACGTGTGAAAGCACTCCGCAGGTTCACAGTCCGTGTCCATCTGCCGGAGCGGCTCGCAGCGCTCGAGCAGCTTTCGGTCAACCTGCGCTGGTCGTGGGACAGGCAGACGCAGGATCTGTTCGCCTCGATCGATGAGGCCCTGTGGCAGCGCACCGGCGGTGACCCCGTGGCCCTGCTCGGCGCGGTCAGCCCCCAGCGCCTCGACGAGCTCGCGGTCGACCGGGACTTCCTCGACCGGCTCGACGTGGTGGCCGCCGACCTGCGGGAGTACCTGACCCAGCCACTGTGGTACCAG
Source organism: Mycobacterium sp. ACS4331 (assembly GCF_001667265.1). GTDB lineage: Bacteria > Actinomycetota > Actinomycetes > Mycobacteriales > Mycobacteriaceae > Mycobacterium. The sequence continues at coordinate 41,353 of NZ_LZHW01000066.1, read as the reverse complement.
CAGCAGCCCGAGGGACAGATGCCCACGGGCATCGCGTACTTCTCGATGGAGTTCGGCGTTGCGACCGTGCTGCCCAACTACTCGGGCGGGTTGGGCATCCTGGCCGGCGATCACCTCAAGTCCGCCTCCGACCTGGGGCTGCCGCTCATCGCTGTCGGCCTGCTCTACCGGTCCGGCTACTTCCGCCAGTCGCTGACCGCCGACGGGTGGCAGCACGAGAACTATCCGGCGCTGGATCCGCAGGGCCTGCCGCTGCGCCTGCTGGCCCACGCCGACGGGAGCCCGGCCCTGGTGGACCTCACGATGCCCGAGGGTGCGCAACTGCGCGCCCGGATCTGGGTCGCTCAGGTCGGCCGTGTGCCGCTGCTGCTGCTGGACTCCGACATCCCCGAGAACGAGCACGACATGCGTGCCGTCACCGACCGCCTGTACGGCGGCGACCAGGAGCACCGCATCAGGCAGGAGATCCTGGCCGGTGTCGGGGGAGTCCGGGCGATCCGCGCGTTCACCGAGATCGAGAACCGCCCGGCGCCCGAGGTGTTCCACATGAACGAGGGTCACGCCGGATTCCTCGGTGTCGAACGGATCCGCGAGTACATCGCCAGTTCGGGTCTGGACTTCGAGACCGCGCTGACGGTGGTGCGTTCGAGCACGGTGTTCACCACCCACACTCCGGTGCCCGCGGGCATCGACCGGTTCCCGACCGACATGGTGCGGCGGTACTTCGCCGATGGCCGGCCCAATCCGCTGCTGCCCGGAGTCCCGCTGGAGCGGGTGATCGAGTTCGGTGCCGAGGACGACCCGGGCAAGTTCAACATGGCCCACATGGGGCTTCGGCTCGCGCAGCGCGCCAACGGTGTCTCGCTGCTGCACGGCGAGGTCAGTCGCGAGATGTTCAACGAACTGTGGCCGGGCTTCGACGCGGCGGAGGTGCCGATCGGGTCGGTCACCAACGGCGTGCACGCGCCCACCTGGGTCGCGCCGCCGTGGATCGAGTTGGCGCGCGAGGTCTTGGGTGACTCGTTGAACGAGCTTCGCGACCCGGCCACCTGGCTGCGACTGCAGGAGGTCGACGCCGAGAGGTTGTGGCGCATCCGTTCGCAGCTGCGGGCCCAGTTGATCGCGGACGTGCGCGACCGGTTGCGCCGATCCTGGCTGGAGCGAGGCGCAACCGAGGCCGAACTCGGCTGGATCGCAACGGCGTTCAGCGAGGATGTGCTGACCATCGGGTTCGCCCGCCGCGTCCCGACCTACAAGCGGCTCACCCTCATGCTGCGTGACCCGAAGCGGCTTGAAGCGCTGCTGCTCGACGAGGACCGTCCCGTCCAACTGATCGTCGCGGGCAAGTCGCATCCCGCCGATGACGGCGGTAAGTCGTTGATCCAGCAGGTGGTGCGGTTCGCCGACCGGCCTGAGGTGCGGCACCGGATCGCCTTCCTGCCCGATTACGACATGTCGATGGCGCGGCTGCTCTACTGGGGCTGCGACGTCTGGCTGAACAACCCGCTGCGCCCGCTCGAGGCCTGCGGAACCTCGGGCATGAAAAGCGCGCTCAACGGGGGCCTCAACCTGTCCATCCGAGACGGTTGGTGGGACGAGTGGTACGACGGCGAGAACGGTTGGGAGATCCCGACCGCCGACGGAGTCGCCGACGAGGCACGGCGCGACGACCTGGAGGCCGCCGCACTCTACGACCTGCTCAGCAGCGCGGTGACGCCCCGGTTCTACGACCGCGACGCCGACGGCGTGCCGATCCGCTGGGTGGAGATGGTCCGCCACACCCAGCAGGTGCTGGGCCCGAAGGTGCTGGCCTCGCGCATGGTGCGGGACTACACAGAGCAGTACTACGCGCCCGCGGCGCAGTCATTTCGGCGCACCGTGGGCACCTCGTTCGAACCGGCACGGGATCTGGCCGCCTACCGCGCCAAGGTGTGGGCGGCCTGGCCGAAGGTGACCATCACCGAGGTTGACAGCTCGGGACTGCCGGACACCCCGGTCCTCGGTTCGGAGCTCACCCTGACCGCGACGGTGCAGTTGGCCGGCCTGCGGCCCGAGGAGGTCCAGGTGCAGGCCGTGCTGGGCCGGGTCGACGGCACTGATCTGCTGATCGACCCGGAGACCGCACCCATGACGCACACCGGCACCACCGACGACGGAAGCGCGGTCTTCTCGACCACGGCGCCGCTGCCGGTGGCCGGCTCGGTGGGCTACACCGTCCGGGTGCTTCCGCACCACCCGCTGCTGGCCTCGGGCGCCGAGTTGGGTCTGGTGCGGCTGGCGTGAGCAGTGCCCTGACCGTCCCCCTCCGGGGTGGACCGTATGCGTTGGCGGCCGGACCCGACGGCCGCATGTGGGTCACCCTCGCGCACAGCGGCGAGATCGCCGCGGTCGCCGCCGACGGTGCCGCGACGGTGTTCCCGGTGGCGCCCGAGGCGAAGCCGTCCCAGATCGTCGCCGGTGCGGACGGGGCGATGTGGTTCACCCGAAACGGGGATGGGCACATCGGCCGGATCAGCGTCGACGGCACGCAGAGCTCCTTCCCGCTGAGCGAAGGCAGCACCCCCTACGGTCTGGTCAACGGCCCCGACGGCTGCGTGTGGTTCACCGAGACGACCCAGGGCGGTATCGGAAGGATCACGCCCACCGGTGAGGTCTCCACGGAACTTGTGGTGCGCGGCTCGCCGTCGATGATCTGCTGCGGGCCGGACAACGCGCTGTGGTTCACCCTGAACACGGGGAACGCCATCGGTCGCCTGGACCCGCGCGGCGACTACACCGTCCGAGAGGTGCCGACCCCCAACGCCGGGCCTGTCGGCATAGCCGCGACGCACGACGACGCGGTCTGGTTCACCGAGATCCGTGCCGACAAGCTGGGCCGAATCCCCGTCGACGACGCGATGCAGGAGATGCCCCTGCCGGGGCGACCACATGCGGTGTTGGCGGACCCCTCCGGCGGGGTGTGGGTGAGCCTGTGGGCCGGAGATCAGCTGGCGCGGGTCACTGCCGAAGGCGAGATCACGACGTTCGACCTGCCCCCGGGCAGCGAGCCGCACGGGTTGGCCGTCGGCCCCGACGGGGCGGTGTGGGTCGCGCTCGAGTGTGGCTTCGTCCAGCGGCTGCCCGTCTGACTCGACCAACCTTCTTTCCGGCACGGTGTGGCGGCGAGGTAAGTTCCCCGAAAAGGGGTGTCGACGGTCACGTTGCGCGACGCGGTGTGACTGGGTTCGACGCTCGGGGAGAGGCGAATTGTGATCCGCGTTCATCGAGCCGCGGCGGCCGCGGCCGGCGTCCTGTTGCTCACCGTCAGCATGCCGTCCGCCGGCGCTGACCCGGAGCCCGCACTGGAACCGGCCGCCGAACCCGTCGCCGCAGAATCCGCGGCGGCCGATCCTGTCGCCGCCGAAGCAGGGGCGGCCGATCCCGGGACGGTGATCGAACCCGCCGCGGCCGTGGACGACGGCGCCGTCGTCTCCAACCCGCCAGCCACGTCGACCGCGCCCGATGGTTGGACCCTGACCGTGGGCGCCAAGGACGAGTTCATCAGGCCGGTCGCACCGCTGACGACGGCGCTGTCGTCGCGCGACTACGAGGTGCGCGGGGTGTTCAACGGGTCGGCCGTCGGGCCCGACGGTGGTGGCGAAACCCCCGAAGGAGTCCTCGAAGTCGGCTATCAGATCGGCTGCGGCATCGACATGAGCACGTCCAACGGCGTCTCGTTGACCGGCAGCGTCGGCGTCACCCCGTCGATCGGCCTGCTCGGCATCGACAGCAACGGCATCGGCATCGACGGCGTGGCCCCAGTACTGTCGACGCCGGTCAGCGGTGGCATCGCGATCGGCCTCAAGCCCGGCATCGTCAACATCGTCCCGGTCACCAAGAAGGAGTACCGCGGTTCAGAACCGTGGGTGTCGATCAACGGATTCCACATCAAGATCGACGGCTGTGTGGGGGAGTCCTTCATCCGTTCCTACGCGGTGCTGACCCGGTCGACCGACGTCTCCGACGCCATCCAGGCCTACTACGGCACCACCAAGAAGGTGTGAGACCTACGGGAAGCGGCGCAGGCAGCGCTCCTGATCGCCGAGCACGCCGGCGCGGAACGCGTCGATCCGCGAGAACCCTGCCGGTACGGTCTCGCCATTGACATCGCTGGCCGCCAAACCGTTGATCAGCAGGCCGGCCACCGCCTCGTCGACATCACCCGCGGTGAGCGCGATCGTGTTGCCCGCGGGCGTGTTGACCCGTTCGGTGAGCATCGTGGTGGCCACACCGGTCAGGCACGCCGTCCGCAGACCGGCTTCGGCACTGTCGAGCTCCAGACCGCGCTCGTTCTGCAGTGCCAGCACGTACCGGGACATCAAGACCGAGTAGGCCGAGTTGTCGCCGGAGAGCATCGCCGACTGATCGTCCTGGTCGCGCGGTGAACCCATCTCCTGAAGCCCCGGCAGGTCGACGGCGATGGTGTTGGTGCTGGGACAGTAGGAGACCGGCGGGCTCGGACGGGCGTCCTGGCAGGCCGACGCCCGGTCGGCGTCGAAGGTCAGCGTCGGCGGGTTCTGCGGTGAGAACTTGGCGTTCATCGCGTCGATGAACGCCGTCACAGACTCCTCCGAGACCGCCCACTCGCCGGTCTCGCCGCCCGCCAGAGCGACCGGCAGGTCGCCGCGCCGCTGCGCGACCTCCTTGGCGTCGATCGACGCGCATGCGGACGGCCCGTCGGTGAAGCCGAACTGGAAGGCCGAGATCCGTTCGAACGCCGAGCCGTGTTCGTCCTGGGCGGCACCGAAGGACCGGTCCTCCTCGGTCAGCAGGGGATCGCGGAACGAGATCATGCTGACCAGCAGATTGTTCAGGCCGTCGCCCGTACTGAGGGTGAAGCGGTCGGAGTTGTCCTCGGCCACCCAGCGCATGTAGGCGCCTGAGAAGCAGTCCGCCTGCTGTTCGGCGACCAGCGTGGAGACGTTGCGCTTGTTCAGCCGAGCCTGCTTCTGCACCGAATGCCCGTACTCGTGGGCCAACACCATGGTGATGGCCATATCGCCATGGGCGCGCCGCAGCGCGGGGAACAGTTCACCGCGGTCCCACCCGATGGTGTTGTCGACGGGGCAGAACGCGGCGTTCACGAGTCCCGCGGTGAAGTCACCACAGAAGTTCATGGCGTAGCCGCGCGAGTCCCACGACACCAGTGCGCTGACGGGCTTGAACGCACCGGGGAACGTCTCGCTGAACGCGGTGTCCCAGTACTGCTCGATATCGGTGACCGACTGCGCCGCGATCTGGTCGATCTTGCCGCCGTCGGACTCCTCGACATTCCGCCCGTTGAGGCTGATGCCGCTGCGCAGTCCCGTGGGCCCGTCCACGGCCTGCATCCCGGCCACCTTGAACGGATCGGCGTACACCGAGACCGCACTGCCCTGCACCACCGTCGAACACGAGGCCAGCAGTGTGGCGGTGGCGGTCACCGCCACGCCCGTCGCAAGTACCCGCAGCACCGTCGGCAACCTCCCCGATCCATGGCGCAGCGACGCCCCGACTGCGGCCAGACTAGTGGTCGCAGGCCTCACTCGCCGTCGATCGCGGCGCGCAGTCTGGTGAGGGCCTTGCGGACCTGCTGCGGATCGGTGGTCGCCCAGAACGGCGGCAGCGATGCGCGCAGATAGCCGGCGTATCGCGCGGTGGCCATCCGGGAGTCCAAGACGGCGACCACACCGCGATCATCAGCGCGCCGCAGCAGGCGTCCCGCGCCCTGCGCGAGCAGCAGCGCGGCGTGACTGGCCGAGACGGCCATGAAGCCGTTGCCGCCCCGCGCCGACACGGATCGCTGACGCGCGGTCAGCAGCGGGTCGTCGGGACGCGGGAACGGGATCCGGTCGATGAGCACCAGGGACAGCGACGGGCCCGGAACGTCGACGCCCTGCCACAGCGACAGGGTGCCGAACAGGGACGTCGCGTGGTCTGAAGCGAACTGCTCGATCAGCGTCGCCGTCGACTCCTCGCCCTGGCACAGCACCGGCGTGTCGAGCCGCTCGCGCATGGCCTCGGCGGCCGCTCGGGCGGCCCGCATCGAGGAGAACAGCCCGAGCGTCCGGCCCCCGGCGGCGGTGATGAGTTCTTCGATCTCGGTGAGCTGTTCGGTCGAGCCCGTGCCGTCGCGTCCGGGTGGCGGAAGGGTCTTGGCGATGTAGAGGATGCCCGACTTCTGGTGCTCGAACGGCGAGCCGACGTCGATGCCGCGCCACTTGGGCGCGGGCGCCGCGGGCGCGGGCTGTTCACCCTCGGCCGGGTCGTTTCGGCGCGCGGTCAGCCCCCAGGCCCCGGCCATCGCCTCGAAGTTGCCGCCGACCGTCAGCGTCGCCGACGTGAGCACCGTGGTCGTGGTGGCGAACAGGCGGGTCCGCAGGAGCCCGGCCACCGACAGCGGGGCCACCCGCAGCACTGGGCGCACCGACCCGCGGTTGTCCTCGTGGTCGAGCCAGACCACGTCGTAGCGCTCGGTCAGCGGCGGCCCGAACGACTCCAGGATTCGGGCGGCGGTGTCGTGGATGTCGGACAACGCGGTGACGGCCTCGGCGCGGGCGGCGGCCGCCTGCGGGTCGCCGGGGGTCGGGTTGATGTCGGCCCGCGCGTTGTGCGCGGCGTCGCGCAGCGCCGTCAGATACGTCGCCAGCTCCTCGTCGAGATGGTCGATGCGGCCCGGTTCGGCGTCGTGGATCGCCGAGACGAACGTCGACGCCGCGGCTTCCAACCGGGTCGACAGTTCCGGGCCGATGAGCCGACTACTGCGGCGCTGCGCTGCGGTCAGCACCGCCGACGTCAGTTCTCCGGTGGCCACCGACGTGACCCGGTCGACGAGTTCGTGCGCCTCGTCGATCACGAGCAGATCATGCTCGGGCAGCACCGAGGCGTCGGCGATCGCGTCGATGGACAGCAGTGCGTGGTTGGTGACGACGACATCCGCCGTCCCCGCGATCGCCCGCGCGCGCTCGGAGAAACAGTCGGTGCCGAATGGGCAGCGCGCCACTCCGATGCATTCGCGGGCCGAGACGCTGACCTGCGACCATGCCCGCTCGCTCACCCCGGGTTTGAGTTCGTCGCGGTCACCGGACGTCGTCTCCGACGACCAGGCGGTGAGACGCTGCACCTCGCGGCCCAACGCTGAGGCGGCGAACGGCTCGAACAACTCCTCCTGCGGTGCGCCCTCCTCAGCCTCTCCCGCGGCGCCGTTGTGGATCTTGTTGAGGCACAGGTAGTTTCCGCGTCCCTTCAGCAGCGCGAACCGCGGCTTGCGGGGCAGTGCCGCGCTCAGCGCGTCGGCCAGGCGGGGCAGGTCCCGGTCCACCAACTGCCGCTGCAGGGCGATCGTCGCGGTGGACACCACCACGGGTCCGGCCTCGGCGTCGCGGACTGCGACCGCGATCGAGGGGACCAGATAGGCCAGCGATTTGCCGGTCCCGGTCCCGGCCTGGACCGCCAGGTGCTCACCGGTGGCGAAGGCGTGTGCGACCGCCTTGGCCATCTGGACCTGGCCTTCGCGTTCGCTGCCGCCGAGCGCTGCCACAGCAGTGCTCAACAACTCCACGACTCGGGCCTGATCGACTCGGCTGGTCATGCACACCGAGTCATGGGGCGACCGTGCGGGTGGGGATCGCTGGTTCGCCGTGAGACAGCTTCAGTCCCTCCCACGGGATGCTGGTCAGACCGGCGGCGACCAGTGCTCGGGCGGTCTCGAGGTCCGCGTCGACGACGGCGCGACCCTCCCGGACCAGGGGAATCGTCAGCAGGCGCCCGGACTCGGTTCCGGCGGGGCGCTGCCCCGCCGGGAACACCACCTCCTCGGTGATGGTGCCCGTCGGTTTGCAGAGTCGCACGGCCTGTTTGGTGCCGCCCTGGGACTCCTTCTGGCTGCTGCGTTTTCGCACGGGCCGGCCGTCGACCTCGACCAGCTTGTAAACCATGTTGGCGGTCGGCGCGCCGGACCCGGTGACCAGCGCGGTGCCCACGCCGTAGATGTCGACGGGTTCGGCCCGCAGCGCCGCGATCGCGTACTCGTCGAGGTCGCCGGACACCACGATGCGCGTGCCGGTGGCGCCGAGGTCGTCCAGTTGGCGGCGGGCCTGCCGGGCCAGCACCCCGAGGTCGCCCGAGTCGATGCGCACCGCGCCCAACGCCGTACCCGCGGCGGCCACGGCGTTGGCGATGCCGGTGGTCACGTCGTAGGTGTCGACCAGCAGCGTGGTGCCCACGCCGAGGGCGCCGACCTGGGCGCGGAAGGCCGCCGGTTCGTCGGGTCCGTCCGCACCGGTGTAGAGCATGGTGAAGGCGTGCGCGCTGGTGCCGAGCGCGGGGACACCGAACCTGCGACTGGCCTCAAGGTTGGAGGTGCCCGCGAAGCCCGCGATGTAGGCCGCGCGGGCCGCGGCCACCGCGGCCTGCTCGTGCGTGCGACGCGAACCCATCTCGATCAGCGTTCGCTTCTGCGCGGCGCTGACCATGCGGGCCGCCGCCGAGGCGATCGCGGTGTCATGGTTGAAGATCGACAGGGCCAACGTCTCCAGCAGCACGCACTCGGCGAACGTGCCGCGCACCGTGAGCACCGGCGAGTGGGGGAAGTACAGATCGCCCTCGGCGTAGCCGTCGATGTCACCCCGGAATGAGAAGTCGCGCAGGAAGTCCAACGTGGTCGCGTCGCAGAAGTCGGCGACGGCGGCCAGTGCGGTGTCATCGAATCTGAAGTGGGGCAGTGCTTCCAGCAGCCGCCCGGTGCCCGCGACAACACCGAAACGCCGACCATCGGGCAGCCGGCGGGCGAACAGTTCGAAGGTGGCCTGACGCCACGCGGTGCCGTCGCGCAGCGCCGCGGACAGCATCGTCAGCTCGTACTTGTCGGTCAGCAGCGCCACCGTCACACCGAGCTACGTTAGTCGAGTCGGCTCGGTGCCCGCCGACGGCGCGGCGCGGTCGCTCCTCTCGGCGGATTCGGGCCGCGGATACCGCGGCGGTATCCTGTCTCGCATGGCTGCGTCAGCACCGACCAAGCCGGGGGCGGCTGGGCAACAGCAGGTCGACACCGTCGAGTCGACTGAACGACCGTGGGTGACCATCGTCTGGGATGACCCGGTCAACCTGATGAACTACGTCACCTATATCTTCCAGAAGCTGTTCGGCTACTCCGAGCCCAAGGCCACCGAGTTGATGCTGCAGGTGCATCACGAGGGCAAGGCGGTGGTGTCTTCGGGCACGCGGGAGTCCATGGAGGTCGACGTCACCAAGCTGCATGCCGCCGGTCTGTGGGCCACCATGCAGCAGGACCGCTGACCGCGGCGTAGAAGAAAGGTCCCAGGGAGCGCGTGCGCAAGTGGAAGCGGGTGGAGACTGATCAGGGCCCGCGGTTCCGGTCAACGCTGGCTCCTCACGAGGCCGCGCTGCTGCGCAATCTGGTCTCGTCGGTGGTGGGCATGCTCGACGACCGGGCGGCGTCCTCACCCGCCGACGAACTCGAACAGATCACCGGCATGCGCACGGGCAACGCCACACCGCCCGACGACGCCACGATGGCTCGCCTGCTGCCCGACTTCTTCCGTCAGCAGCGTGAGCATCCCGCCGGCTCGGCGGTCGCCGAAAGCCTCAACGCGGCCCTGCGCAGCCTTCACGAACCCGAGATCATCGACGCTAAACGCGAAGCGGCGCAACAACTTCTGGATTCATGTCCGGCGGACGGCGGCCGTTTTGAGCTCACCGAGGAACAGGCGGGATCCTGGATCGCCGCGGTCAACGATGTGCGCCTGTCGCTCGGCGTCATGCTCCAGATCGGTCCCGACGGCCCCGATCGGCTGCCGTCGGATCACCCGATGGCGGGACATCTCGATGTGTATCAATGGTTGACGGTGCTCCAGGAGTACCTGGTGCTTGCGCTGATGGGACAGAGGTGGCGATGACGGGTTCAATCACTGACGTGGCTGGGATCCTGGTCGGCCAGCATCACCGGATCGACCCGGACGCCACTCTCGGATCGGGGTGGGCCGCCGGCAGCACCGTGGTGATCGCACCGCCGGGCACGATCGGCGCAGTCGACGTCCGCGGCGGCGCCCCGGGCACTCGCGAGACCGATCTGCTGGACCCGGCCAACAGCGTCCGCTACGTCGACGCCGTGGTGCTCACCGGCGGCAGCGCCTACGGACTGGCCGTCGCCGACGGAGTGATGAGGTGGCTCGAGGAGAACGGGCGCGGGGTCGCGATGCCCGGCGGCCTGGTGCCGATCGTCCCGGCCGCCGTGATCTTCGACCTGCCTGTCGGCGGCTGGGGCTGCCGCCCCGACGCTGAGTTCGGCTACCGGGCCGCTGCCGCCGCGGGAACGGAGGTGGCCATGGGCACCGTCGGCGCCGGCGCCGGGGCGCGCGCCGGGGTTCTCAAGGGCGGTCTGGGTACCGCGTCCACCACCCTCGACAACGGCGTGACGGTCGGCGCGATCGTCGCGGTGAACAGCGCGGGCAACGTCATCGATCCGGCCACCGGACTGCCGTGGATGGCGCACCTGATCAAGTCACTGGGGCTGCAGCCCCCGCTGGCATGCGAGGTCGAGGCACTGACCACGCTCGACAGGGAGAACAGCCCCTTGAACACCACCATCGCGGTGGTCGCGACCGACGCCGTCCTGAGCCCAGCCGCATGCCAGCGCCTCGCCGTCGCCGCCCACGACGGGCTGGCCCACACCATCCGTCCCGCCCACACCCCCATCGACGGGGACACGGTCTTCACCCTGGCCACCGGCGCGGTGGAGGTGCCCCCCGACGCCGACATCCCGGCGTCGATGTCACCTGAGACCAAGCTGGTGGCCACGCTCGGGGCGGCCGCCGCCGACGTCCTGGCCAGCGCAGTCCTGGCCGGTGTGCTGGCCGCCGAGTCGATCGCCGGAATACCGGCCTACCGTGACATGTTGCCGACTGCGTTCGTCGGCGCCGCAGAAAGTGAGTGAACAGACGTGCTGGTTATTCGTGCTGACCTGGTTGACGCGATGGTCGCGCACGCGAGGGCCGACCATCCCGACGAGGCCTGTGGCGTACTCGCCGGGCCGGACGGCTCCGACCGTCCCGAACGATTCATCCCGATGGTCAACGCCGAACGGTCGCCGACGTTCTACCGCTTCGACTCCGGCGAGCAGTTGAAGGTGTGGCGCGCCATGGACGACGCCGACGAGGTTCCGGTGGTCATCTACCACTCGCACACCGCGACCGAGGCCTATCCCAGCCGCACCGACATCCTGTATGCGTCCGAACCCGACGCCCACTACGTGCTGGTGTCCACGCGTGACCCCGAACAGCATGAACTCCGCAGTTACCGCATCCTGGACGGCGTCGTCACCGAGGAACCCGTCAAAATTGTGGCGCAGTACTGAACCGAATCGCCGGTGAGATTTCCATCAGAGCAACAACAGAGAGAGTCGAAGAGATCATGAGTGTCACCGTTTCGATACCCACCATCCTGCGCCCGCACACCGGTGGCGAGAAGCGCGTCACGGCCGAGGGAGCCACCCTGGCCGAGGTGATCTCCAACCTGGAATCCAACTACGCCGGCATCTCGGAGCGGCTGATCGACGCGGGCAAGCTGCACCGCTTCGTCAACATCTACGTCAACGACGAGGACGTCCGCTTCTCCGGCGGTCTGGACACCCAGGTCTCCGACGGTGACTCGGTGACCATTCTTCCCGCAGTCGCCGGAGGCTGAGCTTGACCCGCTACAACTCGCTGTTGGAGGCCCTGGGGCACACACCGCTCGTGGGACTGCAACGACTCTCGCCCCGCTGGGACGACGGAGCCGACGGCCCGCACGTGCGGTTGTGGGCGAAGCTGGAGGACCGCAACCCCACGGGCTCGATCAAGGACCGTCCGGCGCTGCGGATGATCGAACAGGCGGAGCGTGACGGCCTGATCAAGCCCGGCGACACGATCCTCGAGCCCACCAGCGGCAACACGGGAATCTCGCTGGCCATGGCGTCCCAGCTCAAGGGCTACCGGCTGATCTGCGTGATGCCGGAGAACACCTCGGTCGAGCGCACCCAGGTGCTCGAACTCTACGGCGCCCAGATCATCTTCAGCCCGGCCGAAGGCGGGTCGAACACCGCCGTCGCCAAGGCCAAGGAACTCGCCGCCGAGCACCCCGACTGGGTGATGCTCTACCAGTACGGCAACCCGGCGAACTCCGACGCGCACTACTACGGCACCGGCCCGGAGATCCTGGCCGATCTGCCGGAGATCACGCACTTCGTCGCGGGCCTCGGTACGACGGGCACCCTCATGGGCACCGGTCGGTTCCTGCGGGAGCACGTCCCGGGCGTGCAGATCGTCGCCGCCGAGCCCCGCTACGGCGAGGGCGTGTACGCGCTGCGCAACATCGATGAGGGATTCGTGCCCGAACTGTACGACCCCGAGGTGCTGACCACGCGGTACTCGGTCGGTTCCTTCGACGCGGTCCGCCGCACCCGCGAGCTGGTGAAGCAGGAGGGCATCTTCGCCGGGATCTCGACCGGGGCCATCCTGCACGCGGCACTCGGGATGGGCGCCAAGGCCCTCAAAGCCGGTGAGCGCGCCGACATCGCGTTCGTCGTCGCCGACGCCGGATGGAAGTATCTGTCGACCGGTGCGTACGCCGGTAGCCTGGATGACGCCGAAGACGCGCTGGAAGGCCAGCTGTGGGCATGAGCCGAGGCGACGATTCGGCGCGAATCGCCGACTGAGGAGCGAGCATCAGGTCATGAACAGCACCACAGGCTTCCCGGCGCCGCAGAAGCCGGAGAAGAAGCCGGCGTGGAAGGTCGGAGGCGCGACCATCCTCGCCTTCGTGGCGCTGCTCTACGCGATCGAACTCATCGACCAGCTCTTCGGCCACCGTCTCGACGCCAACGGCATTCGGCCCATGGAGACCGACGGGTTGTGGGGCATCATCTTCGCCCCGCTGCTGCACGCCAACTGGGCGCATCTGATGGCCAACACGGTCCCGGCCCTCGTGCTGGGCTTCCTGATGACGCTGGCCGGCATGGGCAGGTTCATCTACGCGACGGCGATCATCTGGATCCTCGGCGGATTCGGCACCTGGGTGATCGGCAATCTGGGTGCGTGCGGCGGCATCGCCACCAACCACATCGGCGCATCGGGGCTGATCTTCGGATGGTTGGCGTTTCTGATGGTCTTCGGCTGGTTCACCCGCAAGGCCTGGGAGATCGTCGTCGGCGTGGTGGTCCTGATCTTCTACGGTGGCATTCTCTGGGGGGCCATCCCGGAGTTGGACCGCTGCAATGGCGTCTCGTGGCAGGGGCACCTCTGTGGCGCGGTCGCAGGCGTCCTCGCGGCGTATCTGCTGTCCGGCCCCGAGCGCCGCGCCCGCCAGCAACGCAGGCTCCCTGGGGCACAACCGCCGTACCTGACGTCATGACGGGCCCGTCCGTGGACCGCTCGGGTCCGGTCGGCGTGTTCGACTCCGGTGTGGGTGGGCTGACGGTCGCCCGAGCGATCATCGATCAACTGCCCGACGAGAACATGATCTACGTCGGGGACACCGGCAACGGCCCCTACGGTCCGCTGCCTCTGGCCCAGATCCGTTCGCATGCGCTGACCATCATGGACGATCTGGTCGACCGCGGTGTCAAGGCATTGGTGATCGCCTGCAACACGGCGTCGTCGGCGTGCCTGCGCGACGCGCGCGAACGCTACGACGTCCCCGTCGTCGAGGTCATCCTGCCGGCCGTACGGCGCGCAGTCGCGGCGACGCGCAACGGTCGCATCGGCGTGATCGGCACGCAGGCGACCATCACCTCGCGGGCCTATCAGGACGCGTTCGCGGCGGCGCGGGACACCGAGATCGCGGCGGTCGCCTGCCCGCGGTTCGTCGACTTCGTCGAGCGCGGGGTCACCAGCGGACGTCAGGTGCTCGGGTTGGCCGAGGCGTACCTGGAGCCGCTGCAGCGCGCCGGGGTGGACACGCTGGTGCTGGGCTGCACCCACTACCCGCTGCTGTCCGGACTGATCCAGCTGGCGATGGGTGACCACGTCACGCTGGTGTCGAGCGCCGAGGAGACCGCCAAGGACCTGCTCCGGGTGCTCACCGAACGAGATCTGCTGCACCCGCACCCCGACGGGGCCCACACCGGGGCCACGCACGTGTTCGAGGCGACGGGGGATCCGGAGGCGTTCACGGCCCTGGCGGCGCGCTTCCTCGGGCCCGTCATCACGGGAGTCGCGAGAGTGCGGCGTCACGCCGGGACCGCGCCATGATCCTCCTCGCGCAAAGTGGTGATGTTTTCGTCCAACCCGAACCGGGCATGGCAAGCTAATGGCTGTGCGGATCACGGTGCTGGGGTGCTCGGGGAGCGTAGGTGGCCCCGATTCGCCGGCGTCGGGGTATCTCCTCAACGCGCCGGACACACCGCCGTTGGTGATCGACTTCGGCGGCGGCGTCCTTGGTGAACTCCAGCGCTACGCCGACCCCGGTGCTGTGAGTGTGCTGCTCAGCCACCTGCATGCCGATCATTGCCTCGATCTTCCGGGCCTGTTCGTCTGGCGGCGGTACCACCCGAATCCACCCGAGGGTAAGGCGCTGATGTTCGGGCCCAGCGACACCTGGTCGCGGCTGGCCGCGGCGAGCTCCCCGCAGGGTGGCGAACTCGACGACTTCAACGACATCTTCGACATTCGGCACTGGATCGACGGCCGCAGCGAACGCTTCGGCGCACTGGAGGTACTGCCGCGCCTGGTGTCGCATCCGACCGAGTCCTACGGGATGCGGTTCACTGATCCGTCCGGCGCGGTCCTGGTCTACAGCGGCGACACCGGCGTGTGTGACTCGGTGGTCGAGTTGGCGCGCGATGCGGATGTGTTCCTGTGCGAGGCGTCGTGGACGCATGACCCGGACAACCGGCCTCCGCACGTGCATCTGTCCGGCGCCGAGGCCGGGCAGGTCGCGGCCAAGGCCAACGTGCGTGAGCTCCTGTTGACGCACATTCCGCCGTGGACATCGCGTGAGGACGTGATCCGCGAGGCGAAAGCCGAATTCGACGGACCGGTGCGCGCCGTGGTCTGCGGAGAGACGTTCGAGGTCCGCCGCTCCTCCTGATCGGCGGCTCGTGCCTCGGCCCGCCTTGGCCCTATCGCGGGGCTCCTCAGCGGGGCTCGTGCCTCGCCCCGCTAGGGTTAACCACGTGTCTCTTCGCGAAGACGGTCGTGCCGATGACGAGCTCCGACCGGTAACCATCACCCGCGGCTTCACCTCGCATCCAGCCGGTTCGGTGCTGGTGGAGTTCGGCCAGACCCGCGTCATGTGCACGGCCTCGGTGACCGAGGGTGTGCCGCGTTGGCGGAAGGGCTCTGGACTCGGATGGCTGACCGCCGAGTACGCCATGCTTCCCGCCGCCACCCACAGCCGGTCCGACCGGGAATCGGTCAAGGGCCGGGTCGGCGGCCGCACGCAGGAGATCAGCCGCCTGGTCGGACGCTCACTGCGCGCCTGCATCGACCTTCGCGCGCTGGGGGAGAACACCATCGCGATCGACTGCGATGTGCTGCAGGCCGACGGCGGCACCCGCACGGCCGCCATCACCGGCGCCTACGTGGCGCTCGCCGACGCCGTGACCTACCTCGGGGCGTTGGGCAAGCTCTCAGATCCACGGCCGCTGTCCTGTGCCATCGCGGCCGTCAGCGTGGGTGTGGTCGACGGCCGAGTGCGCGTAGACCTGCCCTACGAAGAGGATTCGCGCGCCGAGGTCGACATGAACGTCGTCGCGACCGACACCGGGACCCTCGTGGAGATTCAGGGCACGGGCGAGGGTGCCACCTTCCCGCGCTCGACGCTGGACAAGATGCTCGACGCCGCCTTGGCGTCCTGCGAGCAGTTGTTCGCGATCCAGACCGCCGCCCTTGAAGCCCCCTATCCCGGTGGGCTTCCCGACGGACCGGCGCCCAAGAAAGCCTTCGGCAGCTGACCACGGTTCTGGTCGCCAGCCGCAACGCCAAGAAGCTGGCCGAACTGCGCCGCGTGCTCGACGCTGCGGGTGTCGTCGGTCTCGAACTCGTGTCACTGGCCGACGTCGAGCCGTACGACGAGGCGCCCGAGACCGGCGCGACCTTCGAGGAGAACGCGCTGGCCAAAGCGCGCGACGGCTATGCCGCCACGGGATTGCCCTGCGTGGCAGACGATTCCGGTCTCACCGTGGACGCGCTCAACGGCATGCCGGGGGTGTTGTCGGCGCGCTGGTCGGGCACCCACGGTGACGACGACGCGAACAACCGCCTGCTTCTGGCGCAACTGCGTGACGTCCCCGAGGCTCGCCGGGGCGCGGCCTTCGTGTCGGCCTGCGCCCTGGTCGGCGGACACGGTGAGCATGTCGTGCGGGGGGAGTGGCCGGGGTCCATCGCCGAGGCGCCCCGCGGCGCCGGCGGTTTCGGATACGACCCGATCTTCATGCCGACGGGGTCCACGCGGTCGGCGGCCGAACTGACGCCGGCCGAGAAGGATGCGGCCTCGCACCGCGGTCGGGCGCTGGCGCTGCTGGTTCCGGCTCTGCGCGCTCTGGTGTAGTCACCCGGGGACCGTCCCCCAATTTGAGTAGCTGTGCTAAGTGTGTACGCTGGCCCGTCATGGGCGGACGGCAGGTGAACTCGCGTCCCGAGGCCCCGTCCAGCCACTCCCGGCTTCTCGTGCTGGTGCTGTGCGCGGCCGGCGTCAGCGTCTCGCTGATGCAGACGCTTCTCATCCCGATCATCCCCGAGCTGCCCAAGCTGTTGGACACCGGCGCGTCGAACGCGTCGTGGGCCATCACGGCCACGCTGTTGACCGCCGCGGTGGCCACCCCGGTGTTCGGTCGACTCGGCGACATGTACGGCCCCAAGCCCGTCCTCATCAGCTGCGCGGTGCTCCTGACGCTGGGTTCCCTGCTGGCCGCAGTCTCCACGTCGCTGCTGCCGCTGATCGTCGGGCGCGGCCTGCAGGGCTTCGGCATTCCGATCATCCCGCTGGGCATCAGTGTGATGCGCTCCTGTGTGCCGCCCGAAAGAGTGGGCAGCGCAATGGGAATGATGAGCGCGTCGCTGGGAGTCGGCGGAGCCCTGGGCTTGCCGCTGGCGGCGCTGATCGCCCAGAACTTCGACTGGCACGCACTGTTCTGGTTCGGTACCGGCCTGGGCATCGCGGCGTTGCTGGCGTTCGTGTTCCTCGTCCCGCACCTGCCGCCGCGCTCCAACGATCGATTCGACCCCGTGGGCACGGTGCTGCTGGCGGTGGCGCTGGTGACCCTGCTGCTGCCGATCTCCAAGGGGGGGATCTGGGGCTGGACGTCGGTGATGACGTTGGTCCTGTTCGGTTGTTCGGCCGTCACGTTCGGGGTGTTCGCGTTCTGGCAACTTCGGGTGTCGTCGCCGATCGTGGACCTGCGCACGACCGTTCGGCGTCCGGTGCTCACCACGAACCTGGCCTCGATCGCCGTCGCGTTCGCGATGTTCGCGATGTCGTTGGTGTCGCCGCAGGTGCTGGAACTGCCCCCCAGCACGGGCTACGGGCTGGGGCAGTCCATGGTCCAGACCGGGCTGTGGCTGGCGCCCGGCGGTGTGGCAATGATGCTGACGTCCCCGGTGGCCGCACGGGTCGCGGCGCGGCGCGGCTACAAGTTCACGCTGGTGACAGGGTGTCTGATCATCGCGGCGGCGTATCTGATGGGCCTGAAGCTGCTGGCCACAGCGCCGGGCATAATGACCCTGAACTTCCTGGTCGCGGTCGGTGTCGGGTTTGCGTTCGCGTCCATGCCGGCCCTGATCAACGCCGCGGTGCCGATGTCGGAGACGGCGGCAGCCAACGGCATCAACTCGCTGGCGCGCTCGTTCGGGACGTCGGTCGCGAGCGCGGTGATCGGTGCCGTGCTGGCGGGGATGTCGGTGACGGTCGCCGGACACCAGGCGCCGACGCTGGTGGGCATCCAGGTTGCGCTGCTGATCGCGGCCGGTGCGGCCGTGGTCGCCGCGGGGCTGACGCTGTTGATCCCGACGGACAGGCCGGCCGAGGTCGAGCCCGCTCCCGAGCCGGTGGCGACCGTCAGAGGTTGAACTGCTCCTTGAGTTTCCTGGTCTGGAAATGCTCGACGATCACGCCGAGCAGCGGGATCGTCCCCGCCAGCAGGATGCCGATCGTCTTGCCGATGGGCCAGCGCACCTTCACCGCGAGGTTCGCGGTGAAGAGCAGGTAGACGAAGTAGACCCAGCCGTGGATCGGAGCGATCAGATCCATCCAGCCCGGGAGATCCTCGACCTTGACGATGTACTTGACCACCATCTCGTAGGTCAGGGCGATCAGCCAGATGCCCGTCGCCCAGGCCATGATCCGATAGCCCTTCAACGCCTTCCTGATGGCGTCGATCGGTGCGGCACCGGCCGGAATCTCGGACGTGTCGGGCGTGGTCATGCTGTGGTCCTGTCCTGTTTGTCTTTGTCGGCCAGTTCGGCGAGGTAGGCGTTGTACTCCCGCAGGGCGGGGTCATCGACGTTCGTCGATGCCTTCGGGCGCTGCGGCAGCAGGTCGGGTGGGATCTCGGCGGGCTCATCCGGGTTGGCAGCCGGGGCCTCGCCGTCCTCGAGCCGGACGAACTTACGGTAGGCGTACACGCAGAAGCCGGCGAAGAACGGCCACTGCAGCGCGTAACCCAGGTTCTGGAAGGTGCCGCCTGCTGCTTCGTAGCGGGTCCATTGCCACCAGCCGAGCGCCAGACAGCCACCGGCCGCGACGATCACCAGCGTGATCAACGCCCATCTCCGACGGTGTGTAGTGGACACCCCTCGAAGGTACCGCCCAACAGCGCCCAAGCTGGAATCCGAGTGACCCAGGCAACCAGCGGCGGGCTCTCGGTCGGCGAACCCCTCCCGTCGGGCAGGGGTGCCCCGCGGTCCCCGTGCGGAGTGCTCAGAGACGTTCGATCTCGATGCTCGGGGACAGGACGTTAGAATCGGCACCAATGCGGGCGTGGCGTAACTGGCAGCCGCGCGGTCTTTAGGTGTCCGTGCTCGTAAGAGCGTGGGGGTTCGAGTCCCTCCGCCCGCACTTCTCAGGGGGCGTGCCGTCCCGCGCGGGATCGGCCATCCGTGCGACCGCATTCCCCGGCCGGACGGATCGTCCCAGCCCAGTCAGCGTCGCGGACCCGCCTGCGGCAGAAGAGCCAACGCGGCGATGTGCCCCTGCACCGGGGCAGCGTCGGGATAGCCGGCGCGGACGAACCTCACCGCCTTGAGCAGCGGCTTCACGGCGCTTTTCACCATCGGAGACATCAGACCGGAGACTCCTTCGCGACGGCCCGATAGCCCCGGGCACCAGCACGGTCGACGGCGGCCTTCACCAGCCCGAACACCAAACCCTGCAGCGCTGCGCCGGACAGCGCCTTGGCTCCCGAGCGATTGAGATCCTTGGGGTCAGGCGGAGGCTCCTGGGTGTCGTCGATGCGTTTCCACACCTGGGTGAACAGCGCGCCGGCGAGCAGGCCGCCGCCGACACTCGTGGCCAATGACAGCGGCAGGTAGAGAAGTTTCGATGTTCGGCTCACCAGAACCCCCTTTGACGGCGCGCGATGTTGCGTCGGGAGTACCCCGAAACGCGCGCTTCACACCGAAGAAAGGACGGGTGTGCACCCGTGGTCACCAGGGTGGAGGAGCCGTCCCGGGTCTGCGCTGCAAGCAGCCAGGACGTTATGAAGCCGATTCGGTTCCGTTGCGCTGGGCCCGGAGACGCAGGTGTGGGCCGACCTCACGAGAGATCGGGCCCCACTGCTCTGGTCTGTTACTGGTTGGCCTTCTGCCGTTGCTCGGCGACGCCGGCGGCGCCGCGTGCGCTCTCGGCCTCGGCCTCCTTCTGGGCGGCATCACGCTGCGCGTCGGCCTTGTCCTGCTGGGCCTTGCCCTCTTCAGTCAGGTCATCGCGCCCTGTGACGGTGCCGATGGCTTCCTTGGCCTTGCCCTTGACGCCTTCGACGACGCCCTTGATGCCTTCTTCGGGACCGCTGTTCTTCTCAGTCATAGCGTCCTCTCACGCTTGTATCTGATGGATTTCAGCGGGCCATTGCTTGACCCACCCTGAGTCGGGTTCCCGGACCGCGCGCCGCCAAACCGTCTTCGTGGGTGTGAGAGAGCCGACAGCATCGATGACGGCTTCATGACGTCGGAGATCACGATCATCTAAGAGCTCAACGACTTTTCTAAAGGGACGGCCGGGATCTGGCCGGATTCTCAACTATCTGACGCTGATTGAGGCTCATGTCACCTCCTGTCCCTGTAACGTCCGGCCGTTTCGGCTCTGCGCGAAATCGCGGATCGAAATCATCCGAAATCGCTTGCGTACTTTGGTTTTCAGGACGGGGGACAAGAAGTACCGCAACACATGTGAGAGAAGAGATGATGATGAAATCCCATGGTGTCACCACGCGTCGCCGGGTCGTCGGCATCGCGGCAGGCTGTGTGCTCGGGGGAGCCGTCGCCGCCACCGTCGCTGCTCCTGCAGCGGTCGCTGCGCCCGACTGCAGTCCCGCCGGCATTGCGGGAACCGTGAGTTCGGTGACCGGATCCGCACAGGCTTACCTGAACGCCCATCCCGGTGCCAACCAGGCGGTGACGGCGGCATACAACCAACCGCGCGCCGCGGCCTCGCAGAATCTGCGCAGCTACTTCACGTCGAACCCCGGCGAATACCACGACCTGCGTGGCATTCTCGCGCCGATCGGGGAGACGCAGCGGCAGTGCAACGTGACGGTTCTTCCGCCGGAGCTGGCGTCGGCCTACTCCGAGTTCATGGCGGGCTGACCAGCCTGACGGCGGAACGGGTCGGTCGCGCCATCGGACCCGGCCGACCCGTCGCCCGCCCAGTCCCGCAGTGCCACTGGGTGACTGGGCAGGTTTGATCCTCGGCGCGGGTGGGCAGCCTGCGTGGGACGCCCGCTGCCAGCGGGCGAGAGAAACCGGCCGAATGAGGGAGATGCCATGGCAGACCGGAACAGCGGGCCCGCCGAAGCCGTCAAGGGCGTTGTCGAGGGCGTGAAGGGGAAGGCCAAGGAGGTCGTGGGGGCCGTCGCCGGCCGCGACGACCTGCAGCGTGAGGGCCAAGCCCAGCAGGACAAGGCCGATGCACAGCGCGAGGCCGCCCAGAAGGAGGCTGAGGCCGAGAGCGCACGCGCGGCCGCCAAGACCAACGAGGCTCGGCAGCGCGCCGAACAGGACTCCTGACGTCTGCAGCGATGTCTGCAGTGATGCCCGGCGCCGCGTGGCGACGCCGGGCATCACTGCGTCGCCATAGGGCGGTTTCGCCGGGCCTGCCGCTGGGCATCCACTCTCACAGGCACCTGATGATGATCTGGAGGTGACGGCGATGCCGAACGCATCGATCAAGAACGAGAAGTTGTACGAGGATCTGCGAAAGCAGGGCAACTCGAAGGAGAAGTCCGCGCGCATCTCGAACGCCGCCGCGGCCCGCGGCAAGTCCTCCGTCGGCCGCAAGGGCGGCAAAGCCGGTTCCTACGACGACTGGACTGTGCCGGAACTGAAGAAGCGAGCCAGAGAATTGGGCATGTCCGGATACTCGGGACTGACCAAGAGCAAGCTGGTGGACAAGCTTCGTAACCACTGACGACAATGAGCCGTCGGCGTGGGCCCCTGTCCACGCGGTTGTACGACAATGGTCTGCTGATCGCGTGCCTGCTGCTGTTCACGGTGTTCTTCGGCGGCATGGTGATCGCCGGTCACGCGACCTACGACGAACATCAGCAGCAGCACGGCGGTGCCTCCGTATCGATATTCGACTATGTGCGCACAGGCGATTTCGTCGAGGCCACCTTTGAGAACTGGGAGTCCGAGTTCCTCCAGATGGGCATGTACGTCGTGCTCACGGCCTTTCTGTACCAGAGGGGTTCGTCGGAGTCCAAACCGGTGGGCCGCGATGCACCGCAGGACGCCGACCCGCGCGCGGCACGCCTGACGCCCTCCACGCCGTGGCCGGTGCGCCGGGGTGGCTGGGTGCTCAGCGCCTACGAAAACTCCCTCGCCTCAGCATTCTTCGTGTTGTTCTTCGCCTCGTGGGGCCTGCACGCGGTCGGCGGTGCGTCCGCGTACAACGCGGAGCGGCTCGACCATGGGCAGGCCGCGATCTCGGTGTGGCGGTATCTGACAACGTCGCAGTTCTGGTTCGAATCGATGCAGAACTGGCAGAGTGAGTTCATCGCCGTGGCCGCCATCGTCGGATTCTCGATCTTCCTGCGCCAACGCGGATCCGCGGAGTCCAAGCCTGTCGCCGACGCCCATCATGACACGAGTGCATGACGTGCGGGCGGGGTCGGTTTGGTGGCCTGACCCCACGGGTAGGCAACTCCGATGCCGGTCAATTCCCCACCCCTGCGGGCCGTCGCGCTGGTCTGCACGTTGAAACCCGGGCCAGACGCCTCGAGCAGTCAACTCATTGCCGAGCACGTCTTTGAGACGCTCGAGACCCGCAACGTCGCCTGCCAGACGATCCGATGCGTGGACTACACCATCTCACCAGGGGTGGAGACCGATATGGGCGGTGACGATCAGTGGCCCCAAATCCGTTCCCAGGTGCTGGAATCGGACATCCTCGTGCTCAGTACTCCGGTCTGGTTGGGGCACCCGTCCAGCGTGGCCCAGCGGGTGCTGGAACGTCTCGACGCAGAACTGTCCAACGCCGACGACGAGGGGCGCCCGGCGTTGGCGGGAAAGGTTGCGATTGTCAGTGTCGTGGGCAACGAGGACGGTGCGCACAAGGTTGTCGCCGATGTGTTCCAGGCGCTCAACGACGTGGGGTACAGCATCCCCGCACAGGGGTGCACCTACTGGAACGGGCCTGCGATGGAGTCAACGGACTACAGGGAACTCGAGCAGGTCCCCGAGTCGGTCGCCTCCGCCACCGCCGCCGCGGCCCGTAATGCCGCGCATCTGGCCCGCCAGCTGAAATCGGCGCCGTATCCGCCCTACCGCTGAGGAGGAATCATGGGTGAAAGTTATCCAGATCCCGTCGACCATGTGCGCACCACCCGCCCGCACGCGGGTGAGACATTCAAGAATGGCGCGAACGCGCCCGGGTTGATCTCCGGTGCGATTGCGGTCGTG
The DNA here is from genome assembly GCF_001667265.1 of Mycobacterium sp. ACS4331. Classification (GTDB taxonomy): domain Bacteria; phylum Actinomycetota; class Actinomycetes; order Mycobacteriales; family Mycobacteriaceae; genus Mycobacterium. The sequence goes on along the minus strand of NZ_LZHW01000066.1, from coordinate 18,227 downwards.
GCGTTGGTGGCGGGTCTTTTCGCCTTCGCCGCCGGACACGCGACGGTGGGCAGTGTCTGTGTGGCGATCGCCGCCATCCTCGGGGTGGGGGCCGGTGTGTGGTTGTTCCTCAGTCACCGTAGAGTTCGTGCCGCCGAACGTGATTGGCTCGCCGAGCATCCTGAGGTCCCGGCCCAGCCGCCGTCGAGCTGACCCTCAGATCATGTCGTTGTTGGTCAACCACCGCATGATGGGCCAGCCGACGAACACCGGCAGCCAGCAGGTCAGCACGCGGTAGAGCAGCACCGCCGGGAACGCGATCGCCGCTGGCACTCCGAAAGCCGCCAGACCGCCGATGAGCGCGGCCTCCACGGCGCCGACTCCGCCGGGGGTGGGTGCCGCCGAAGCCAGTGTGCCGCCGATCATCGTCACGACGGTGACGGTGACGAAGGAGACATCGCCGCCGAACGCCTCGACGCTCGCCCACAGCGCCAGCGCGGCACCCAGTGTCGTTCCCGCAGCACCCAACACGATGAGGGCGAGCCGGCGGGGTTCGCGGGCGACCTCGACGAGGTCGGTGGCGACCTCCTTGAGCTTCGGCCGGACCGCGGTGCCCAGCCAGCGACGCAGCTTCGGGACGAACAGGAATGCCCCCAGAAGTCCGAGCGCCACCCCGCCGATGAGGTACAGCACGGTCGCAGACGGCACGAAGTGGGACAGGTTGGCGGATGCGCCCGCTGCCGCGCTGAACACGATGAGCAGCAGCACGTGCACGATCACCTGGACGGACTGCTGGAGCGCGACGGCCGTCGTGGCGCGCACCGTGCCGAGTCCCCCCTTCTGCAGGAATCGTGTCGACAGCGCCAAGCCGCCGACGCCGGCAGGTGTGGTGGTCGCCGCAAAGGTGTTGGCCACCTGCATGATCGTCAGGTTGCGGAAGCTGACGAGGCCGTCGGCGCACGCCCACAGCGCGGCGGCGGCCCCGACGTAGGTGAGCGCCGAGACCGTCAGGCCCAGCAGGGCCCACCACCAGTTCGCGCTGCGCAGTTCGGAGAGGAACGTGGGGGCGGTGCTCAGGAACGGATAGGCGACGTAGACCAGCGCGACGAGCAGCACGAGCTGGATGAGCTGGGTCCGGGTGAACCGGGTGATGGTCTCGGCCTGTATCTGGTCGGCGCCGGTCTGTTTCTTGACCTCGTCCCGCGCGGCCGCCAGCACGACCCCGGCGTCGTCGACGCAGTCACGGATCCGGGCCGGCATGGCGGACTTGGTCAACCGCCGCGACGCGGTCAGGACGATGTCCTTGCCGAAGGTCTCGATCGCGGCCGTCACCGCGGGCCCAGCGCCATAGAGGTCGGTGGTGGTCAGCAGCAGCTGCGCGATGTCGGTCTGCAGAAGTTCGTCGGTGGCGCCGAACTCCGCGTAGCCGAAGCCACCGAACAGCACCGATCCGTCGGCGACCGTGATCTCCCGGCTGCGCAGGTCCCCGTGGGAGAACTGGTGGTGGTGCAGGACCGAGAGTGCCTGCCAGATCTGCTCGACGGGGGTGTCCTCGGCGACGTCGTGCAGAGCCTCGCCGCGGGCCGGGGTGTGGGCGTACATGGTCCACCCACGCTCCAGGGCCGTCAGCGACAGCATGTTGGTGTTGGCCAGGCCCAGATCGCCGATGGCCATCGCCACGAGGCCGCGATGTTCGACGGCGCGACGCATCGAGGTCTGCAGCGGTGGCGTCTCGCTGGCGCGCAGGCGCAGCTTGCGCCAGAACTGCCTGAGTGCGCCCCCGCTGCGTTGGTTGGGCCCGTACAGTTCGACGACCGCGGTCGAGTCGGTGTCGGTGCAGGTCGCCGACAGCAGCAGCGGGCCGGCTCCGGCGGGGCGCATGACGGCCAGGGCATCGGGCGCGAATCCCCGCCGGCGCATCGCGCGCACCGCTCCGTCCAGCGGAACCTCCAGTGCCGGCGTCCCGACGACGAGCACCACCAGGGCGCCGACGAACCACCCCACGGCAAGACCGAGCAGCGACCGCGCCGGCACCACCGCGCTGACCACCAGGTGGATCGGTACGAAGGCCAGAAGCAGCGTCCACCACCACCGGCGCCACCGCGCCGGCAGTCCCGCTCCCGACACCGTCAGCATGGCCGCCAGCATCGCGATCCAGCGCGGGTCGTCGAGAAACTGCGACAGCACGGTGTCGAGTCGGTCGGACAGGTCGAAGTGCCAACTCGGGGCCGCGATGCCGTTGCCGGTGATCGACAGCGCCAACACGGCCGTCAGGCCCGCCGCGACGTAGGCCCCGAGCAGTTTCCACTGCCTGGCCGCCAGCAGTCCGATCAGGATCGCGAACGGCAGCGCCAGGATCGCGATGCCGTACGCGAGGTAGACCAGGTTGGACTGGGTCGGCGTGAGTACCCCGACGATCTCCGAGATGGATTTCTCGAGCGTGACCCACTCATAACGGGTGATCAGCGAACTGGTGATCACCGCCGCCAGGAACACGGAGGCCAGCCCCAACCGAATGATGTCGTTGGTGCGTTTCGTCAGCGGTTGCAGCAGGCTGCCCGTGACGGTGATGTCCCGTCCGTCAACTCGCATGTCGTTGGATCTTCCGCCCGCCGTCCGTTGCCTTGTCCGGGGACAACATAACCGCACGGCTGTGCAGAAGTCCGCAGCGATGGTTTGAAGTCGCGGGGTGGTGGGAACAAAGCGTGCGGGGCGGTGAGGCTCAGTCACTCGCGCCGGTGGGAAACCACCCGGCCGGCCCGCGGACTTGATTCATGAAAGGCCCGGTCCCTGGACAAGGGGCCGGGTCTTTCGATCTCCTGGGGTTGCGACACCGGCTATTCGTCGTCCACCACGGAAGCGGCGATGATCCGGTCGATCTCAGTCGAGGCCGGGATGGTCTCGCCGGCGCCGCGAGCGGCAGACACCAGCGCGTCCACCAGGCCGTCGGCGAGCGCGTAGATGCCGTCGGGGGTGCCTCCGACGGTCGCCATGGTCTGCTGGATGGAGACCATCCCGTGGAGCCCGGTCCACAGCGTGTGCGCGCACTGGTGCAGGGGCAGGGTCAGTCGGTGACCCGCTTCGGCGCACTCGGTCAGCGCCCGCCGCAGGCGCCTCGAGACCTGACGCGCGGGGTGGTGGCCCGGTTTCCCGGTGGCCGGTGCGGGTTGATGGACCTGATACATCAGCCGATAGTGGCCGGGATGATCGAGCGCGAAGCGGCAGTACGCGTGGACCTGGGCGCGCAGGCGATCACGCGGACCGCCGTCGGCCGCCTCGGCGGCGGCCCGCATGAGCTCGGCGAGTTGGGCGTACTTGTCGGCCAGCGCGGCCCACACCAGCTCGGACTTGTCGGCGAAATGCAGGTAGATGCTGGGGGCCGCGACCCCGACCTGTTCGGCGACGGCACGCATGGTCAGCTTCTCGTCGCTGCCCCATTCGTCCAGCAGGCCGTTGACAGCCGCCAGGATTTCGGCGCGCAGCTGTTCCCCCTTTCCGCGACGGCTGCGCGGCCGGTTCGGTTTTGACCGTCCGGTTGCGGTGTGTTGCACACTGCACCTCCCGATGTGCCGAGAATCACCAGGTCCGCGCCCTGCATCGGAGTTGATAGCAGGGCTAAGCTTCAGATAACTGAACGTTGTTAGTTTATGTGATGGAGGTCGCTATGACGGCGTGTCCCGACGAATTGGTGGCACCGGCAGTCGGTGCGGACCCTGAGACCGCCCAGGGGTCGTCCGGTACCGGGATCGGCCCGCGGGCCGGCGTCATCGGCCTCGGGATGATCGGCGGCGGCGTCGCGGTCAGCCTCGAGGCACGCGGACGGATCCCGGTGGTCTACGACATCCGCGGTGAGGCCGCCGACGATCTGGGGTTGGCCCTGGTGGCGCCGACACCCGCCGAGGTGGCGGCCGTCAGCGATGTCGTCCTGATCGCGGTGGTCGACGCCGCCCAGGTGCGCGAGGTGCTCCGCGGGACCGAGGGTGTGCTCGCCGGTGCCCGACCGGGCCTGATCGTCGCACTGCTGTCGACTCTTGCGGTACCTGAGGTGCTCGACATCGTCGAGGAGTGCCGGCCGTTCGGGGTTGCGGTGCTCGACTGCGGCGTCACGCCCGGGGACCAGGCGGCCAGCAACGGGATGGTGGCCATGGTGGGGGGTGACGACGACACCGTGCGCCGGGCGATGCCGGTGCTGGCTGATTTCGCCAAGAAGGTCGTGCACTGCGGCCCGTCGGGTGCCGGCATGGCCACCAAGATCGCGCGCAACGTCCTCACCTACGGCACCTGGCGCGTCGCGCACGAGGCCGCCGAACTGGCGCGTGCCGCCGGGGTGGATCCGGAGACGCTCATCGAGGTCGTCGAGGAGGCCGACCCGCAGGGTGCGACCCTCTTCACGTGGCTGCGCAACCGCAGCACCGACCCCGAGATCGTCGAGCAGGCTGGCCCGCAGGTGCTGCGGCTGATGACCAAGGACCTCGGCGCGGCCCAGGAGTTGGCCGCCGACAACGGGATTGACGTTCCGTTGGTCGATGTGGCCCGTGAGCACGCCGCCGAGACGCTCGGCGTCCGGGAGGCCGCGTCGCCGGCCGACCGCACCGAGGTCGGACTGCAGACCATGGACAAGGTGTACGGCGCCGGCCTGGCCGCTCAGATGCCCGAGGACCGGTCGCCCGCGCTCGAAATGACGATCGACCACCTCTTCGGTGAGGTCTGGAGCCGCCCGGGACTGTCGCTGCGAGACCGCCGCCTGGTGGTGTTGGGTGCGACGGCGATGCTGGGCCGCGCCGACCTGATCGAGGTGCAGGTGCGTGGCGCGCTCATCAACGGTGAGATCACCGAAGACGAGTTGGAAGAGATTGTGCTGCAACTGCATTACTACGCCGGCTGGGGCAACGGCACGGCCGTGCAGGCGGGTGTGAACGCGGCGTTGGCGAGCTGGAAGAACGGTTTTGTCGCGCCGGGCGATCAGGGCTTGAGCGGGCGGTAGAGCTCGGTCGGGACGCCGCGTCCGCGCAGCACCTCGGCGCCGATTGGTGCCCACCGTGCGGCTTCATCGCTGTCGGCGTGGTCTCGGATTGTGCCCGAACACAGCACCCGGGTGGCGTCGCTCTTGGCTCGGTCGGCGAGGCGGGCCGCCTCGTTGACCGCGTCGCCGATCACGGTGTACTCGAAGCGGTTCTCCGCGCCGACGAATCCGGCGAACACCCGTCCGGCTGACACTCCGATCCCGTAGTCCAGGTGGACTCTGTGTGGGAGCTGCGCGGCCAGCTCGCGCGCGGTGGCCAGGGCATCGTCGCACGGGGTGGGGGTGTGTACGGGCGCCCCGAACACCACCAGGGCGGCATCACCCTGGAACTTGTTGATGAATCCGGTGCTGGCGTCCACCGCGTCCACGATCGCGCGGAAGAAGTCGTTGAGGGTGTCGGCCACCACCTCTGGGGGTTGCCTGGCGGCGAACTGCGTCGAGCCCGCGAGGTCGACGAACAGCACGGCCACCTCCCGCACGTCGCGGTACAGCGACACCTCGCGATCGACGAGCACCCGGACCACATCGTCGCCGACGTGCCTGCCGAAGAGGTCGCGAATCCGGTCGCGTTCGCGCAGGCCCGCCACCATGCGGTTGAAACGACTCTGCAGCAGCCCGATCTCGGAGCGCTCGTAGATGTTGACGCGCCGGTTGATGTTGCCCTGCTCGACGTCGGCCATGGCGTCGATGACCTCCCGCAGGGGATCCGAGATTGAGCGGGAGACCAGAATCATGCCGCGCAGTCCCCACAGCACCGCGACTCCGCTGAGCACCAGGACCGGGATCTCCACCGATGACGTCGTGTCGATGATCCAGCCCCGGCTGCGGATCAGGATCAGCAGCGCGATGCCGATGCTGGGCAGTGCGCAGCACAGCACCCACATCATCAGCAGTCGGGCCAGCACGCCGGGTGCGGTGTCGCGCGGCACCGCGTACGGCCCCGCGGCCGCGCTGAGGGGATGCAGGGTGCGCACCGTCAGCAGCAGTGCGGTGCACACCGCCGCCGTGGCGCCGAAGAACACCGCCGGTCCCACCAGCACGGCAACGGCGAACCCCGATTCCAGGTTGGCCAGCACGACGATCAGCCCGCTGCCCACCCATGTCAAGGTCAGCAGCAGGCTGGCTCGGCGCGCGACACTCAGCGCCGAACGGCGTTGTCGTGGAGTGGGTTCGGTGCCGGTGACGTACCACCGCAGCGACGGCAGCACGATGGCGACACTGCCCACCGCGACGACGACGACCGCACCCACGACGAGTGCGACGATCAGTGGGTCGTTGTCGGGGTTGAACGGCGGGTGGGCATCACCGAGCGTCTCGCGGCGCAACGCGGTCATCACCAGCAGCACCTCGATGACGGCGAGCACATGCGCGATCGTGACGCCCGCGGCGTAGCGCAGCGCCAACCCGGTCGCGTCAGCGGCTTTGAGCGCCACTGGCCTCGACCCCGACGCCGCTCAGGCAGAACTGCACCAGGTGGGCGACGTCCGCCTGCGGTGGACGCTGCCCCGAACCCAGGTGCCGCCGCAGCGTGCCCATCGTGCAGTGGAACACCGCGTCCCCGTCGCGCCCGGGGTCCCGGCGGCCCATGGCGGCCAGTGGCTCCGTGAGCAGCGCCCGCAGCGGCGCCATGAGTTCCTCATCCGATGCCCTGCGGCCGGCGATGGCGGACAGCTGCGCCACGGTGGCCCGGCACATCCTGAAGCGATGCGGGTCGGTCATCTCCTCGAGCAGGCCCTCGACCCAGCAGGCCACCTGGTCGACGGGGTCGCCGCGCCGAGACATCTCGTCGGCGATCGCGGCGGTGACCACACCGATGCCGCGCTCCATGGCGGTCATGACCAGATCGTCCTTGCCACTGAAATGACGGTAGAACGTCTTGTTGCAGGTGCCGGCCTCAGCGATGATGTCGCAGACGCGCAGCGTCTGGGGTGTGGAACGGGACATCACCCGCACGGCGGCGTCGAGGATTCGGGTGACCTCCGGGCCGTACCCGCGGTGCGTCTGGCGGGTCTGCTCGGGGACTGCGGGGATCTGCTCCGTCGTCTCCATGCCTCCCGCCCGATGAGTCCGTCTGAGAATATCCTTCTCGGCTAGCGCGATCGGCATTTCCGTCAGATGGGTGGGGTGCGTGCTGGGTGACCGGCGTCTGAGTCGACCGGTCGGCCGTCGACGAGTACGCCGGCGGCGGTCTCCATCGGTTTGATCACGGCGGTGAAATCCGAGTCGGGTCCCTCGGCGGCCACCGTGTCCTGCCAACATTTCCCGATCGCCGCCGCGATGTCGGTCGGTGTCCGCAACGACCTCGCCTCGTCGAGGTAGAGGCCGACGTCCTTGGCCATCAGTCCGGTCGCGAATCCGTAGTCGAAGGTGCGGGGGAGCACCGCACGCGGGAACTTGTCGCGGCTGGCGTGAGTTCCGCCGGACCCGGCGTTGAGAACGTCGATCATCACGCCTGCGTCCAGACCCGCGCGCACTCCCATCACCATCGCCTCCGCGGTGGCCGCCAGTGCCGTCGCCGCGAGCATGTTGTTGACCAGTTTCATGGTCTGGGCCGCACCTGGTGACTCGCTGACGAAGATGGGTCTGCCCAACACCTCTAAAACTGTTCGCAGAGAGTCGAATTCGTCACGCGGTCCCGACACCATCAACGCCAGAGTGCCCTGCTCGGCACCGTGCACACCGCCGCTGACCGGACAGTCCAGCGTGCTGATGCCGTGCCCCCGAAGGCGCTCGTGGACCTGTTGGGCCGTGGTGGCGCCCACCGTGGACAGGTCGACGAAGCGGCCGATGCGGGTCCCGTGCCGGATGCCGTCGCACACCTCGAGGGACGCCTGGGGGGTCGGCAGGCTCGCGAGCACCACGTCGGCACGGTCGGCGACGTCGCGGACGTCGGCGGCCGCATCGGCGCCAGCCCGCACGGCCCCGTCGAGGGCCTCGGCGCGCGCGTCGAACGCCACCAATCGATGTCCGGCGGCCACCAGACGGCGCAGCATGGGCGAGCCCATGTGGCCGAGGCCGATGAACCCGAGGGTGAGGCTCACGTCGCGTCCAGTTCGGCGAACAGTTCGCGTGCGATCCGGAAGCTGTCGACGGCTGCGGGAGCTCCCGCGTAGACCCCGACCTGAAGGAACACCTCGCGGATCTCGTCACGGGTCACACCGTTGTTGAGCGCCCCGCGCAGGTGCGTGCGCAGTTCGTGGGGGCGGTTGAGCGTCGCGATCATGGCGAGGTTGAGCATGCTGCGGACTTTGAGCGGCAACCCTTCGCGGCCCCACACCGCACCCCAGCAGTACTCGGTGAGCAGGTCCTGCAGTGGCGCCGAGAACTCGTCGGCGTTCTGCATCGCGGCGTCCACGTACTCCTGGCCGAGTACTGCGGTGCGGACTTCGCGGCCTCGGTCATAGGTCTGCTTGTCCATAGTGAGCGGCGTCCTCCTGGGCTCGGCCGTCCCGTCAGCGCTTCGGTTCGGCCGCGTCCAGGAACAGGTCGGGGATCGGGTTGTCGCCGCCACCGTACTGGGACAGATCCGTCACGCCCGCGTCGCGAAGGACGTCGGCGTCGATGAAGCACTGGCCGGTGACCTCGTCGGACGGGCGCGCCACGATGGCCACCGCGGCATCGCCCATGATCTCGGGGCTGCGTGAGGACTCGACCAACGCGGTGCCCGCGGCCAGCGACGTGACGGCTGCCGTGGCGATGTAGGTCTCGGGCCACAGGCAGTTGGAGGCGATCTTCGCCTCGCGGTACTCCTCGGCCCAGCCCAGCGACAACAGCGTCATGCCGTACTTGGACAGCGTGTAGGAGGGGTGCACGCCCAGCCAGTACGGGCTCATGTTCATCGGCGGGGCGATCGTCAGCACGTGCGCGTTCGGGGACTTCCGCAGGTGCGGGAGGCAGGCCTTGGTCAACAGGAACGTGCCCCGGACGTTGATGTCCATCATCAGGTCGAACTTCTTGGCCGACAGTTCGTCAGTGGGGTCGGTGGAGATGGCGCTGGCGTTGTTGACGCAGATGTCGACGCCGCCGAACTGTTCGACGGCGGTGTCGACCAGGCGCGCGACGTCGTCCTCCCTGCGGACGTCGCCGATCACCGGGACCGCGTTGCCGCCCGCGGCCTCGATGTCGGCGGCCGCGGTGTAGATGGTGCCCGGCAGCTTCGGATGGGGCTCGGCCGTCTTGGCCAGCAGCACGATGTTGGCGCCCTGTCGCGCGGCCGACACCGCGATGGCCAAGCCGATCCCCCGGCTGGCGCCGGATACGACGAGTGTGCGCCCCCGCAGGGCGCCGGTGGCGGTGCTGTCAGTCATGTCTCTCCCTTGGTCATTTCCACCGTACGGTATTGGCATTCTCTTTTTTTGCAAGTACGTTATCCGGTAGCTGTTCCACGACTTGGAGACCGATGGATTACACAACTTCGACCTCGTCCGGGATCCCGCTGGACCCGGTCTATGGGCCGACGGACCCGCCGGTGGCGCCGCCTGCCCCGGGGGAGTTTCCGTTCACCCGGGGCAACTTCGCCTCCGGGTATCGGGGTCGCCTCTGGACATTCCGGCAGTACTCCGGCTTCGGCACGGCCGAAGAGTCCAATCAGCGCTACCGCTACCTGCTGGGGCAGGGCGGCACCGGTCTGTCGGTGGCGTTGGATCTCCCCACACAGTGCGGTTACGACTCCGATGACGCCGAGTACGGCGAAGAGGTCGGCCGCGTCGGGGTTGCTGTCGACACGTTGGCCGACGCCGAGATCCTCTTCGACGGCATCCCCCTGGACAGGATCAGCACCAGCTTCACGATCAACGGCACCGCGGCGATCCTGCTGGCCTTCTACGTCGCTGCCGCCGAGAAGGCCGGGGTGCCGCGCGAGAAGCTCACGGGCACAATCCAGAACGACATCCTCAAGGAGTACGCGTCCCGCGGCACCTGGATCTGGCCACCCGAGCCGTCGCTGCGTCTGATCGCCGACACCATCGAGTTCTGTGCTGCCGAGGTGCCGAAGTTCAACGCGATCTCGGTGGCGGGTGCGCACTTCCGGGACGCCGGCGCCAATGCGGTGCAGGAGATGGCGTTCACACTGGCCGACGGCGTCACCTACTGCGACACCGTCGTCGAGCGTGGCCGCATGACGATCGACCAGTTCGCGCCGCAGATCTCATTCTTCTTCTACACGCACGGTGACTTCTTCGAGGAGATCGCCAAATACCGTGCGGGCAGGCGCAGGTGGGCCACCATCGTGCGGGAGCGCTGGGGCGCCAAGACCGACAAGGCCTCGATGTTCCGGTTCGGCTGTGTCTCCGGTGGCGCGTCGTTGTACGCGCCACAGGCGCAGAACAACCTCGTGCGGGTCGCCTACGAGTCCTTGGCCTCCGTGCTCGGCGGCGTCCAGTCGATGTTCACCGCGGCCTGGGACGAGCCCTTCGCTCTGCCCAGTGAGGAGTCCGCGACGCTCGCGCTGCGGACTCAGCAGATCCTGGCGTACGAGACCGGCGTGACTCGGGTGGCGGATCCCCTGGGCGGGTCGTACTTCGTGGAGGCGCTCACCGACGCCACCGAAGAGAGAATCATCGAGATCATGGCCGACCTGGAGAACCACGGCGGCATGGTCCGGGCGATCGAGGACGGCTACCTGCAGGGCCTCATCGCCGACGAGGCCTACAAGATCCACCAGGAGGTCGAGTCGGGCGAGCGGCCCGTGGTCGGTGTCAACAAGTTCGTCTCCGACGAGCCGCCCCCGGACATCGACACCTACGAACTCGACGCCGAAGGCCGCGAGCTGCAGCTCAAGCGGTTGGCGCGGGTCAAGGCCGAGCGTGACACAGACGAGGTGGCGGCCAAGCTCGCCGCCCTGTCCCGCGCCGCCGAGGGCACCGACAACCTGATGCATGCCCTGATCGACTGTGCCAACGCCTACTGCACTGTGGGTGAGATGGTTTCGGCACTCAAGGCGGTCTGGGGCGAATTCCAACAACCGGTGGTGTTCTAGATGACTTCTGCAGATTCTCCGGCCCGCATCCTGGTGGCCAAGCCGGGTTTGGACGGCCATGACCGCGGGGCCAAGATCGTCGCGCGCACGCTGCGTGACGCGGGGTTCGAGGTGATCTACACCGGAATCCGGCAGCGCATCGAGGACATCGTGTCCATCGCCCTGCAGGAAGATGTTGCGGTGGTGGGCCTTTCGATCCTCTCGGGGGCGCACCTGGCGCTCACGGCCCGCACCGTCGAGGCACTGCGGGCCGCCGACGCCGGCGACATCGCCGTCGTGGTCGGCGGCACGATCCCGCAGGGTGACGTGCAGAAGGTGCTCGATGCGGGTGCCGCAGCGGTGTTTCCGACCGGGACTCCACTGGATGTCCTGGTGCGTGACGTCCGCGCCCTGACCGGTCAGACCGTGGCTGCGGAAGGAGAGGCGAGCTGATGCGCCTCGGCGTGATGATCGGTGCCGAACGGGGCGACATGACCCGCAAGGTCACCAAGTTCCTGTCCGACATCGAATGGGCCGAGTCGGCCGGCTTGGACACCGCGTGGATGCCGCAGGTGCCCGACGACTTCGACTGCCTGACCATGGTGTCGCTGATGGGTGGCCGCACCACCCGCATCGAACTCGGGACCGCGGTCGTTCCGCTGCAGGCGCAGCACCCAATCGCGCTTGCCCGCCAGGCGCTTTCGGTGCACGCGGGCAGCGGTGGTCGACTCGCGCTCGGTGTCGGGCCGTCGCACCACTGGATCATCCGGGACATGCTCGGGCTGCCCTATGAGAAGCCCGCGGCCTACACCCGCGACTATCTCGAGGTGCTCAACGCCGCGCTGAGCGGGCCGGGGCCCGTCGACGTCGAGAACGACACGTTCACGGTGCACAACCCCACCGCCTTGGGCGCCGAGCCTCGCCTACCGGTGCTGATCGCCGCGTTGGGGCCTGTGATGCTGCAGATCGCCGGCGAACTCGCCGACGGCACCGTGCTCTGGATGGCCGATGAACGCGCGATCGGCGATCACATCGCCCCGCGCATCACCAAGGCCGCCGAGAACGCCGGCCGGCCCGAGCCGCGCATCGTCGCGGGCATCCCGGTCTGCCTGTGTGCGAACTCCGAGATCGACGCCGCCAAGGAGCGGGCCAACCGCATCCTCGCCGAGGCGGAGACGTCGCCGAACTACCAGAAGCTTCTGGATCGCGGGGACGCGCGCACTGTCGGCGACCTCTGCGCGGCCGGCGATGCCGAATCAATTCTGCGGCGATTCCAATCGTTCGCCGACGCCGGCGTGACCGACCTTTCGGTGCGCCTGCTCCCGATCGGGGACACCCGTGACGAACTCGTGGCATCGAAGTACCGCACGCGCGAGGTGATTGCCGAACTCGCCAAAGCGGTGCGATGAGCGCAGGGCCCCTCGCCGGCATCCGCGTCCTGGAAGTCGGCACGATGCTCGCCGGTCCCTACGCGACCATGATGCTGGCCGACCTCGGCGCCGAGGTGATCAAGATCGAACCGCCGACCGGCGACATCTCGCGTCAGGTCAGCGACGACTACTTCGCCAGTCTCAACCGTGGCAAGCGCAGCATCTGCCTGGAGTTGGGCACCGACGCCGGGCAGCGCAGACTCGCCGAACTCGTCGCGGAATCCCATGCGCTGCTGGTGAATCTGAAGCCGTCGGCCATCCACAAGCTGGGGCTGACGTATGAGGCGCTGCAGAAGTTCAACCCGAAGATCGTCTGCGTCGCGTTGACCGGATTCGGCCTCAACGGCGGTGACGACCCGGCATTCGACTACATCGTGCAGGCCGCGACCGGCATCGCCGCGCTCACCGGGGATCCGGACGGGCCACCGACACTGCCGGGCTATTCGTCGGCGGACAACTCCACGGGTCTGACCGCGGCGCTGGGCCTGCTGGCACAGATCGTGTCGGGGCGCGGTGGTCAGATCGACGTCTCGCTGCGCGATGTGCTGCTGTCCCAGTTGAACTATCACGCCGCGGCCTACCTCAACCGGGGTGTGCACCCGCAGCGCCGCCCGAACGGCGCGCACTCGTTCTACGTGCCGGCCCAGTTGTTCCCCACCGCGGAGGGATATCTGGCGTTGTTCATCACGCACGACGGGTTCTGGAGCAGATTCAGCGCGGAAGCGGGTCTGACGGGATTCGACACCATGGCCGAACGCTCGGCGCGGCGTGATGAGGTGCTCGCCGTCGTCACCGCCGCGCTGGCGGGTGACACGGCCAGGAACTGGGAGGCCCGGCTCAAACCGCTGGGGATTCCCGCCGCGGCCGTGCGCACTCTTCCCGAGGCGCTCGATGACCTGCCGGAGATGGTCGTGTCCGCGGGGGAGTACCGGCTCGTGGCCAGCTCGGTCCGCGTCGAGGGGTATCAGCCCGACTATCGCCCGCCGCCGGTGCTGGGGGAGTACGGGTCGTAGCGCTGTGGCGCCCGGGTTCTTTCACGCCAAAATGGACATTTGGGCGTGAAAAACCGGGTTTTTCGCACCCAAATGTCGGTTTCGGTGGTGAAGGGGAGACGCGCTCAGCAGTCGTAGTCGACGACGACGGGCCCATCGGGCGTGGCCTGACAGGTCAGCACGTAACCCTCTTCGACCTCGTCATCGTCGAGCGCGTCATTCACGCGCATCGACGCCGTGCCTTCGGTGAGCTTGGCCATGCAGGTGCCGCAGTTGCCGGCCTCGCAGGAGAACGGTGGTGTCAATCCGGCGCGGCGGGCCGTCTCCAGGATGGTCTCGTCCGGCCGGGCGGACGTGGTCGCGGTCTTGCCGTCGAGCAGGATCGTCACACTCGGTGGAGCGTCGCTGCTCTGTGACGGGGCCACTTCGGTGTCGCTGGACATCGGTACTGCCATCACCCCATCCTCTGGGTAGCGGGAACTGGTATGTGTATTCTACCCCAATGAGAATAATGTTCTCATCCTGAGATAGGATCTTCTCCAGTCTGCCACGCGCCCGCGCGGCTCCGCAGTCCGCCCACCGGGGTCAATGCGATGCCCCGACACCCTCGCCGAGGAGGACCGATGTCTGACCCGGTCGTTCTCGCGTTCGAGGAGCGCGACTACCGCCGGTCGGAACTCGAGGCCGAGATCTCGTCGTTCGGTGCTGTCCTCGCGCAGCGCGGCGTGCGGCGCGGGCAGCGCGTCGCACTCATGTCCTCGAACCGCCCGGAGTTCGTCGCGGCGCTGTACGCGATCTGGAGGCTCGGCGCCTCCGTCGTCCTGATCAGTCCCGCCTGGAAGCAGGCCGAAGTCGCGCATGCGCTGGCGCTCACGGCACCCGCCCACGCGATCGGCGACCAGGCCGCTCTCTCCGCCTTGATGCCGATGACGAGTCTCGACGAGGAGCGCGCCGCCGCGCCGCCACCGCCCGCGGTCACCCCCGACCCGGACGCCGAGGCGGTCCTGGTCTTCAGTTCGGGCACCACGGGTCTGCCCAAGGCCGTGCGACACACACACGGTTCCTTCGCGGCCGCGATCTCCGATTGGCGCACCGTGCTGCGGTTGACCGAGTCCGACCGCATGCAGATCGTCACGCCCCCCTCCCACATCCTGGGGCTGCTGAACATCGCCACGGTGCTCGAATCCGGGGGCTGGCTGCGCCTGCACCGCCGCTTCGACATCGACACCATGCTGCGGCACATCGAGACCGACCGCATCACCGTCGAGATGGCCGTCGCCCCGATCGCGCTGGCCATCGCCGCGCACCCCGAGCTGGAGTCCTTCGACCTGTCCTCACTGCGCTACATCATGTGGTGCGCCACCCCGGTGACGGTCAGCGTGGCCGAGACCGTCACCCGCCGCACCGGCGTGGGGTGGACGACGGCGTACGGCGCCAGTGAGCTGCCCGTCCTGACCTGCAACGAACTCGCCGGCGGTCCGCTTGACACCGTGGGGCGCCCCGCCCCCGGCGTGCGGTTGCGCGTGGTCTCTCTCGAGACCGGAGAGCCCCTGCCCACCGGAATGCCCGGAGAGATTCAGGCCCAGTCGAATTCGATGATGGCCGGATATCTGCCGGCCGAGGACACCGCCACCGTCGTCGCGGACGGTTGGTACCGCACCGGTGACGTCGGCTTCCTCGACGACGACGGCCACCTGCGGATCACCGACCGTGCCAAGGAGATGATCAAGGTCCGCGGCTTCCAGGTCGCGCCCGCCGAGGTCGAGGCCGTCCTGCACGGCCACCCCGCGGTGGCCGACTGTGCGGTGTTCGGGGTGTCGCATGAGGCCGACGGTGAGGCCGTCGTCGCTGCGGTCGCCGTGCACCGCGAGGTCCCCGCGGCGGAGCTGACTGCGCTCGTGGCTGAGTCGCTGGCGTCCTACAAACGACCCGCCGAGATTGTTTTCGTCCCCGAGATCCCGCGCCTGCCGTCGGGCAAGGTGCTGCGTCGCGTGCTGAAGGAGCGCCATGGATGTACGTCTGACCACTGAACAACAACAGCTGCGTGATGCGGCCGCGAAGCTGGCCGACGACCTCGGTCCCGGATCGGTCGCCGAACTCGACGACGAGGCTCGAATCGCGAGACTGGACAAGCAGATCGCCGTCACAGGATGGCGGTCGCTGCGCTCCGACGAGGCCTCCGGCGTCGAAGTCGCCTTGGTGGCCGAGGAGTTCGGCCGCGGACTCGTCGACGCACCGTTCCTCGGTCCGGTGCTCGCCGACGATGCGGCGCGTCACCTCGACGGCATCGACGCCGTCGAGGTGACGGTCGCGGTCGGCGGCGAGGCCGTCGACGCCCGAGGCAGTTCCCGCGCCGTGCAACTCGACGGCACCGCGGTGGCGGTGGCGCCGGTCGGGGAGTCGGCCCCGTCGGCCGACCTGACCCGGGCCAGGGTCGCACTCGGTGCGGCCGAACCGGTCGGCGAGCTCTCGGATGAGGCCGCGGCCCGGTGGCAGGCGCTGGCCCTGGTGGTCACCGCCGCGGATCTGGTCGGGGTGTCCCGCGGCGCGCTGAACCTGGCCGTCGAGTACGCCAAAATCAGGGAACAGTACGGCAATACGATCGGCTCGTATCAGGCCGTGGCCCATCTGCTCGCCGAGAGCCTGACTTTGGTCGAGGGTTCGGTCAGCATCCTGCGCCACGCGGCGTGGGCGGTCGACGAACTGCCCGCCGCCGAGGCGGTGCGCGCCGCCAAGGTGGCCAAACTGTACTGCGCCCGCACGGCTCGTACGGTGTGCGAGACGTCCATCCAGGTGCACGGCGGCATCGGCAACACCTGGGAATGCCTTGCCCACGTCTATCTGCGTCGAGCGTTGACCTCGACCGAACTGTGGCCCGTCAAGTGGGAGGAGATCGACCTTGGACTTTCGTGATTCCGCCGACGAGGCGGCGTTCCGGCAACGGCTGCGCGAGTGGTTGAGCGTGCACGCCAAGGATTTTCCGACGTCCGGTGACGAGTACTGGGCGAAGGCGGCGGAGTGGCATCGCGCGCTGTATCAGGCCGGATTCTTCGGTCTGTCCTGGCCGAAGAAGTTCGGTGGGCACGAGCTTCCCCCGGTCTACGACGTCATCCTCGACGAGGAGTTGGCGCGCGCCGGAGCCCCGGCGCGGCCCAGCCTGGGCTACCTGGTGGTGGGTCTCGGCCATCACGGCAGCGAGGAACTGCAGCAGCGCTTTCTGCCCGGCATGATCGACGGCAGCGAACGGTGGTGCCAGGGCTTCTCCGAACCGGGTGCGGGTTCGGACCTCGCGTCGCTGACCACCACGGCGACCCTCGAGGGCGACCATTGGGTGATCAACGGCCACAAGATCTGGACCAGCTACTCCGACGAGGCCGACTGGTGTCTGGTGTTGGCCCGCACCGATCCCGACGCCAAGCGGCACCGTGGCATCTCGGCGTTCATCTGCTCCATGCATCAGGACGGCATCGAACAGCGTCCGCTGCAGATGATCAGCGGCGTCACAAAGGAATTCGGGCAGGTGACCTTCGACGGTGCCAAGGTTCCGGTGGAGAACATGGTGGGTGCGCCCGGTGAGGGCTGGCCGCTGGCGATGACGGTCGTCAGCCATGAGCGGGAGCCGTCGACGCTCGGCTTCGCGGCCCGCTACGACAAGATCGTGCGGTCGCTGGCCAAGCGCGCCGAGACGCCGTCGGAGGAACTGGTGTGGGCGGCGGTGGAGGTTGAGATGCTGACCCATCACGTGCGGCGCAGGCTCTCCGAACAACTCGACGGCCTCTCGCACGGTCCCAACGGTTCGATCGACAAACTGCTGATGACCTGGGTCGAGCAGTCGGTCGGGCACGCGGCCCTCGACATCGCCGGGACCGGGGATGACGAGATGCTCGGCGCGTACATGTACAGCCGGGCCCAGAGCGTCATGGGCGGTACGTCGCAGATTCAGAAGAACATCATCGCTTCGCGCATTCTCGGATTGGGAGTTTGACATGTACGGCATGCCAGAGGAGATCGACGTCAAGGCCGAGGGCCCTCTGCGCATCATCACGCTCAACCGGCCCGATGCGCTCAACGCCGTCAACGACAACCTGCATGTCGGCCTCGCCAACCTGTGGAACGAACTGAGTGAGGATCCGCAGGCGCGCGTCGCGGTGCTCACCGGTGCTGGTCGTGCGTTCTCGGCGGGCGGTGACTTCAACTATCTCGACGAACTGCGCCGGGATGAGGCGCTGCGGACCAAGACCATCAAACACGGCCGCGACATCGTGCTGGGCATGATCCGCTGCCGCATCCCGATCGTGGCGGCGGTCAACGGTCCGGCCGTGGGATTGGGCTGCAGCCTGGCCGCGATGTCGGACGTCGTCTACATGGCCGAGACCGCGCACTTCGCCGACCCGCATGTGCGCATCGGTCTGGTCGCCGCCGACGGCGGCCCGCTGGTGTGGCCGATGCAGATCAGCTTCCTGCAGGCCAAGGAGTTCGCGCTGACGGGCACCAAGATCACCGCGCAGCGCGCGCTGGAACTGGGGCTGGCCAATCATGTGGTGGCCGATCCGGTGAGTGAGGCCGTCGCATGTGCCAAGAAGATCCTGGAACTGCCGCAGCAGGCCGTGGAGAGCACCAAGCGCCTGATGAACATGCAACTCGAGCGCTCGGTGATGGCGTCGTTGGACTACGCCAATCTCAGCGAGTACGTGTCGTTCGGGACAGACGATTTCAACAAGATCGTCGACGGACTGGTCGCCAAGAAGTGATCCGTGGGGGGGGGGGGCGGGCCCCCCCCCCCCCCCCCCGGGGGGAAGAACGAGGGGGGCGGCCGCGGGGGGCGCGCGGGCGGGTGGGCCAGCTGG
>NZ_LZHW01000065.1 GCF_001667265.1 Mycobacterium sp. ACS4331 | reverse complement strand
GGGTGCGACCGGAGGTGGTGGCGCGGCCTCACTCGGGGCCGGCGGGATTTCGGGGGCGAGCGCGGACTCGACCATGGGCGCTGCCGGCGGGGCCGGCGCGGCCGGAGCCGGCGCGGCCGCCGGGGCGGCCGTGGCCGGCGCGGGTACGACCGGAACAGGCGGTGCGGCAACGGGTATCGCCGGTGCGCCTGCGGGCACTGCGGGCACTTCGGGCAGGCCTGCGGGCACTGCGGGTGCCGCGGCCGAGATCATGTCCGCCGCGGTCGGCAGGGCCTGCACGGCGGCACCGGCGGCGTCGAGGACGGGAGTCGCCGGCACCAGCGCAGCGGCCTCGGGCAGTCCTTCGAGCGCTGAGGCCGCACCGCTGAGTGCGTCGGGCAGCGCGGTTGGCGATGAGGCGAACTGCTGCACCAGTTCCCCGCACGGCACACCGGGACTGAGCTCGGAATCGGCTGCGACCGTGGGACTGAACACCAACGGCAGCGATGGCCAACACACTGCCGCCGCCGAGACGGCAACGACTGACAGACGCAATGCCGTCCGCGACAAGTTATCCCCGATTCCCCGTGATCTTGATTGTGTAACTGAACCTATCGTGTTGCGGGAGTTACTCAAGTTGCAGATGAGGCTGTTATCGAACCGACACGGACTGGAGTCGGTCCGGTGACGTCGGTGCCGAATTCCGGGCTGTCGGCGCCGAACTCAGGTGTTGTCGGCGTCGCTGCGCGGGAATCCGCCCTGCGGGAACAACGGGAACACGACGTCGTCGAGCTTGTCGGGATCGCCCATCGTGCGGTTGACGGTCGCGCCCCACACGTTGCCGTCGCCGGACAGCTGCAGGGCCCACGCGTGACCGTGCTGACCGTCGCGGACCACCTCCGGGTCGCCCGTCACCGCTCCCGTGTCGGGTGCCAGGCGCACCGCCGCGGTCTGCTTGGTGTTCACCAGATTCACCAGCACCGTTCCGTCCATCGCGGCGCATCCGGCGACGCCGGGCTTGTCCGGCCAGGTCCACACCGTGGACGTCTTCGAGTCCTTGGTGATGCGCTGCAGTCGATCTCCGGACGGGGCGCGGTCGGTGATGTAGAGAGCACCGTCGGCCGGATCGATGCACATGCCGCCTGCCGGGCCCAGGCCGCTCATCGCGGTGGTCAGCGGGGCCTGGTTGACGGTGGTCGGCTGCTCGATGCGCAGCAGCTTGCCGGCCAGCGACCCCGGGTCCGCGGCCATCGCGGGGCTGCCGGCGTCACCGGTCTGGACCAACAGGGTGGTGGGGCCCTTGAAGATCAGCGATCCCGAATTTCCGTTGGCGCCCTTGGGTATTCCGGTCAGGATCTCCTTGGGGACGTCGCCGTCGGCGACCCGCACCACGCGGTTGTCGGTGGGAGTGCTGATGTAGGCGTACATCAGCCGGTCCTGGCTGTAGGTCGGGGACAGCACGATGTCGAGCAGGCCGCCGTCGCCCGACCCGTCGACCGGAATCGTGGTCTTGACCTTGGGTTCGGCGGCGATCGCGACCTCTTTGACCGCGCCCGTGACGCGCTCGGCCACCAGGGCCGTCTTACCGTCGGGGCCCATGATCAGCCCGCTGGTGCTCTCCAGGCAGCCCTGCATGACACCGGTGGCCGGGCAGGCCTTGGGGAACGGCTTGCCGGGCAGCGGCGGTGGCGGTGTGGTGGTCGACGGCGGCGGCGGCGACAGTTCGGGCTGGGTGGTGAACGGTTGCGAGGCCGCGTCGTCGAAGCGGGCGCACCCGGCCACCACGACCATCGCGGCACAGGCCACGGTCAGGGCATGGACGACCGGACGGCGGTTCAGCATGCCAGCCAGGTTACGGATCGGTGGCCGGTATCCGCTACGCCGCCCGCCGGGTGTCGCGCCCACCGGGCGTGTACAGGGAAAATAACCATCCGATATAGGTCGGCGAAAGCGCCCTTCAAATACCGGGATCTGTGCAGGGTTGCACTTACCCTGACAGCGTGACGAGTCCATCGCATGACCCACGCTGGCAGCGGCCGGGCGAATCGTCGTCCGGGGCCGGATCCTCGCGGCCCAGCACGGCGAGCCTGGTCGACCCCGAGGACGACATGCCGTCTGACACCTATGGCGGCGATTTCGAGACCACCGCGATCCCGAACTACGGGTCGAGCCCCTCATCGGCGGGGTACAGCCTGATGAACGAACCCGATCCCTTGCCCTATGTCGCACCGCAGATGGACGCCCCACCCGCGCTGGGCCCCACCGCGATCGAACCCCAGGACTACGACGCCGCCCGTAACGCGGGCCGCCGCGGCACCCAGGACCTCGGGCTTCTGCTGCTGCGCGCGGGATTCGGCGCGCTGCTGGTCGTCCATGGACTGCAGAAGGTGTTCGGCTGGTGGGGCGGATCCGGGCTCGGCGGCCTCTCGGACTCGCTGACGGCGGCCGGCTACCAGCACGCGGACCTGCTCACCTACGCGGCCGCCGGCACCCAGATCGCGGCCGGGGTCCTGCTGGTCCTCGGACTGTTCACGCCTCTGGCGGCGGCCGCAGCGCTGGCCTACCTGATCAACGGCCTGCTCGCGTCCGTCCTGAACTCCGACGAGTCGAGTCGGTTCCTGTTCTTCCTGCCCGACGGCCACGAGTACCAGCTCACACTGATCGTGGTGGCGGCCGCGATCATCCTGGCGGGCCCCGGCCGCTACGGATTCGACGCGGGCCGGGGTTGGGCGCGCCGCCCGTTCATCGGGTCGTTCGTGGCGCTGCTGCTCGGCATCGGCGGCGGCGTCGCGGTGTGGGTCCTGCTCAACGGGGCCAACCCGCTGGCCTGACGGCTCACTGGTAGGGGTTGGGCACCCGGCCCCCACTGGCCTGGGCCAGCAGTGGCAGGGTCGAGAACGACACCGCGGGCAGGGTGAGCTCGCCACCGCCGACCAGCGTGGCGCGCGCCCACGAGCCCTTGACGAACTTCAGGCCCTCGATCTGGTCCCAGCCCACGGTCGTGCTGCGCAGCAGTCCCCTGGTGGTCACGTCGACGTCGGTGGCGACGGTGCGCAACCGGAACACAGCGAACGACGCGGCGACGGGGATCAACAGGAGCGGAGCCAGCCACGGCAACGCCAGAACGGGCAGCATCATGGCCCCCGCCAACAGCACCGCAGCGAAATGGGCCATCGGCGAAATCCTGATCACCACGGGGGCTTGGGTTGCGGCAGCCATGCCGCCATCTTGCCCCTGCGTCGCGCCGCGTGTCCGCGCAGGTCAGGGAATTTGACGCCTGGCCCGTCCGGAGACTACCGTCATGACCCATGACCACCCGCAAGATTCTCGTAGTACGTCGTCGGCGCGTCGGTGCCGCGTAGCTACTAGCGGGCTATTCGCCTACGAGCATCAACGCGCAACCCTCGTGCAGCAGCAAGCTGACGGGGGTTTTTTGTTGCCCCGAATGACCACAGAACACACATCGACAACCCTAGGGACGAGACAGTGAGCGCACCCACCACGCGACCACCCGAACCGATGGCGGCCCCGAAGCCGGCCGACGGAAAGACACAGAACGCCGCGAAGCGGGTTCCGCCGCAGCAGATGACCGGGGCGCAGGCTGTCGTGCGCGCGCTCGAGGAGATCGGCGTCGACACCATCTTCGGCATCCCCGGTGGTGCCGTGCTGCCCGTGTACGACCCGCTGTTCGACTCGAAGCGACTGCGGCACGTCCTGGTCCGGCACGAGCAGGGCGCCGGGCACGCCGCCAGCGGTTACGCCCACGCCACCGGCAAGGTCGGCGTCATGATGGCGACGTCGGGTCCGGGTGCCACCAACCTGGTCACGCCGCTGGCCGACGCGCAGATGGACTCGATCCCCGTCGTGGCCATCACCGGGCAGGTCGGCCGCGGGCTGATCGGCACCGACGCCTTCCAGGAGGCCGACATCTCGGGCATCACGATGCCCATCACCAAGCACAACTTCCTGGTCCGCAGCGGCGACGAGATCGCCCAGGTGATCGCCGAGGCGTTCCACATCGCGCAGTCGGGTCGCCCCGGCGCGGTGCTGGTCGACATCCCCAAGGACATCCTGCAGGGGCAGTGCACCTTCAGCTGGCCGCCGGTCATGGACCTGCCCGGCTACAAGCCCAACACCAAGCCGCACAGTCGGCAGATCCGCGAGGCGGCCAAGCTGATCGCCGCGGCGCGCAAGCCCGTGCTGTACGTCGGCGGCGGCGTCATCCGCGGTCAGGCCCACGCCGAACTGCTCGACCTGGCCGAGGCGACCGGCATCCCCGTGGTCACGACGCTGATGGCGCGAGGTGCCTTCCCCGACAGCCATCCGCAGCACATGGGCATGCCCGGCATGCACGGCACGGTCGCCGCGGTGGCCGCCCTGCAGCGCAGCGACCTGCTGATCGCGCTCGGCACGCGGTTCGACGACCGGGTCACCGGTCAGCTCGACTCGTTCGCGCCCGAGGCCAAGGTCATTCACGCCGACATCGACCCCGCCGAGATCGGCAAGAACCGGCATGCCGATGTGCCGATCGTCGGTGACGTCAAGGCCGTGATCACCGACCTGATCGAGGCGCTGCGCCGCGACGGCGTTCCCGGCAACCTCAAGCTGGACCAGTGGTGGGAGTACCTGTCCTCGGTGCGGTCGACCTACCCGCTGAGCTACGGCCCGCAGAGCGACGGCAGCCTGAGCCCCGAGTACGTCATCGAGAAGCTCGGCGAGATCGCCGGCCCCGACGCGGTGTACGTCGCGGGCGTCGGCCAGCACCAGATGTGGGCGGCGCAGTTCGTCAAGTACGAGAAGCCGCGCACCTGGCTGAACTCCGGCGGCCTGGGCACCATGGGCTTCGCGGTGCCCGCGGCCATGGGCGCCAAGATGGGCCGGCCCGACGCCGAGGTGTGGGCCATCGACGGCGACGGCTGCTTCCAGATGACCAACCAGGAGTTGGCCACCTGCGCCATCGAGGGTGCCCCGATCAAGGTTGCTCTGATCAACAACGGCAACCTCGGCATGGTCCGGCAGTGGCAGACGCTGTTCTACGACCAGCGCTACAGCCAGACCGATCTGGCCACGCACAGCCAGCGCATCCCGGACTTCGTCAAGCTGGCGGAGGCCCTGGGCTGCGTCGGACTGCGTTGCGAGCGTGAGGAAGACGTCGAGGACGTGATCAACCAGGCGCGGGCCATCAACGATCGCCCGGTGGTCATCGACTTCGTCGTCGGCGCCGACGCTCAGGTGTGGCCCATGGTCGCCGCAGGCACCAGCAACGACGAGATCATGGCGGCACGCGACATCCGTCCGCTGTTCGACAACGAGGACCAGGTCTGATGACAGTCACCACGCACACCCTGTCGGTCCTGGTCGAGGACAAGCCCGGCGTCCTGGCCCGCGTCGCGGCGCTGTTCTCGCGGCGCGGCTTCAACATCGAGTCGCTCGCGGTCGGTGCGACCGAGCAGAAGAACATGTCGCGGATGACGATCGTCGTGTCCGTCGAGGACTTCCCGCTCGAGCAGATCACCAAGCAGCTCAACAAGCTGGTCAACGTGATCAAGATCGTCGAGCAGGACGAGGAGCAGTCGGTCTCCCGCGAGCTGGCACTGATCAAGGTGCGGGCCGACGCCGGCACCCGAAGCCAGGTCATCGAGGCGGTGAACCTGTTCCGCGCCAAGGTCGTCGACGTCTCCACCGAGTCCCTGACGATCGAGGCCACCGGCACGCAGGAGAAGCTGAGTGCGCTGCTGCGGGTGCTCGAACCCTATGGTGTTCGCGAGATCGTTCAGTCCGGTGTGGTGTCGCTGGCCCGCGGGCCCCGCGGCATCGGCGGCGTGAAATAACTTCGGTATCAACACAAAAGAAGGAATCCTAAAGTGGCAGTTGAGATGTTCTACGACGATGACGCGGACCTGTCGATCATCCAGGGACGCAAGGTCGCCGTCATCGGCTACGGCAGCCAGGGGCACGCGCATTCGCTTTCGCTGCGCGACTCCGGCGTCGAGGTGAAGGTCGGCCTCAAGGAGGGCTCGAAGTCCCGCGAGAAGGTCACCGAGCAGGGCCTGGAGGTCGACACCCCGGCCGAGGTGGCCAAGTGGGCCGACGTGATCATGCTGCTGGCGCCCGACACCGCGCAGGCCGAGATCTTCACCAATGACATCGAGCCCAACCTCGAGGACGGCAACGCGCTGTTCTTCGGGCACGGCCTGAACATCCACTTCGGTCTGATCAAGCCCCCGGCCAACGTCACCATCGGCATGGTGGCCCCGAAGGGCCCGGGCCACCTGGTGCGCCGTCAGTTCGTCGACGGCAAGGGTGTGCCCTGCCTGATCGCGATCGACCAGGACCCCAAGGGTGAGGGCCAGGCGCTGGCGCTGTCCTACGCCGCGGCCATCGGTGGCGCGCGTGCCGGTGTCATCAAGACCACCTTCAAGGAGGAGACCGAGACCGATCTCTTCGGTGAGCAGGCCGTGCTGTGCGGTGGCACCGAAGAGCTG
Source organism: Mycobacterium sp. ACS4331 (assembly GCF_001667265.1). GTDB lineage: Bacteria > Actinomycetota > Actinomycetes > Mycobacteriales > Mycobacteriaceae > Mycobacterium. Next base: position 78,430 of record NZ_LZHW01000065.1, on the reverse strand, counting down.
GTCAAGACCGGCTTCGAGGTCATGGTCGAGGCGGGCTACGCCCCCGAGATGGCCTACTTCGAGGTGCTGCACGAGCTCAAGCTGATCGTGGACCTGATGTACGAGGGTGGCATCGCCCGGATGAACTACTCGGTGTCCGACACCGCCGAGTTCGGCGGCTACCTGTCGGGCCCGCGGGTCATCGACGCCGACACCAAGAAGCGCATGCAGGACATCCTCAAGGACATCCAGGACGGCACGTTCGTCAAGCGCCTCGTCGCCAACGTCGAGGGTGGCAACAAGGAGCTCGAAGCCCTGCGCAAGCAGAACGCCGAGCACCCGATCGAGGTCACCGGCAAGAAGCTGCGCGACCTGATGAGCTGGGTGGATCGCCCGATCACCGAAACCGCGCCGAAGTCATGTCTGGGGCTCGGCCTCGTGGCCGGGCAGGCCGTGGGTGCGGCGACGCTGCTTCATCTCGGCCTCGAACACGTGGCGCGCCCCGCCCTGCAGTTCCTCGCGCACCCGGCGCTCGTGCTCGCGGAACTGCGACCAGTAGGTGTCGTCGAACTCCTCGACCACCTGGAAGGTCCACCGGCCGGCCAGCACATTGCGGCCCATGAGTTCGGTCTCCAGTCGCTCGGCGACCGCGTCGTGGCCGGCGCTGCGCAGGCGAGCGCAGACCTCGTCGAGGAGGGCGTCGGCATGGCCGACCAGCTGATGGAACGAGTACAGGTGACCGCGGGCCCGCTCGATGTACTCCAGTGCCTCCGAGAGCTTCCCGACGGCCGCAACGGTGTCGTCGTCGACCCCGCGGGGCCGCCTGTCCAGGGTCATGTCAGGGGACTACCCACTGGCGCGGCCCTCGACGCGAACTGCTCAGCGCAGCGACGGCACCGGGAGGCCGAACTCGCGTTGCAGGACCGTGCGGGCCGCGTAGAAGCCCGCCATACCGTGCACCCCGCCGTTCGGCGGGGTGGCCGCTGAGCACAGGTAAGCCCGCGGGATGGGGGTCGACCACGGATTGAGGCGCAGCGTCGGCCCGGCCAGTGCACGCCAGGCGCTGTTGCCGCCACCGGTGATGTCCCCGCCGATCAGGTTCGCGTTGTGCCGGGCCATCTCGGCGGCGGGGACGCTCCGCACGGCCACGACGACGTCGGAGAAGCCGGGCGCGAAGCGTTCCATGATCCGCAGGATCGTGTCGGTCTGGTCGACCGGTGAACCGTGTGGCACGTGGGCGTACGTCCAGAACGGTCTGCGTCCCGCCGCGTCGATGCGCGACGGATCGGCGACGTGCGGACTGGCGGCGAGCACCATGGGCCAATCGCTGTGACCGCCCTTGGCCGTGACGGCTTCGGCATGGGCCATCTGTGCCCGGGTGCCGCCGAGATGGAACGTCGCGCTGGACCGGAGCCTGGGGTCGCGCCACGGGATCTCCTCGGACAGGACGAAGTCGACCTTGCTGGCGGAGATGCCGAAAGTTCTGCGCCGCAATGCCTTTGCGTAGGCGTCGGGCAATCGGTCGCCGTAGATGTCCAGCAGTGCGGTCGCGGGGGTGTCATAGAGCACGACACCCGGGGGCGGACTGGTGACACCTTCCCCCAAAACCAGCTCACCGCCATGTGCCGTGAGGTCGGCGAGCAGCGCATCCGCGATGGCCTGGCTGCCGCCGACGGGCGCGGGCCAACCTCCGGCATGGGCCAGGATCGACAGCATCATGCCCAGCGCTCCGGTGGTCACCGAGGGCATCCGGGACACCCCGTGGGCGGCGACACCGGAGAACAGCGCGCGCGCGTCCTCACCGCGCAGCGTGCTCCACAACGGCGTGCCCTGGATCAGCATGCGCTGCACCAGCCGCGCGACCGTGACGGCGTGTGACGGCACCGAACGCTTGTCGCCGAGCACGAAGTCGACCGCGGGCGACGGATCGGTGACGAACGGTCCCAGCAGGCGCCGCCACGACTGTCCGTGCTCGAGTTCGGCGCATGTGCGGTCCAAATCGTGATAGGCCACCGCCGCGGCGCGGTCGGGCAGGGGATTGGCGTAGGAGATCTCCGGGGTGTTGAGCGCGATCCGGTCCGCCAGGCCGAACGCCCGGAAGAACGGCGAGGCCAACGCCAGCGGGTGAATCGCCGAGCAGACGTCGTGCGACACCGTGGGAAACTCGGGATCGGGCAGCGTGCGCGCCCCGCCGCCCGGCGTGCTCTCGGCCTCCAGAACCCGCACCTTGAGGCCGGCACGGGCACAGGTCAGCGCTGCCGCGAGTCCGTTGGGACCGCTGCCGACGACGGTGATGTCCATGTATCGATTAGAGACCATTAGGCTGTCCGAGTGAGTTTGCCCGTTGTACTGATTGCCGACAAGCTGGCCGAATCGACTGTGGAAGCCCTGGGGGACCAGGTTGAGGTCCGCTGGGTCGACGGCCCCGACCGCGAGAAACTGCTGGCAGCCGTGCCGGAGGCGGACGCCCTGCTGGTGCGTTCGGCCACCACGGTCGACGCCGAGGTGCTTGCCGCCGCGCCCAAGCTCAAGATCGTCGCCCGTGCCGGCGTCGGCTTGGACAACGTCGACGTCGACGCGGCCACGGCCCGCGGCGTCCTCGTGGTCAACGCGCCCACCTCGAACATCCACAGTGCCGCCGAGCATGCGCTCGCGCTGATGCTGTCGGCCGCCCGCCAGATCCCGCAGGCCGACGCCACGCTGCGCGAACACACCTGGAAGCGGTCGTCGTTCTCCGGCACCGAGATCTACGGCAAGACGGTGGGTGTGGTCGGCCTCGGCCGCATCGGTCAGTTGGTGGCGGCGCGGTTGGCGGCCTTCGGCACCCACGTGGTGGCCTATGACCCCTACGTGCCGTCGGCGCGGGCCGCTCAGTTGGGCATCGAACTGCTGCCGCTCGACGAACTGCTCGCGCGGGCCGACTTCATCTCGGTGCACCTTCCGAAGACCCCCGAGACCGCGGGTCTGATCGGCAAGGAGGCGCTCGCCAAGACCAAGAAGGGCGTCGTGATCGTCAACGCCGCCCGCGGAGGCCTGATCGATGAGCAGGCTCTGGCCGACGCCATCAAGAGCGGGCACGTGCGGGCCGCGGGGCTGGACGTGTACGCGACCGAACCGTGCACCGACAGCCCGCTGTTCGAGCTGCCGCAGGTCGTCGTCACGCCGCACCTGGGTGCCTCCACCGAAGAGGCGCAGGACCGGGCCGGCACCGACGTCGCCGCGAGCGTGCGCCTGGCGCTCGCCGGTGAGTTCGTGCCGGACGCCGTCAACGTCGGCGGTGGCTCGGTCGGCGAGGAGGTCGCGCCGTGGCTCGACCTGGTGCGCAAGCTCGGCGTGCTCGTCGGTGCGCTCTCGGCTGAACCGCCGGTGTCGCTGACGGTGCACGTGTTCGGTGAGCTGGCCGCGGAGGATGTCGAGATCCTTCGGCTCTCGGCGCTGCGGGGCCTGTTCTCCGCGGTGGTCGACGAGCAGGTCACGTTCGTCAACGCGCCGGCGCTGGCCGCCGATCGCGGTGTGACGGCCGATCTGGTCACCAGCAGCGAAAGCCCCAACCACCGCAGCGTCGTCGACGTGCGCGCGGTCCACGCCGACGGCACAGCGGTCAACGTGGCGGGCACCCTGTCGGGCCCGCAGCAGGTGCAGAAGATCGTGCAGATCAACGGCCGCAACTTCGATCTGCGGGCCTCGGGCGCGAACCTGATCATCAACTACAGCGACCAGCCCGGCGCGCTCGGCAAGATCGGCACGCTGCTGGGCGGGGCCGGTGTCAACATCGAGGCGGCCCAGCTGAGTCAGGACGCCGACGGCGAGGGTGCGACCATCATGCTGCGTCTCGACCGTGACGTGCCCGGCCAGCTGCGTTCCGAGATCGCCTCGGCGGTCGGGGCCAGCACACTGGAAGTGGTTGACCTGACATGACAAAACTTGCCATCATCGCCGGCGACGGCATCGGACCCGAGGTCATCGCCGAGGCCCTCAAGGTGCTCGACGCGGTCCTTCCGGGGGTGGAGCGGACCGAGTACGACTTGGGCGCGCGTCGCTACCACGCGACCGGGGAGATCCTGCCTGAATCCGTGATCGAGGAGTTGCGCGGCTACGACGCGATCCTGCTGGGCGCGATCGGGGACCCGTCGGTGCCCCCCGGTCTGCTCGAGCGCGGTCTGCTGCTCAAGCTGCGCTTCGCGCTCGACCATCACGTGAACCTGCGTCCGTCGCGGCTGTATCCCGGTGTCAGCAGCCCACTTTCAGGTGTCTCCAACATCGACTTCGTCGTGGTTCGGGAGGGCACCGAGGGGCCTTACACCGGCAACGGCGGCGCGCTGCGGGTCGGCACCACGCACGAGGTGGCCACCGAGGTCAGCGTGAACACCGCCTTCGGTGTCGAGCGTGTGGTCCGCGACGCGTTCACCCGCGCCGCCGGGCGGCGCAAGCACTTGACCCTGGTGCACAAGACCAATGTGCTGGCGTTCGCGGGCAGTCTGTGGTCGCGCACCGTGGAGCGCGTGGCCGCGGAGTATCCCGACGTCGAGGTCGCCTACCAGCACATCGATGCCGCGACCATCCACCTGGTGACCGACCCGGGCCGGTTCGACGTGATCGTGACCGACAACCTGTTCGGCGACATCATCACCGACCTGGCCGCCGCGGTGTGCGGTGGCATCGGCCTGGCCGCGAGCGGCAACATCGATGCGACCAGGGTCAACCCGTCGATGTTCGAACCGGTGCACGGCAGTGCCCCCGACATCGCGGGACAGGGGATCGCCGATCCGACCGCCGCGGTGATGTCGGTCGCCCTGCTGCTCGCGCACCTGGGCGAGAACGCGGCCGCCGGGCGGGTGGACCGCGCCGTCGAGGAGCACCTGGCCACTCGGGGCGACGAGAAGTTGTCGACGGCCCAGGTCGGCCAGCGGATCCTCGCCAGGCTCTGAGGTCAGCCCACGGGGCTAGCGAACGGAAGTCAGCGTCACGTTGTGCAGTGACACGGCCACGTCGGTGGGCAGGATGTCCACTGATGTGGCGGCGTCTCGCAGTGCCGCCCCGGATGCGATGACGTTGGCGGGATAGCCTGGGCCGCAGGGGAAATCGCTGCAGCGGTACCAGGAGCCCGGCGCGCTCTGGAACGGTGCGAGGCTGGGCGCCTGGTCGACGCGGTACCTGCCGGGCGGGATGACCGCTGTGGCCCGGGGATCGGTGTTGTCGACCCCGACGCCGAAGACGCCGTTGCTGCCGTAACTGCCCGGATACGTCGGGTCTGCGGCCGCAGGGGTGGCCGTCAGCACCGAGGCCAGCAGTGTCGCGCCGACTGCGATTCGCATGGTGCACATGCGATGAGGGTAGCCCGGCCCCAAGCGGCGCTAGGTGGTTTCGGTCCTCCGCAGGGGATCGGCGTGCACTGGAACCAGTGGCAGCGCGGCCAACGGGAACAGCGCGCAGACGGCGAAGGCGACCGGAAACCCCGCCGCCGAGATCAACGCGCCGAACGCCGGCGGCACGATGCCCGTGGTGAACAGCTGACTCGTGTTCTGCACGCCGAGTGCGCGACCGCTCCAGAACGGCCCCGCGAGTTCGGCGATGGCGGTGAAGGCCAACCCGTTGTCGGACACCGTGACTGTGGCCGCCACCATCATGATCGCGATGCTGACCGGAGAGTCGAACGCGTCGGTGATGGCCAGCAGGCCCATGCTGACTGCCGCGGCGATCGCGATGGTCCGGACGGGACGCAGCCGAGACCCGACCACGTCCGACCAGCGGCCGGCGGTGATTCGGCCTGCGGCACCGAGCAGTTGGCAGACCATCACGAGCACACCCGCGGATCCGGCCGACCACTCGCGGTCGGTCATGAGCCAGACCAGCGTGAAGGTCCAGACCAGACCCTGCGGCACCACCAGCAGCACCGAGACGGCATGGATGCGCCACAGTGTCGAGGAGTCGCGATAGGGGTTGGCCAGGTCGTCACTGTGGGCGTCGGCCCGGTCCGGGCGCGGGGGATCGAGCACACCGACGGCGGTCATCACCGCGGCGACGGTGCACAGCGCGGCCGGGAACAGCAGGGCCGCCGCGGCGCCGTGGTCCTGGGCCAGCTGCGGAATGACCAAGGCGCCCAAGCCCACTCCGAGTGGTTGGGCCGTCTGCCGGATGCCCATGGCCAGGCCGCGACGTTCCGGGGGGAACCAGCCGACGACGACACGCGCGCTCGCGGTGTTGCTGCTGGCGGCGGCCATCCCGCCCAGGAACAGCAGCGCGCAGATCACCACCAGGGAGTCGGCGGCCGCGGCGGCGAACGCCGCGGCGGCGGTCAGGGCCGATCCGCAGGCCAGGACGAAGCGCTCGCCGATCAGGTCGACCACGTATCCCCAGGCGATCAGGGTGACGACCATGCCGAAGCTGGGCATGGCGGCCACCAGCCCGGCCTGGGCCAGGTCGAGTCCGCGTTGTGCGTGCAGTGACGGGATGAGGAACGCGACGCCGTTGATGAACACGTTGGCGAAGAGCGTGGCGGTGAGTGCGATCACGAGCATCGACCAGCGCCGCGCGGTGCCGATCGCGGTGGTGCCCATGGCGCCCATGGTCCCACGGGCCGTCTCAGAATGCCGAACCGTCGTCTCGGTATATGAGACAGCGGTTCGCTATCCGGCGGCGGCCAGGGCGTCGTGCCTGCCGTAGCTGCGGTCGCCCCCGGTCACCGCCATTCCGCGCGTCACCAGACCCTGCCGTGCGCGTTGCCCCAATTCCTCACTGAGCCAGGTCATCCCGGGCACGACCCGGCGCAGGTCCAGGACGCGGTTGACCGCCGAAGTGGCCAGGACCGCGGCCTGCAGCGCTTTGTTGTCCACCAGCCCGAGCCGATCGGCATTGGACTTGCCCAGGATCAGCCGGCTGTAGGACGACAGGTAGGCGCGGGCCAACTCGGTCACCAGGCCCTCGTGGCGGTTGGCGTGCAGCGCCTGGGCCAGTCGCAGTGAGTCCTCATCGGGCTCGAACTCGGTGTCGGCCTCGAGCCAGAACAGTCGCCAGGTGTCGGCCTCGCTCGTGGGCACGAGTTCGGGGTGCACACCCATCAACAGCCCGACGTAACGCCAGAAATGGAACACGGCATCGCGTTCGCGTTCGGAGAAGCGCATGCCCATCGCCTGACAGCCGGCGAGGTTGGCCAGCGAGAACAGCATCAGGGTCCCGGCCAGCTGCACCTGATTGACCGGGGTGTCCCACTCGTCGTAGTCCCAGTCGTCGCGGCGGTTCATGGCCGCTCGGACCAGTGCGTGCATGAGGCGCACGCGCACCGTGCCGGTGAAACCCGGCGCGAATCGTCGCAGTCCACCGGGGGAGGTGACGTCGATGTACCAGGTGGCGGTCTCGTTGAGGCGACGCGGCGCCATGCGGTACAGATCGCCCGTGCCGACCAGGGGCTTGTCGGCTTTGGAGGCCAGATAACCTCCGGTCAGTGCGAGGCCGGGCAGCGCAAGGCCGATGCCCACCACGCCGGTGCGCATGCTGACCCGCGCCGCCAGATCGAGCTTGTCGTAGTCGAGCCAGTACGGCTGGTCGTCGACGGCGGCGAAGAACGCGCGCAGCTCGTCGGGCGCGTCGGGCACCGCGTCGATGCCCTGTTCCACGGCCGTCTCGAACATCGCCCGTCCGACGCCGGTGGGCAGGCGCTGGATCATCGCCACCACGGCGTCGGCCAGGGGGTCTCCCAGATCCGCGTAGCGCCGGAACGACTCATGCTGGCCGGCCGTGGCGCGGATGTCGCCCTGCGGCAGCAGTCGCATGAAGACGTTGAAGGGGAAGTCCCGCAGTGACGGTGGATTCGGGAGTCTGCCGTGTTCAGGGGCCATGCCGTGCCACCCTCCAGCCGTCGACGCGGTATTTGGTGACAGTGTTCACCAGATACCGGGGTCGGTCAAGGGTGCAGATGCGACAATCAGTGCCATGTCGGCCGCAGCGCGCACCTACGCCGGCGCCACGTCCGCGGAGCGCCGCAGCAGGAGGCACTCCGCACTGCTCGAGGCCGGACTGAACCTCGTCGGGCAGTCGGGTGCGGGCGGGCTCACGGTGCGGGGGGTGTGCGCCGGGGCACGCCTCAACGACCGCTACTTCTACGAGAACTTCCGCAGCACCGAGGATCTGCTGCTGGCACTGTTCGACCGCGAGGTCGCGCAGGCCTCGGCGACCATGCTGACCGCCATCGCCGAAAGCCCGCCCGATCCCGTCCAGCGCGCCCGCGCGGCGATCGGCACCGGGCTGCGGCACCTGACCGCCGATTCGCGCCGCGGCCGCCTGCTGATCGAGTCGCAGGCCACCGACGCTCTGCGCGCCAGGCGTCGCGGAGTCATCACGATGCTGGCGCAGGTGATGACCGAGCAGGGCCGAGCGCTGCTGGCGGGACAGGAGGCGCTCGACCCCGATATGGAGCTGGCGGCGCTGACGCTCGTGGCCGGTGGATTCGACCTCGTGACGGGATGGCTGCGCGGCGAGGTGGACGTCACGGCAGAGCACCTGGAGGATTTCCTGGTCACGATGGTCACCGCGCGTCGGGTCGGCTGAGCAGGGTCACTAGGCTGGACCAATGCGCCTGGGTCGAATCGCCAGCCCCGACGGCGTCGCTTTCGTGAGCATCGAAGGTGACCCGAGCGAGGCGGTCTGCAGAGAAATCGCCGAGCATCCCTTCGGCACGCCGACTTTCACGGGTCGGACGTGGCCGTTGGCCGACGTCCGCCTGCTGGCGCCGATCCTGGCCAGCAAGGTGATCTGCATGGGCAAGAACTACGCCGCCCACGCCGAGGAGATGGGCGGCGTCGCGCCTGAGGACCCGGTGATCTTCCTCAAGCCCAACACCGCGATCATCGGCCCCAATGTGCCGATCCAGTTGCCGGCCGACGCCAATCCCGTGCACCACGAGGGCGAACTGGCCGTCGTGATCGGCAGGCCGTGCAAGGACGTTCCGGCTGCGCGGGCGGCCGAGAACATCCTCGGATACACCATCGCCAACGACGTGTCGGCTCGGGATCAACAGCGCAAGGACGGCCAGTGGATGCGGGCCAAGGGGCATGACACGTTCTGCCCACTGGGACCGTGGATCGTCACCGACCTGGACCCCAGTGGGCTGGATCTGCGGACCGAGGTCAACGGACAGCTGCGGCAGCAGTCGAACACCTCGCTGATGATCCACGACGTCGGCGCCATCGTGGAGTGGGTCTCGGCGGTCATGACGCTGCTGCCCGGCGACGTGATCTTGACCGGCACACCCGAAGGGGTGGGCCCCATTGAGGACGGGGACACCGTCAGCATCACCGTTTCAGGGATCGGCACTCTGTCCAATCCCGTAGTGCGCAAAGGGAAATGATGGCCTCGCCAGACAAGCACGTCCGAGTTCGCTTCTGTCCGTCGCCCACCGGCACGCCGCATGTCGGTCTGATCCGCACGGCGCTGTTCAACTGGGCCTACGCCCGTCACACCGGTGGTGACTTCGTCTTCCGGATCGAGGACACCGACGCCGCACGCGACAGCGAGGAGAGCTATCTCGCGCTGCTGGATGCGTTGCGCTGGTTGGGAATGGACTGGGACGAGGGTCCCGAGGTCGGTGGCCCGTACGGGCCGTACCGGCAGTCGCAGCGCCGCGAGATCTACCTCGACGTGATCGCGCGCCTGCTGGAGGCGGGGGAGGCCTACGAGGCCTTCTCGACGGCCGAGGAGGTCGAGGCACGTCACCTCGCGGCGGGCCGCAACCCGAAACTGGGCTACGACAACTTCGATCGCGACCTCACCGAGGAACAGCGCGCGGCCTTCCGTGCCGAGGGGCGCAGTCCCGTCGTCCGGCTCCGGATGCCCGACACCGACCTCACCTGGGTGGACCTGGTGCGCGGGGAGACGACGTTCCCGGCGGGTTCCGTGCCGGACTTCGCATTGACTCGTGGCAGCGGAGATCCGTTGTACACGTTGGTCAATCCGGTCGACGACGCATTGATGAAGATCACCCATGTGCTGCGCGGTGAGGACCTGCTGCCGTCCACTCCGCGCCAGTTGGCGCTCTACGACGCGCTCATCCGGATCGGCGTGACTGACTTCACACCGGAGTTCGCGCACCTGCCGCCCGTGCTGGGCGACGGCAACAAGAAGCTGTCCAAGCGGGATCCGCAGTCCAACCTGTTCCTGCACCGCGACCGTGGGTTCATCCCCGAGGGTCTGCTGAATTACCTTGCGCTGCTTGGCTGGTCGATCGCCGACGATCGCGACGTGTTCAGCATCGAGGAGATGGTCGCGGCCTTCGACGTGGTCAACGTCAACTCCAACCCCGCGCGCTTCGACCAGAAGAAGGCTGACGCACTCAACGCCGAACACATCCGTCTGCTCGACGAGGCCGACTTCGCCGCGCGCCTGCGCGCCCACCTGGAGGAGCACGGTCATGACACCGGTCTGGACGAGGAAGGCTTCGCCGAGGCGGCGGGACTGATCCAGACCCGCATCGTGGTGCTCGGGGATGCGTGGGGCCTGCTGAAGTTCTTCGACGACGCGTCCTATGAGATCGACCCGAAGGCCCGTGCCAAGGAATTGGGCCCCGAATCGGACGCGGTGCTCGACGCGGCCATCGCCGCGCTCGATGCGTTGCCGGAGTGGACCACCGATGCCATTGAAACGGCCCTGAAAGCCAGCCTGATCGACGAACTGGGCCTCAAGCCCCGGAAGGCCTTCGGTCCGATTCGGGTCGCCGTCACGGGCTCTCAGGTGAGCCCGCCGCTGTTCGAGTCGATGACACTGCTGGGTCGGGAGCGGAGCCTCGCGCGTCTGCGGGAGGCCCGCGCACAGGGGGGTGTGTAAAAGTGGGTCGAAATCTTTGGTAGTCTCCTCGTCGGCCCTTGAGGGCTGGAACGAGCGCCACCAGATCGGCGGGAAACCGTCGAAAGCGTTCTGACCAGCACGATTAGGTCGCCAATGGGGTATGGTGTAATTGGCAACACAGCTGATTCTGGTTCAGCCATTCTAGGTTCGAGTCCTGGTACCCCAGCGGTTCTGAGCAATCAGAACCGGATTAGGTCAGCGTCAACGCTTCGGCTATGCTGACCCTCCGGAAGTTCTAGCCCCCGTCGTCTAGCGGCCTAGGACGCCGCCCTCTCACGGCGGTAGCGTGGGTTCGAATCCCATCGGGGGTACAACGAGTAAGGCCCCTCACAACCTCGGTTGTGAGGGGCCTTTCGCGTAGCTGCAGAATGTCACGCCTGGGGCGCGGTGGACCCCGACAACGGCATCGCCGGCATCCCGAGCTTGCGGTGGTCCCAGGACCGTGTGCGCGTCGTGATGAGTCTCACAGCCACGCGCTTGTTCATCATCATGTCGACGGCTGGTTTCATGTCGTCGGTGTACGGGCCGGTGTAGCGCTCCCAGACGCTGACGCCCACGCGAAAGATCGTGTCGGGGTCCTCGACGATCTCCACGGTCCCCTCGAACGACACGCCCCGCAGGGTGTCGTAGGTGTCGCCGTCCTCGATCATGAATGTGAACCGGGGATCGCGACGCAGGTTCACGGCCTTCTGCGACTTGATCTTGGTCTCCAGCCAAATCTCACCGTCGACGACGCCGTACCACATGGCCACGAGGTGCGGCTGTCCGTCGGCCCCCACGGTGGCCAGCGTCCCGGTCCTGCTGTCGGTCACGAACTGTGTGATCTCGTCGTCGGTCATCACGATCTGTGAGCGCTGATTGGTTCCCATGCGCGTCAGTGTGTCAGGTGATCGACGTGACGACGCCCACAGGGCGCAGTAGCGTCGACGAGCGTGCCGAGCACCCATCAGCCAGACGAACTGCGGCGCAGTCTCGGAGTCATCGACGCCGTCGCCGTGGGGTTGGGCGCCATGCTGGGCGCCGGGATCTTCGCGGCCCTCGGCCCGGCCGCCCGGGCCGCGGGTTCGGGACTGCTCATCGGGCTGGCGATCGCGTGCGGGGTCGCCTACTGCAATGCGATGTCCTCGGCCAGACTCGCGGTGCGCTATCCGGTCTCGGGCGGCACGTATGTCTATGGCCGCGAACGGCTCGGCGACTTCTGGGGGCACCTGGCCGGCTGGGGATTCGTGGTCGGGAAGACGGCGTCGTGCGCGGCGATGGCGCTGACGGTCGGCTCCTACGCCTGGCCCGACCACGCCCGCGAGATCGCGGTCGCCGTCGTCGTCGCCATGACGGCCCTCAACTGTGTCGGCGTGCAGAAGTCGGCATGGGTGACGCGGGGGATCGTCGCGGTGGTCCTGGCCGTGCTCGCTGCCGTGGTGGTCGCCGTGTTCTCCTCGGGTGCGGTCGACGCGCAGCGGCTGGCCGTCGATGCGCCCGTGTCGGTGCCGGGGATCCTGCAGGCCGCGGGACTGCTGTTCTTCGCGTTCGCCGGATACGCCCGCATCGCGACCATGGCCGAGGAGGTGCGCGACCCCGGGCGTGTCATACCGCGCGCCGTCGGAATCGCCCTGGCGCTGACGTTGATCGCCTATGTGGCTGTGGCGACCGCGGTGCTCGGGGCCCTGGGTCCGGACGGCCTGGCGGCCTCGGCGGCCCCGGTGGTCGATGCGGTGCGGGCGGCCGAGATCGGTTGGCTGGTTCCGGTTGTCGGCGTCGCCGCGGTGTCGGCTGCCGGGGGTGCGCTGCTCACGCTGCTGCTCGGGGTGTCGCGTACGACGCTGGCGATGGCCCGGGACGGACACCTCCCGGCCGCATTGGCCGCGGTGCATCCCCGCCACGCCGTTCCCCAGCGCGCCGAGATCGCCATCGGGCTGGTCGTGGCGATCCTGGCCGCGACAGTGGATCTGCGGTCGGCGATCGGATTCTCGTCGTTCGCCGTGCTGGTGTACTACGCGATCGCCAACGCCTCGGCGTTCACCCTCGCCCCGGGCCGGGCCCGGGTGATCCCCATCGTCGGCGGCATCGGTTGCGCGGTACTCGCATTCACCCTGCCGGTGGCGTCGGTGCTGGCCGGTGCCGCGTTGCTGGCGCTGGGGGCGGCGGTGTTCCTCGTGCGCCGGGGGCGCACCGGTTAGAGCCGGCGGGTCAGTGCCTCGGACGCCGCGAGCAGGTCGGTGGCCCACCGTTCGCCGGGGCGCCGGCCCATCCGGTCTATGGGGCCCGACACCGAAATCGCTGCGATCACCGCGCCCTTGGCGTCGCGCACCGGCGCGGAGACGCTCGCCACGCCCGGTTCGCGCTCGGCGACGCTCTGCGCCCAGCCCCGCCTGCGCACCTCGGCCAGCGCGCGATCGGTGAACTTGGCTCCGGACAGGACCGCCTGCTGTGTCGCGTGATCGCTGTAGGCCAGCAGGACTTTGGCGCCCGACCCGGCGGTCATCGGCATCCGGACGCCGACGGGCACGGTGTCGCGGAGACCGGCAGGCGGTTCCAAGGCCACGACGCAGATACGCGAGGTGCCCTCACGTCGGTACAACTGCACGCTCTCGCCCGTGATCTCGCGCAGGCGTGGCAGCACCGCGGTGCCCGCGGCCAGCAGCGGATCGTTGACGTGCGCGGCGAGTTCGACGAGTGCCGGGCCCAGCTGCCAGCGGCCCTCGGTGTCCCGCGTGAGCAGGCGGTGCACTTCGAGCCCCGCGGCCAGGCGGTGTGCCGTGGCCCGTGGCAGTCCGGTGCGCTCGCACAGTTCGGCCAGCCCGCATGGGGACTCGGCAACCGAGTGGAGTACGCCCAGGGCTTTGTCGAGAACGCCGATGCCGCTATCCTGTCTCACAGAGAGATACTAACGTCCCGCATGTTGAGATTGCCAGCCCAATCAATCCGGCGCCGCGGGGGAATTGAGATGCGATGTCCAACGACGCAGTGCCCACCGGCAGACCACGCACCATGGCCGAAAAGGTCTGGGCGGACCATGTGGTCGCCTCCGGCGAGGGTGAACCCGACCTGATCTACATCGACCTTCATCTGGTGCACGAGGTGACCAGCCCGCAGGCCTTCGACGGCCTGCGTCTGGCCGGGCGCCCGGTGCGACGCCCGGATCTGACGATCGCGACCGAGGACCACAACGTTCCGACGATCGACATCGACAAGCCGATCGCCGACCCGGTGTCGCGGACTCAGGTTGAGACGCTGCGGCGCAACTGCGAGGAGTTCGGCATTCGACTGCATCCCATGGGGGATGCCGAGCAGGGCATCGTGCACATCATCGGGCCCCAGCTGGGTCTGACTCAGCCCGGGATGACCGTGGTGTGCGGCGACAGCCACACGTCGACGCATGGTGCCTTCGGCGCACTCGCGATGGGCATCGGCACCTCCGAGGTCGAGCACGTGCTGGCCACACAGACCCTGCCGCTGCGCCCCTTCAAGACGATGGCGGTCAACGTCGACGGCACGCTGCCGCCCGGGGTGACGGCCAAGGACATCATCCTCGCGGTGATCGCCAAGATCGGAACCGGCGGCGGGCAGGGGCATGTCATCGAGTACCGCGGCAGCGCGATCGAATCGCTGTCGATGGAGGGCCGGATGACCGTGTGCAACATGAGCATCGAGGCCGGCGCCCGTGCGGGCATGGTGGCCCCGGACGAGACCACCTACGAATTCCTCAAGGGCCGCCCCCATGCACCGACCGGCGCGGACTGGGATCACGCCGTGGCGGCATGGGATCGGCTGCGCACCGATGAGGGCGCCGAATTCGACACCGAGGTGTACATCGACGCGTCGACGCTGAGCCCGTTCGTCACCTGGGGGACCAATCCCGGTCAGGGTGTTCCGCTGTCGGCGACCGTGCCCGATCCCGAGATGATGACCGACGACGCGTCCAAGCAGGCCGCTGAGAAGGCGCTGACGTACATGGATTTGACGCCCGGTACGCCCATGCGTGAGATCGCGGTGGACACCGTGTTCGTCGGTTCGTGCACCAACGGCCGGATCGAGGACCTGCGTGCCGTTGCCGAGGTCCTGCGCGGTCGCAGGGTCGCCGACGGGGTCCGAATGCTGGTCGTCCCGGGTTCGATGAAGGTGCGGGCGCAGGCCGAAGCCGAGGGTCTGGGCGAGATCTTCACTGCGGCGGGGGCGGAATGGCGCCAGGCCGGATGCTCGATGTGCCTGGGTATGAACCCCGATCAACTGTCGCCGGGACAGCGCTGCGCCTCGACGTCCAATCGCAATTTCGAGGGTCGCCAGGGCAAGGGTGGCCGAACTCATCTTGTGTCGCCATTGGTGGCCGCCGCCACAGCCGTGCGCGGCACCCTGTCCTCACCTGCAGACCTGAACTAGAGAAGACGAGCGAGATTCAAGATCATGGAAGCTTTTCACACCCACACCGGCATCGGTGTCCCGCTGCGCCGGTCGAATGTCGACACCGATCAGATCATTCCGGCGGTCTATTTGAAGCGCGTCACCCGAACGGGTTTCGAGGACGGACTGTTCGCGGCCTGGCGTAACGATCCGAGTTTCATTCTCAATGTCAGCCCGTTCGACCGGGGTTCGGTTCTGGTCGCCGGACCGGATTTCGGCACCGGCTCCTCGCGCGAACACGCGGTGTGGGCACTCATGGACTACGGCTTCCGGGTGGTCATCTCGTCCCGATTCGCCGACATTTTCCGGGGCAACGCCGGAAAAGCCGGCCTGCTGGCGGCGCAGGTCTCCCAAGATGATGTGGAACTCCTGTGGAAGCTCATCGAGCAGTCCCCGGGTCTGGAAATCACTGTGAATCTTCAAGATCGAATTGTCACCGCCGGAACGACAATGGTGCCGTTCAACATTGACGATTACACGGCCTGGAGACTGCTCGAAGGACTCGACGATATCGGCCTTACGCTGCGGAAACTCGACTCGATCGAGTCCTATGAGGCGGGTCGGCCGGAGTGGAAGCCCAAGACTCTCCCGGCCCCTTGATTCGATCAAGACTCTCTGAAATGCGGTCGGTGAACGAGGTTCTGAGGCCCCGGAATCACCATCGGTGCGCCCCAAGCTGATTGAGAAAAAGTTCGCTGGGATTACCTGAAACTGCGCGTGGCTCTTGGAAATCAGCCATTGCAGGGTTTACCGTGTCCTCTAGTCGGTCCAACCAGGGCCACTGGTTTCGGAGGTTTTTGCATGAACAAAGCAGAGCTCATCGACGTCCTCACGGAGAAATTGGGCTCGGATCGCCGGCAGGCCACCGCGGCCGTCGAGCATGTTGTCGACACCATCGTGCGCGCCGTGCACAAGGGTGACAGCGTGACCATCACTGGTTTCGGCGTTTTCGAGCAGCGCAAGCGTGCTCCGCGTGTCGCGCGCAATCCCCGCACCGGCGAGACCGTGAAGGTCAAGGCGACCTCGGTTCCGGCGTTCCGTCCGGGCGCACAGTTCAAGGCGGTTGTGTCTGGCGCGCAAAAGCTCCCGGCCGAAGGCCCCGCTGTGAAGCGTGGCGTGGTCGCGGCACCGGCCAAGAAGGCTGCCAAGAAGACGGCTGCCAAGAAGGCTGCGCCCGCGAAGAAGGCCGCAGTGAAGAAGGCGGCTCCGGCCAAGAAGGCGGCCGCCACCAAGGCTCCGGCCAAGAAGGCAGCTGCCACCAAGGCTCCGGCCAAGAAGGCTGCACCCGCCAAGAAGGCCGCTGCCACCAAGGCTCCGGCCAAGAAGGCGACCGTCGCCAAGAAGGCTGCCCCCGCGAAGAAGGCGGCAGTGAAGAAGGCGGCTCCGGCCAAGAAGGCCGCGCCCGCCAAGAAGGCTCCGGCCCGCAAGGCCGCGACCAAGACGACGGCCAAGAAGGCTCCGGCCAAGGGTCGCAAGTAACACCTCGACACGAATACGCCGCGGGAAGCTGTGCCCCCGCGGCGTATTTGTGTCCGCGGCCGATTCAGTCCGAGTCCGCCAGGGGACTGCCGATGTGGTCTGCGGCGACCAGTCGATCACCGGCCAGCGACATCACCCAGACGCTGCCCTTACGGTTTCGTGACTTGTCCGGCTTGACCCCGGCGTTCTGGCACCACCACGAGATCAGGTCGGGTATCACCTTTCCCTGACTGCAGATCACGCGCGTGCCCGGCTGTTCGGCGATCTCGAGAACGCGGGCGCGGGCGCGCTTTCGGTTGTCCGCATAGGCCTCCTCGGTCAGCGCGGGCTCGTCCGCGATGCTCACACCGAGTTCGTCGGCCAGCGGTTCGATGGTCTGCCTGCACCGCACCCGGTCGGCTGAATGAAGGTCGGTGGCACCGAATGCCAACAGCAGTGGCACCAGAGACTCAGCCTGGGCGCGGCCGTGCTTATCCAGCGGCCGTTTTCGATCATCGCCCTTGTAGCGGCTCTTGCGGCCCGCGGTGGCATGCCGGACGATCAACAGGTTGCGGGTGTCGACGGGATGTCGGCTGAATCGCCGGACCACCTTGCGGTCATGTGGATAACGCAGTTTGGTGATCGCGTCGCCGACCGGAAGCCACAGGAGTTTGTCGACCTCATGATTGGGCCGGAACTCACCGCCGACCGCCCGCGCGGCCCAGTACCGCACCATCTTGGTGCCCTGCTCGATCGGATAGGTCACGGTGGCAAGCCTGCGCCCCAGCTGCGCCTGACATCCGGTCTCCTCCCAGATCTCGCGCACGGCCGTCACCGGTTCGGTCTCGCCGGGGTCGACCTTTCCCTTCGGCAGCGACCAGTCGTCGTAGCGCGGGCGATGGATCACCGCGATCTCAGGGTGGTCGGGCCCGTCAACGCCGGGCCGCCACAGCACGGCTCCGGCAGCCTTCACCGGCGGCGAGGACGCGTCCTTTGGCACCTCAACTCCTACAGGTCAATTCGCCGACAGAATCGGGTCGGCCTGCGTCAGCGGTGCCGGTGCTTGTTCATCAAGGACACCTGATGGTCGCGCACCGTCTGGCCCTCATGCGGCAGGGCGGTCCAATTCCCGTCCTGGCCGAGTTCCCAGCATCGCGTCGCCGGATCCATGGCCGACTCGAACACCTCGTTGAGCTGAGCGGTCAGGCGCGGATCCTTGACCTGAGCCATCACCTCAACGCGGCGGTCGAGATTACGATGCATCATGTCGGCACTGCCGATCCAGAATTCGTTGATGGCCTTGAAGTGAATGATTCGTGAATGCTCGAGGAACCGCCCGAGTATCGAGCGCACGACGATGTTCTCCGAGAAACCCTCCGCGCCCGGGCGCAGCGCGCAGATGCCCCGCACCACCACCTCGACCCGGACCCCGGCCTGTGAGGCCCGGTAGAGCGCGTCGATGACCTGCTCGTCCACCAGGGCGTTGGCCTTCAATCGGATTCGGCCTTCAGCGCCCTCGCGCACCGCGGCCACCTCGCGTTCGATGCGCTCGATGATGCCCTTGCGCACCCCGTGGGGCGCGACCAGGAGATTTCGGTAGCTGACCTTGCGTGAGTATCCGGTCAGTGAATTGAACAGATCGGTCAGGTCGGCACCGATGTCCGGTGCCGCGGTCAGCAGGCCCACGTCCTCGTAGAGGCGTGCGGTCTTCGGGTTGTAGTTGCCCGTCCCGATGTGGCAGTACCGCCGAATCGCCGAACCCTCGCGGCGCACCACCAGGCAGGTCTTGCAGTGGGTCTTGAGCCCGATCAGGCCGTAGACCACGTGCACGCCGGCCTGTTCGAGGGCACGGGCCCACTTGATGTTGGCCTGTTCGTCGAAGCGCGCCTTGATCTCCACGAGCGCGACCACCTGCTTGCCCGCCTCGGCGGCATCGATCAGCGCGTTGACGATCGGGGAGTCGCCCGACGTGCGGTACAGGGTCTGTTTGATGGCAAGCACATTCGGATCGGCAGCGGCCTGCTCGATGAACCTCTGCACCGTCGTCGAGAACGAGTCGTAGGGATGGTGCACCAGCACGTCACCGTCGCGCAGTGTCGAGAAGATGCTCTTGGGCGTCTCGCGCTCACCGAAGGCCGGTGGGGTGGCCGGCACGAACGTCGGATCCTTCAGCGCCGGTCGGTCCACTCCGTAGATCTGCCACAACGACGACAGGTCCAGCAGTCCCGGCACCTCGATGACATCGCCGGGGTCGACGTCGAGCTCGCGCAACAGCAGTTCGAGCATGTGCTCGGTCATGTCGTCGGCGACCTCGAGGCGCACCGGAGAGCCGAACCTGCGGCGCGCGAGTTCACGCTCGAGCGCCTTGAGCAGATCCTCGTCGCGGTCCTCCTCGACTTCGAAGTCGGCGTTGCGGGTGATGCGGAACGCGTGATGTTCGACGATGTCCAGGCCGGGGAACAGCACCGGCAGGAAGGCCGCGATCAACTCCTCCATGGGCAGGAATCGGTAGCCCGGCCGGCCCGACGGGGTGTCCTCGCCGGGCAGTTCGACGAACCGGTCGACATTGTCGGGCACCTTGATGCGCGCGAAGTGCGTCGTGCCGTCCTCGGGCTGCCGGACCGTGATCGCGAGATTGAGGCTCAGGCCGCTCACGAACGGGAACGGGTGCGCGGGATCGACGGCCAGTGGTGTCAGGACCGGGAACACCTGCTCGTGGAAGTACGTCGACAGTCGGTTGCGCTCCGCCTCATCGAGGTCGGCCCAGCCGACCACGACGATGCCCTCCTGCGCCATCGCGGGTCGCACCGAGTCGAGGAACACCCGGGCGTGCCGACTCGCGACCTGCTGGGTCCGCTCACCGATGCGGCGCAGTTGTTCGCGCGGCGACAGCCCGTCGGCCGAGCGCACCGAAAGTCCCATCTCGTCGCGGCGTTTGAGGCCCGCGACCCGGACCATGTAGAACTCGTCGAGGTTCGAGGCGAAGATCGCCAGGAACTTCGCCCGCTCGAGCAGGGGCAACGACGGGTCGGCGGCCAGCGCGAGGACGCGGGCGTTGAAGTCGAGCCAGCTGAGCTCGCGGTTGAGGTACCGGTCCTCGGGGAGCTCGTCGACGGCCGCGCTCGTGGTGGCCGCGGGTGGCGCCTCCGGGGCCGAACTTCTGTCGTGCCACTCGTCAGTTCGGTTCGCGACGGCGGTGTCGGAGGTGTCGGCGGCGTCGGTGTCGGTCACACCGTCGATCATCCCCCATGCCGCGAGGCGTTGCTAGCGACTTCGGCCCGCACGATCCGTCGCGTGCCGGGTGGCCGGCCCCACGCCCAGACGGCGGGCGGCGATCAGGTCGTCAGGGGTGTCGATGTCGCACCGCAGTCCCGGCCAGGCGCCGGTGAGTTCGATGGCGCCCGAATGACGATGCCGTGCGGCAGAATCCGTTCCGAATTCGGGATGCAGCGCCACCCCGAATGCAAACAGTGCCGAGGTGCCCGTGCCGTGCCGGTCGGCGACGAAACTGCGCGGATGTCTCCTGGCCGCCGCGATCGCCTCACTGAGCTCCCGTGGCTGTAGGGCGGGCAGATCACCTTGCAGCACAACGATATTGGACACCTCAGTGGACAGTTCCGCCTCCGCCGCGGCGATGGCGTTGTTCAGCGGGTCGCCGTGCCCCTCGGGGGTCGGATCCGTGAGAACCCGCGCCCCGAGTCCGGTGGCCGCGGCCGCGGCGTCCGCATCGGGTGTGACGACTGTCACCGACGCCAGGGCGGGGACCTGGGTCGCCGCGCCGACGGTGTCGACGAGCATCGCCAGGACCACGGCTTCGCGCGTCTGTGCCGAGAAGACCGGCGCCAACCGCGTCTTCGCTGCTCGGAGCCGCTTGACCGCGATGACCAGCCCGATGTCAGCAACATCCGAGCCGTCGCCCGGCGCGCGTGTGTGCGTGCCGCTCATGTGGATCATCCTGCCAGCGGTCCTCGCTAGGCTGACGGGCACATGCAACAGGTGCATTCTCGTCGACGAGGGAGCTATGGCCAGCACGGTGGGTACGGCGGCGGTGATGGGCGCGGGCGCGTGGGGAACGGCGCTGGCCAAAGTGTTGGCTGACGCCGGCAGCGAGGTCCGGCTGTGGGCGCGCCGGCCCGAGGTGGCCGATGAGATCAACTCGCGCCGCACCAACACCGAGTACCTCGGTGACGTGACGCTGCCCGAGGGCATCACGGCCACCACGGACGCCGGCACCGCGCTCGACGGAGTGACCACGGTGCTGCTCGCGGTGCCCGCGCAGAAGCTGCGCACCAACCTTGAGCCGTGGGTGCCGCTGATAGCTCCGGACGCCACGTTGGTCAGCCTGGCCAAGGGCATCGAACTCGGTTCACTGATGCGCATGAGCCAGGTCATCTCACAGGTCACCGGCATCGACGCGAACCAGATCGCGGTGCTGTCGGGTCCCAATCTGGCCAGTGAGATCGCCGTGGGGCAACCGGCGGCCACCGTCATCGCCTGCACCGACTCCGGACGCGCGGTGACTCTGCAGCGGTCCCTGAGCACCGGATACCTGCGTCCGTACACCAACTCCGACGTGGTCGGCACCGAGATCGGCGGCGCCTGCAAGAACGTGATCGCGCTCGCGTGCGGGATGGCCGCGGGCGTGGGCCTGGGGGAGAACACCGCCGCGGCGATCATCACCCGGGGACTGGCCGAGATCATGCGCCTGGGCATCGCGTTGGGCGCCAAGGGTGCGACGCTGGCCGGTCTGGCCGGTGTCGGTGACCTGGTGGCCACCTGTTCGTCGCCGCAGTCGCGGAACCGCGCCTTCGGTGAGAGATTGGGGCATGGGGACTCCATCGAGGCGGCGCAGCTGGCCACCAGCGGCCACGTCGCCGAAGGGGTGACGTCATGTGAGTCGGTGCTCGCGCTGGCGGCGAGCTACGACGTGGAGATGCCCCTGACCGATGCCGTGCACCGCGTGTGTCACCGGGGACTCTCGGTGTACGAGGCAGTCGCGCTGCTGCTCGGACGCAGCACCAAACCGGAGTGAGGCATGGTGGATTCCTACGGTTCCTCGACTCGGACGGTCAAAGCCGTCAGCTCGCAGGTGGTTCCAGGTGCGCCCGTGATGGCGACGCCGGTTCCGGTGTCCGCGTACCACCTCTCCGGTGACGAGGACGCCGTCCTCGACACCTACGGGCGCAGCTCAAATCCCACGTGGCGGCAACTGGAATCGGCGCTCGCGCAGCTTGAGGGCGCGACCGAGGCCCTGGTGTTCGGCTCCGGCATGGCCGCGATCAGTGCGGTGCTGCGGACCCTGACCACACCGGGTTCGGTTCTGGTGATACCCGCCGACGGCTACTACCAGGTACGCGCGTATGCCACCGAATACCTTGCATCCCAAGGGATCACGGTCCACTTGGCGTCGTGTCACGACATGCTCGAACAGGCCGAGCACGCTGACGTGGTGCTCGCGGAGACCCCCGCGAACCCCAGCCTCGACGTCGTCGACCTGCACAAGCTGGGCATGGTCTGCCGACGAAAGGGCGCCCGGCTGGTGGTGGACAACACGACCGCGACACCGTTGGCGCAGCAGCCGCTCTCGTTCGGCGCGGACCTGGTGGTCGCCAGCGCCACCAAGGCGTTGTCGGGTCACAGTGACCTGCTGTCGGGTTATGTCGCGGGCAGCCAACCGGACCTGATGGCGGCGGTCGCGCGCGAGCGTCTGCTGTCGGGAGCGGTGCTGGGTGCTTTCGACACCTGGCTGGTGTTGCGCAGCCTCGGCAGCGCGGGCCTGCGGTTCGAACGCCAGTGTGTCAACGCACAGGCCGTGGCCACGATGCTGGCCAGCCATCCCGCGGTGCGCTCCGTGCGGTACCCGGGACTGCCCAGCGACCCGTCCTATCCGGTCGCGTGCACCCAGATGGCGCGGTTCGGTGGTCTGGTCTCGGCCGAACTTGACGACGCCGCGGCCGCGCACCGACTGGTGGAACGCAGCGAACTGCTGGTCGCGGCGACGAGTTTCGGCGGCATTCACACCTCCGTCGATCGACGGGCGCGGTGGGGTGATGACGTCAAGGACGGATTCGTCCGGATTTCGGCGGGCATCGAGGACACCGACGACCTGGTGGCCGACATCGAGCGCGCTCTGTCGGACACGGGGCGGTAGCCTCTTGGAGTTGTGAGCGTCCCAAAGCGTGTTCGAGTGGCTGTCGTGTTCGGTGGCCGCAGCAGTGAGCACGCCATCTCCTGTGTCTCGGCCGGAAGCATCCTGCGCAATCTCGATCCGGCGCGGTTCGACGTCGTTCCGGTCGGCATCACGGCGCAGGGCGGATGGGTGCTCTCCGACGCCACACCGGCCACGCTCGCGATCGTCGACGGCCGACTTCCCCAGGTCACCGACGCCTCCGGTACGGCGTTGGCGCTGACGGCCGATCCGCACCGGCGCGGCGAACTGCTGTCCCTGGACGCCTCCGAGGCGGGTGCGGTGCTGGCGTCCGTCGACGTCGTGTTCCCGATCCTGCACGGCCCCTATGGCGAGGACGGCACCATCCAGGGTCTGCTGGAACTCGCCGGCGTGCCCTACGTCGGGGCTGGCGTGCTGGCGAGTGCGGCCGGGATGGACAAGGAGTTCACCAAGAAGCTGCTGGCGTCGGAGGGTCTGCCGATCGGCGACCAGGTGGTGCTGCGGGCCAACCAGGCCACGCTGGCGCCCGAACAGCGCGAGCGCCTCGGGCTGCCCGTCTTCGTCAAGCCCGCCCGAGCGGGTTCCTCGATCGGTGTCAGTCGCGTGACCTCGTGGGCTGACCTTCCCGCCGCGATCGCCGCGGCTCGCCAGCACGACCCCAAGGTCATCGTCGAGGCCGCGATCGTCGGCCGTGAACTCGAGTGCGGTGTTCTGGAGTTCCCCGACGGCCACCTCGAGGCCAGCACGGTCGGTGAGATTCGGGTGGCCGGGGTCCGAGGCCGCGAAGACGGCTTCTACGACTTCGCCACCAAGTACCTCGAGGATGCGGCCGAACTCGACGTGCCCGCCAAGGTCGACGACGATGTCGCCGACGAGATCCGTCAACTGGCCATCCGCGCGTTCCAGTCGATCGACGGGCAGGGCCTGGCCCGGGTGGACTTCTTCCTCACCGAGGACGGGCCCGTGATCAACGAGATCAACACCATGCCGGGATTCACCACGATCTCGATGTACCCGCGGATGTGGGCGGCCAGCGGCGTGGACTACCCGACGCTGCTGGCGACGATGGTGGAGACGGCGCTGGCTCGGGGCACGGGGCTGCGCTGAGTTTGAGCGGCGCCGAGAGTCGAGTTGTTTACGGGCCTTCCTGGGCGAACGTGTCCACAAGTCGCCCCTCGGCGCGAAAACTCAGCGCGCTGGCGCGGGATCGATGTCCTTGGCGGGCAGCGTCGCGCTGACGGTCCGAGAGATCTCCTGAATCGGGGTGGCCCCGGAGTTCTGCGGCAGGGTCAGGGCCACGTACACCGCGCGGTCCACCACGAACCACGTGACGCGGTTGCCTTCGGCGACCCGGAACCAGCTGACATCGTCGACCATCTGCAGCGGCGAACCCACGACGAAATCCGCAGGGCGGTCGAGGCCGCACCGCAGGATCACGGGTTCGGCCTCGTCATCGCCACGCCAGGCGGCGGTTCCCGGCGGCGCCGGAGGTGCGAGCTCGGCGCGCTCGTAGTCGCCGAGACTGTCTGGCATGGCCGCGATGAGTTCCGCGCATGCCGGATCCGCCGCCCGCGGGGCGGGCACCGCCGCGATGGGCACGGGGGCAGGCTCCTGGTTGGCCGCGACAATGATCACCCCGACGAGTGCCGCGACCGCCACCACGAGTGCGGCGATGAACACCGCCCGCGGCGGTCCGTCGGTTTCGGTCACGCCGAGGCGACGGCGATCGGACAGGTCAGGGTCCGGGTGATGCCCTCGACGGCCTGCACGCTGGAGACCACCGTCGCCTGCAGATCGGCCAGGTTCTCCGACGTCACCCGCACCACGACGTCGTACGGGCCGGTGACGTACTCCGACGACAACACACCGGGAAGAGCGGCGACCTGCTTGGCCACCACCTCTGCGCGGCCGACCTCGGTCTGGATCAGCATGAACGCCTCGACCACGCGGATGTCTCCTCACCTGTCTCATACACTGACGTCTCCGCGCCGCTGACCGAGGCGGCGCAGGCCGACTGAATGAATTTACCGCAGGTGGGGACGGTGTTCAGACCAGTGAGGCCCGCTCTGGAGGTGAGATGCCCGACGATTTGGACCCGACGCTGAATGAGATGGGCGAGTTCTCCGTGATCGACCGACTGGTCGCGGGACGGACCCTGTCCGATTCGGTGCTCGTCGGTCCGGGTGACGATGCCGCGGTTCTCGCGGTGCCCGATGGCCGCGTCGTGATCTCCACCGACATGCTGGTCGAGGGCAGGCATTTCCGGCGGGACTGGTCGGATCCGCACGACATCGGCCGCAAGGCGATCGCGCAGAATGCCGCCGACGTCGAGGCCATGGGTGCGCATCCGACCGCCTTCGTCGTGGCGTTCGGCGCTCCGCCCGACACCGCCGCCAGTGCGGCGCTGCAGTTGTCCGACGGGATGTGGGCCGAGGCCGAGCGCTGCGGGGGAGCCTCGATCATCGGCGGCGACCTGGTGGCCAGCCCGCAGTGGGTGGTGTCGGTGACGGTGTTCGGCGACCTGGGCGGGCGGACCGCGGTGCCGCGCGGCGGCGCTCAGCCCGGTGACACCGTCGCGGTGGCGGGGGCACTCGGCCGGTCGGCGGCGGGATACACGCTGCTGCTCGCCGGTTGCGTCGCATTTCCCGACCTTGTCCGCAGCCACCTGGTGCCCGAACCGCCCTACGGCCAGGGCCCTGCCGCCGCGGACGCGGGTGCGACCGCGATGACTGACGTCTCCGACGGCCTGCTGGCAGACCTGGGCCACCTCGCGACGGCCTCGGGGGTGGGGATCGCGCTCAGTGGCGCGGCGCTGACGCCGGATGTCGAGTCGCTCGCCGGCGCCGCTGCCGTCACGGCGGGGGACGCGTGGGACTGGGTGCTCGGCGGGGGCGAGGACCACGCCCTGGTCGCCAGCTTCCCCGGCGCACTGCCGCCGGGGTGGCGGTCCATCGGCGAGGTTGTCGAGGGGGAGCCGACGGTGACCGTCGACGGCCGCGCGTGGACCGGTGCGCGCGGCTGGGAGTCATTCAATTAGGTTGGTCCCTCGTGACTGCGCGGCCGTTGAACGAACTCATCGACGAGGGTTGGGCGCACGCCCTGGCCCCCGTGTCCGAACAGGTCAGCAGAATGGGGGAGTTCCTCCGGGCGGAATTGGCAGAAGGTCGCGGGTATCTGCCTGCTGGCCCGAATGTCTTGCGGGCCTTCACCTTTCCGTTCGACCAGGTGCGTGTGCTGATCGTCGGGCAGGACCCGTATCCGACACCCGGCCATGCGGTCGGACTGAGTTTCTCGGTGGCCCCCGAGGTGCGACCGCTGCCGCGAAGCCTGGAGAACATCTTCGCCGAATACGGGCGCGACCTCGACCTGCCCAAGCCGTCCAACGGCGATCTGACGCCGTGGTCGAGACAGGGCGTGATGCTGCTCAACAGGGTGCTCACGGTGAGTCCTGGCACGCCCGCCTCGCACCGCGGTAAGGGCTGGGAGGCCGTGACGGAATGCGCGATCCGGGCGCTGGCCGCCCGGCCCGGCCCGCTGGTGGCGATCCTGTGGGGGCGGGACGCATCGACCCTCAAGCCGATGCTGGGACCCGACTGCGGTGTGATCGAGTCGCCGCACCCGTCGCCGCTGTCGGCGTCCCGCGGATTCTTCGGGTCGCGGCCGTTCAGCCGGGCCAACAAACTGCTGGCCGACCGCGGCGCGGACCCCGTCGACTGGCGCCTGCCCTAATCCGTCACGGGTTGGGGATCGCCGGGATCGGCGGCGGCGACGGGATGTCGGGGATCGGCGGCGGGGAGGGAATGGCCGGCGGCGACGGAATCGTGATCTCGACGTCACCGCCACCGTCTCCTGTCGGCCCGGGTGCCATCGGAGTCTCGGTGGCCGGCGACGGGTTGACGGGGACTGACGTGGTCACCGTCTCGGTCTCGGTCGTCTCGACCGAGGTCGTGGTGGTGGTGGTCTCCGAAGTCGTCTTTTCGGTGTCACCGGAATCGTTGTTCCCGCACGCGGCCAGCAGCAGGCCGGACGCGGCGAGAGCAGCGACGAGAGTGACAGGTCGGGAAGGAGTTGCGGTCATTGCCGCTGCCTACCCGACCTGATGTGGCCTGAAACACAGGCCGAAGCGGAGCCGGCAGGCTCAGCCGCGCACGACCTTGCCGGCCTTGATGCACGAGGTGCAGGCGTTGATGCGCTGCTTGTTGCCGCCGGGGCGGGTCACCGCGTGCACAACCTGGATGTTCGGATCCCAGCGACGGCTGGTCCGACGATGCGAATGCGACACCGACTTGCCGAAGCCCGGCCCCTTGCCGCAGACATCGCACACGGCAGCCATGGTCACCACTCCTCTACGTAAAGCTCATCAGTACTGGGGCCAACGACCGATCACGGGTGACCCGACAACCTGACCAGGATACCGACGATCGCGACGATCACCAAAATGGGCTGAGTCGCGCCGCGGATGAGCACTCATGTCAGCCGCGCCGACTAGGCTTGCGCCCGCAGTGGGGCGGCAAGGAAGGGGCACCGATGTCGGATCGTCGACTCGACGGCGCCGCCCTCGGAGTGTGGGCGCACACGTGCGTCGGTGACCTCATCACGCACACCGACGAGATCAACCGCCTCAACGTCTTCCCCGTCGCCGATGCCGACACCGGCACCAACATGCTGTTCACCATGCGTTCGGCGGTCGCGCAGGCCGATGCGGTCGGCCGCGGTGACCTCGTGGCGATGGCCAGCGCACTGTCGAGTGGGGCCCTGCACGGCGCCAGGGGAAACTCCGGGGTGATCCTGTCCCAGATCCTGCGCGCGTTCGCCGACGTCGTCGACTCTGCGGCGGCCGACACCGCCGGCGAGGTGGACGAGGTCGACGCGCGCCTGTACGCGGCGATCCTGCGCCACGCGGTGGCACTGGTGGTCGAAGCCATGGGCGGAGAACCCGTCCCGGGCACCATCGTCTCGGTGCTGCAGGCGGCCGCGACGGCGGCAGAACACTGTGTGGCCGAGGGTGGCGACCTCGCGGACGCGGTGCCGGCGTCGGCGGAGGCCGCGGCCGTGGCCCTCGACCGCACCCCTGACCAACTCGCGGTGCTGGCCGAGGCCGGTGTCGTCGACTCGGGTGGACGTGGCCTCCTGGTGCTGATCGACGCACTGGCCAAGACCGTCACGGGCCACGCCCCCCAGCGCGGCGCCTACGAACCGAAGGGGCGGGCTCCCGAGACGCCGTTGACGGCGGCTCCCGCGTTCGAGGTGATGTACGTGCTGGCCGAATGCGCACCCGGTTCCGTCGAGGTGCTGCGGGAGCGTCTCGAAGCCCTCGGCGACTCTGTGGTGATCGCGGCGGTCCCCGATGTCGGACATTCCGTGCACGTGCATGCCGACGACGCCGGGGCGGCCGTCGAGGCCGCGCTGGACCTCGGCATCCCCAGCCGGATCCAGATCTCGTCCCTGCGGACGGGGCCGGTCGGTGCCGGATCGGGTGGCTGGAGCCGGGATCGGGCGGTGCTGGCCGTCGTCGACGGCGACGGCGCGGCGGACCTGTTCGCCGACGAGGGCGCCGCGGTGCTGCGCACACAACCCGACGGGGGTGGTCCCGCGGTCAGCGCCCGGCAGCTGCTGCGCGCCGTCGTCGACACCGGCGCCGCGTCGGTTCTGGTGCTGCCCAACGGTTATGTCGCCGCCGAGGAACTGGTCGCGGGGTGCACCGCGGCCATCGGGTGGGGCATCGACGTGGTCCCGCTTCCCACTCGCTCGATGGTGCAGGGCCTGGCCGCGCTGGCGGTGCACGATCGTGCCCGCCAGGCCGTTGACGACGGCTACACCATGGCGGCCGCGGCAGGCGCGACCCGGTTCGGCTCCGTGCGGGTGGCCGAGGAGGACGCGTTGACCTGGGCCGGTCCGTGCCGGGTGGGCGACGGGCTCGGGATCTTCGGCGACGAGGTGCTGGTGGTCCGCCACGACGTCGTGGCTGCGGGCCGCGGCCTCATCGACCTGCTGCTCGGCGTGGGCGGTGAACTGGTCACCGTTCTGATGGGCGCGCGGGTCGATGAGCAGGTCGGCGTGCTGCTCAGCGAACACGTGCACCGGCATCACCTGGGCACCGAAGTGGTCACCTACGCCACCGGACACGACGGTGACGCCCTGATCATCGGAGTCGAGTAACGCCGTGGCCACACTCGGAGACCGCCTGGACTTCATCGTCGGCAAGAAGGCCGCCAAGGCGCTGGATGAGACCTTCGGCATCCGCACGGTCGACGATCTGCTGCGGCACTACCCGCGCAAGTACAGCGAGGGCATGAGTGTGCGCGACGAGGGTGAGGCTCTCGACCTCGAAGAGGGCGAGCACGTCACGTTCGTCGACACCATCACCAAGCACGTCCTCAAGGACATGAGGCCGCAGCCCGGCAAGCGTCAGCGCAAATACCTTGTGGTGACCCTGGGTAAGCGCACACCCGAGGTGACGGCGACGTTCTTCAACGCCGAATGGATAGCGCCGAACCTGATTGTCGGCACCAAGGTCATGCTCTCCGGCGAGGTGAAGTGGTTCCGGCGGACCATGCAGCTGAGCCATCCGGCCTACCTCGTGCTGGACCACCCGCATGGCCGAGAGCTCAAGGGCAGCAAGGAACTCCGCTCCATCGCCGAAGCTGCCGAGGCTGACGGCGGCTTCGACATCTCGGTGTTCGAGCGCGACTTCTTCCCGATCTACCCGGCCAGCGCCAAACTGCAGAGCTGGGACATCTACGCCTGCGTGCGGCAGGTGCTCGCGGTGCTCGACCCGGTCCCGGATCCGCTGCCGGAATCGATTGTGCGGCAACGTGGTCTGATGTCCGAGGACGCCGCCCTGCGGGCCGTGCACATGGCCGAGAACGCTCAGGAGCGCGACCGTGCGATCGAACGGCTGCGCTACGACGAGGCAGCCGGTCTGCAGTGGGCGCTCATGCAGCGCAGGCACAGTGAACTCGCCGAGGCCGGACCGTCCGCGCCGCTGGGCCACGACGGGCTGGTCGCCGGACTGCGCCAGCGCCTGCCGTTCGAACTGACCGGAGGTCAGCGCGAAGTCCTCGACGTCATCTCGGGCGAGCTGGCCGGACCGCGTCCGATGAACCGGATGCTGCAGGGCGAGGTCGGGTCCGGCAAGACCGTCGTGGCTCTGCTGGCCATGCTGCAGGTGGTCGACGCGGGCCACCAGTGCGCCCTGTTGGCGCCCACCGAGGTGCTGGCCGAGCAGCATGCCCGATCCATGCGGGATGTGCTGGGCCCCCTGGCGATGGCCGGCGAGATCGGCGGCGCGGAGGAGGCCACCCGCGTGGCGCTGCTGACGGGATCGATGACCGCGGCCCAGAAGCGGGCTGCGCGCGCCGAGATCTCCTCGGGCGCAGCCGGAATAGTCATCGGGACGCATGCTCTGCTCCAGGATGCCGTCGAGTTCCACCGACTCGGCATGGTGGTGGTCGACGAGCAGCACAGGTTCGGTGTCGAGCAGCGGGATCAGCTGCGCGCCAAGGCGCCCGACGGCACCACACCGCACCTTCTGGTGATGACCGCGACGCCCATCCCGCGGACCGTGGCGCTCACGGTGTACGGCGACCTCGAGACGTCGACGCTGCGCGAGCTGCCGCGGGGCCGGCAGCCGATCACCACCAACGTGATCTTCGCGAACGAGAAGCCCAAATGGCTGGATCGGGCGTGGGTGCGGATTCGCGAGGAGGTGGCGAACGGACGACAGGCGTACGTCGTCACCGCGCGCATCGACGACGACGACAAGGCGGCACCGGACCAGGCGAGTCAGGACCAGTCGGGCCGGAAGGCCACCTCGGTCGTCGAGCTTTTCGGCAGGCTCAAGGCCGGACAGTTGGCGGGTCTGCGACTGGGGCTCATGCACGGCAGGCTGCCGTCTGACGAGAAGGACGCCGTGATGGCGGCCTTCCGCGCCGGTGAGATCGATGTGCTGGTGTGCACCACGGTGATCGAGGTCGGCGTCGACGTGCCGAACGCGACGGTGATGGTGGTCTACGACGCCGATTGGTTCGGCATCAGCCAGCTGCATCAGCTGCGCGGTCGAATCGGTCGCGGCCAGCATCCGAGCCTGTGCCTGCTGGTGACGTCGCTCTCGGAGGCGTCCAGGGCCGCGACGCGCCTGAAGGCGGTGGCCTCCACCCTCGACGGGTTCGAGCTCGCAGATCTGGACCTGCTGGAGCGTCGCGAGGGAGATGTGCTGGGCCGCAACCAGTCCGGCCGCGCATTCGGTCTGCGGCTGCTGTCCCTGATCGACCACCGCGACATCATCGAGGAGGCCCGGGCCTTCTGCATGAACGCCTACGAGACGATCCCCGACGATCCCGGGATGGCCCAGTTGGCGGCCTGGTTCACCGGGGAACGCATCGTCTACATGGAGAAGTCATGAGACGGATGACGCTGCTGTGGCTGCTGGCCGTGGCGGCGTTGACCGTGGTCGTCGCCGCGACGACGGTGGCCGGGGTGGGGGAGCGGTCCCAGTCCGTGGCGCTGGCCGAGGGGCCGCCGACCGTCGAACCCGGCGTCGACATCCTGGCCGGAATCCCGGTGGTGCCGCTGCGGATCCGCGGCTACGACTACCACCGCGCGGCGTTCGGCGACGCCTGGACCGACGACACCGACGCACCGGGTGGACGCAACGGCTGTGACACCCGCAACGACATCCTCAACCGCGACCTGGTCGCCAAGACGTTCGTGGCGATCAAACGCTGTCCCACGGCCGTGGCCACCGGCACGCTGCACGATCCGTACACCAACGCGACCGTGGCCTTCGTGCGCGGCAACCAGATCGGCGCGTCGGTCCAGATCGATCACATCGTCCCGCTGGCCCTGGCCTGGGATATGGGGGCCCGTGCCTGGCCGGAGGATCTGCGTCGGCGGTTCGCCAACGATCCGGCCAACCTGCTCGCGGTCTCCGGCGGCGCCAACCAGGACAAGGGTGATTCCGAGCCCGCGGTCTGGATGCCGCCCAACACCGCGTTCTGGTGCCAGTACGCGGTGCAGTTCGCCGAGGTGCTGCGCGGTTACCGCCTCAGTGTCGACGCGGCCTCGGCGGATCGACTGCGCGCCGCGGCCGGCACCTGTCCCACCGGGTGAATCAGACGCCCGTGTAGGTCTCGGGATCGGGACGGAACCGGGTGCCGCTGTCCAGCGCGCTGAGCCGGTCCATGTCCTGCGCGCTCAGCTCGAAGTCGAACACGTCGAGGTTGGCCGCGATCCGCTCGGCCGACGACGAGCGGGGGATCACGACATTGCCCAACTGCAGGCTCCACCGGATCAGCACCTGCGCCGGGGACTTGTCGTATCCGGCGGCCACCGCGGTGACCGTCTCGTTGTCCAGCAGCCTGCCGACACCCAGGGGTCCGTACGCCTCGGTGACGACGCCGTGTTGGGCGTTGGCGGCGCGCAATTCGGTCTGGGTGAGCAGCGGATGCAGTTCGATCTGGTTGACCGCGGGTGTGACGTAAGTGAGGTTGATCAGGTCGGCGAGGTGCTCAGGAGTGAAGTTCGCGACGCCCGCGGAGCGGACGAGCCCGTCCTGGCGGGCCTTGAGGATGCCGGCGAAGCTGTCGACGAACCTGCCCTGGCCGGGCATCGGCCAGTGGATGAGGTACAGGTCGACGTAGTCCAGCCCCAGCCGCTCGAGGCTGGCCTTCACGGCGTCCTGCGCGGAGCCGAAGCCCTGGTCGGCGTTGGCGAGCTTGGTGGTGACAAAGATTTCGGCGCGGGGGATGCCCGAGTCCCGGATGGCCCTGCCCACCGCGGCCTCGTTGCCGTAGACCGCCGCGGTGTCGATCAGCCGGTAACCAAGTTCGAGTGCCGTGGCGACGGCGTGTTCGGTCTCAGCATCGGACAGCTCACCGACTCCCAGGCCCAGCGCCGGAATGGTGTTCTCGTCATTGAGTCCGATGGCCGGGACGGCCCCCGACTGGCCAGTCGACGTCATGTCACCTACCTGTTGAAGTGATGTTGAGCGGCCCTATATTACTCACCCGGTTTCCCCGCGATGCCGCGCCGACTACCGTCGGTGGGCGTGACCGATGTGCTGCTGCCGCCACCGCCGAAGCGTCGACGTCGACCACCCATGGTGGCCCTGCGGGCGGGTTCGAAATTGACTGCGTCCGTTCTGCCCGCCCTGCCGGTGGTCGTGCAACGTGCGCTCACGGGCCGGCGCCGGGTCGTGGTCGACGGGAACACTCTGGACCCGACCCTGCATCTGTTCACCATGTCGCTGCGCGCGGCGGGGACGCCCGGACTGGTGCTCGACGAGACCAATCTCGCCGACAGCCGGCAGGCGATGCGGGACCTGTGTATCGCCCTCGGTGGTCCGCCCGCACCGGTCGCCGTCTCGACCGTGACCGTGCCCGGTCGGCTCGACGGGCAGCCCGACATCCCGGCACGCCACTACGCTCCGAACACCGAGGCTCCCAACACCGCCGGGCCCGCCCCGCTGGTGGTGTTCTTCCACGGCGGCGGCTACGTGTTGGGTGACCTGGACGCCTATGACGCGCTGTGCGGGCTGATCAGCCACGACGCGGGTGTGCACGTGCTGTCGATCGACTATCGCCGGGCGCCTGAGCACAAGGCGCCCGCCGCGGCCGATGATGCCTGGGCGGGCTACCTGTGGGCGGTCGAGCACGCCGCGGCCCTGGGCGCCGACCCAGCCCGGGTCGCGGTCGCGGGGGACAGCGCGGGCGGTGCCCTGGCGGCCGTCGTGGCGCAACGTGCCCGTGACGAGGGCGCCCCCCTGCCCGCCCTGCAGGTGCTGCTGTACCCGTGGACGGACCTCACCGCGCCGAGCCGATCCCGCACGCTGTTCGCCGAGGGGCTGGTGCTCACCCAGCGCGATCTGGACTTCTGTGGCCACGCCTACGTCAACGGCTCCGGCATGTCGGTCGCCGACCCGCGGGTTTCGCCGATGCGGGCGTCGGACCTGTCCGGCCTCCCGCCCGCGTTGGTGGTCACCGCGGGCTTCGATCCGCTGCGTGACGAGGGCGAACGGTATGCGCGCGCACTGGCGGCGGCCGGTGTCGGATGCGATCTGCGGTCCATGGGCACACTGGTGCACGGATTCATGAACTTCCGCGCGCTCGGCGGCGGATGCCGGCGGGCCATCGACGAGGTGACGTCGGCCCTGCGGGCGCATCTGCGGCGCGCCTGAGGCGGCGCTGTGGACCGCCGGTAGGCTGGGACCCGCCAATCATCGACGCCCTGCAAGCACGAGGATCAAGACACCTGTGGCCAAGTCATCGAAACGCCCCGCCAAGTACGACCTGAAGGCGGCCGACCGCAAGCGCAACCTCGCGGTTCAGATCGGACTGACGGCCGTCGTCGTCATCTTCGCCGTGGGGCTGGTGCTCTACATCGTCAAGAACGGCGAGGCCAAGCGCTCGGAGGCGATCAAGTCCGTGCGGGTGGAGTCGACGTCGCTGATCAAGAACGAGGGCACCGAAGAACCCAAGGTGGTGCTCAGCCTCTTCGAGGACTTCCAGTGCCCGCACTGCGCGATCTTCGAGCAGCAGTTCGGTCCGACGATCAACAAGCTGGTCGAGTCCGGAGCGGTCGCCGCCGACTACTACATGCTGGCGATCCTGGATTCGCCGCAGAACCAGAACTATTCGACGCGTGCGGCCAACGCCGGCTACTGCGTCGCCGAGGCCGACACCACGCCCAACAAAGAGGTGTTCCAGCGTTTCCATACGGCGCTGTTCGCCCAGCAGCCCGCGGAGAACTCGGCGGACGCCCCCGACAACGCCAAACTGATCGAGATCGCCAGGCAGGCGGGCGTGGTCGGCAGCGTGCCGGACTGTGTCAACAGCGGGAAGTTCAACGACATCGTCGACGGCCTGGCCGGCGCCACCAAGGTCACGGGCACCCCGACCGTGCGAGTCAACGGTGAGGACTTCAAGGTCAGCACCCCCGACGCTCTGATCGCCAAGGTGAAGGAGATCGTCGGAGACGTCCCGGCCCTGGACGCCCCGGCACCCGCGCCGGCTCCGGTTCCCGCCCCGGCACCCGCGCCATGACCGCCGAACCCACCGTCGAGGTCGCCGGCACCGAAACCGCGGGCGGCCGCGGCGACGCTCGCCGCGGCGTGGCGGTGGGTCGGCCCAGTGCGCTGTGGGTGCTGATCGCGGGCGTCCTCGGCTTCGTCGCATCGTTCACGCTGACCGTCGAGAAGATCGAACTGCTGGTCGACCCGTCCTACGTCCCGTCCTGCAGCATCAACCCGGTCCTGTCCTGCGGCTCGGTGATGGTGACCCCGCAGGCGGGTCTGTTCGGCTTCCCCAATCCTCTGATCGGCATCGTCTCGTTCGCCGTGGTGATCGTGACCGGTGTTCTGGCAGTCGCGAAAGTGCGTCTGCCGCAGTGGTATTGGGTCGGTCTGGCGATCGGGACCACGCTGGGTGCGGTTTTCGTCAACTGGCTGATCTTCCAGAGCCTCTACCGCATCGGCGCGCTGTGCCCGTACTGCATGGTGGTGTGGGCGGTGACCATCCCGCTTCTGGTCGTCGTGGCGTCGATCGCTCTGCGACCGTTGGCCGGCAACGTCGTGCTGCGGGTGCTGTACCAGTGGCGCTGGTCGATCGTGACGCTGTGGTTCACGGCCGTCGTGCTGATGATCCTGGTGCGGTTCTGGGACTACTGGTCCACCCTGATCTGACATGGCCGCGGCAAGGGGGAAGCCTTGCCCGCCCGTCCCCGCGCATTATCTAATGCTCGTTAAAGAAAAGGGGGCCTGTGATGCAGCTCGCGCCTGAGGAAGAGGCCATCGTCGCGACGGTGCGTGACTTCGTCGACAAGCAGGTCCGCCCGGTCGTGCGCGAACTCGAGCACGCCAACACCTATCCCGAAGAGCTGATCGAGACCATGAAGCAGATCGGGATCTTCGGTCTGTCCATCCCCGAACCGTATGGCTTCGGGGCGGTCTCGATGCCGTGCTACGTGCAGGTCGCCGAGGAGCTCGCACGCGGGTGGATGAGCCTGGCCGGGGCGATGGGCGGGCACACCGTCGTCTCCAAGCTGCTCGTCCTGTTCGGCACAGAGGAGCAGAAGCAGCGCTACCTGCCCCGCATGGCGACCGGTGAACTCCGCGCCACGATGGCGCTGACGGAACCCGGTGGTGGCTCCGACCTGCAGGCCATGCGCACCGTCGCGCGCCGTGACGGGGACGGGTACATCGTCAACGGCAGCAAGACCTGGATCTCCAACGCGCGTCGCTCGGATCTGGTGGCGCTGCTGTGCAAGACCGATCCCGAGGCCCGCCCCGCGCACAGCGGCGTCTCGATCCTGCTGGTCGAGAAGCTGCCGGGCTTCACCATCTCCAAGGATCTGCCCAAGCTCGGGTACAAGGGCGTCGAGGCCTGCGAATTGAACTTCGCCGACTGCCGAGTGCCCGCTGATGCGCTGCTGGGAACCGAGGAGGGCAGAGGCTTCGCGCAGATGATGAAGGGGCTCGAGGTCGGCCGCCTGCAGGTCGCGGCCCGCGCGACCGGCGTGGCCCGCGCGGCGTTCGACGACGCGCTGGCCTACGCGCAGGACCGGGAGAGCTTCGGCAAGCCCATCTGGGAACACCAGGCCGTGGGCAACATGCTTGCCGATATGGGCACCAGGCTCTACGCTGCGCGCTCACTGCTGCTCGCCGCGGCCGAGAAGTTCGACTCGGGACAGCGCTGCGACATGGAGGCCGGAATGGCCAAGCTGTTCGCGTCGGAGACCGCGATGCAGATCGCGCTCGACGCGGTGCGGGTGCACGGTGGCTACGGCTACTCGACCGAGTACGACGTGGAGCGCTACTTCCGGGACGCGCCCCTGATGATCGTGGGCGAGGGCACCAACGAGATCCAGAAGGGCGTCATCGCCAAACAGTTGATCAAGCGCGGAGGGCTCGACACGTGAACGACAGCGGACTCGCGGCCCACGTCGCCGGCTGGGAGCCCGGCCCGATCGATTCCCACGACGTGATCTCCGCCGAGCGCGTGGCACAGCTGGCGGCCACCCTCGATCTCGCCGCCGCCCCCGGCCCCGGCGAACCCCTGCCGCTGCTGTGGCAGTGGGTGCACTTCCTGGACTGGCCGCGCACCGCGGAACTGGGCCCCGATGGGCACCCCCTTCAGGGTCATTTTCTGCCGCCGATTCCCAACCGGCGCAGGATGTTCGCGGGCGGGCGCCTCTCGGTGACGGCGCCGCTGATCATCGGGGTGCCCGCGACGCGGCACTCCGAGGTGGTCAAGACCGCGGTCAAACACGGCCGCACCGGGGAACTGCTCTTCGTCACCGTCCGGCACACCCATCGCCAGGACGGTGACGTGCGGATCGTCGAGGAGCAGGACCTGGTCTATCGCAGTGACGACGGCGCCGCCACGCCGTTCGCCCGGGTCACTGCACCGCTGCCCGCGCCGCAGACGCCGTGGGTGGGCCACCCCCAGACCCATCCCGCGCTGCTGTTCCGGTTCAGCGCGCTGACCGGCAACGCTCACCGCATCCACTACGACGAGGCCTACACCACCTCGATCGAGGGGTTCCCGGCGCTCGTCGTGCACGGGCCGCTGCTCGCGGTGTACCTCGCCGAGTTGGTGCGCGCCCAGGTCCCCGACCGCCAGATCGCAGACTTCAGCTTCCGACTGCAGAAGCCGGTGTTCGTCGGCGACGAGATCCGGGTCCAAGGCGGGCCCGGAGATCCCATCGAGCTCGCCGTGGTCTCCGGTGCGGCTGACGTGCACGCCTCGGCCACGGCCA
Source organism: Mycobacterium sp. ACS4331 (assembly GCF_001667265.1). Lineage (GTDB taxonomy): Bacteria > Actinomycetota > Actinomycetes > Mycobacteriales > Mycobacteriaceae > Mycobacterium. Next base: position 40,836 of record NZ_LZHW01000065.1, on the reverse strand, counting down.
CGCTGAGATAGTCGTTCTCGGGCGCGGAATCTCACGGCGCGCGGCCAGGTCTCGGTGAGATTTCCGGTGTCAGTATTCTTGGCGCATGATCTCAAAGGTCCTGGTCGCGAATCGCGGTGAGATCGCGATCCGTGCGTTCCGCGCCGCCACGGAGTTGAAGCTCTCGACGGTGGCCGTCTACCCGTACGAGGACCGCAATTCGGTGCACCGACTCAAGGCCGACGAGTCGTATCAGATCGGCGAGGAGGGGCACCCCGTCCGGGCCTATCTGAACGTCGACGAGATCGTCGCGACGGCACAGGCCTGCGGGGCGGACGCGATCTACCCGGGCTACGGGTTCCTGTCGGAGAATCCCGGCCTGGCCGCTGCGTGCGAATCGGCGGGCATCACGTTCGTCGGCCCCTCGGCCGAGGTGCTGGAGTTGACGGGCAACAAGGCCCGCGCGATCGACGCGGCGCGTAGGGCCGGGTTGCCGGTGCTGGCGTCCTCGGCCCCGTCGGCCGACGTCGAGGAGCTGCTCGCGGCCGCGAAGTCGATGGAGTTCCCGGTGTTCGTCAAGGCCGTCGCGGGCGGCGGCGGGCGCGGCATGCGACGGGTCAGCGATCCGGAGGCGCTGCGGGAGGCGATCGAAGCCGCCAGCCGGGAGGCCGAGTCGGCGTTCGGGGATCCGACGGTGTTCCTGGAGCAGGCCGTGGTCAACCCCCGCCACATCGAGGTGCAGATCCTGGCCGACACCCACGGCAACGTGATCCACCTGTTCGAGCGGGACTGCAGCGTACAGCGCCGGCACCAGAAGGTGATCGAGCTGGCGCCCGCGCCGAATCTGGATCCCGCTCTGCGGGAACGGATCTGCGCCGACGCGGTGGCGTTCGCCCGCCAGATCGGCTACTCGTGTGCGGGCACGGTGGAGTTCCTGCTGGACGAGCGCGGCGAGCACGTGTTCATCGAGATGAATCCCCGCATCCAGGTCGAGCACACCGTCACCGAGGAGATCACCGACGTCGACCTGGTGTCGTCGCAGTTGCGGATCGCCGCGGGGGAGAGCCTGCAGGACCTTGGCCTGAGCCAGGATTCGGTGCAGGTGCACGGCGCGGCACTGCAGTGCCGGATCACCACCGAGGACCCCGCCAACGGCTTCCGGCCCGACACCGGCCGAATCAGTGCCTACCGCTCGCCGGGCGGCGCGGGCATCCGGCTCGACGGCGGCACCAACCTGGGCGCCGAAGTGGGCGCACACTTCGACTCGATGCTGGTCAAACTGACTTGTCGGGGAAGGGATTTCGCCACCGCCGTGCGGCGGGCCCGCCGGGCCGTGGCGGAGTTCCGGATTCGCGGCGTGTCCACCAACATCCCGTTCCTGCAGGCGGTGCTCGACGACCCCGACTTCGAGGCGGGCCGGGTCACCACGTCCTTCATCGAGGAGCGGCCGCACCTGCTGACGGCGCGCAGCAGCGCCGACCGCGGCACCAAGATCCTGAACTATCTGGCCGATGTGACGGTCAACAAACCCCACGGCGAGCGCCCCTCGACGGTGTATCCCCATGACAAGCTGCCGGCCCTGGACCTGCGCAGCGCGCCGCCGTCGGGCTCCAAACAGCGCCTGATGGAGTTGGGGCCGGAGGGTTTCGCACGGTGGCTGCGTGACTCGAAGGCCGTCGGGGTCACCGACACGACCTTCCGCGACGCGCACCAGTCTCTGCTGGCCACGCGCCTGCGCTCCACCGGACTGTTGGCCGTCGCACCGTACATCGCGCGCATGACCCCCGAGCTGCTGTCCATCGAGTGCTGGGGCGGTGCCACCTATGACGTCGCGCTGCGATTCCTCCAGGAGGACCCCTGGGAGCGGCTCGCGGCGCTGCGCGAGGCGCTGCCGAACATCTGCCTCCAGATGCTGCTGCGGGGCCGAAACACCGTGGGCTACACGCCGTATCCCGAGGTGGTCACCAACGCGTTCGTGCAGGAGGCCACCGCGACGGGCGTCGACATCTTCCGGATCTTCGACGCGTTGAACAACGTCGAGTCGATGCGGCCGGCGATCGATGCCGTGCGGGAAACCGGCACGGCGGTGGCCGAAGTCGCGATGTCCTACACCGGCGACCTGTCCGACCCGCGCGAGACCCTCTACACGCTGGACTACTACCTCAAGCTCGCCGAGCAGATCGTCGACGCCGGCGCGCACGTGCTGGCGATCAAGGACATGGCCGGCCTGCTGCGGGTGCCCGCCGCCCAGAAGCTCGTCTCGGCGCTGAAGTCGCGCTTCGACCTGCCGGTGCACGTGCACACCCACGACACCCCGGGCGGTCAGTTGGCCACCTACGTGGCGGCCTGGCACGCCGGCGCCGACGCGGTCGACGGGGCCGCGGCGCCCCTGGCCGGCACCACGAGCCAGCCCGCGCTGAGTTCGATCGTGGCGGCCGCGGCACACACCGAGTTCGACACCGGCATCTCGCTGGACGCGGTGTGCGATCTCGAGCCCTACTGGGAGGCGCTGCGCAAGGTGTACGGGCCGTTCGAGTCGGGTCTGCCCGCGCCGACGGGCCGCGTGTACACCCACGAGATTCCCGGCGGCCAGTTGAGCAACCTGCGCCAGCAGGCGATCGCGCTGGGGTTCGGGGACCGGTTCGAGGAGATCGAGGCCAACTATGCCGCCGCGGACCGGGTGCTGGGGCGCCTGGTCAAGGTGACCCCGTCGAGCAAGGTCGTCGGCGACCTCGCACTCGCGCTCGTGGGCGCCGGCGTCAGTGCCGAGGAGTTCGCGGCCGACCCGGCTCGCTACGACATCCCCGACAGTGTGATCGGCTTTCTCCGCGGCGAGCTCGGCGACCCGCCCGGCGGATGGCCGGAACCGTTGCGCACCAAGGCTCTTGAGGGTCGTGGTCCCGCCCGGCCCGAGCAGGAGTTGAGCGCCGACGACGAGGCGCTGTTGGCGGCCCCGGGCCCCAAGCGCCAGGCCGCCCTGAACCGGTTGCTGTTCCCGGGGCCCACCAAAGAGTTCGAGGCGCACCGCGAGGAGTACGGAGACACCTCCCGGCTCAGCGCCAACCAGTTCTTCTACGGCCTGCGGTACGGCGACGAGCATCGCGTTCGGTTGGAGAAGGGTGTCGAGCTGCTCATCGGGCTCGAGGCGATCTCGGAGGCCGACGAACGCGGTATGCGCACCGTGATGTGCATCCTCAACGGACAACTGCGGCCGGTCGTGGTCCGCGACCGGTCGATCGCGGCCGACGTTCCGACCGCGGAGAAGGCGGACCGGGGCAATCCCGACCACATCGCGGCACCGTTCGCCGGGGTCGTCACGGTGAACGTGGAGGCGGGTGACGCCGTCGAGAGTGGTCAGACCATCGCGACGATCGAGGCCATGAAGATGGAGGCCGCGATCACCGCACCCAAGTCGGGAACCGTTGCACGCGTGGCGGTTTCGGCGACCGCCCAGGTCGAGGGCGGTGACCTGCTGGTGGTGGTCGACTGACCCGCATCATCGGCGGGTCGGCGGGCGGTCGTCGGATCGCCGTGCCGCCCCGCGGCACTCGGCCCACCACCGATCGCGTGCGCGAATCGCTGTTCAACGTGCTTGCCGCGCGGATCGACTTCGCGGGTCTGGCGGTGCTGGACCTGTTCGCCGGTTCGGGCGCGCTGGGCCTGGAGGCGCTGTCGCGCGGTGCGGGGTCGGCGCTGTTCGTCGAGTCCGACGCGCGGGCCGCGGGTGTGATCGCGACGAACATCACGGCGCTGGGATTCACGGGCGCGACTGTGCGACGCGGGACGGTCAACGCCGTGCTGGGGGCCGGAGCCACGGGGCAGTTCGATCTGGTGTTCGCCGACCCGCCCTACGACGTGAGCAGTGCCGAGGTGGGCGCGATTCTCGTGGCGCTGACCCAGGGTTGGGTGGCTGACGGCGGACTGGCCGTCATCGAACGCCCCTCGTCGGCGCAGGCGCTGGCGTGGCCGGCCGGATGGGAACCGTTGAAGGCGCGTCGCTACGGCGACACCACGGTCGAGTTCGCCGAGCGCGTCACCGGGTGATCGACAACAGCAGGCGCACCAGTTCTGCCTGCCGGTGCGTGTCGGTCTTCTCGAAGACCCGCTGCAGCTGACTCTTGACGGTGGCCAGTGACACCGACAACTCCTCGGCGATCGGCTTGAGTCCGTCGCCGCGCAGCACCCGCACCGCCACCTCGGCCTCGGCGTGAGTCAGGCCGTAGAGCCTGCGCAGCAGAGCCGCCGGCGGATCGATCTGCTGTTCTGGATCGACGATGATCACCAGGGCCCGGGGCTGGCGCGGTTCGACGACCTCCGAGGGCAACACGTGGACGACATAGGGTCTGCGCCCGGACGGGCGCGCGCACAACAGCGAGTCGCCACCGCGCACGCCGGACGCATCCCCGGTCGCGGCGCGGCCGACACTGCGTGCCAACCGCGCCGTCGTGGCGCTTCGCCCGGTTTCGACCCGGCCCCCGTGCAGCATGAGTCCGTCACCGGCGGTGAGTATCTCGGCGGCCGCCGAGTTCATGTGGACGAGCGACGAGTCCGCGGTCACCACGGCGACGCCGTGCCGGACGGCCTCGGCCGTCGCGGCGACATCGGCTGTGCCGAGCGCACTCTCACGCAGCGCGTGTTCGGTGCGCAGGGCCTGCTGGAGATGGGGGACAAGCGCATTGATCACTGTGATGCGTTCCGGGGTGGCGAAACCCTCATCGCTCTCGGAGTCCGCCACCAGGAACGTCGTGGTGGCCGCGCCACTGGTGAGCCGGACGAACAGACCGTCGTCCAATCGGTTGGGGCGCATCCAGTCGGCGTCGAACTCGGAGTGCGGATTCAGCGCGCGCAGCGGCGCCGTGGGACTCAGCTGCCCGATGGGACCGCGCTCGACGGCCTCGAGGATGAAGTCGAGTCTGGCGTAGTACTCGATGTAGGCCTGACCCACCTCGGGAGGCAGATTGGCGACCTTGACGGTTCGCTCGATCGGCCCGCCGAGGACCAGCGCACAGCTGTGCGCACCCAGGGTGTCGCTGATGTCTCTGATCGCGGACAGCCAGGTCTGCGGGGTCAGGGCCGCGGCGTACACACCGGCGACCATCCGGGAGAAGTCGTCGAGTGCAACCATGGGCCTCCAGAACTGCTGTCCGTGTGTGCCGAACTGTAGAGGATTTCAACCGAACGGATGAGGTGTCGGAGCAGCGAGCGGTGTTGGGTGTCTGTGTCGGTTCTGGCAACCGATCCTGTCGTGGGGGCTGTGGCCGGTGGCCGACGAAGGTTCGGGGGCAGCCTTCGACGGCCGCCTGCTAGCGTCGTGATCCATGAGTGGCGCCGTGTGCCCCGGATCCTTCGACCCCGTCACCCTCGGACACATCGATGTCTTCGAAAGGGCCGCCGCGCAGTTCGACGAGGTGGTCGTCGCGGTCCTGGTGAACCCCAACAAGAAGGGGATGTTCAGTGTCGAGGAGCGCATCGAGTTGATCACCGAGTCCTGCGCACACCTGCCCAACCTGCGGGTCGAGTCGGGTCAGGGACTGGTGGTCGACTTCGCCAGGGCGCGTGGGCTGACGGCCATCGTGAAGGGCCTGCGGACCGGCACCGACTTCGAATACGAGCTGCAGATGGCGCAGATGAACCGGCACGTCGCCGGCGTGGACACGTTCTTCGTGGCCACCGCCCCGAAGTATTCGTTCGTGTCGTCGTCGTTGGCCAAGGAGGTCGCGACCCTCGGCGGTGATGTCACGGACCTGCTGCCCGACGTGGTCAACCGGCGTCTGCAGGACAGACTGCGCGGCCGCTGACCGGAGAAATCCTCGACACACCGGCGTCGGAAACGCAGTCACAGGCGTAACACCAGGCACACTTGTAACAACGACTACGCCTGGAGGGTGCGCCGTGTACCGAGTCTTTGAAGCTCTTGACGAGCTGAGTGCGATCGTCGAAGAGGCGCGTGGGGTGCCGATGACCGCTGGTTGCGTGGTTCCCCGGGGTGATGTCCTGGAACTCATCGACGACATCAAGGACGCCATCCCTGGTGAACTCGACGACGCCCAGGATGTGCTCGACGCACGTGACGGCATGCTGCGCGACGCGCGTCAGCACGCCGACGGCATGGTGGCGTCGGCCACCACGGAGGCCGAGTCCACGCTCGGGCATGCCCGCGCCGAGGCCGATCGACTTCTGTCGGACGCCAAGTCGCAGGCCGACCGGATGGTGGCCGAGGCCCGGGCGCACTGCGACCGGATGGTCGGCGAGGCTCGCGAGGAGGCCAGCCGACTGGCCGCCAACGCCAAACGCGACTACGAGGCCAGCCTCGGACGCGCCAAGGCCGAGGCCGACCGGCTGGTCGAGAGCGGAAACCTGTCCTACGAGAAGGCCGTTCAGGAGGGCATCAAGGAGCAGCAGCGCCTGGTGTCCCAGACCGAGGTGGTCAACACCGCGACCGCTGAGGCCACCCGCCTGATCGACGCCGCACATGCCGAGGCCGACCGCCTGCGCGGTGAATGCGACATCTACGTCGACAACAAGCTCGCCGAGTTCGAGGACTACCTCAACGGCACACTGCGTTCGGTGAGTCGGGGCCGCCACCAGCTTCGGACGGCCGCGGGCACCCACGACTACGTCCAGAGGTGACTCTCAGAGTTGGCCGTGCCGTGGCGGTTTCGTCCCTGACAGGGTGAACCGGCCGATGTGCTGAAGCTTCCACCTGCTGGCGTCGTGCAGCGTATGGGTGCGCGCATCACGCCAGAACCGCGACAGGTTGGCGGTGCCGGACGCGCTGCGGGTTCCGCCGAGCTCGAACAGCGCACTGGAGGCCTCCAGGGCGGCCCTGGTGGCCGCGACCTTCGCGATCGCCACCGCCACCGACGCCTCGGCGGCAGTGTCCTCGTTCAGATGCGCGGCGGCGGCGTCCACCAGCTCGCCGGCTCGCGCCAGGAGAGCCTCCGCGGCGCGCACGGTCACGGTGAGCTGACCGGCGGTCTGCACCAGCGTGGGATCCTCGACCGCGCTCTCTACGCCGGCCTCGAAATGCGGTCGCGCCTTTGCGGCTTGGCGCACGCCCTCGGCCAGGGCCCCCGTCGCGATACCGACGTCGAGGGCCGCGTGCAGAAGCTGGGCGCGCGCACCGTAGGTGCTCGGGGAGTCGAAGATCGGTGTGAACGGCACCACGTGCTCGGCTGGAACACGCACCGCGTCGAGCGACACGGTGCCCGACGCCGTGGTGCGCTGCCCCATACCGTCCCAGTCATCGACGATCTGAACGCCCCCGGCGTCGGCGGGAACGAACGCGACGGCTTTGGGCGTCGAGGCGCATGTCTGCTCGTCGGCCGACGTGACCAGTGACGCGCGCACGATCAGCCAGTCGGCGAAAAGCGATCCGGTGCAGTAGAACTTGCGGCCGTTGAGAACGTAGCCACCCGAGCCGTCGGGCACCAGGGCAGTGGCGTCGACGTTGATCGGATGCGGCCCGCGTTCGGTCTGGGCATTCGCGAACAGCGCACCGGCGAGCACCACATCGTAGAAGAACGCCTGCTGCTCCGGCGTGCCCTGCAACCGCAGAACCTCCAGGAAGGTGTAGTGCGAATGCGGAATCTGCGCCAACGACGGGTCGGCCTCCGCGATCAGACGGAAGACCTCGGCCAAAACCGTTGCCGGGGCGTCTATTCCGCCGAACTCGACGGGTACCGACAACGCCAGCAGTCCGGCGTCGGAGAGGGCGCGCACCTGTTCGGCGGGCAGCTGCCGCTCGGCGTCGCGGTGGCCCGCGGCCGTCGCGAAGTCCTGGCTCAGTCGGCCCGCCGCGGCAAGCGCCTCCTGTGCGGACGAGATTCGGGTCACCGCAACCTGTGCCGTCATCGTGCGGCGCCGACGAACGGAATCGACACGTGGCCGCCGCAGTCGGCGCCCTGGTCGAACAGTCCGCGCTCGCGCAGGATGGGCACGACGCCCTCGCCGAACCAGAACAGTTCCTCGAGGTGCGGGTAACCCGAGAAGATGAACTCCTCGATCCCGATCGCGGCGTATTCGGCGATCCGGTCGGCGACCTCGGTGTGGCTTCCCACCAGGGCGGTGCCCGCGCCGCCGCGCACCAGGCCCACACCGGACCACAGGTTCGGCGCGATCTCGAGGCTGCGGGCGTCGTGCCAGGTGCCGTCGGCGCGATTGGCCTCGTGCAGCGCCAGCATGCGCTTCTGCCCCTCGGACTGGCTGCGCGCCAGCCCCTCCTGGGTCCTGCGCACGACGTCCTCGTCGAGGGCGGCCACCAGGCGGTCGGCCTGCGCCCACGCCTCCTCGGAGGTGTCGCGCGAGATGGTGTGCAGCCGGATGCCGAATCGCACGGTTCGACCCTCGGCCTCGGCGAGGCCGCGGATCCAGGCGATCTTCTCGGCCACGGCCTCGGGCGGCTCACCCCAGGTCAGGTAGACATCGGAGTGCCGCGCGGCCACCGGGCCCGCGGCGGCGGAACTGCCACCGAAGTACAGCGGCGGAATCGGGCTCGGCGGTTTGGCCAGTGCGGCCCCTTCGACGTCGATGTACTCGCCCCTGCGCGTGACGGTCTCGCCGGCCCAGAGTCGGCGCACGACGTCGAGGAACTCGTCGGCGCGGTGGTAGCGCGCGTCCTTCTCGAGGTGGTCACCGAACGAGCGCTGCTCGTGGGCCTCGCCGCCGACGACGACGTTGAGCAGGATGCGACCCGGCGCATGGCGTGCGAACGTCGCGGCCATCTGCGCGGACAGCGTGGGGCTGACCAGTCCGGGCCGGAACGCCACCAGGAACGCCAGCGACGTGGTCTCGCGCGCCAACAGCGCCGCGGTGACGAACGCGTCCTCGCACCAGGCGCCCGTCGGGATCAGGGCACCGGTGAAACCGAAGGTCTCCGCGGCGCGCACGATCGAGGCCAGGTAGTCGATCGACGCATCGCGGTCACCCCCGGCCGCGCCGGCGGGCGTTCCGTGGCCGCCCCCGACGATCGAGCGGCTGTCGCCGTAGGTGGGCAGGAACCAGTGCAGCTTGAGGGACACGAACCATCCTTTCGAGGCGGGGTCTCCATTGTGGTGTGCGGAGCCGCCGCGAAGTTCCGCGCGTGCGGTGACGGCCGCTGCGCTGCGGCGGCATTGCGAACGGTCAGACCTCGCACCCGTGAGGTGCCGGGAAAAAAATCATCGTGATTCCTACCGCGTCCACATCGGCTGGCCTGGGCGGTCAGCGCTGTGTCCCAAGTAGAATCGAAGGCTATGTCTGGAGCACGAGCAAAGGCGGCACAGCGGCACCCGAAGTCGGTGCTCTCGATCGACGTCTCGCGATTGGGTCGGCGTCCGGGCTCCATGATGACCCACACCGAGACTGTTCCCAGTCCCTCCCGCATCGGCCTGGACCTCGTCGCGATCGCCGAGGGGGCGCCGATGGACCTCGACCTGCGGCTCGAATCGGTCTCCGAGGGTGTGCTGGTCACCGGGACCGTGACGGCCCCGACCGTCGGCGAGTGCTCGCGCTGCCTCGAGCCGACGACGGGTTCGGTCAGCATCGGGATCACCGAACTGTTCGCCTACCCCGACAGTGCGACCGAGGCCAGCACCGAGGCCGACGAGGTCGGTCATGTCGTCGACGACGCCGTGGATCTCGAGCAGGTCATCATCGACACCGTCGGGCTCGAACTGCCGCTGTCCCCGGTGTGCTCCGAGGACTGCCCGGGCCTGTGCCAGCACTGCGGCGTGCCGCTCGCCCAGGCCGAGCCCGACCACTCCCACGACGTCATCGACCCCCGCTGGGCCAAGCTCAGGGAGTTGAAAGTCACAGAACCGGGCCAGGATTCGTGATGGACGAGACCCGGCGGCCACTGCTCGACGCGCTCGGCGTGACGCTGCCCGACGAACTGCTGACGCTGGCCCTGACCCACCGCAGCTACGCCTACGAGAACGGCGGACTGCCCACCAACGAGCGCCTGGAGTTCCTCGGCGATGCGGTGCTGGGCCTGACCGTGACCGACGAACTGTTCCATCGCCACCCCGAGCGCTCGGAGGGGGATCTGGCCAAACTGCGTGCCAGCGTCGTCAACACCCATGCCCTGGCCGATGTCGCGCGCGACCTGACCGAGGATGGCCTGGGCGCCTACCTGCTGCTGGGCCGGGGTGAGATGAACACCGGCGGCGCCGACAAGTCGAGCATCCTGGCCGACGGCATGGAGTCGCTGCTCGGGGCGGTCTACCTGCACCACGGCATCGACGTCGCACGTCAGGTGATCCTGCGTCTGTTCGGACCCCTGATCGACACCGCACCCACACTGGGGGCGGGCCTGGACTGGAAGACCAGCCTGCAGGAGCTCACGGCGGCACGTGGAATGGGTTCGCCGACCTACCTGGTCACCTCGACCGGTCCGGACCACGACAAGCAGTTCACCGCGACGGTCGTGGTGATGGACGTCGAATACGGTGCGGGCGTGGGCCGGTCCAAGAAGGAGGCCGAGCAGAAGGCCGCAGCGACCGCGTGGACGGCGCTGGACCAGGCCTGACATGCCCGAACTCCCGGAGGTCGAGGTCGTCCGCCGCGGCCTCGCCGAACACGTCGTCGGCCGGAGGTTGAGCGCTGTGCGGGTGCATCACCCGCGTGCGGTGCGCCGCCACGAGGCCGGTCCCGCCGACCTGACCGCCCGGCTGCTCGACGCGCAGATCACCGGAACCGGTCGGCGCGGGAAATACCTGTGGCTGCTGTTCGCCGATCAGGACGGGGTGGGGGAGCAGGCGCTCGTGGTGCATCTCGGGATGAGCGGTCAGATGCTGCTCGGGCCCGTGCCCCGCAGTGACCATGTGCGCATCGCGGCCCTGCTCGACGACGGCACGGCCCTGAGTTTTGTGGACCAGCGGACCTTCGGCGGGTGGCAGCTGGCTGACCTGGTGCAGGTTGACGGCAGTGCGGTGCCGGTCCCCGTCGCCCACATCGCCCGCGATCCGCTGGATCCGCTGTTTGACCGTGATGCCGTCGTGAAAGTGTTGCGCCGCAAGCATTCTGAGATCAAGCGCCAACTGCTGGATCAGACCGTGGTGTCGGGAGTCGGCAACATCTACGCCGACGAGTCGCTGTGGCGCGCCAAGGTCAACGGCAGCCGTATCGCGGAGACGCTGAGTCGGCCCAAGCTCGCGGAGGTGCTCGACGCGGCCGCCGAGGTGATGCGCGAGGCGCTGGCCCAGGGCGGCACATCCTTTGACTCGCTGTATGTGAACGTCAATGGGGAGTCGGGATACTTCGACCGGTCGCTGGATGCCTACGGGCGTGAGGGAGAGCCGTGCCGGCGGTGCGGGGCGATCATCCGCCGGGAACGGTTCATGAACCGCTCGTCGTTCTACTGTCCACGCTGCCAACCCAAACCCAGGAGAAAGTCATGACCAAACTGTGGGTCGAACGCACCGGCACCCGCCGCTACACCGGGCGCAGTTCCCGGGGTGCCGAGGTGTTCGTGGGATCGGAGAGCGTCGACGGCGTCTTCACACCGGGTGAGTTGATGAAGATCGCGCTCGCGGCCTGCAGTGGCATGGCCAGCGACGCACCGTTGTCGCGCCGCCTCGGTGACGACTACGACGCCACCATCGAGGTCGACGGCCCCGCCGATCGCGAGCGTGAGGTCTATCCCCTGCTGGAGGAGACGCTGCGGATCGACCTGTCCGGGTTGACCGAGGCCGAGGCTGAACGCCTGCGCACCGTGGTCAACCGCGCGATCGACCAGGTCTGCACCGTCGGCCGGACGCTCAAGGCCGGCACGCAGGTCACGTTCGACATCGACGACCACCGATCGTGACCGAGGAACCGCGGGTCCGGCTCACCGCCTGGGTGCACGGTCACGTGCAGGGCGTGGGTTTCCGCTGGTGGACCCGCTCCCGCGCGCTCGAACTGGGGCTGACCGGCTACGCCAAGAACCAGGCCGACGGCCGCGTCCTGGTGGTGGCGCAGGGCCCGCGACGGGCGTGCGAACAGCTGCTGGAACTGCTCGGCTGCCCCGCCACACCGGGGCAGGTGGACAAGGTCATCTCGGACTGGTCGGAGAACATCGAGCCGATCCAGGGTTTCGCTGAACGTTGATCTGGCCGGGGCCGGTACGCTGGCCTGCCATGCACCTCAAGAGTCTGACGCTGAAGGGATTCAAGTCCTTCGCCGCGCCCACGACTCTGCGGTTCGAGCCCGGCATCACCTGCGTCGTCGGCCCCAACGGTTCGGGCAAGTCCAACGTCGTCGACGCGCTGACGTGGGTGATGGGCGAACAGGGGGCCAAGACCCTGCGCGGCGGCAAGATGGAGGACGTCATCTTCGCCGGCACCTCGACGCGCGCGCCGCTGGGCCGCGCCGAGGTCACCCTGACGATCGACAACTCCGACAACGCGCTGCCCATCGAGTACTCCGAGGTGTCGATCACGCGCCGGATGTTCCGCGACGGTGCCGGCGAGTACGAGATCAACGGCAGCAGCTGCCGCTTGATGGACGTCCAGGAACTCCTGTCGGACTCGGGCATCGGCCGGGAGATGCACGTCATCGTCGGCCAGGGCCGGCTCTCCCAGATTCTGGAGTCGCGGCCTGAGGACCGCCGCGCCTTCATCGAAGAGGCCGCCGGGGTGCTCAAGCACCGGAAGCGCAAGGAGAAGGCGGTCCGCAAGCTCGACGCCATGGCCGCCAACCTGGCCCGGCTGACGGATCTGACCACCGAGTTGCGTCGTCAGCTCAAACCGCTGGGCCGCCAGGCCGAGATGGCGCGGCGCGCGCAGACCATCCAGGCCGACCTGCGCGATGCCCGACTGCGGCTGGCCGCCGACGACCTGGTGACCCGGCAGGCCGAGTTCGACGGCGTCGGCGGCACCGAGGCGGCCCTGCGCCGCGAGCACGAGGAGGCCGTGGAGCGCCTCGCGGTGGCCGCCGAGGAGCTGACCGAGCACGAGACCGCCGTGGCCACCCTCAGTGAGCGGGCCGACCGCGCCCAGCAGACCTGGTTTCGGCTGTCGGCGCTGGCCGAACGGGTCAGCGCGACCGTGCGGATCGCCTCCGAGCGCGCCCAGCTGCTGGAGGCTCAGCCGGTGCACACCGGCGGCCGCGACCCCGACGAACTCGAGGCCGAGGCCGACGCGATCGCCGAGCAGGAACAGGAGCTGCTGGCCGAACTCGAGGAGGCCCGGATTCGGCTCGACGGCGCCCGGTCGGCGCTCGCCGAGGCCGAGCGCGTCGCGACCGAGGCCCTGCGCGCCCACCTGGCCGCGGTGCGGGCCGAGGCCGACCGTCGGGAGGGGCTGGCCAGGCTGTCCGGCCAGGTCGAGACCATGCGGGCCCGCGTCGAATCGATCGACGACCGGGTGGCCCGGCTGACGGAGGGCATCGAGGAGGCCGCGTCCCGGGCGGAGATCGCCAAGGCCGAATTCGAGACGGTGCAGAGTCGCGTGGGCGAGCTGGACCAGAGCGAAGTGGGCCTCGACGAGCACCACGACCGCACCGTGGCCGCGCTGCGGCTGGCCGACGAGAGGGTCGCCGAACTGCAGAGCGCCGAGCGCGCCTCCGAGCGGCTCGTCGCCTCACTGCTGGCACGCATCGACGCCCTCGCGGTGGGCCTGGACCGCAAGGACGGCGCCGCCTGGCTGGCCGAGAACCATTCTGGGAACGGGCTTTTCGGGACAGTCGCCAAGCTGTTGAAGGTGCGGCCCGGTTATGAGACCGCGCTTGCCGCGGTGCTCGGCACGGCGGCCGACGCGATGGCGGCGGAGAACCCGCACGCCGCGCGCACGGCGGTGCAGGCCCTCAAGGCCGCCGACGGCGGCCGCGCGGCGATCGTCGTCGGAGACTGGCCGGTGCCGCCTCGCGCCTCGGGTGAGCTGCCCGCCGGAGCCCATTGGGCGCTGGACCTGATCGAGGCACCGGATCGGCTGCGGGGTGCGGTCACGGCGCTGCTCGGCGACGTCGTCGTGGTCGGTGACCTGGATTCGGCGGTCGACCTCATCGCCACGCAGCCGCAGCTTCGCGCCGTGACCTCGGACGGTGACCTGGTGGGACCGGGCTGGGTGACGGGCGGGTCGGACCGAAAGCCGTCCACCCTCGAGATCGCCACGCAGATCGAGACGGCGCGCGCCGAACTCGCGGCGGCCGAGACGCAGTCCGCCGAGCTGTCCGCGGCCCTGGCCGGTGCCGTCGCCGAGCAGGCGGCCCGCTCCGATGCCGCCGAGCAGGCGCTGGCCGCACTCAACGAGTCCGACGCGGCGATCTCGCAGATCTACGAACAGTTGGGCCGGCTGGGGCAGGAGTCTCGGATCGCCGACGAGGAGTTCCGCAGGCAGATGGACCAGCGCGCCGAACTCGAGTCGAGTCGCGCGCAGACCGTCGCCGAACTGACCGAGCTCGAGACGCGGCTGCACAACGCCCAGGACATCCCGGCCGAGGACGTGGCCGAACCGGTCGACCGGGAACTGTTCACCGCGGCGGCCGACGAGGCCCGCAGTGCCGAGGTTGAAGCCCGACTGACCGTGCGCACCGCCGAGGAGCGCGCGAATGCCGTTCGGGGCCGGGCTGATTCACTGCGCCGTGCCGCGGCCGCCGAACGTGAGGCACGCGAGCGGGCCCAGCGCGCCGCGGCCGCGCGTGAACATGCGGCCGCAGTGGCCGCAGCGGTGGCCGAATCGGGCCGCGCGGTCGCCGCGCGGTTGGCCGGCGTGGTGGCCGCCGCATCGGCGTCGCGCGATCAGTTGGCCGCCGAACGGCAGCGTCGCGCCGCCGCGTTGACGGCGGCTCGCGAGGAGGTCGACGCGCTCAACACCCGGATCGCGGCGCTGACCGACTCGCTGCACCGCGACGAGATGGCCAAGGCGCAGGCCGCCCTGCGCATCGAACAGCTTGAGCAGATGGTGCTCGAACAGTTCGGGATGGCCGCGGCCGACCTGGTCGCCGAGTACGGGCCGCAGGTCGCGCTGCCGCCCACCGAGTTGGAGATGGCCGAGTACGAGCAGGCCCGCGAACGCGGCGAGCAGGTGACCGCGCCCGCGCCGATGCCGTTCGACCGTCCGACCCAGGAGCGCCGGGCCAAGCGCGCCGAGAAGGAACTGGCCGAGCTGGGCCGGGTCAACCCGCTGGCGCTCGAGGAGTTCGCGGCGCTGGAGGAGCGCTACAACTTCCTCTCGACACAGCTTGAGGACGTCAAGGCGGCGCGCAAGGACCTGTTGGACGTGATCGAGGACGTCGACAAGCGCATCCTGCAGGTGTTCACCGAGGCCTACGCCGACGTCGAACGTGAGTTCAGCGAGGTGTTCTCGTCACTGTTCCCGGGGGGTGAGGGCAGGCTGCTGCTCACGGACCCGTCCGACATGCTCACCACCGGCATCGAGGTCGAGGCGCGCCCGCCCGGCAAGAAGGTCAAGCGCCTGTCGCTGCTGTCCGGCGGCGAGAAGTCGCTGACGGCGGTCGCGATGCTGGTCGCGATCTTCCGGGCCCGGCCGTCGCCGTTCTACGTCATGGACGAGGTCGAGGCCGCGCTCGACGACGTGAACCTGCGCCGGCTCATCGGGCTGTTCGAGCAGCTTCGGGACCGCTCCCAGCTGATCGTCATCACCCACCAGAAGCCGACGATGGAGATCGCCGACGCGCTCTACGGCGTCACCATGCAGGGCGACGGCATCACCCAGGTGATCTCGCAGCGGATGCGCGGCCAGGAACTCGTCGGCACCGGGTAGCTAGCGCCGCTCGGCGTCGACCGGGGCCAGGGCCGCCAGATTCCGCACGGACCGCCGGACGTCGGACTCCAGCACCTTGGCCACCAGCCGCCCCACCGGCCCGGACAGCAGGCCGCCGCGGAGTTCGGCGACCAGGTGGAACGTCGACCCCGCACGTTCCTCGGCCACCGACATGGTGAGCTGGATCTCGATGCCGCCGCGACCGCGGCCGCGCAGCGCGATGCGCCGAGGTTCGTCGTAGCCGGTGACCCGCCAGTGGATGACGTTGCGGAAGCCCTTGACCTTGATCAGCGACGACACTTCGGTGCCCTCGTCGATGGAGTCGGGCACCGGGCCGCGCCAGCCGCCGAAGATGGTCAGCCAGTCGTCGAAGCGCCGCAGGTCGGAGGCCAGTGCCCAGGCCGCGGCGGGGGTCAGGGTGGAGGACTCGGATATGTCGACGGTTGCCATGGGTGGGCGGGTACCCACTGGGCGGCTTTGAAACAATGGCTGGGTGTCACAAGGTCTCTGGATCGCCGTAGCGGTCGTCGCCGTCCTGGTCATCGCCGCGCTCATCATCGGCCTGGTGCGCTATCGGCGCAGCAGAATCAGCCTGCCGCCCGCGGAGGCCGACAAGGCGATCGACCGCTCCGGCGGGTATACGGCCGGCTCCGGCATCACGTTCAGCCGCAGCGAGGACCAGATCCCCGTCATCGGGGACGACGCCGAGATACCGCGGGACGCCCGCAAGCGCACCATCTCCAACGTGCGCCTGCCCGAAGCCGATGTGGCCCCGGCGCCCACGCCCACGCCCGAGCCGGAGGTGATCCCCGAACCCGAGCCCGCGCCCGTCCCGATCCCCGAACCCGCGCCCGAGCCGGCTCCCGTCCCGATCCCCGAGCCCGAGCCCGCGCCGGTTCCCGAACCCGAACCCGCACCGGCCGTTGAGATCGACACCATCGCGCCCACCGAGGGCCGCCTGGACCGGCTCCGCGGGCGGCTGGCGAAGTCGCAGAACGCGCTGGGCAAGAGCGTGCTGGGCCTGCTCGGCGGTGGTGACCTGGATGAGGACTCCTGGCAGGACGTGGAGGACACCCTGCTGATCGCTGACCTCGGTCCGACGGTCACGGCCGCGGTGATGGAGCAGTTGCGGGCCCGGCTGGCCGCGAGCGGGGTGCGTACGGGTGCGGACGCCCGCGCGGTGCTGCGCGAGGCGCTGGTGGGGCAGCTGCATCCCGAGTTCGACCGGTCGATCAAGGCGCTGCCGCACGACAACGCGCCGTCGGTGCTGCTGGTCGTCGGCGTCAACGGGACGGGGAAGACGACGACGGTCGGCAAGCTGGCCCGCGTCCTGGTCGCCGATGGGCGCCGTGTGGTGCTCGGCGCCGCGGACACGTTCCGCGCGGCGGCCGCCGATCAGCTGCAGTCCTGGGCCTCGCGGGTGGGCGCCGAGGTGGTGCGCGGCCCGGAGGGCGCGGACCCGGCCTCGGTGGCCTTCGACGCGGTCGACAAGGGCATCGTCGCGGGCGCGGACGTGGTGGTGATCGACACCGCGGGCCGGCTGCACACCAAGACCGGTCTGATGGACGAACTCGGCAAGGTCAAGCGGGTGGTGAGCAAGCGCGCCGCGGTCGACGAGGTGCTGCTGGTGCTCGACGCGACGATCGGCCAGAACGGTCTGGCGCAGGCCAAGGTGTTCGCCGAGGTGGTCGACATCACGGGTGTGGTGTTGACCAAGCTCGACGGAACGGCGAAGGGTGGCATCGTCTTCCGGGTGCAGCAGGAGCTGGGTGTTCCGGTCAAACTGGTGGGGCTGGGGGAGGGCGCGGACGACCTCGCGCCGTTCGAACCGGACGCGTTCGTGGACGCACTGCTGGGCTGACCGAAACCGCCTGTCTGGGCGGGGAATGCGCTGTCACTGTGCGACGAAACGTGAGCGTAACGGTTACCGGCTGTGCGTTCACATCGAAGAAACACGACAGAACCACGAGTGAAACCTCGGCAAAAGAGTCTTCTCGTGACGCCGATCCTGTCGGCGCCCATTCCCCGAGGAGGTTCACACAAAGTGGTCTTAGCCTTGCCAGACGAAGCATTTTTGCCATTCGGGCCGGACGGCCTGAGTGCCGGTGACACCGCATGGGTGCTCACGGCCGCAGCGCTGGTGTTGTTCATGACACCTGGCCTCGCGTTCTTCTACGGCGGCCTGTCGCGGCAGAAGTCAGTCCTGAACATGATGATGATGTCGTTCGCCTCCATCGGTGTCGTCGGCGTCATCTACGTGCTCTGGGGCTACTCGATGTCCTTCTCCTCGAGTCACACCGGAGGGAACAGCATCGCGGGCATCTTCGACAATCCCATCGCCCTCTTCGGTCTCAACCAGTTGACCGAGACCCGCGAGATCAACGGTGTCGAGGCGTTCGTCTCCGGCGGATTCGGCACGGTCCCCGCGATCGTGTGGGCCGCCTTCCAGCTGACCTTCGCGGTCATCACGGTCGCACTGATCAGCGGCGCGGTCGCCGAGCGGATGAAGTTCGGCACCTGGCTGGTATTCGGTGGTCTCTGGGTGACGTTTGTGTATTTCCCACTGGCACACATGGTCTGGGGTGGCGGCCTGCTGTCCGGGTCCGAGAAGGGCATCGCCGCGAAGCTGTTCGGGGTTGACGACGAGGGCGCGGCCAACGTGGCGCCCATCGACTTCGCCGGTGGCACCGTGGTTCACATCAACGCCGGCATGGCCGCGCTGGTGCTCGCGATCCTGCTGGGCAAGCGCGCCGGATTCGGCAAGACCGCGTTCCGCCCGCACAACATCCCGTTCGTCATGCTGGGTGCGGCCATTCTGTGGTTCGGCTGGTTCGGCTTCAACGTGGGTTCCGAGGGTGCCGCCGACATGGCCGCGGGCCTGGTCTGGATCAACACCACCGCCGCCACCGCGGCAGCGATGCTGGCCTGGCTCCTGGTCGAGCGTCTGCGTGACGGGCACGCCACCAGCGTGGGTGCCGCGTCGGGCATCGTCGCCGGCCTGGTCGCCATCACCCCTGCGTGCGGCAACCTGACGCCCATCTGGTCCCTGGTCGTCGGCGCCATCGCCGGTACGTTGTCGGCGCTGGCCATCGGGCTGAAGTACAAGTTCGGCTACGACGACTCGCTCGACGTCGTGGGCGTGCACCTGGTCGCCGGCCTGTGGGGCACCATCTCGCTGGGCTTCTTCGCCACCGACACCGGTCTGTTCGTCGGCGGAGGCTTCGAGCAGCTGGTGGTCCAGGTTGTGATCGCGCTGGCGGCGGTCCTGTTCACCGCGGTCCTGACCACGATCATCGCCTTCATCGTCAAGCCGCTCGGTTGGCGCATCAGTGAAGAGGCCGAGCACACCGGCATCGATGAGACCGAGCATGCAGAAACTGCTTACGAACTCGCCTGATCGGGAACAATCGACAGTGTCTTGGAAGGGATCAACTAAATGAAACTGATCACGGCGATCGTCAAGCCGTTCACGCTCGAAGATGTCAAGACAGGACTGGAGCAGACCGGCATCCTGGGGATGACCGTCAGTGAGGTCCAGGGTTACGGCCGTCAGAAGGGGCACACCGAGGTCTACCGAGGTGCGGAGTACTCGGTGGACTTCGTCCCCAAGGTCCGCGTCGAGGTCGTCGTCGAGGATTCGGCCGTCGACAAGGTCGTGGACATCATCGTCGCGGCGGCCCGGACCGGGAAGATCGGTGACGGCAAGGTCTGGGTGAGTCCAGTCGACACCGTCGTGCGTGTCCGCACGGGTGAGCGAGGCAGCGACGCCCTTTGATGCGCAACGGTTTCTGAGGGTTCCGCGTCGTCCTCGACCTCACCTGACCGGTGAGCGTTGATCGGCAGGGGGAAAGAGAGGACGAATATGGGCCAGAAACCAGAACCCGCCGCCGGAGCCTCCCGTTGGGGGGCGCCGGCGGCGGGCGCGTCCAAGCCCGCGAAAGACCTTGCCGCAGCGGTGAACAACCTGCTGGCCGGCTCCGTGCATCGACTGGATGCCGCCGGGCTGCGGGATGCGCTGCTCGATCTGCACGAATTCTGGCTGACCACAAAGGCAACCGAGATCGGGGTCACGCCGACCAGTGGATTCGCCATCGTCGCCACGGGGGGCCTGGGCCGCGGTGAACTCGTGCCGCACTCCGACCTCGACCTGACTCTGCTGCATGACAACATGCCGGCGGAGATCGTCACCCAGGTCGCCGAACTTCTGTGGTACCCGCTGTGGGATGCCAACATTCGCATCGACCACAGTGTCCGCACGGTGCCCGAGGCACTGCAGGTGGCCAGCGATGACATCTCGGCCGGCCTGGCGATGCTCGAGGCCCGGCACATCGCCGGTGACGCCGACCTGTCCGCCCTGCTGATCGGCGGGGCCCGCCGACAGTGGCGGACGGGAATCGCGGGCCGTTTCGAGGAACTCGTCGCGCACACCGAGGCGCGGTGGCAGCGCAGTGGCGTGATCGCGCACCGGGCCGAGCCCGACCTGAAATGCGGGCGCGGCGGTCTGCGCGACGTGCAACTGCTCAACGCGCTCGCGATCGCCCAGTTGGCCGACATCTATCCCAGCCGACTTCTCGCCTCGCCGATGGGATCTCTCGGGGATGCGCACCGCGTGCTGCTCAACGTGCGCACCGAGCTGCACCGGGTGTCGGGCCGTGGGCGTGACCTGCTGCTGGCTCAGCACGCCGACGAGATCGGTGCCGCACTGCACATCGGGGATCGTTTCGACCTGGCCCGCGCGCTGTCCGACGCGGCCCGCACCATCAGCTACTACGTCGACGCAGGCATCCGGACGGCGGGCAACGCACTGCCGAAGCGGGGCTTCGCGGCACTGCGCCGGCCGGCCCGCCGGCCGCTCGACGAGGGCGTCATCGAGTTCAACGGCGAGGTGATCCTGGCCCGCGACGCGCGCCCCGAACGTGACCCCGGGCTGATCCTGCGCGTGGCCGCGGCGTCGGCGACCACGGGTCTGCCGATGTCGGCATCGACGCTGAGTCGGCTGGCCGCCTCCGCTCCCGAACTGCGTACGCCCTGGCCGCGACAGGCCCTCAAGGACCTGTTGGTCATGCTCGCGGCCGGTCCCGCCACGGTCGCGACGGTTGAGGCACTGGATCGAACCGGCTTGTGGGGCAGGCTTTTTCCCGAGTGGGGCGCGATCCGTGACCTTCCGCCGCGTGATGTCGTGCACATCTGGACCGTGGACCGGCATCTGGTCGAAACCGTCTCCCGGGCAAGTGCCTTGACCACTCGGGTGTCGCGACCCGATCTGCTGGTGCTGGGCGCCCTGTGTCACGACATCGGCAAGGGCAGGGGAGGTGACCACAGCGTGATCGGCGCCGAACTGGCGACCCAGATCGGCACGCGCCTCGGACTGTGGCCGTCTGACATCGAGATCCTTTCGGCGATGGTCCGCTATCACCTGCTGCTGCCGGGCACCGCCACACGCCGGGACCTGCAGGATCCCGAGACGATCGCCGATGTGGTGAACAGGGTGGGCGGCGATCCGGTGCTGCTCGAACTGCTCGACGCCCTGGCCGAGGCCGATTCCCTGGCCACCGGCCCCGGTGTGTGGGGGGACTGGAAGGCGTCGCTGATCGGCGACCTGGTTCGGCGCTGCCGCCTGGTGATGGCCGGTGAGCCGCTGCCGCACGCCGAAGAGATTGACCCGCGACACCTTTCGTTGGCCGCCGAGGTCGGCGGGGTGTACGTGGAGATGACACCGGGCGACAGCGTGCGGACCTACAACGTGACGATGATCGCACCGGATCGGCGCGGCCTGCTGTCCAAGACAGCCGGTGTTCTGGCACTGAACTCACTGCGGGTGTACTCGGCGTCGGTCAACAGCCACGAGGGCTCGGCGATCAACTCGTTCGTGGTGGCGCCCCACTTCGGTGACCCGCCCGCCGTGGAACTCCTGCGGCAGCAGCTGATCCTGGCGCTCGACGGCGAACTCGACGTGATCGGTGCGCTGCAGCGCCGCGACCGGGAGACCCAGGATGGCACCGCGGTCCGCGGGCGTGCCGGTGAAGTGCGCCAGGCCGTGCCGATCAACGCGCCAGCGGCTCCGCCGCGGATCATCTGGCACGACGGCGCCACGCCCGACCAGCTCATCGTCGAGGTCCGGGCGACAGACCGCGCGGGCCTGCTTGCGGTGCTCACCACGGTGCTCGAGCGAGCCGACGTGGACATCGACTGGGCGCGCGTCACGACACTGGGGTCCTCGGTGGTGGATGTGTTCGGCATCGTGGGCGCGGGCCTCGAGGGCAAGCGCGAAATGCTCGAGCGCGAACTGTACGACGCGCTGCCCACCCCGCCCCCGGCCAAACCGGCCGAAGAGGCGAGTTGATGCTGTCCGTGCTCGACGTCGGCCAGCAGCTAGGCTGGCTGCGTGTTTGAATCCCTGTCCGACCGGTTGACCGGTGCGCTGGCGGGCCTGCGGGGCAAGGGCCGGCTCACCGACGCCGACATCGACGCCACCGCTCGCGAGATCCGTCTGGCCCTGCTCGAAGCCGACGTGTCGCTGCCCGTGGTGCGCGAGTTCATCGCCCGCATCAAGGAGCGCGCCAAGGGCGCTGAGGTCTCCGGCGCGCTCAATCCCGCCCAGCAGGTCGTCAAGATCGTCAACGAGGAGCTCATCGGCATCCTCGGTGGCGAGACTCGGCAGCTGGTGTTCGCCAAGACCCCGCCGACGGTCATCATGCTCGCGGGCCTGCAGGGCGCCGGTAAGACCACGTTGGCCGGAAAGCTCGCCAAATGGCTTCGCGGGCAAGGGCACACCCCGCTGCTGGTGGCCTGTGACCTGCAGCGTCCCGGTGCTGTCAGCCAGCTCCAGATCGTCGGCGAACGCGCGGGTGTGAACGTCTTCGCGCCGCATCCGGGCACCGCGGCGAATGCCGCCGAGACCGAGGGCGCCGGACCCGGCGATCCCGTCGCGGTGGCCGCCGCGGGCTTGGCTGAGGCCAGGGCCAAGCACTTCGACGTCGTGATCGTCGACACCGCGGGCCGCCTCGGCATCGACGATGTGCTGATGGCACAGGCCGCTGCGATCCGCGACGCCGTGCAGCCCGACGAGACGCTGTTCGTGCTGGACGCGATGATCGGCCAGGACGCCGTCGCGACCGCCGAGGCGTTCGGTGCGGGTGTCGGCTTCACCGGTGTGGTGCTGACCAAGCTCGACGGTGACGCGCGCGGTGGCGCCGCGCTGTCGGTGCGTGAGGTCACCGGCGTGCCGATCCTGTTCGCGTCCACCGGCGAGAAGCTCGAGGACTTCGACGTCTTCCATCCCGACCGGATGGCCAGCCGCATTCTCGGCATGGGCGATGTCCTGAGCCTGATCGAGCAGGCCGAACAGGTCTTCGACGCGCAGAAGGCCGAGGAGGCCGCCGCCAAGATCGGCTCCGGGGAGCTGACGCTGGAGGACTTCCTCGAGCAGATGCTGGCGATCCGCAAGATGGGGCCGATCGGCAACCTGCTGGGCATGCTGCCCGGTGCCGGGCAGATGAAGGATGCGCTGGCCGCCGTCGACGACAAGCAGCTCGACCGGCTGCAGGCGATCATCCGCGGCATGACCCCGCAGGAACGCGAGGATCCCAAGATCATCAACGCCTCGCGCCGGCTTCGCATCGCGAACGGCTCGGGCGTCTCGGTGTCCGAGGTCAACCAGCTCGTGGACCGGTTCTTCGAGGCCCGCAAGATGATGTCCTCGATGGCCGGCAAGTTCGGCATGCCCGGCGTCGGCCGCAAGGCCAACAACCGCAAGGGCGGAAAGAACGCCAAGGGCAAAAAGGGCAAGGGCAAGGGCAGGGGACCGACGCCGCCGAAGGTGCGCAATCCGCTCGGCGTCCCCGGTGGTTTCCCCGACCTGTCGGGCATGCCCGCCGGGCTCGACGAGCTGCCGCCCGGTCTGGCCGATTTCGACCTGTCGAAGCTGAAGTTCCCGGGACAGAAGTAGCCGTGGGGCCGCTGCATCTGCGCGGTGTCGGCCTGCCCGACGATGAGCCCGTCGACTGGTGGATCGTCGACGGTGTGTTGTCGGCCGAACCGGTCGCCGGTGCGCAGACCGTCTTCGCGGGTGGCTGGATCATTCCCGGCCTGGTCGACGCGCACTGCCATTTCGGCCTCGGCCCGCACGGGATCGTCGAGTTCGATGAGGCCGTCGAGCAGGCTGAAGTCGAGCGTGACGCCGGCGCGCTGCTGCTTCGCGACGCCGGATCACCCGTCGACACCCGCAGCTTCGACGACCGAGAGGACCTGCCGCGCATCATCCGGGCCGGCCGGCATCTGGCCCGGCCCAAGCGGTACGGCCCCGGCATCGCGATCGACATCGAGGACGAGTCCCAGCTGCCTGAGTACGTCGCGCAGCAGGCCCGCTGGGGCGACGGGTGGGTCAAGCTGGTGGGGGACTGGATTGACCGCGGCGTCGGGGATCTGGCGCCGCTGTGGTCTGACGACGTGCTCACGGCGGCGATCGATGCCGCGCACGCCAACGGCGCCCGCGTCACCGCGCATGTCTTCGGCGAGGATGCGCTGCCCGGCCTGATCAAGGCGGGCATCGACTGCATCGAGCACGGCACGGGGATCACCGAGGACATCATCCCGTTGATGCTCGAGCACGGTACGGCGTTGGTCCCGACGTTGATCAACATCGAGAACTTTCCCGGAATCGCTTCCGCAGCAACGAAATACCCGACCTATGCCCGGCACATGCAGGACCTGTACGCGTCATGCCGGGACCGCGTGGGCGCCGCGCGCGAGGCCGGCGTGCCGGTCTATGCGGGCACCGACGCGGGCGGGTTCGTCGCGCACGGCAGGATCGCCGACGAGGTGGAGGCGCTGCGTGGCATCGGGATGTCAGCTAACGACGCCCTCGGGGCGGCGTCCTGGGCCGCCCGAGACTGGCTCGGCCGTCCGGCGCTGGCCCACGGTGCGCCCGCCGACCTGGTCTGCTACTCGGCCGACCCGCGCCAGACCGGCGTGCTGGCGCACCCGGAACTGGTGATGCTGCGCGGTCAGGTGTACCGGTAGCTCACTGCGCGAAACCCCAGTCCAGCAGGCCGATCGCCTGCCCGTACAGGTCCCCGCTGCCCTTCATCTGCACCACCACGAGGCGGCGGTTGCCGCGCTGGGCCGCGCCGACGTAGGTCTTTCCGGCGAGGTCGGTGTATCCCGTCTTGCCGCCGAGGTCGCCGGGATAGCGCTGCAGCAGTTCGTTCTGGTTGGTGAGTGTCTTGAGGCCCGTGCGCGACGGGAACGACGCGGTCGGCTGGCGCATGATGTGTGCGATCAGCGGATAGGCCAGCGCGGACCGGAAGATGAGCGCGAGGTCGTGCGGCGTCGTGATGGACTCCCAGCCGGGGCCGTCGAGGCCTGACGGAGACATCGCGCGGGTGTTCTTGGCTCCCAGACTCTGTGCCTTGGCGGTCATCCGGGCGATGGCCGCACGGTAGCCGCCGAGCATGTCGCCGAGCAGGTTGGCCGCGTCGTTGCCCGACACCATCAGCAGGCCCTCGAGCAGTTGCCGCGTGGTGTAGGCCTGACCGGGCACCAGTCCGACACACGAGCACTCGACCTGGGTGTGCACCTGGCTCGCGCGCACCGCCGCATTGGGGTGCAGATGGTCGAGCACCACCATCGCGAGCAGCACCTTGATGGTGCTGGCAGGTGCGTAGTGGCCGTACGGGTCCTTGCTGGCCAGGATCGCGCCGGTGTCGATGTCGGCGACCAGCCAGGCGCGGGCCGGGCCGTCGGGTGCCGAGGCGGCCGGGATCGCGGGTTCAGCTGTGGCAGCGGCCGGGACGACGAGCGTCAGCAGGCAGGCCAGCGTGGCGACCGCCCTGCGCAGGGGTCTGGTCGCAGGCACTCGCCGAAGCGTAGGGAGCGCAGGTCAACTGACGGCCCCGATGCGGTCTCGAACCGGCTACAGCACCCCGACGGCCGAACCGCGGCCCAGCCCGAAGCCCCAGTCCAGCAGTGCGCTCGACTGGTCCCAGTAGGTCGGGCCACCCTCCTTGACCAGCCCGTACATCAACGCGACGACCAGCCGCCGGCCGTCACGCTGGGCCGCACCGACGTAGGTCTTGCGGGCCAGGTCGGTGTAGCCGGTCTTACCGCCCAGCATGCCCGGATACCGGGCCAGCATCTCGTTCTGGTTGACCAGGACGCGGTCACCGGACTTGGCGGGGAACACCGCGGTGGGCTGCGCGACGATCTCGGCGAACACCGGATACGACATGGCCCCGCGGAAGACCACCGCGAGGTCGTGCGGGGTGGACCACATCGGGATTCCGGGTCCGTCGATGCCCGACGGGCTGCCGGCGTTGGTGCCCAGCGCTCCGAGGTGGGCGGCCTTGGCGTTCATCTTCGCCACGGCGGTCTCGGATCCGCCGAGCATGCGCGCCAGGGTGTTGGCGGCATCGTTGCCCGAGGCCAACAACAGTCCGTCCAGAAGTTGGCGGGCGGTGTAGGCCTTCCCCGGCGCGACTCCCGCGCAGTTGCACTCGACGTGGGTGTCCTCCTCGGTCGCCACGATCGTCGCGTCCAGCGGCACCTCGTCGAGCACGACCTGAGCCAGCAGGGTCTTGATGGTGCTGGCCGGGGCATGATGCTCGTTCTCGTTGCGGCCCGCCAGGATCTCACCGGTGTCCATATCGGCGATCACCCAGGCCGTCGCGGGACCGTCCGGGATCGGTGCCGAGCCGGCGGGTTGGACGTTGAGGGTGTCCGCACCGGCCACTGGGGCGACCAGGACCGCACTGACAAGCACCACCGCGCCTGCGAGAAGTCTGCGCATGGGCCACCAGCCTAAGGCGGCTCACCGGTGGCCGGTGTTGAATCGAGGCATGCTCAGCCTGGAGGAGATCTCCGACCGCCTGGAGATCCAGCAGCTGCTCGTCGACTATTCGAGCGCGATCGACCAACGCCGGTTCGACGACCTCGACCGCGTGTTCACCCCGGATGCCTACATCGACTATCGCGTCACCGGAGGCATCGACGGCCATTTTCCCGAGGTCAAGGCATGGCTGAAGGAGGTGCTGCCGAACTTTCCGGCGTACTCGCACATGCTCGGCAATTTCGACATCCGGATCGACGGGGACACCGCCACCGCGCGCACGATCTGCTTCAACCCGATGGTCTTCGACTCCGAGCGCAAGCAGATCCTCTTCGTCGGGATCTGGTACGAGGACGAACTCCTCCGGACCGACCTCGGATGGCGGATGACCCGGCGGGTCGAGGTGAAGTGCTTCGACAAGCTGCTCTGAGGCCGGCCGGTTCAGCGGTTTTTGTGGCGGCCCCGCGGTCTGGCACAATGGTCGGCTGTCTGCCCTGCGGCTTCCGGCTGGCCCGGATGTGCCGCGCGGCGTCACACACGTAAGGCAAAACCGGATCCGGGCAACCCGCCCGCATCGCTGAATTGCAGCGTGGCAATCGTAGGAGAAGAAGCTTCACATGGCTGTCAAGATCAAGCTCACCCGTCTCGGGAAGATCCGCAACCCCCAGTACCGCATCTCCGTCGCCGATGCGCGCACGCGCCGCGACGGCCGCGCCATCGAGGTCATCGGTCGGTACCACCCGAAGGAAGAGCCCAGCCTGATCGAGATCGATTCGGAGCGTGCGCAGTACTGGCTGGGTGTGGGTGCACAGCCCACCGAGCCCGTCCTCGCGCTGCTGAAGATCACGGGTGACTGGCAGAAGTTCAAGGGCCTCCCGGGTGCCGAGGGCACCCTGAAGGTCAAGGAGCCCAAGCCCAGCAAGCTGGATCTGTTCAACGCCGCGCTGGCCCAGGCCGACGGCCCCTCGGGCGGCGAGGCCACCACGCTCAAGAAGAAGAAGGCGCCGAAGAAGGCTGAAGAGGCCGCTCCGGCAGAGGCTGAGGCCGCTGAGGCTGAGACCGCCGAGACGCCCGCCGAATGAGCACGGTCGTCGTCGACGCCGTGGAGCATCTGGTCCGCGGAATCGTCGACAACCCTGACGATGTGCGTGTCGACATGGTCACCTCCCGCCGTGGCCGCACCGTCGAGGTGCACGTGCATCCCGATGATCTCGGCAAGGTGATCGGACGCGGGGGACGCACCGCCACCGCGCTGCGCACCCTCGTGGCCGGTATCGGCGGTCGGGGCATCCGCGTCGACGTGGTGGACACCGACCAGTAGCTCTCATGGAGCTGATCGTCGGCCGCGTCGCCAAGGCGCACGGCATCACCGGTGAGGTCGTCATCGATGTCCGCACCGACGATCCCGATTCCCGGTTTGTCGCGGGAAAAACCCTGCAGGCCAGGGCGTCTCGCGACAAACCGGCACGCACCTTCACCGTCGAGTCGGTTCGTCCGCACGGCGACCGGCTGTTGGTGCGGTTGACCGGGATCTCCGACCGCGACGCCGCGGACGCGTTGCGCGGCACGCTGTTCGTCGTCGACTCCGAGGACCTGCCGCCGATCGACGAACCCGACGAGTACTACGACCACCAACTCGAAGGCCTCGCGGTGCGCACGGTCGACGGCACCGCCGTCGGTCGGGTCGCTGAGGTGCTGCACACCGCGGCCGGGGAGTTGTTGAGCGTGAAGAACGAGGCGGGGCGGGAGATCCTGATCCCATTCGTCACGGCGATCGTGCCCACCGTCTCGGTGTCGGACGGATTCGTCGAGATTGACCCGCCCGACGGTCTGCTGAACCTGGACGAGCTGTGAAGATCGATGTCATCACGATCTTTCCGGATTATCTGAGCCCACTGCGGCAGTCCCTGCCCGGCAAGGCGATCGAGTCCGGCATCGTCGACCTGGCGGTCCACGATCTGCGTGACTGGACCCACGACGTGCACCGCTCGGTCGACGACTCCCCGTACGGGGGCGGCCCGGGCATGGTCATGAAGGCTCCGGTCTGGGGTGAGGCCCTCGACGAGATCTGCACCGACGACACGGTTCTGGTGGTCCCGACGCCGGCGGGGCGACTCTTCGATCAGGCCACCGCGGCGCGGTGGAGCGCTGAGGAACACCTGGTGTTCGCGTGTGGACGCTATGAGGGCATCGATCAGCGTGTGGCCGACGACGCCGCACGCCGGATGCGGGTCGAAGAGGTCTCGATCGGCGACTACGTGCTCAATGGGGGAGAGGTCGCCGCGCTCGTCATGATCGAGGCGGTCGTGCGCCTGATGCCCGACGTGCTGGGCAATCCGGCTTCCCACCAACAGGATTCACACTCCAACGGCCTGCTCGAGGGCCCCAGTTACACCCGGCCGCCGAGTTGGCGCGGCCTGGACGTGCCGCCCGTGCTGCTCTCCGGTGACCACGCGCGTGTCGCGGCGTGGCGGCATGAGCAGTCGCTGCAGCGGACCAGGGCGCGCCGTCCCGATCTGCTGGGTCCGGAGCTGTTGGGCGAGAACTAGTCACCGAATCCGGCCGTCGGGGAACATGGTCTTGACGGCTTCGGTGATCGTGGCCCGCGCCGTCGCGTCGTCGGCGGCCTGCAGTGAATGGACGACCATGATGAAGCGCCGGCCCGGGCCCACGATGCCGGTGGACAGGTGCATCCAGTCATTGCCGATCAGGGGCATCCAACCCTGTTTGACGGCAACGGGTTCCCCGGGAAGGCCGTCGGGGATGCCGAAACGCTGCGGATAGCCGTCGATGCCGTAGGGCGTGGATTGGGCCAGGTTGTTGACGATCATGTTGGCGCGCTCCGGCGGAAGGCCACCGGAGCCGTCGAGCAGCATGTCGTAGTAGCGGATGAGGTCCCGCGCCGAGGTGACGGTGAACCACCACCCGTCCCGCTCCGGCGGAGCGGTGTCGGTCAGGCCGTAGCGCTCCGCGACCCGCTCGATGATCTCGCCGCCCCCACCACGATTCCAGAAGATCTCGGCCGCATCGTCGTCCGAGGAACGCAGCATGACCTCCAGCGACGCGCGGTCCTCGGGGGACAGGTCGCGTGTGCGCATCAGCAGATCGTCGGCGATGAACAGTTTGGCCACCGACGCCGTGGCCAGCTCGCCGCCGCCGACGGTGACCTGCTGGCGGGTTTCGCGATCGAGCACCGCGAAGGTGAGGTCTGCGCCCTTCTCGGAGGCCTCGTCCACCGCCTCGCGGGCACGTGCCTCGAGCCCGTCGAAGGAGGCGGCCGCGACATTCGGGACCGCCGCCGGGGTCGCGTCGGCTGGGGCCCTGGGAGCCACCATCGTCAGCTGTGGAGCCTCCGACCGCCGGTCCGGAGAGCCGTAGACCCGTGCCTCACACCCCGCGCTGCTGGCCAGCAGCACCCCGGTCAGCACTGCCGCCGTGCCACGCACCAGGATCGGGCGCCGACGCATGCTTCTCCTCGTGCGGGATGGTGTGGAGTTAGGGGTGCAGCGGTGTCGTGCCCCGTGTGGTCAAGGTTAACCTCGGGTGCCGGGATCGCGTAGCCCACCACGGTCTGTCACGATGGTGTCCGGAACTGCTCGCCGGCGGCGATTTCGCTGCGTGCGCGCAATCTGGCACAATTGAGCAGTTGTCCGCGCGGGCTGAGGTTTGATCGCCCGCTGCGCGAGGACAAGACAAGCCCGAACATCGGCTCGGCAACCGCACCGCTCGCCACCAGGCGTCGATGCTGTCTGCCAGCCCGCTACCGCAAGGAAGAGTCACCGATGAACACGCTGGACTTCGTCGACCAGGCGTCGCTGCGCGACGACATCCCGGCCTTCGGCCCCGGCGACACCGTGAACGTGCACGTGAAGGTCATCGAGGGCACCAAGGAACGCATCCAGGTCTTCAAGGGTGTGGTCATCCGCCGTCAGGGCGGCGGCGTCCGCGAGACCTTCACCGTCCGCAAGGAGAGCTACGGCGTCGGCGTCGAGCGCACCTTCCCGGTGCACTCGCCCAACCTCGACAAGATCGAGCTGGTCACCCGCGGCGACGTGCGTCGCGCGAAGCTGTACTACCTGCGCGAACTGCGTGGCAAGAAGGCCAAGATCAAGGAGAAGCGCTGATCCTCGCGCCTCTCGTGGGCGCGCGCTGCGCGGTCTCATCGGCGTCATCGCTACTCTGATCCCGTGACCGACACCGAGGACGCGGCCGACTCGTCGCAATCGCCGCCGGAAGGCGACTCCGCGAAGCCGAGCAAGGCGAAATCTGCCCTTCGCGAAGCCGTCATCCTGGTGGTGATCGCGGTCGGCCTGTACTACGTCATGTTGACCTTCGTGGCGCGGCCCTACCTGATTCCATCGGAGTCGATGGAGCCCACGCTGCACGGCTGCAACGGCTGCGTCGGCGACAGGATCATGGTCGACAAGGTGTCCTACCGCTTCGGCGAACCGCAGCCCGGCGACGTCATCGTGTTCAAGGGCCCGCCCTCGTGGAGCGTCGGATACAAGTCGATCCGCTCCGACAACCCCGCGATCCGCACGCTGCAGAACGCGCTGGCGGTGGTCGGCTTCGTGCCGCCCGACCAGAACGATCTGGTCAAGCGGGTCATCGCGGTCGGCGGCCAGACCGTCCAGTGCCGCACCGACACGGGCCTGACCGTCGACGGCAAGCGGCTCAACGAGCCCTACCTCGACCCGGAGACGATGCTGGCCGATCCCGCACTCATCCCGTGCCTGGGCGGCGAGTTCGGCCCGGTGACAGTGCCGGAGAACCGGCTGTGGGTGATGGGCGACAACCGCACCCATTCGGCGGATTCGCGGGCGCACTGCACCAGCACGCCCGAGGACTTCCAGAAGGGCCTGATCTGCACCGGGGACCCCACCAACGGGACCGTCCCGGTGGAGAACGTGATCGGCAAGGCCCAGTTCATCGCGTGGCCGCCGACCCGGTGGGGCGGCATCAGCTCGCCCAATCCGCAACAGGGTGACTGAATGCCCCCGACGAGCCGGTGTTGGCCGCCGCGGACAGTGATCCGTAAGTCGTCCGGACTGCGGACGCTGGAGTCGGCGCTGTATCGCAGCGGGCTGGGCCCAGTCGCTGGCGTCGACGAGGTCGGCCGCGGTGCCTGCGCCGGTCCGCTCGTGGTTGCCGCGTGTGTGCTGGGTCCGAATCGGTTGGAGAGCCTGTCGCTGCTCGACGACTCCAAGAAGCTGACCGAGAAGCAGCGCGAGCAGCTTTTCCCGGTGATCCGCCGCTACGCGCTGGCCTATCACGTGGTGTTCATCCCGTCGACCGAGGTGGATCGCCGTGGTGTGCACGTCGCGAACATCGAGGGCATGCGGCGGGCGGTCGCGGGACTGTCGGTACGGCCCGGCTATGTGCTCTCCGACGGCTTCCGGGTTCCGGGGCTGCCGATGCCCTCGCTGCCGGTGATCGGCGGGGACGCCGCTGCGGCGTGCATCGCGGCGGCCAGCGTGCTGGCCAAGGTGAGCCGCGATCGGCTGATGGCCGAGATGGACAACGACTTTCCCGGGTACGGGTTCGCCGAGCACAAGGGCTACAGCACCCCGTCCCACTCCGCGGCGCTGTCGGCGCTGGGCCCGTGCAGCCAACACCGCTATTCGTTCATCAACGTGCGGCGGGTCGCGGCTCCGTGCGAACCTGAACAGCGCCGCGAGAACGGGTAACCGACAATGGCAGGCAAG
Source organism: Mycobacterium sp. ACS4331 (assembly GCF_001667265.1). Taxonomy (GTDB): domain Bacteria; phylum Actinomycetota; class Actinomycetes; order Mycobacteriales; family Mycobacteriaceae; genus Mycobacterium. Next base: position 8,644 of record NZ_LZHW01000065.1, on the reverse strand, counting down.
ACGATCGGACACGAAGGACTGCTGGACAGATGAGCGCTGAGGATCTCGAGAAGTACGAAACCGAGATGGAGCTCTCGCTGTATCGCGAGTACAAGGACATCGTCGGGCAGTTCAGTTACGTGGTGGAGACCGAGCGCCGGTTCTACCTGGCCAACAGTGTTGAGTTGATCCCGCGCAACGCCGACGGCGAGGTGTACTTCGAGCTGCGGTTGGCCGACGCCTGGGTGTGGGACATGTACCGGCCGGCGCGCTTCGTCAAGCAGGTGCGGGTCATCACGTTCAAGGACGTCAACATCGAGGAAGTCGAGAAGCCCGAGCTTCGGCTGCCGGAGTAGCCGCAGCCTCCCGGGCCTCCGCCGATTTCGTGACCTCCGCCAGTTTTTGAGACTCATAGTCTCGCAGAGCGTGTCCGCCTAAGATGGGGCTTGGCCCCACTGCCGTGGCGAAGGGAGCGCTCATGCTCACTCAGTGGATTGAGAAGTGCACCGTCCAGCGGGTGTCACTGCGGGGTGGCCTGGTTCTGGATCTCGACGACTACAACGAACTGGTCATCTCCCGTCCGATGCGGTTGACTCTGCCGCCCATCGACGGTTACCCCGAAGAACAGGTCGTCATCGACCCGTCGCATGTGCCTGCTCAGCAGAGGCCGCTGTTGGATCTGGCGGGCGCGGTGTGCACGCAGGCGTGGTGCGGTGACGAGGGTGCGCTTCACCTCAACTTCTCTCGGGGGCATCGCATCGATGTGGATCCCGACGACAGCGCCACGTCGTGGGAGTTGTACGGAAAGCACCACGGCTACATGGCCTGCCTGCCGCATGGGCGGGTTCGGGTCGTCCGGCATGACCTGCCCGAGGACGAGGACGAGGACGACTCCGGCGCGGGATGAGTCTGCGCGGTTGTGGATGAGCGCGTGACTGTGGACAACACGGCGGATTCGCCTCCGCGCGTGCGCGAACTGTCAGCTGTGCGGGTCAGTCTGGGCGCATGGTTGAGTCGAAGCAGTGGACGCGCGCGGAGATCGGTGCGCTCGGGGAGAATCTCGCCGTCGAGCATCTCGGCGGTCTCGGGCTGACCGTACTGGTCCGCAACTGGCGCTGCCGGTACGGTGAGCTCGACATCATCGCGGCCGACAACGATTCGGGCGCAGTGGTTTTCGTCGAAGTCAAGACCCGCACCGGGGACGGGTTCGGCGGTGTGGCCGAGGCCGTGACGCCGGCCAAGGTGCGCAGGCTGCGCCGGTTGGCCGGGATGTGGCTGCAACAGCAGGATCGTCATTGGCCGGCCGTGCGTATCGATGTGATCAGGGTGCGCATCGGTCGTTCGCGTGCGCCGGAGATCAGCCATCTGCGCGGGGTGGCGTGATGGCGCTGGGCCGGGCGTATTCGATCGCGGTCGCAGGCCTGCACGGTGAGGTCGTGGAGATCGAGGCCGACATCACCAGCGGCCTGCCCGGCGTGCACCTGGTCGGCCTGCCGGATGCCGCGTTGCAGGAGTCCCGTGATCGGGTGCGCTCGGCGATCACCAACAGCGGCAGCGAGTGGCCCCAGTCTCGGCTGGTTCTGGCGTTGTCCCCGGCGACACTTCCGAAGATGGGCAGCGTGTACGACATCGCACTGGCCAGTGCGGTGCTCGCGGCGGGGCGCAGGAAGCCGTGGCCGCGGTTGGACACCACCGTTCTGCTGGGGGAGTTGGCGCTCGACGGAAGGGTCCGCCCGGTGCGCGGGGTGCTGCCCGCGGTCATGGCCGCCCGTCGGGAGGGCTGGCCCGCCGTCGTGGTGCCCCTCGAGAATCTGCCCGAGGCCAGCCTGATCGATGACATCGAGGTGCTTGGGGTCGGCACGCTGCGGGAGCTCAAGGCGTGGCTGGCGGGATCGACGCGGCTGGCCGGGCGGGTCGAGGTGCAGGCGTCGGCGGACGACTCGACTGCTGACCTTGCCGACGTGGTGGGGCAGACTCAGGCCCGATACGCGGTCGAGGTGGCCGCTGCCGGTGGCCATCATCTGATGCTGACCGGGCCGCCGGGCATCGGTAAAACCATGCTGGCCCAACGCCTTCCCGGGCTGCTGCCGCCGTTGTCGCATGACGAGTCGCTCGAGGTCACCGCCATCCACTCGGTGGCAGGCCTGCTCTCGGAGAGCACTCCTCTGATCACTCGGCCGCCCTTCGTCGCACCGCATCACACGTCGAGTGTCGCCGCGATGGTCGGAGGCGGGTCCGGGATGGCGCGGCCCGGGGCGGTCAGTCGTGCGCATCGCGGGGTGCTGTTCCTCGACGAATGCGCCGAGATCGGCGTGAGCGTCATGGAGGCTCTGCGAACACCCCTGGAGGAGGGCGAGATCCGGCTCGCGCGCCGCGACGGCGTGGCACGGTATCCCGCCCGGTTTCAGCTGATCATGGCCGCCAATCCGTGTCCGTGCGCGCCAGCGGCCCCACAGGACTGCACCTGTCCCGGAGGGGTGAAGCGGCGCTATCTCGGCAAACTGTCCGGGCCGCTGCTGGACCGCGTCGACCTTCGGGTCGAAATGAACCCGGTGCGGGCCGGGGCGCTGGCAGGTGAGGTGGGGGAGTCGACCGCGGTGGTGCGGGCGCGGGTCGCGGCGGCACGCGAGGCCGCGGCGCAGCGGTGGAGGATCGTCGGCGTCCGGACCAACGCCGAGGTGCCGGGTCCGGTGTTGAGACGCTCCTTTCGGCTCAGTCGCGAGGCGATGGCACCGCTGCGTTCCGCGTTGGACCACGGTGTGGTCAGTGTCCGCGGTGCGGACCGCTCGCTGCGGGTGGCGTGGTCACTGTCGGACTTGGCGGGCCGCGATTCGCCCAGCCGTGAGGACGTGGCAACCGCGTTGAGCTTCCGGCAGCCGGGAGCTCCGCGATGACCGACGCGGAACGCTTGGCCTGGGCCTATCTGTCGCGCGTGGTCGAACCGCCATGCCCCATGCTGACGCGACTGGTGGATGCGGTCGGACCGGTCGAGGCCGCGTCAATGGTGCGCAGCGGCGGTGTCGGTGACGAGCTGCGTGAGCGAACCCTGGCACGTCGCGACCTCGACCGCGCCGCGCAGGATCTCGACATGCTGGATCGCCGGGGCGGGCGCCTGGTGACACCGGTCGATGACGAATGGCCGACGCTGGCGTTCCGGGCCTTCGAGTCCGAAAAGGTCCAGAAGCGACCCGGGGGCTGGGCTCCGCTGGTGTTGTGGGTGGTGGGCCCGCAGCGGCTGGATGAGGTCGCGTTGCGCGCCGCGGCGATCGTCGGCACCCGCGCGGCCACGAGTTACGGCGAGCACGTCGCCGCCGAGCTTGCGAGCGGGCTTGTGGAGCGCGATGTGGCGGTGGTGTCGGGCGGCGCCTTCGGCATCGACGGCGCGGCGCACCGGGCTGCGCTGGCCGCCGAGGGCTGCACCGTCGCCGTCCTGGCCGGCGGTGTGGACGTGTTCTATCCGGCGGGACATTCGGCGCTGCTGCATCGCATTGCGAGTGCGGGGTTGATCGTGTCGGAGTATGCGCCGGGCATCCGTCCCGCGCGGCATCGCTTCCTGACCCGCAACAGGTTGGTGGCCGCGCTGTCCGGCGCGACGGTCGTCGTGGAGGCCGGGCTGCGCAGCGGGGCGGCCAACACCGCGGCGTGGGCCGATGCCCTGGGGAGGGTGCGGTGTGCGGTCCCCGGCCCCGTGACCTCGGCCGCCTCGGCGGGCTGCCATGTGCTGTTGCGGTCGGGTGCGCACCTGGTGTCGCGAAGCGATGAGATCGTGGAGATCGTCGGTCGGGTGGGGGAGCTCGCCGAGGATCCGGCGCATCCGCAGACCCCGTTGGATCAGCTCACGGCCGCCGAACGTGTGGTGTTCGAGGCGATGCCGGGCCGTGGTGTGGCGACCGTCGAGCAGATCGCGGTGAATGCCGCCATGCCGCCGCAGCGGGTCCTGGGCCCGCTGGCGATCTTGGAGCTTGCGGGCCTGATATCCCAGGAGGGCGGCGCATGGCGGCTGGTGCGCAGACCGCCGGTGAAGTGAGTCGTGGTGCGCCTGGTGGGTCGATCCTGCCACCGCTGCGACAACATCCTGCCAAGGTGGCGGGTGATGAAATCTGTTGGAAGAAAACCCTTCTGGTGTCGGTTCAGGTGTGCAGACAACATGAAAGGTGGGTGTATTCCGATGACGAAGTAGACGATCAACGCAATCGCCGCCGGTGCCCTGGCCCTGGTCGCCGTGGGTCTGGCCGCTCCGGCCGTCGCCTCGGCGAACGAGGTGGCGACTGCTGCGGGTTACAGCTTGAGCGCTCCGGGCCGTGACTACGGCGATGACTTCGGTGTGCTGGGTGACCGTGGCCCGCGGACCGGTGTTGCCGGTCCTGGGTTCGGTTCGGGCACCGCGCGCCGCTGATCCCACCACATGAGGGGCGCCCCGGAGGGGGCGCCCCTCATGCTGTGTCGGCCAGTAAGTGCGGCGGTTGGGAATTCGCTCGTTCGGGATCGGCGAACCGACGGTGGGGCTAGCTCTCGCCGTATTCGTCGTGCCAGTTCCACCATTCGTACGGCGGACTCTGCGGGTATCCCTGCGGTGAGTCCTCCCAGTTCTCCTGCCTGCCCAATGCGGTCATGTCCAGGAACGTCCACGTGTTGACGAAGGCCTCGTCGCCGCGGTTGTTGATGAAATAGGTGCGGAACACGTCGTTGCCGTCGCGAATGAACGCATTGGTGCCGTGCCAGTCCCGAACCCCGAAGTCGGTGTCGAATGCGTGGTCACCCTCATCGGGAATCATGGTGTACCAGGGGATGTTCCAGCCCATCCGCGACTTCACCCGGGCGATGTCCTGTTGGGATCCTCGTGAGGCGTAGACCAGTGTGGTGTTGCGCGCGTTGAGGTGTGCGAGGTTGCCGATGTGGTCGGCCATCAGCGAGCATCCCACGCATCCGTGCTCGGGCCACCCGTGTACGCCGGGGTCGAGGAATGCGCGATAGATGATCAACTGCCTCCGCCCCTCGAACAGATCGAGCAGCGTGGCCGGCCCGTCGGGTCCGTCGAAGCTGTAGTTCGTGACCACCTTCGTCCAAGGCATTCGCCGGCGCAGGGCCGCGAGGGCATCTCCCGCTCGGGTGTGCTCCTTCTCCTTGGCCAGCAGTTTTTCGTGGGCGGCGGCCCACTCTGTCGCAGAGACGATCTCGGGTTTCATCCGACCTCCCAATTATTCAACTCATATGTTGAATGTCGGCTTGGTTCAGCACACCACGTCTCGCGTCTATAGTCAACAAGGTGGTTGAAGATCAGGTGCTTGACCGTGCCTACGCCGCACTTGCGGATCCGACTCGGCGGGCGCTCCTGGAGGCGCTCCGGGGCGGCGACGCGCGTCTGACTGATCTGGCCGCACCGTTGCCGATGACGTTCGCAGGGGTGTCACGCCACATCGGTGTGCTCGAGCAGGCGGGTCTGGTCCGCCGCGAGATTCGCGGCCGGGAGCATTGGTTCTCTCTGGAGCCGGACGGTCTGACCATGGCGCAGAAGTGGATCGCCGACCAGGCGGATTTCTGGTCGGCGCGGGCCGATGCCCTCTCTGACCGTCTGCGGCGAAAGCGGACCCCGTGACCGACACGGCGACGGTGCGGGTGCAGCGGGTGATGCCCGCGTCGCCCGAGGTCGTCTTCGACCAGTGGCTGGACCCGGAATCGCTTGCAGACTGGATGTGCCCGAGGCCGGTCCGCTGTGTCGCGATCGCCGTCGAACCCCGGGTCGGGGGAGGCGTGCGCTTCGACCTGGACGACTCCGGGGAGTCTGTCCTGATCGTCGGGCAGTTCCAGGTCATCGACCGACCCCGACTGCTGCGTTTCACCTGGAGCAACTCGAACTGGGCGGACCCCACCGTCGTGAGCGTCGTTGAGGTGACCTTCTCGCCGATCGCGGACGGGCAGACGCTGATGGCGATCGAGCACACCCTGCTGCCGAAGCAGGAGTACGAGAGCTTCCGGCACGGCTGGGATCTCACCTTCGAACAGTTGGCGCGCGTACTTCGCTGACGGCATTCCTGGTTCGATCCTGCCAGTTGTCGATCAAATCCTGCCAGGGCTGTGGGTGGTGAAATCGGTTGGAAGAAAACAGTTCCCGTCGCGGTTACATCAGTCAGAACAGACAGTGAGCCTCCCGCCCACAAGACGGAAGACATGGAATGAAGAAGGTGGGATTTCAATGAGGAACTATTCGATTGCTTTGATCGCTGCAGGTGCCCTGGCTGTGGTGGCCGTGAGTCTGGCCGCTCCGGCGGTGGCCGCGATCGGTCAGGTTGAGCAGGTTGCCGCAGGCGCTGGTTACAGCCTGAGTGCTCCCGGCGACTACGGCGATGACTTCGGTGTGCTGGGCGATCGTGGCCCGCGGACAGGTGTTGCCGGTCCCGGGTTCGGTTCGGGCACAGCGCGCCGCTGAAGACCCACCACCATGAGGGGCGTCCCAACCGGGGCGCCCCTCATGGTTTCTCTTACGGTGAAATGGTTTGAACGGAAAGGATCTCGGCGTCGTAGGTGTTGTAGAGGCGACCGCGGTCCTGACGGGCGTTGACCAACCTGCCAGGCTTCGAGTTCGTCTCGCATGGGGCCTGGGCTTGGTCGAGATTTCACCTGCGTGGTGTCGATCCTCGTGGCTCGGTGAGGTTTCACACTCGGGGTTGGATTCTGCCAGTGGTCGATCAAATCCTGCCAGGGCTGTGGGTGATGAAATCTGTTGGAAGAAAACAGTTCCCGTCGCGGTTACATCAGTCAGAACAGACAATGAGCCTCCCGCCCACAAGACGGAAGACGCGGAATGAAGAAGGTGGGATTCCAATGAGGAACTATTCGATTGCTTCGATCGCTGCTGGTGCCCTGGCTGTGGTGGCCGTGGGTCTGGCCGCTCCGGCGGTGGCCGCGGTCGGTGAGATTCAGCAGGTTGCCGCAGGCGCTGGTTACAGCCTGAGTGCTCCCGGCGATGACTACGGTTACGACTTCGGTGTGCTGGGCGATCGTGGCCCGCGGACCGGTGTTGCCGGTCCCGGGTTCGGTTCGGGCACCGCACGTCGCTGAAGACCCACCACCATGAGGGGCGCCCCAACAGGGGTGCCCCTCATGGTTTGTTATGGCTGGTGCTGCGCCTGGCGTCTGCCGGTCACCGGAGACTGCCCGGTCGCCCTCTCCGCCTGCGTCGTCGGCCAGCGGCGACTGCCGGGTTGCCCTCTTCGCCTGCGTCGTCGGCCGCCGCATACCTCTCGGTCGCCCTCTCCGCCTGCGTCATCGGCCACTGGCGCCCACCCAAGCCGGCTCCCCAAGGATCGCCTTCAACTGGGTTGTCCACAGTTGCGACTTCGTCCACAAGCGGGGGTTCCGGCCCACCTCGCGTGTCGGTGGGTGACGGCATAATCGAACACGTGTTCGATGATGATTCGCCGGACGGGCTGCTCAGCGAGATCGAAGCGTGCCACCGCTTCGAATCGATGCTCATCGGCCGCCGCATGGCCGCCATCGCAGGCCTGCTCGAACACCGCACCCTGGAGGCCGAGGCCGACGATCCCGATCCCGGCTACTGCGTCATCACCGGCCTGACCCGCACCAGCGCCGAGATCGGCGCCGCCCTCAACCTGGCACCGCGGACGGCCCAGGACATGGTCGCCTACGCCGAAGCCCTCCACGATCGCCTGCCGCTGGTGGGGGCCCTGTTGCGCGCCGGTGAGGTCGATTGGCCCACCGTCAAACTCATCCTGACCCGCACCGAATACGTCACCACGACACTGATGCCGCACATCGACGCACAGATGACGGCCAAACTCACCGCGTGGTCGTCATGGTCACGCCGCCGCGTCCAGGACAGCGTCGACGCCGCCATCCACACCCTCGACCCCGAGGCTGCCAAGGAACGCCGCGTGCACGCCGAAGCCGGCCGCCACGTCACCATCACCGCCAAACCCGACGGCACCGCCCAATTACGCGGCATCCTGTCCGCCCCGGCCGCCGCGGAGCTCGACGCCCGCCTGTCGGCGATGGCGACCGCGGTGTGCGGGGCTGATCCGCGGACGGTGCGGCAGCGCCGCGCCGACGCGCTGGGTCAGGGCCAACCCCTGGTCTGCGACTGCGGACAGCCCGAGTGCCCCACCCGCGCCTCCGCCGTGACCGGTGACGGGGCCGCGGGTGTGCCGGTGGTGCGCACCGTGATCAACGTGGTGGCCTCTGCGGCCACCGTCACCGGCGAGGGTGACCAGCCCGGCCACCTGCAGGGCTTCGGGATCATCGACGCCGCCCAGGTCCGCGACCTGGTGCCCACCGCGCTGCTGCGCCCCGTCGCCCGGCCCACCGTCACCCCCGCCCAGGCCCACACCTACACCCCGTCGGCGGGACTGGCGCGGTTCATCAAGACCCGCGACCTGACGTGTCGCTTCCCCGGCTGTGACCGCCCCGCCTGGTTCGCCGACCTCGACCACACCGCCCCGTTCAACCACACCAACCCCGCCGCCGGCGGACCGACCGCACCGTGGAATCTGGGCTGCTACTGCCGCGAACACCACCGCGACAAAACCTTCCTCGACTGGACCGACCACCAACTGGCCGACGGGACCATCATGTGGACCTCACCGACCGGCCGCACCTACACCACCACCCCCGCCGGGGCCGAACTGTTCCCCGACCTCCTCGGCCCAGC
>NZ_LZHW01000064.1 GCF_001667265.1 Mycobacterium sp. ACS4331 | reverse complement strand
GTCACCGAAGTCCTGACACACTGACCGTCACCGAAGTCCTGATGCAGAACCGTCACCGATGTCCTGAGACATCACACACCGACAGATCGCGTATGTGACCGCACCGATTGTGGATGAAGTCGCAACTGTGGATGAACCGCTGCGGAGCCTTCGGTGATGACTGCAGGGCGGGTGGCTGCAAGTCGACGGCCAGGGGTGACGGCCGCCGCGAAACCCGATCAGATCTCGATCAGCACCGGAGCATGGTCGCTGGGCGCGATGCTGCCCTTCTTCCCGGGGCGCCGCTCGTCCTTGACGATCTCGGCATGCGTCACGCGTTCGGCCAGTGCAGGCGAGCCGAGGATGAAGTCGATGCGCATGCCGCGGCGCTTCTGGAACGCCAATTGTGTGTAATCCCAATAGGTGTAGACGCCGGGTCCGGGAGTGAACGGTCGCACCACATCCGTGAACTGCGCCTCGGTCATCGCCTGGAACGCGGCTCGCTCAGGCTCGGACACGTGCGTCCGGCCCTCGAACACCGCCATGTCCCACACGTCCTCGTCCTGGGGTGCGATGTTCCAGTCTCCGACCAGTGCGATCGGCATGCTTGGATCGTCGGCGACCCAGCCTGCGGCGCATTTCTGAAGTGCGGCAAGCCATTCGAGCTTGTACGCGTAGTGCGGGTCCTCCAGGGTGCGGCCGTTGGGCACATACAGACTCCACACCCGCACTCCGCCGCAGGTGGCTCCCAGCGCGCGGGCCTCGGCCGCCGCCTCCACGTCGGGCTTGGCCGACCAGGTGGGCTGTCCCTCGAATCCGACCTCGACGTTGTCCAGGCCCACCCGGGACGCGATCGCGACACCGTTCCACTGGTTCAACCCGACATGGGCGATCTCATAGCCCAGTGCGGCGAACGGCATGCTGGGGAACTGGGCGTCGGTGCACTTCGTCTCCTGCATGGCCAGCACGTCGACGTCGGCACGTTCCAGCCAGTCGACCACGCGATCCACTCGAGTTCGGATGGAGTTCACGTTCCAGGTCGCCAAGCGCATGGCGTGAATCCTAGGGGGCGCCCCCGACGTGCCGGACCAGTGATTCGGCGGCCACGTACCGGCATGCGTGGTGCAGCCGGAAACCCATCGACGTGTACAACGCGACGGCGGGGGCGTTGTCGGCCAGCACCTGCACGTATGTGCGCTGGGCACCGTGTGTGGCACCCCAGGCCAGAAGCGCCTCGCAGACGCTGCGGGCGAACCCGCGGCGACGGCGCTCCGCAGCCACCCGCACCGACGAGATGCCGAGCCATCGGGTGCCGTCGGGCGCTGAGGTGACCGCGCCACGGCCGACCGCCGCGTCGCCGATCCGGGCGAACGTCACCTCGCCGTCGACGACGGCCGAGAGCACGTCGACGGGGACGTCGCGTTCGTAGACGCGCAGCCAGTCCGCGTCGGGGACGGACGCGAAGGAGGCCGCCGGGCCCGAATCGTGCTCCCCGACATCGCGGACCATCACCCGCGTGTGCTTGACCCCATCGGCGCGCACCGGAAGCAGACGCTCCGGCAGGGCGAGCCAGGCCGGCAGGTCGCGTTGCCGATACCAGTCGACGATCTCCAGCAGATCGGACAACTGCGCCGAGATATCAAGGGGTACAGCAGAATTCGCGCGACTGGTGACCCCGTGTCCGAACCGCAGCAGCCAGCCGTTCAGCCACTGCTGCTCAACCCCGGGCCACGCCGACGCCGCGGCGTGTTCGAGCGCGCGGATCTCCGAGGCCCGCACGGGGGAGTGGGAGAGCTCACGCACGGCGACCACGTCGGCCGCCGCCACAGTCACGGTCTCACCGGACTTGGTGCGCACCAGCACATCCGTGCCCACCGCGACGAGATGCCCGACGACGTCGGTCAGGGGCTTGGCCGAACCCGGGGGCAACCGGTGCCGCAGGCTCACCCGGGAACCCACCGCGGGCAGTTCGACCATCAGTGACCGAACGGGTCCGGGTCCTCGCCCGGCATCCATGACAGCCCCGGCACGCCCCATCCGTTGCGCTTGACGGTCTTCTTGGCGGCCCTGGCGTGCCTGCCGACCAGCTTGTCGACGTACAGGAACCCGTCGAGGTGGCCCGTCTCATGCTGCAGCATCCGCGCGAACAGCCCGTTGCCCTCGATCGTGATCTCGTTGCCCTCGGCGTCCAGGCCCGTGACCCGGGCCCAGCTCGCCCGGCCCGTCGGGAACGATTCGCCGGGAACTGACAGGCAGCCCTCGTCGTCGTTGTCGGGATCGGGCATGGTCTCCGGGATCTCGGAGGTCTCGAGCACCGGGTTGATCACCACGCCGCGGCGGCGGGCGGTCTGACCGCGATCATCGGCACAGTCATAGACGAACAGGCGGAGTCCGACACCGATCTGGTTGGCCGCCAAGCCAACCCCGTGCGCGGCGTCCATGGTGTCGTACATGTCCGCGATCAGTTCCGGCAGATCGGCCGGCAGCGAACCGTCCGCGCCGACCGCGACCGGCTGGGTCGGATTGTGCAGGACGGGATCGCCCACGATCACGATTGGTCTGACTCCCATGGGCGTTAGCTTAAGTCAGCCGACTCGCGGGCTTTGTTGCCGTCTCAACTCCCGCCGCCGTGGTTGAATGTTCGCGCAGTACTCGGCGGTGAATTTCCACGATGGCGAAAGGGCCAACAACGAATGGACGGCTCCATGGCGAGAGCACAGCGGTCGGGTGATGACGCTGAGCTCACCGATGGGCTGACCCGCCGCGAGCACGACATCCTCGCCTTCGAGCGGCAATGGTGGAAGTACGCCGGTTCCAAGGAGGACGCCATCAAAGAGCTGTTCTCCATGTCGGCCACCCGCTACTACCAGGTGCTCAATGCGCTGGTGGACCGCCCGGAGGCGCTTGCCGCCGACCCCATGCTGGTCAAGCGCCTGCGCAGGCTGCGGGCCAGCCGCCAGAAGGCGCGCGCCGCACGCCGCCTGGGGTTCGAAGTCACCTGACTGCACGCCGTGGCGGTTCGGAGTAGGCCCGTCGCGACGTTAGGCTGGTCCCGATGAACGAGCGTGTTCCGGACTCATCCGGCCTCCCCCTGCGCGCCATGGTGATGGTGCTGTTGTTCCTCGGCGTCGTCTTCCTGCTCGTCGGATTCCAGGCGCTGGGCTCGGGAGACGACTCCAGTGACGAGACGGCGTCGACCGCCACGGTGACGACGTCCGCGTCGCCGACGGCCGCCCCCGAGTCGGACGAGGCCGCGCCCGACGCGCCCAAGGCCGATGTGCGGGTCTACAACATCTCGGAGGTGGCCGGCGCGGCTGATCGCACCGCCACACGCCTGCGTGACCAGGGCTGGAATGTCACCGAGACCGGCAACCTGACGCTGCCCGACGTTCCCGTCACCACAGTGTTCTATGGCCCCGCTGAGGGGGAGCGCGAAGCCGCCGAGGAGGTCGGGCGGATTCTGGAGGCTCCGGTGGAAGCCCGGATTCCGGATCCCCAGGTCTTGGACCAACCGCCGGGCGTCGTCGTTGTGGTCACAGGATAAGCTGCTGCGCATGGTCAAGCCCGCCGTGAAAACCGCCTCAGTCGCAGTCCTTGCCGCCCCTGTCGCGCTCCTGGCCGCGTGCTCGCCGCCGGGACAGGTTCCCAGCGATGCCCCGGCGACCACGCCGTCGATCTGGACCGGTTCGCCGGCCCCGTCGACTCCCGGTGGGCACGGCTCAGAGGGCGGCCATGGCGGCCAAGCGGCAGGCTCGCTGCTCGTCCCGATCAACGATGCCTCCGGTTCCGAGGTCGCGACCGCGACCTTCGACTTCAGCTCCGGGTACGTGACGGTGACGGTGGAGACCACCGGCACCGGCAAGCTGGCTCCCGGTTTCCACGGCCTGCACATCCACTCGGTCGGAAAGTGTGAGCCGAACTCGGTGGCGCCCAACGGCGGCGCACCCGGTGACTTCAACTCCGCCGGCGGCCACTTCCAGGTGGCCGGCCACAGCGGACACCCCGCCAGCGGTGACCTGAGCTCACTGCAGGTGCGCCAGGACGGCTCGGCCAAGCTCGTGACCACCACCGACGCCTTCACCGAAGAGGACCTGCTGGCCGGCGGCAAGACCGCGATCATCATCCACGAGAAGGCCGACAACTTCGCCAACATCCCGCCGGAGCGCTACAACCAGGTCAACGGCACGCCTGGCCCCGACGAGACCACCATGGCCACCGGTGACGCGGGCAAGCGGGTGGCCTGTGGTGTCATCACCGGCGAGTAGTCGGTTCGACCCTTACCGGAACCGGATCGATTTCGCCGGTTCCTACCGGCCGACGGTCGGCGTCGAATGGGAGTTCGCTCTCGTCGACGCCGCCACCCGGGATCTGAGCAACGAAGCGGCGGAGGTGATCGCCGAACTCGGCGAGAACCCGCATGTGCACAAGGAACTGCTGCGCAACACCATCGAGGTGGTCACCGGCATCTGCCGCAACTCGGCCGAGGCGATGGACGACATCCACTCGACGCTGCGGACAGTTCAACAGGTGGTGCGCGGCCGGGGCATGGAATTGTTCTGCGCTGGAACGCATCCCTTCGCCACGTGGTCGACGCAGAAGCTCACCGACGCACCGCGGTACGCCGAACTGATCAAGCGCACACAGTGGTGGGGTCGGCAGATGCTGATCTGGGGTGTGCACGTGCACGTCGGGGTGTCGTCGGCGCACAAGGTCATGCCGATCATCTCCTCGCTGCTCAACCAGTACCCGCACCTGCTCGCGCTGTCGGCGTCGTCGCCGTGGTGGGAGGGTGAGGACACCGGATACGCCAGCAACCGCGCGATGATGTTCCAGCAGTTGCCCACCGCGGGCCTGCCGTTCCAGTTCCAGACCTGGTCGGAGTTCGAGGGTTTCGTCGCCGACCAGAAGAAGACCGGCATCATCGACCACATCAACGAGGTCCGGTGGGACATCCGCCCGTCGCCGCACCTGGGCACCATCGAGGTGCGGATCTTCGACGGCGTCTCCAATCTTCGGGAACTCTCGGCGCTCGTTGCGCTCACACACTGCCTGATCGTGGACCTCGACCGGCGCCTCGACGCGGGCGAGGCGCTGCCGACCATGCCGCCCTGGCATGTGCAGGAGAACAAGTGGCGGGCCGCGCGGTACGGCCTCGACGCCATCATCATCCTCGACGACGAGAGCAATGAACGGCTGGTCACCGAAGACCTGGACGACCTTCTGACCCGGCTTGAGCCCGTCGCGCGCTCGCTCGAATGCACCGAGGAGCTGGCTCGCGTCGCCGACATCCCGAGGACGGGCGGGTCGTACCAGCGTCAGCGTCGCGTCGCCGAGGAGCACGACGGCGACCTGCGGGCCGTCGTCGACGCGCTGGTCGCCGAACTCGACACCGACACCTAGCCGCCAGGGGAGGCCGTGATGCAGACCCCGATGTTCCCGCTCCAGTCGGCGTTCCTGCCCGGCGAGACGCTGCCACTGCGGGTGTTCGAACCACGCTACGGCGCGCTGGTACAGGACTGCCTGGCCACCGACGACCCGGCGTTCGGTGTCGTGCTCATCGCCCGTGGGCGTGAAGTGGGGGGTGGCGACGAACGTCTCGACATCGGCGCACTCGCCCACATCGTCACCTTCGCTGACCACGGCAGCGGTCACTATCAGCTCAGATGCGCTGTGCGGGAACGGTTTCGGGTCACCGAATGGCTGCCCGACGATCCCTATCCGCGCGCGGCCGTCGAGCTGTGGCCCGACGAACCCGGAGAGGTGAGCGCCGCCGACGTCGGTGTCGTCGAGGATCAGATCATGGCTCTGATGGAGCGCATCGCCTCGGCGCGCAACGCGCCGACGCCCTCACGGGAGGCCGTCTTCGGTGACCTGCCGCACGATCCGGGAAGCCGGATGTACGCGCTGGCGACGGTGCTGCCGATGAACCCCGCCGACCGGTACGCGGTGTTGGCCGCGGCCTCACCGGCGGCGCGCCTGCCCGCCCTGCGGGAGGCCGTCGAGACGGTCACGGCGATGGTGGAGTTCCAACTGTCCGGTGACTGACCCGCGTACGGGTCGGGTCACAGACCGTCGCAGGCCTCGTCGAGCCAGGCCGGCAACAGCCCGGGACCCGCGATGCCCTGAAGGCGGCGCCGGACGTCCGCGGCGAGACGACGTGCTTCGGCGTCGCGGCCCTGCGCGCGACGCGCGTGGATGAGTTCGATCAGCAGGGGGACGACCGCACCCGTGGCGTCCTTCTCGGCGGTCACGCCGGCGACGATCTCGTGGCCGGCCTCGGCTTCGGCCGCCGCCGCGTCGGCCCGGCCCAGCAGTCGGTACGCCCGTGCCGACGACGCCCACGTGTTCGCCGACTGCGGCACCCGGTGCAGGCGCGATCTGCCCCGCACCTCGGTGGCGCGCAGCACCGCGGCCAGACCTGCCGCGCGGTCGCCCCGTTCGGCGAGCACCACGGCCTTGATCGCCCATGCACCCGCCTGAGCGATGGGATGGTCCGGAAGGTGGGGCGAGGACAGCACCTGATCGGCCAGCGACAACACCTCGTCCGTCGGCCCGTCGACGCGCAGGCGCAGCAGCGCCAGCGAGGCGCCCTGCATGGGCGCCCACGGGTCGCCGGGCGGGGACAGGGCGAAGCCCGCACAGGCCAGCTGCACGGCCCGTTCGACCTCGCCGAAGTTGAACGCGCCGCGCACGAACATCAGCAGCGAGCGGGTCAGGGTCGCCTCCGAGGCGGCGGAGAGGTTCTCCACGGTCGCCACCCAGGCGTCCATATCGTCCTGCTCCCCGCGCAGGCCCGCGACCGAAGCCATCGCGAGGCTCAAGGTGGGAGAGCGGGTCAACAGATCGGGCGGCAGCTTCTGAAGCCACTGTGACACCACCGCGCCCTGATTGCTGATGTTGAGGAACATCGGGTAGATCTTCGAGATCAGCCGCGCGGCCCGCTCGAACTCGCCCGCCTCGACCAGGTGATGTACGGCACCGGGCAGTTGCCCGTGCTCCTCACACCACGCGGCGGTGCGGATGTGCCGGGCCACCAGCCCCTCGGACGCCCCGACCCTGGCCCGCAGCACGCCGGCGAACACATGGTGCAGACGCTTCCAGTACCCGATGTCGTCGAGTTCGATGACGAACATGTTGTCGGCCAGCTCGTCGAGCAGGCGCTGCGAGTCCGAGGCCTGCCGCACGTAGTCGCAGAGGTCGGCGTTGAACCGCTCCATCAGGGCGATCTCCTCGAGGAATCGCACATGCGCGGGCTCCAGGAACGCCAGCACCTCCTCGGCGAAGTACTCGTGAGTCTGGCGGTCGGGCCGGGAAAGTGCCTGCAGGACAGAGTCCTTCGATGCCCCGCTGCGCATCGCCATGCCCGTCAGGTAGATCCCGGCGGGCCAGCCGTCGGTCTGGGCGATGACGGCATTGATCTCGGCGGGCGCTAACGGGACGCCCAACCGGTCGACCAGCAGCGCCGCGGTCTCCTCCGCGTCGAACGCCAGATCCTCGGTGTTGAGGATGACCAGGTGGCCACCCATCGCGAGCCTGGCCGTGCTCATCTGCGGCCGAGTGCGGGAGCACATCAGCAGCCGGCACTGCGACGGGCTGACATGGGTCAGGAACCACTGCAGCCGGGTCAGCACGCCGGCGTCGGTGATGTTGTGCAGATCGTCGACGACGACGGTGAGCGGCTCGGTACGGGCGGACAGTTCGTCGGCGGCGTCGATCAGCGCGGTGTCGAGGGTGCCGCCGCCGACGAGCCGACCCAGCAGTTCGTCGCCGAAGTCGGGAACCGCGGTGCGAACCGCGATCAGGACAGCGGTCCAGAACCTGCTCGGTTCGTCGTCTTCGGAGTCCAGGGACACCCATGCACCCGCACCGGGGAGGGTCTTGAGCAGTTCGGCCGCAAGGATGGACTTGCCGCTGCCGCCCGGCGCACACAGCAGGATGTGCGCAGTGTCCGTGCCCGGGAGCAGACTGAGCGGGCGGCGGCGCGGAACGTGCTCGTCCCGGGCGTCCGGCCGGCGGAACTTTGTCAGCGGGTAGAGCGCCGAGACGTCGATGGCGCCGCTGCGGGTGGCGACGGGCGCGTGCTTGGCGCCCACCACGTCGTCGAGGCTGGCGCCGGCCTCCCACGCGTCGAACAGCGCACGCAGGGATGCCAGCGAGAAACCTTCGGCCTGCAGCGCCTGGATGGCGGCCATCCGATCCAGGTGGATCTCCTCGTAGAACCCGGTCCGGCCGACCATGCGAGGTGGCGGCAGGATCCCGCGTTCGTGATAGGCACGCACATTGCGGGCCGACGTGTTCGTCGCTCTAGCGAACTCGTCGATCGTCATTCCGTCGGCCAATAGTGCCACCCATCCTGCCCCCGTACGCAGCCATCAGCGAGTCTAGCGTGAGTTGCTGGTACGGGTGCCATCAGGTGATGGCTCATGGCTTTGACCATTGCGCGCCCATCATGATCAGGGTCACATGACTGGTGTGGGGAGCGTGATTTCAGACCTGTCGGCTGTGGCACCGTTTGACCAGAAGGCGCGCCTTTGGGACCTGTCCGCTCGGTCCCAGATATCGCCTTCCGGACGGCGTGCGGGCAGGTCGGGGCACGCCGCAGTGGCATCGGTGGTGTTCGCCAGGACGTGGGCCCGGTGTGGCCGATCTGAGGGCAGTCAGTTTGCTGTCGACCACCTTTGGGGAGTGCTCGACGAGCGCGGACGGGCCGTTTACCCGGGTGTCAGTATGTCGGTGTGGCGTGGCCCCAGAGCGTCCATGGCAAACCCGTCGATCGGGCGCCTGCGGGGTGCGGGGTTTGCGGCGAACGCGGAGGTCCACCGGTGACGGCAGCGGGTGGTGAGGCCGTGCGGGGGCTGATCATGACGGCACTGACGGACTCGGGTCCGACGCTGTCCACCAGTGAGCTGCGTCGGCACCTCGACAAGAACTTCAACGTGGCGGTCATGAACGAGACCCTGTATCGCAGCCTGGCGATCCTGGAGAAGCGAGGTGACGTGGTGAAGCTGGAGAGTCGGGGACGGAACGCGGTGTGGAAGCTGTCCGTCGACGCCGACGCGACGGCCCCGAAGGTGACGCCGTCCCGGGAGTGGGAGGCCAGCACCGACTGCATCATGATCATCCGTGTCGACGGCACCCTTCTGCACACGAACCGGGCCGGATGCGCCGCGCTGATGCTGCCCGAGGATGAGGTCGATTTCGGCATGCCGTGGCTCGAACTGCTGCCCGAGGAGATTCGCGGCCGCGGCCTTCGGGCGCTGCACACTGCGGTCGGCGGTGACCGCGCCACGTTCGTCGGCATGACCACGCGACGCGGCGGCGCCCCACAGTACTGGGAGAACCTGCTGTCGCCCATCATCGACTCCGACGGTCAGGTTCGGCAGATCCTGTGCATCGCCCGCGACATCACCGCGGAGCTGAACCGGCGCGAGCGCCAGACGCGGGCCGCCCAGCGCAACGGCGCCGATCAGCGTGCCGCGGGCGTGCGGCCGATGTCCGGTGTCGGCGGCTCCTTCGCCGACCGCCTCAACCGGCTGTTCGCCGCGATCCGCGCCCCCGGCAACGGCGCCTACACCAACTCCGAGGTGCTGCGGGCGCTCGCCGAGAAGGGCGTGCACATCTCCGCGCCGTACATGTCCCAACTGCGCAGCGGTGTGCGCAGGCGACCGTCGGAGCAGGCCGTGATCGCCATCGCCGAGTTCTTCGGGGTGCGTCCGGTGTACTTCGATGACACGTACGACCGCGAGGATCTGCAGTATCTGGTCCGTCTCGACGCCGACCTGCGCTGGCTGCAGTTGGCGCACGACCCTGAGGTGCGGCGCATCGTCTCGATGATCCTCGAGCTTCCGGCCCACGGACAGGCCGAGATCCGGGAGCATCTGGCTCGCGCCACCTGACTCCGCGGCGCCAGGTCGTCGTATCAGTCGGTGCCGATCGGGGTCAGTCGGTGTCGTAATCGCGCATCTCGTCGACCGCCAGCTGGTCTTTGAGATTCTGCTCGCGGTAGGCCAACTGGCCCACGCGCTGCGCGACGACAGGCGCGGTGATCACGGTGAACAGCCCGGTGAGAATGATCATGCCGACATCGGGATGCCCACGCAGTCGGATGGCGGCCCCGATGAGGACCAGCAGCAGGCCGAGCACCTGCGGCTTGGTCGCGGAATGCATGCGCGACAGGGTGTCTCGGAACCGGACCACACCGATGGCCGCGGTCAGTGCGAGCGCCGAACCGCCCAGAACCATGACCGCACAGACGATGTCGAGAATGTTCATTTGTCCGGCCCCTCGATGTCGCGCACGCGGAACCTCGCGATGCTGACCGAGCCCACGAAGCTGATCAGGGCCAGGGCGGCCAGGCTGTAGAGCACCGTGGTGTCGAGGCTGAACGCCGCCCAGGTGCCGATCGCGCACATCGTCACCGCGATCATGGTGTCGAGTGCGACCAGTCGATCCAGTGTGCTCGGCCCGGCGAGAAGCCGGAACATCGTGATCGCGGCCGCCAGCGACAGCATGACCGCGGCGATGATCCAAACGGTGTTCATGCCTCCACTCCGTCCACCCCGGCCTCCTCGTCCCGCGCCGCGGGTCGCCACTCGCTGTCGCGCTCGAATGCCCGGATCAACAGGCGCTCAACCTTGGCGACCTGGCGGTAGAAGCTGTTGACGGCCTTCTCGGAACCGGCGTCGATGACGTGCACATAGATCATGCGGCGCACCTGATCGATCTCCAGCACGATCGACCCCGGCACGAGGTTGAGGATGCTCACCGCCAGCGCCAGAACCAGATCGGACTTCAGGTTGAGATGCGCGCGAAGCACGGCGGACAGCGGTGGCTTGCGCGGCCTGATCGCCAGCCAGGCGACCTGCGTACTGGAGACCACCAGGGAGTAGGCCACCTGAATGATCAGGTTGGCCAGTGAGAGCAGATGCACGCGGCCCTCGACGGGCACCGGCGGCAACGGCAGCAGAAGCGTGATCACCAGTGCGACGGCCAGTCCGCTGACGATGTTGGCGACGGAGATGTTGCCCCACAGCAGGATCCAGACCATCACCAGCCAGATCAGGATCCAGATGCGCAGAATCGCCCAGCGCGCCGTCGGTCGCTTCATCGCTGCTCACCCACCACAGCGGTGATGTACTCACCGCGGTCGATGACTTCGGCGGCGGTCCGCTCGCTGTAGGCGAAGATCGGCCCGGCGAACACCGTCAACGCCAACCCGACCGCGATCAGCGCCATGGTCGGCAACACCATGCCGACGGGCATCCGGCCGACGTCGTCACGGTCGGCGAACGACACGTCGTCGTCGAGGTCGTCGAGCAGCACCGAGGGTGCCGCCGCCGACAACTCTCCTTCGGGCGCATCGGCCCGGGCCCGCCAGAACGCCTTGGTCCACACCCGGGCCACGACGTACAGCGTGAGCAGGCTCGTCACGACCGAACCCGCCACCAGAACCCAGGCCAGCACGCTGCCGCTCTCCCCGCCGGCCTCCAACAGCGCGACCTTGCCGATGAACCCCGAGAACGGCGGTATGCCGCCGAGATTGAGGGCGGGCACGACGAACACGAACGCCAGCAGTGGGCTGGCGGCCGCAAGCCCGCCGAGCCGGCGCAGCGTCGAGGCACCCGCCTGCCGTTCGATGAGCCCCACGACCAGGAACAGCGTGGTCTGCACGATGATGTGGTGCGCGACGTAGTAGATGGCGCCGGACATGCCCAGCGCGTTGGACAGGGCGATGCCGAAGACCATGTAGCCGATGTGGCTGACCAGGGTGAACGACAGCAGTCGCTTGATGTCGTTCTGCGCGATGGCGCCCAGGATGCCGACGAGCATCGTCAACAGCGCGGCCACCAGCAGGATCCGGTCCAACTGCCCACCCGGGAACAGCAGCGTGTGCGCCCGGATGATCGCGTAGACACCGACCTTGGTGAGCAGGCCCGCGAACACCGCGGTGACCGGCGCAGGCGCGGTGGGGTAGGAGTCGGGAAGCCAGGTCGACAGCGGGAAGACCGCGGCCTTGATGCCGAAGGCGACCAGCAGCACCGCGAAGATCGCGCTGCGGGTGCCCTCGGTGACGTCGTCGAGGCGCAGCGCCACCTCGGCCATGTTGAGGGTTCCGGTCGCCGCATAGACGAGCGCGAGTCCGAACAGGAAGATCAGCGACGAGACCATCGACACCATGACGTAGGAGATGCCGGCCCGCACGCGTTCCTTGCTGGCACCCAGCGTCAGCAGCACGAAGCTCGCGGTGAGCAGCACCTCGAATCCCACGAACAGGTTGAAGAGGTCGCCGGCCAGGAACGCGTTGCACACGCCCGCCGACAGCACCAGGTAGGTGGGCAGGAAGATCGACACGGGCTGGCGTTCGTCGCCGTCCCGGATGCCCTGACCGATGGCGTAGAAGACGACCGCCACCAGCACGATCGATGAGACCACGAGCATCAGGGCGGACAGCCGGTCCACCACGAGGGTGATGCCGAGCGGTCCCATTCCCGGTTCGGTCGGGCCCCAGCCGCCGACCTGCACCGCGATGGTGCCGAAGCGGTCGGCCAGGTACAGCAGCATGGCGCACACGACGACGACCGAGACCAACGCGCCGAGCGTGAGGAACCGCTGCAGCCTGGGCCGGCGCCCCGCGAACAGCGTCAGCGC
Source organism: Mycobacterium sp. ACS4331 (assembly GCF_001667265.1). GTDB lineage: Bacteria > Actinomycetota > Actinomycetes > Mycobacteriales > Mycobacteriaceae > Mycobacterium. Next base: position 17,578 of record NZ_LZHW01000064.1, on the reverse strand, counting down.
GGCCGCGATCATCGGGATGAGGAAGGGCAGCGGGGTCAGCACCGCGCCCAGATGTGGCGTCATCGCGACCCCTCGCGGCCGGGCAGCGCGTCGAGTTCGTCCGGTTCGTCGGTGTCGGGATGGGTGGCGATGAGGTCGGCCTCGTCTTCGTCGGCCGCGTCGGACTCCTTCAGCTGGGACACGCGCGCATCCTCGGCGTCATCGGGGACTTCTTCGGCGGTCGTCAACCGATAGGACCGGTAGGTCAACGCCAGCACGAACGCTGCGACGCCCAGCGTGATGACGATCGCGGTGAGGATCATCGCCTGGGCCAGCGGGTCGGCCGTCGTCGTCTGATCCCCGCTGGTGCGTCCGCGCACGGGAGGGTTGCCCGCGGGTCCGCCGACCGTGAGGATCAGCAGGTTGATGGCGTTGCCGATCAGCAGCAGGCCCAACAGCATGCGGGTCAGGTTGCGTTCCAGGAGCATGTAGACGCCGCAGCTGGACAGCGCGCCGATCAGCAGCAGCGGCAGGATGTAGGTGGTCATGGCGTCACCCGCCGTGCCATCCGGGCGGGCGGCATCTCCTCGTCGAGGCGTGCGCCCAGGCTGCGCAGCACGTCGAGCACCAGGCCCACGACGATCAGGTAGACGCCCAGGTCGAAGAACAGCGCCGTGACGAATTTGACGGATCCCAGCAGCGGCAGGTCGAAGCTGATCAGGGCCGACGACAGCGGCGGCGCCCCGAGCAGCAGGGAGGCGACCGCGGTGCCCGCCGACAGGCCCAGTCCGACACCGAGGATCTTGCCCGCGTCCAACGGCAGCGTCTCGCCGAGTTCGTAGCGACCACCGGCCAGGTACCGCAGCACCAGCGCCAGGCCCGCGGTCAGGCCGCCCGCGAAGCCACCGCCCGGCGTGTTGTGTCCGGTGAAGAAGAAGTACGCCGACAGCACCATGATCAGCGGGAAGATGACGCGCGTGGCGACCTCGAGGACCAGGGAGCGGTAGCGCGGATCGCGGTACTCGCTGCCGCGCAGCCAGGTGATGTCGCCGACGGCGGGACTGTAGGTGGTGATCATGCCGATGTCGGGCTGGCCCGCGGGTGCGCTGCCCGCGGGAACCCGAGGCGCGGCGCCGAATCGGCGATGCCGGAACACCAGTGAGGCCACGCCGGTCGCCGCGACCAGAAGTACCGAGATCTCACCCAGGGTGTCCCATGCGCGGATGTCGACCAGGATCACGTTGACGGTGTTGGCGCCGTGGCCGCGGTAGTAGGCGGCGTCGGGCAGCAGGTCGGAGATGGGCCGCGCGTTGCGTGCGGCCATCGCGAACGCGGCCAGGCCCGTGACGGTGGCGCCCACGCCCAGCGCCAACGCCGCACGCGGCACCCGGAACCGGCGCATGTGCAGGACTTCGGCTTCGGCGGGCAGCGTGCGCAGGACGAGCACGAACACCACCAGTGTCAGGGTCTCGACGAGGAACTGGGTCAGCGCCAGATCCGGAGCGCCGTAGAGCGCGAAGATCGCGCCGCACCCGTAGCCGGTCAGGCCCACCAGCAGCACTGCGGCCAACCGGTTGCGCAGGACGGTCGCGCCCAGCGCACCGCCGACCATCAGCAGGCCGATGATCGGCATGAGCGTGCTGTCCCACAACGCGAGATGGGGCTGATCGCGCGAACCCAGTGCGAGCACGATCGTGGGCAGCAGCACCAGGGTCAGCAGGATGACCGACTGCGTGGCCGGCAGCGAGCCGCGCTGTGTCGCCCCGGTCAGCTTGACCGAGGCGTAGTCCAGCAGGCGCAGGGTCGCGTCGTATATCCGGTCGGCGTTGCCCAGCGGCAGGTAGCCGAGGCGTATCCGGCGCAGCCTGGAGCGAAGGACGAACGCCGCGATGCCCGCCCCGAGGACGACGACCGACAACAGCAGCGGCAGGTTGAATCCGTGCCACAGCGACAGGTGGTAGTCCGAACCGCCCGGGACCGAGTCGGCGTAGGCGTCGAGCATCCGCTCCAGGACCCCGGGAGCCAACCCGAAGGCCAACCCCGCGACCGCCAGCACCCCGGGCGCCAGGAGGAACGCCGCGCTCGGCGGGTGCAGGTCGGCCACACGTGGGCTCGGCTCGCGTAATCCCTTGCGCGCGAACGCACCCCAGATGAAGCGCAGGCTGTAGATGGTGGTGAAGACCGAGCCCAGCACGACACCGGCGAGCACCCACGGAGCCCACGGGCCCAACGACGCGCTGTGCAGCAGCGTCTCGAAGTCGGCCTCCTTGGCCACGAACCCGAGGAAGGGCGGCAGTGCCGCCATGCTGGCTGTGGCCAGCGCGGCGATCACGAACAGGCTGGGGGCACGGTCGCCGAGCCACGCCAGCCGCCGGATGTCGCGGGTGCCCGTGGCGTGGTCGATCACCCCGACCACCATGAACAGCGCGGCCTTGAACATCGCGTGCGCGCACAGCATGGTCAGGCCCGCCAGCATCAGATCGCCGCCACCGCCACCGACCATGATCGTGATCAGGCCGAGCTGGCTGACCGTGCCGAACGCGAGAATCAGTTTGAGGTCGTACTCGCGCACCGCACGCCACCCCGCGAGCAGCATCGTGGCCAGGCCGAGCACCATGACGATCGGGCGCCACGGTGGCGCGTCGGCGAACCCGGGGGACATCCGTGCGATCAGATACACGCCCGCCTTGACCATCGCGGCGGCATGCAGATAGGCGCTGACGGGGGTCGGCGCGGCCATCGCACCCGGAAGCCAGAAGTGCATCGGCACGATGGCCGACTTCGACAGCGCGCCGATCAGGATCAGCACGAGTGCGACGTCGACCGCCAGGCCCGCGGGCGGGTTGGCGATCAGCTCCGACAGCAGGTAGCTGCCGCCCAGCTGACCCAGGACGATGACGCCGACGAGCATGGCCAGCCCGCCGAAGGTCGTGACCAGCAGTGCCTGGGTGGCGGCGCGGCGACTGGTGGCGCGCTCGGCGTAGTGGCCCACCAACAGGAACGAGAGCACCGTGGTCAGTTCCCAGAAGATGTACAGCAGCAGCATGTTGTCACTGACCACCAGCCCGAACATGGTGCCGGAGAAGGCGACGAGTTCGGCCGCGAAGCTGGGTAGGCGCTTCTCGGTGTGCCCGTCGTGGTGGTGGAAGTAGCTGGCGCAGTAGAAGAGCACGAGTGCGCCGATCGCGAGCACGAGCACGCTCATGATCGCGGCCAGGGTGTCGAAGCGCAGGTCGATGTCCATCGACAGTTCGGGCACCCAGTCGATCCGGACCTGATGCGCCGGGTCGGACTGGGTCTGACTCGAGGGCCAGTTCGACGACACCCACACCAGGGAGAGCAGCGGAACGAGCGCCAGGGGATAGAAGGCCCGTCGTCCCCATCTGTTCACCAGCAGCGGCGCAACGGCAGCAGCGACCGCATGGGCGAACAGAATGGCGAGCATGGCACTCCTACCTGTCGGCGCGCGGCGGGCGCCAACCTCGGGGTGTCAGCCTCAAAAGGGGCTAGGTCAATTGCTCAAGAGTCTACTGGGTGGACATTGGGCTTGTTTTGTCTGAGGGGGCCTGAACTGCACTGATGCCGATCTGCTAGCGTTTATCGGCAAACTGTCGCAGTGATTCCACCTGCGCCGGATCCAACGACGGGCGCACCGTCTCCCGCGCCTGTTCCACATCCGCCATCGTGACATCGGCGGCGTCGATCGACCGTCGCATCGCCGTCAGCGCGGCCTCGCGCAGCAGTGCCACACAGTCCGCCGCGCTGTAACCGTCGAGTTCGGCGGCGATCGCGTCGAGGTCCACATCGTCGGCCAGCGGCACCGATCGGCCGGCCGAAGCCAGGATGTCGCGGCGGGCGTCGGCGTCGGGTGGTTCGACGAACACCAGTTTCTCCAGGCGTCCCGGGCGCAGCAGGGCGGGGTCGATCAGGTCCGGGCGGTTGGTCGCGCCGAGCACCACCACGTCGCGCAGGGGTTCGATGCCGTCGAGTTCGGTCAGCAGCGCGGCCACGACGCGGTCGGTGACGCCGGAGTCGAAGCTCTGGCCACGCCGCGGGGCCAGCGCGTCGATCTCATCGAGGAACACCAGCGACGGCGCGGAGTCACGGGCCCTCTTGAACAGATCGCGCACGGCCCGTTCGCTCGAGCCGACCCACTTGTCCATCAGCTCGGCACCTTTGACGGCGTGCACCGACAGGCGTCCGGTGCTGGCCAGCGCACGCACCACGAAGGTCTTGCCGCATCCGGGCGGCCCGTAGAGCAGCACGCCGCGCGGCGGTTCCACGCCGAGGCGCGCGAAAGTGTCGGGGTGCTGAAGCGGCCAGAGCACGGCCTCGGTCAGCGCCTGTTTGGTCGCGACCATGTCGCCGACGTCGTCGAGCGTGACGGACCCGACGGAGATCTCCTCGGTCGACGACCGCGACAGCGGCCGGATCACGGTCAGGGCACCCGCCAGGTCGTCCTGGGTCAGCGCCGGTTCGGCGCCGCCCGTGCTGGCCCGCGAAGCGGCCCGCAGCGCGGCCTCGCGGACCAGGGCGCACAGGTCGGCGACGACGAACCCCGGTGTCCGGTCCGCGATCTCGCTCAGGGCCAGACCGCTGGGCGGATCGGTCGGGACGTCGCGCAGCAGCACTTCGAGCAGCTGGGCCCGCGTCGCGGCGTCGGGAAGGCTCAGGCCGAGTTCGCGATCGCAGACGTCGGGGGCGCGCACCCGCGCGTCGAGTGCGTCGGGCACCGCCGAGGTGGCGACGAAGGCCACACCGGGGGCGCTGATCGCGGTGCGCAGTTCGGCCAGGATCAGACTCGAGACCGGTTCCGGCCGGCCGTCCCGGCCGAGTGGAAGCAGCGCGTCGATGTCGGAGATGAGCAGCACCCCGCCGCCGTCGCGCACCGTGGCCGTGGCCTGGGCGACCGTGGAGAGGCGATCCTCGGCGGCCAGCGCGCCGACCTCGGGTCCGTCGAGTTCCACCAGGCGACGGTCCGCGCACACCGTCCGCACCATCGTGGCCTTGCCGACCCCGGCAGGGCCGGAGACCAGCACGCCCAGATGGGCCGGTGCGCCCAGGGTTTCGAGAAGCTGGGGTTCATCGAGGGCGAGTTTGAGCCATTCGGTCAGCTTTCCGGCCTGCACATGGGCACCCTTGAGGTCGTCGAACGCGACGGTCGGGTGCTCGGTCCGGGGGACCGGGGCGGCCGCGGCGGCCACCGGTTTCGCGGAGCCGTTGCCCCAGCTGACCACCGAGTTGGGCTGCACGCTGACCGGTCCGGCGGGATCCACCGAGGCGACCGTGAGCAGTTCGGATGTCCAGGTGATGCCGACCGCGGTGGCCAGCGCGGTGGTGGCCGCCGACGTCGACGTGCCGGGGCCGAGGTCGCGCGGCAGCAGCGACACCGTGTCGCCCACCGTCATCACCTTGCCGAGCAGGGCCTGGCGCAGCGTCGCCGACGACACCGAACCCATCGCGAGCTTGGAACCGGTGACGGTCACCGACCGGGCCCCGTACACCGTCGCGGGTGCGACGACCACGGTGGTGTCCTCCCGCAGTCCCGCATTCGACAACGTGACGTCGTCGAGCAGGGCGGTGCCGGCCGGCACCCCGGGCCCGGCGAGTCCGACGACCGCGGCCGTGGTGCGGGACCCGGTCAGCGACACCGCGTCCCATTCCCGAATGCCCAGCGCCGCAATGGCTTCGGCATGCAACCTGACGACGCCTCGGCGCGCGTCCAGGGCTGAGGTGTTGAGCCTGGCCGTCAGCGTCAGCCGGGTCACGGGCGCCCCGGCCTGCGCAGACCCAGCCGTGCGGCGGAACGGCGCGCCGCGAGACGGCGATTCGGGTGCTCCGCCCGGCGGATGGCGCGGCGGGCCTGGCGCTGCTCCTTGGGCTTGTCGTCCCACACCTCGGGGTGGCTGGCCAGCCACGCCTTGGTGCGCACCGCGAACGGGATGTGGATGACGTAGGCGAGGATGATCGCCAGGATCACCAGGTAGCCGTACTGGATCGAGGCCGCGATGCCGATGGCCAGCAGGGCCAGCAGCGGGACAACCATCCGCGGCGGGATCGCGAAGGTGTGGATCTTGCGCATCGGGATGGTGCTGACCACGAGCAGCGCGACCCCGACCAACCACAACGACACGGCCGCTTCCGACGTCCACCAACCGTCGCCGAACTGCATCTTGGCGGCCAGCGGACCGATCGCACCGATGGCGCCCGCCGGGGCGGGCATGCCGGTGAAGAACTGCTTCTCGTACTCGGGCTGATCCCCGGCCAGCATCGCGTTGTAGCGGGCCAGTCGCAGCACGATGCACACCGCGTAGAGCAGCACCACGATCCACCCGATGCGGGATTCCGGCAGCAGCGTCGCGTAGACGATCAGGGCCGGCGCCACGCCGAAGTTCACCGCGTCGGCCAGCGAGTCGATCTCCTCGCCCATCTTCGACGTGGCGTTGAGCATCCGGGCCATCCGGCCGTCGAGCGCGTCGAGGATCGCCGCCGCGGCCAGGAACGCCATGGCTTCGGTGGCGCGGCCGTCGAGCGCCATCTTGACCGCCGAGAGACCGAAGCAGATCGCGGCCACGGTCATGGCGCTCGGCAGCATCCGCAGGCTCACCTGCGGTGTCTTGATTCTTGGTTTCACGGCAGCTCGGCAATCACGGTCTCACCCGCCAGCGTGCGCTGACCCATCGAGACCAGGAGGGTGGAGCCTTCGGGCAGATAGGTGTCCAGCCGCGAGCCGTACCGAATCAGGCCGTAGGTCGAACCGATGTCGAGCTTGTCACCGGCCTTGACGTCGCAGACGATCCGGCGGGCCACCAGGCCCGCGATCTGCACCACGATGACCTCGGCGCCGTCGGCGGTGCGGATCACCACGCTGTTGCGCTCGTTGTCCGCGCTGGCCGCAGGCAGGTCCGCCGTGCCGAACAGACCCGGCCGATGGATCGCCGACACCACCTCACCGCCGACGGGCGCGCGCTGCACATGGGCGTCGAGCACCGACAGGAAGATGCTGACGCGCAGCCGCGGCTCGTCAGGGAGCCCGAGTTCGGGTGGCGGCGAAGCGTTTTCGATGAGGCACACGGTGCCGTCGGCCGGTGCCACAACCACGCCGGGCCGCGTCGGTGGGACACGCGGCGGATGGCGGAAGAACGCGGCGTTGGCGGCCGCGGCCGCCAGTCCCGTGGTCCAGACCCACCGGCGCCTGCGGCCCAGCGCCGCCACGGCCAGGCCGGCGCCGACGAACGGCAGACCGGCGGGGTGCATCGGAGGAACCTGGGAACGGATCAACCGCGCGATGTGCGCGGGATCCAGAGAGGACGTTTCGGACGTTCGAGGGCGTCGGGCCACAAGCGCCATTGTAGGTAGTCCCCAGCGTCGCCGATGCGACCCCACAGAGGATTCGACTGCCCCGTCGGTGTCCGGGGCGGTCGAATCGGCCGGGGACCGCGCCTACTTGTTGCAGCCGCTGGAGTGGGCGCCGCAGTGCACGCCGTTGCTGCACCTGCCGCACTTACAGCTGCAGGTCTGGGTCACCTTGGGGGGATCGTTGCGAGGCATCGTCGACTCCTTCTGACGGATGGGTCCCCACCAGGTTGTCACGTTCGGGCCCCGCCGTGGGCGGATCCGCGCACGTGTCAGCTAATCGATGAGATCCCACACCGTCACGGTGGCTCCGGCCTCGATCTCGGTGACGTCCTCCTCGATCTCGAGAAGACAGTTGGCCGACGCGAGCCACCGCAGATGATGCGAGGCCGGAGGCCCGTAGCTGGTCACAGTGCCCGCTTGGGCGTCGAGCACCCCGCGGCGGAACTGCCGTCTGCCCGACGGCGAGGTGCACGACTCGCTCAGGACCGCCTGGCGGCGGCGCCGGTGCGGCTGCGGCAGATCCATGGCGGCCCGCAACGCCGGCCGGACGAACACCTCGAAGGACACCAACGCGCTGACCGGATTCCCGGGCAGCGTGATGATCGGCACCGCGCGGCCGTCGACCACGACGTGTCCGCTGCCCTGCGGCATCCCCGGCTGCATCGCGACCTTGACGAAATCGACTTCACCGCCGAGGGCGTCCTTGACCACCTCGTAGGCGCCCGCGCTGACCCCGCCGGTCGTGATGATCAGATCGGATTCACCGACGTGGGCCGTCAGCGCCGCACGGAACGCGTCGACGTCGTCCTCGGCCATCGGCGCCGCGGTGACCACACCACCGGCCTCGCGGACCGCGGCCGCCAGCATCACGGCATTGGACTCGTAGATCTGCCCGGGCTTCAATTCGGCACCGGGGGCGGTGAGTTCGGTGCCCGTGGACATCACCAGGACCCGTTGGCGCGGGCGCACCGTCAGTTCCCCGATGCCCAGGGCGGCCGCCAGGCCCAGCGCCGCCGGGCTGACCACCTGCCCGGCGTGCAGCACCGTGGTGCCCGCGGTGACGTCCTCACCGGCCCGGCGGATGTGCTGACCGGGCCGGGCGGCGGCGCGGATGCGGACGGTCTCGGTGCCGCCGTCGGTGGCCTCGACCGGCACGACGGCCGTCGCGCCGGCGGGTACGGGGGCACCCGTCATGATCCGGTGCGCGGTGTGCGGCGACAGGGCGAGCAGATCGGTGCGGCCGGCCGGGATGTCTTCGACCACGGGCAGTCTCACGGGGTTGTCCGGACTCGCCGCCACCACGTCGGCGGCCAACACGGCGTATCCGTCCATGGCGGAGTTGTCGAAGCCCGGCAGCGACAGCCCGGCCACCACATCGGCCGCCAGCGCCAGGGCCTCGGCCTGGGCCAGGGGAACGGTCTGTGCCGGGCGGGGGGTGATCAGGCCCGCCACGACCTGCTGATGCTCTGTGACGCTGCGCATGTCAGATCGGGAACGTCACGCCGGTGAGCTCTTCGGACACCGTCCAGAGCCGTCGTTGCACGTCCTGGTCGTGGGACTGCCGGCTCGAGCCGACGAGCACCGGGTACCCACGCAGCTCGCGGAAACCGTTCGGGCCGTAGTACTGCCCGCCCTCGACACCCGGGTCGGTCGCGGCGCGCAGCGCGGCCAGCGCGCCGACGGCGGGACTGTTGGTGAACAGTCCGGCGATCGTGTTGTAGCCCGGCAGATTCGAGCCGGGGACATGCCGCATCAACTCGGTGTTGGAGATGCCCGGATGCGCCGCGACCGCGATGGTCGACGCCGAGGCGGCGGCCAGCCTGCGCTGCAGCTCGTAGGCGAACATCAGGTTGGCCAGCTTCGACTGGCCGTAGGCCGCCACCCGGTTGTAGCTGCGCTCCCACTGCAGGTCGTCGAAATGGATGCCGGCGCGGATGTTGTGCGCGATGCTGGCCACCACCACGACTCGCGAGCCCTCGACGCCGAGCAGGTTCTCCAGCAGCAGTCCGGTGAGCGCGAAATGGCCGAGATGGTTGGTGCCGAACTGCAGTTCGAAACCGTCGGAGGTGGTCTGCTTGGGCGGGTACATCACGCCGCCGTTGTTGATCAGCAGGTCGATGCGCGGATACGCGGCCTTGAGTTCTGTGGCCGCGGTGCGCACTGACGCCAATGACCCGAGGTCCAGTTCCTGCACGGAGACATCGGCGCGCGGCACCAACCCGAGGATCTGCGCCGCGGCGGCTTTGCCCTTGTCGAGGTTGCGGACCGCGAGCACCACTGTGGCGCCGCGGGCCGCCAGGACGCGCGCGGTCTCGTATCCCAGTCCGGTGTTCGAACCCGTGATGACCGCCACGCGGCCGGATTGGTCCGGAACGTCGGCTTCAGTCCATTTCTGGCTCATGCCCACAACATACGGCGGCGGTGGACGCGGTGGGCACCGGCATAGCACTCTGGGCTGATGTCTGAAGTTCGGCTGGTCGACCCGGCCAACCCGCCGAGCCGGCGGGCGCCGGTGGCGTGGGCGGTCGGGGCCGCGATTCCGTGGCTGGTGCTCGCGCTGGGGCAGCTCGTGTGGTTCGCCGTGGACCAGCGGCTGCCGTGGCTGCACGCGGCCGCGGCCGCTGCCACGGTGGCCGGGGCGGTGCTGGGCGTCGTCGTGGTCCCGCTGTGGCGGTATCGCGTGCACCGCTGGGCGATCAGCCCGCACGCGGTCTACACGCGCACCGGGTGGCTCGTGCAGGAGAGGCGCATCGCGCCGATCTCGCGCGTGCAGACCGTCGACTCCTACCGCGGGCCTGTTGACCGGCTGTTCGGCCTGGCCAACGTCTCGGTCACGACGGCGTCCTCGGCCGGTGCGGTGCACATCGTCGCGCTGGATCAACCGGTGGCCGACCAGATCGTCGCGCAGCTGACCGACATCGCCGCGCTCGGCGCGCACGACGCGACATGACCGGAGCCGAACCGGAGAGCGCGGCCTGGCACCGGCTCTCGCCGCGCATGCTGCTGGTGCATCCCGTGCACGAGGTGCTGCGCCAGCTGCCCCTGGTGATCGGGTCGATCGTGCTGGGCTCGGCCACCCAGAATCCGCTCTGGTCGCTGCTCGGTGTCGGCCTGATCGTGGCGATGGGCGTGGCACGCTGGTTCACCACCACCTACCGCATCGACGCCGAGAACGTCGCGTTGCGCACCGGGGTGCTGCAGCGCAACACACTGTCGGTGCCGCGGAATCGGATTCGCTCGGTGCAGACCGACGCCCGCCCGCTGCACCGGCTGCTTGGGCTGACGGTGTTGCGGCTGACCACGGGCCAGGAGGCCACCGGCGCCGGTGTTTTCGAACTCGACGCGGTGCCCTCAGAGCAGGTTCCGGGACTGCGAGCCGTCCTGCTGGCGGACTCGCCGGTGTCGGCCGAACCGCAGCCGGGTTCCGATGGCGTGGTGCTCGCCGCGTGGCGGCCCACCTGGCTGCGGTACAGCCCGCTGAGTTTCTCGGGCCTGGTGGCGGTCTCGGCGGGCGTGGGCCTGGTGTACCAGGCCGGATTCGGTGAGGCGCTGCGCAGATCCGACGCCGTGCAGTCCGGCCTGGATGCGGCCGCGCGCGTCGGCGTGGCGACGACCGTCGCGGTCGCGGTGACCGCCGTGCTGCTGCTGTCGGTGGTGCTCGCGGTGGGACGGTCGCTGGTGACGTACGGCAATCTCGTCCTGACGCGGCGGGCCGAGACGCTGCACCTGGTCCACGGCCTGCTGCGGGTGCGGGAGCGCACCTACGACCTGAGTCGCCTGCGCGGCGGAACCCTGCGCGAACCTCTGCTGGTGCGCGCCTTCGGCGGCGCCCGGCTGGACGCCGTGATGACCGGCGTCGGCGGGACCGGGGAGTCGTCGCTGCTGCTGCCGCCGTGCCCCGCCGACACCGCGCGCGGCGTGCTGACCGGACTGGTGCAGCGGCCCGACGTCGTGACCGGGCCACTGGTGTCGCACGGCCCCGCCGCGGCCCGCCGACGCTGGACGCGGGCCATGGTGGTGCCCGCAGCGATGGGTGCGGTGCTGCTGGCCGCCGATGTGGCTGGGGGAGTTCCGTTCTGGCTCTGGCCGCTGTGGCTGGCCGTGCTCGCGGGCAGCGCCGCGCTGGCCTTCGACCGGGTGCGGGCCCTCGGACACCGGGTGGACGGCGCGTGGCTGGTGGCCCGCAGCGGAAGCGTCGAACGGCGCCGCGACTGTGTTCAGGCCGCGGGCATCATCGGGTGGACCGTGCGCCAATCGTGGTTCCAGCGCCGCGCCGGCGTGGCCACGCTGGTGGCCGCGACCGCGGCGGGCACCAAGCGGTACGTCCTGATCGACGTGCCTGCCGAACAGGCCTGGGCGATCGCGGCGCAGGCCTCGCCGTGGGTCGCCGACAGTGTGTGGGCTCACTCGTGAGGACCCCCGACTTGCGCGTCGATGCCGGGCGCATAACCTCGCTGCATGGCCATCGGCGGAGTGCTTTTCGACATCGACGGTGTGCTCGTGACGTCGTGGAAGCCGATCGAGGGTGCGGCGGCGACGTTGCGAACGCTCTCGGAGCACCAGATCGCGCGTTCGTATCTGACCAACACCACGACCAGGACCCGGGTGCAGATCGCCGACCTGCTCACCGCCGCGGGAATGGCCGTCTCACCCGACGAGGTGGTCACCGCGGCCGTGCTGACCGCCGACTTCGTCCGGGACCGGTATCCCGACGCGCGCTGCTTCCTGGTCAACAGCGGTGACATCTCCGACGACATGCCGGGGATCGACATCGTCGCCTCCGTCGACACCCGCGGCGGGTCGATGCCCGACACCCCGGATGTCGTGCTGCTCGGCGGGGCCGGTCCCGAATACGACCACGTGACGCTGTCCTGGGTCTATGACTGGATGGCGCAGGGGGTTCCGGTGGTGGCCATGCACCGCAGCACCTCCTGGACCACCACCGAGGGACTGCGCATCGACACCGGCATGTACCTGCTGGGTATGGAGGAGGTCAGCGGGCGCAAGGCCACCGCCGTCGGAAAGCCGGCGCCTGAGGGCTTTTTGGCCGCGGCCGCGCGCCTCGGTGTCGAGCCCGACGAGATGTACATCGTCGGCGACGACCTGAACAACGACGTGCTCGCGGGTCAGGTCGTGGGCATGACCGGTGTCCTGGTGCGCACCGGAAAGTTCCGGCAGTCCACGCTGGATCGTTGGGCCGCAGACGAATTCGCGATGCAGCCCAATCACGTCATCGACTCGGTGGCCGACCTGCCGGAGCTGCTGGGTCTCTAAAGTTCGCGGTGCAGGATCCGGACCGCTTCGATGCGTTCCTTCAACTGCTCGCGGCTGGCGGCCGCGACCGGCGGGCCGCCGCAGCGGCGCCGAAGTTCGTTGTGGATCCAGCCGTGGGGCTTGCCCGACTTGTGGTGGGTCGCCGACACCAGCGCGTTGAGTTCGCGGCGCAGTTCGCGCAGTTGCCCGTGCGTCGACGCGAGCTGCGGCAGGTCGCCTGAGGCCGTGCGCTTCTGGAGCTGCTCCTCCTGGCGCCGGCTCAGCAGATCGCGCATCTGGCCGGCATCGAGCAGGCCGGGGATGCCGAGGTAGTCGGCCTCCTCCTCGCTGCCCGCCGGGGTCGCGGTGCCGAACGACGCCCCATCGAAGATCACCTGGTCGAGTTCGGCGTCGGCGCCCAGGGATTCGAAGCCGTTCTCCATCTCGCCCGGCTCGTCCCTGCGCTGCTCGCGCAGGGCCTCCTCGAGCGGGTCGTCCTCCTGGGGGCGGTGCGGCTTGCCCAGCACGTGGTTGCGCTGCTCTTCGAGCTCGCTGGCCAACTGCAGCAGGTTGGGCACCGAGGGCAGGAAGATGCTGGCCGTCTCGCCGGGCCGGCGGGAGCGCACGAAGCGGCCGATGGCCTGGGCGAAGAACAGCGGCGTCGACGCGCTCGTGGCGTACACACCGACCGACAGCCGCGGCACGTCGACGCCTTCGGAGACCATGCGCACGGCCACAAGCCATTTCGAGGTGGCCGCGGAGAACGCCGAGATGCGGTCCGAGGAACCGGGATCGTCGGAGAGCACCACGGTCGGGGCCTCGCCGGTGATCTTCAGCAGCAGGTCCGCGTAGGCCCTGGCGGCGGTCTGGTCGGTGGCGATGATCATGCCGCCGGCATCCGGCACGTGCTCGCGCAACTGGTTCAACCGCCGATCGGCCGCGGCGATCACCGCGGGCATCCAGTCCCCGGCCGGGTTGAGCGCGGTGCGCCACGCGCGCGCGGTCTGCTCGGCGGTCAGCGGTTCACCCAACCGCGCCGCGTGCTCCTCACCCGCGCTGTCGCGCCAGCGGGCCTCGCCGGAGTAGGCCAGGAACACCACGGGCCGGACCACACCGTCGGCCAGCGCCTCGGCATAGCCGTAGACGTGGTCGGCCTGCGAGCGGGCGTGCCCGTCGGGGCCGGTCTCGTAGTTGACGAACGGGATGGGGCTGTCGTCGCTGCGGAACGGGGTGCCGGTGAGCGACAGCCGCCTGGTGGCGTCGTCGAAGGCCTCCCGCATGCCCTCGCCCCAGCTCTTGGCGTCACCGCCGTGATGGATCTCGTCGAAGATCACCAGGGTCTTGTGGTTCTCGGTGCGCACGCGGTGCCGCGCCGGATGACTCGCGACCTGGGCGTAGGTGACGACGACGCCGTGGTACTCCGAGGAGGTCTGCGCCGAGGAGTTGCTGAACTTCGGGTCCAGGGCGATGCCGATGCGCGCGGCGGCCGCGGCCCACTGCACCTTGAGGTGTTCGGTGGGGACGACGATGGTCACCTTGCTGACCGTGCCCTCGGCCAGGAGTTCGGCCGCGATGCGCAGGGCGAAGGTCGTCTTCCCAGCGCCCGGGGTGGCCACAGCGAGGAAATCGCGCGGTTTGGCGGTCAGGTATTTGACCAGCGCTCGTCTCTGCCAGCCCCGCAAACCCTGGGTGCTGGGCGCTGCTTCAGCCCGCACCCAAGGCCTCCTCTCCGGTCGAAGGGAGCTTATGTCAGCGCGTTCCATCGATGCACATCTGCGGGAGAGCGCCGGGCGTGTCGGCCCCGCGCATCGGCTTCGGGTGCGCCGCCATCGTGCTGCGGACACTGTCCGCGCGAGAAGAGGCCCGCCGAAGCGGGCCTCTCCACGTCTGGTCCTGCGTCGATCAGGGCTGGTTCGCCCCGCTGGAGCCGTTGGTGCCCGGCGTCCCGTCGGGTTGGCCGTCGCCTCCGTCGGTGCCGTCGCCGCCATGGCCCGTCACACCGTGCGTCATGTCGAACATGCCGCCGATGCCGCCGGCGCCTCCGTTGCCGCCGTTGCCGTTGCCGCCGACGCCGGGTGCGCTGCCGTCGCCGCCGTCGCCGCCTGCGCCGCCGGAGTTGGTTTCGTTGGTCGACTGCTGGCCACCGAGCATCCAGAAGGTGCTGTTGCCGCCGGCGCCGCCGGTGCCGCCGGTCGCGCCTCCCGTGCCGTTGGCGCCGCCGTCTCCGCCGTCACCGCCAGTGGAGGTGCCGTTGGTGATCGCTGTGCCTGCGTCGACCGCCTGGATCCAGCCCATGCCGCCTGCGCCACCGCTGCCGCCGTTGCCGTCGCCACCGTGACCGGAGGTCGCGGTGCTGCCGGTGATGGTGCCGTTGAGGGCGGCGATGTTGGTGAACCCGCCCGCACCGCCGGTGGCCCCGGCTGCGCTGGCCGCGCCGCCGTCGCCGCCGGTGGCGTTGTTGTCGGTGGCGATGCCGGAGGCGCCTGCGGCCATCACCAGTGCGCCGCCGCCGACACCGCCGCTGCCGGCGTTGGTGGCGTTGCCGCCGTCGCCGCCCGCCGCTGTGCCGGTCGCCTTGCCGCCGGTGAGGCTGCCGTAGCCGGCCTGCACCTCGGCCCAGCCACCGTCTCCACCGGTGCTTCCGGTCCCAGATCCGAACCCGCCGTCGCCACCGGTGGCAGTCCCGCCGGCGGTCCCGTTCGCGGACGCGTTGATGTCGGCGTAGCCGCCGTCACCGCCGACACCACCGTCATTGCCCGCGCCGCCATCGCCTCCGGTGGCACCGGTGCCGGTGCCCACGACAGTGGCGCCTGCGGCTTTGGCTTCGAGGGTGCCCGTCCCGCCGGCACCACCGGTGCCGGCATCGCCTGCCCCGCCGTCGCCACCGGTGGCCGCGCCGGTGACATTGGTGCCGGCGAAGTCGGCCGAGACTTTCGCTGCTCCACCGATGCCGCCGTGGCCGCCGTTGCTGCCGGCGCCGCCGGCACCGCCGGTGGCATGGCCGTTGTTGACGTCGCCGCCGAGGGCCGCGCTGATCGAGGCCGCACCGCCGACCCCACCGACGCCGCCGTCGGCATCGCCGGCCCCGGCGTCTCCGCCGGTGGCAGAGGAGTTGGTGATGACGCTGACAGAGCCCGAACCGGCGGCGTTGATCGTGGCGGCACCGCCAGCGGCACCGGTTGCGCCGTCCCCGGCCGTTGCCGTGCTGCCGGTGATGGTGTCGCCGTTGGCCCTGGTGGTGATGCTGGCCGCGCCACCGACGCCACCGTTGACGCCGTTCTGGCCCGCCCCGCCGTCACCACCGGTCGCGGTGCCCTCGGTTTTGGTGTTGGTGCCGGCGCCGGAGCTCTGTCCCGCACCGATGACCGCTTGACCACCGGCGCCACCGGTGGTTCCGGCGCCGGTGCCATCGCCGCCGTCGCCGGCGATGACGGTGCCGCTGGCCTCGGAGTTGTTGCCCTGCGCGGTGATCTGCGCCCGCATGTTGGACAGCGGAGACACGTAACCACCACCGGTCCCGCCGTCGATGCCGTCGCCGCCGTCGCCGCCGTAGGCGTTGCCGGAGGCTTTGGAACCGGTTCCCGACGCGATCACGGAGCCGAAGCCGGCGTTGCCGCCGTGCCCACCGTTGGTCCCGCTGCCGCCGTCGCCGCCGCGGGCATACCCGCTGGCGCTGCTGTTGTTGCCGATGCCGCTGGTGAGCCCGGTCTGGATGTAGCCGTCGCCACCCCTGCCACCGGTGCTGCCGATTCCGTCGGCGTCCCCGCCGTCGCCACCGATGCCGGCGCCCGAGGCCGTGCTGCCCGCTCGGAGGGCGGAGACCGTGCCGTTGCCGCCGGCGCCGCCGGCGCCGCCGTTGCTGCCCTGGCCGCCGTCGCCGCCGACCGCGCCCGCGCCGGTCGCCGAGGCGTGCCCGCCGTTCTGGGCCAGGACGTAGCCCTTGCCGCCGGTGCCGCCGGTGCCGGTGCCGACCGCGTCGCCGCCTTGGCCGCCGGTTGCGGAGCCGTCGGCTCTGCTGTTGGCGCCTCCGGCCCAGATTTCGCCGTAACCGCCGTTGCCGCCGGCGCCGCCCGGTCCCGCCGCCGACGCGTTGCCGCCGTCGCCGCCGGCCGCGCCGGTCGCGGTGGCGTCCGCGACGGCGCCGCCGCCGTCAGCGCCGACGAGTGCCTGACCGCCGGCACCACCCTTGCCGCCGATGACGGCGTTGTCGTTGGTGCCGCCGTCACCGCCGGCACCGCCGGTGGCCGTGCCGTGGGTGACCGTGCTTCCGGCCGGTCCGGCGTAGTCGTAGACACCGACCCAGCCCTGTTCGCCCCTGCCGCCGTCGCCGCCGTTGCCGGCGCCGCCCGCACCGCCGGTCGCCATACTCGAGGTCGTCTTGCCGTTGAACCCGGTGACCTGTGCCGAACCACCGGCACCGCCGGTGGCCGCTGCGGCGGTGGCGTCACCGCCGGCACCGCCGAGGGCGTCCCCGTCGGCGACACCCGTCGATCCGACTGCGAGCACCAGGCCGTACCCGCCGGACCCGGCGGCGCCCCCGTTGGAGGCATCACCACCGGCGCCGCCGGTCGCCGAACCGGTCGCCTCGCCGCCCGCAGGGCCACCGGCGTAACCGGTCTGCACCCAGGCGTCGCCACCTTGGCCACCGACACTGCCCGCTCCGGTGCCCGAGCCGCCGGCGCCACCCGTGGCGGTGCCGGTGGCGTTGCTGTCGGCGGCGTGCGCGTAGACCGAGCCCGCTCCGCCTCGACCGCCGCTGCCCGTGCCGAAGGAGTCGCCGCCCGCGCCGCCCGTGGCGGTGCCCGTGGCGGTGCTGTTCGCCGCGTCGGCAACCAGTTGTCCGAGCCCGCCGCTGCCACCTGCCCGGCCGGCCGCGGTCGTTGAACCATCGCCGCCGTGCCCACCGGCACCACCGAAGGCGTCGCCGGTGACCGTGCCACCGTTGCTGCTGCTCAGGAGGGCACCGCCGCCCCCACCTCCTCCGCCC
>NZ_LZHW01000063.1 GCF_001667265.1 Mycobacterium sp. ACS4331 | reverse complement strand
TCCCCGGGTCCCACCCCGGCCAGAGTCCCCCCGTGTCCGCCCCCCCCCCCCCCGACGGACATCTCCGTGAGATCTGGTGGGACTTCGAGGGCTGGCACACCACCGACCTCTCGGCCCCGACCGGCGCGGCCGAGGCCGACCCGGAGTCGTTGGGGGCCTATGTCTCCGAGGCCGCCAACACCCAGCACGTGGTCTACGTCGGCACGGCGGACCGTCACGTCCACCAACTGTGGTGGAACGCCGAGGGGTGGCACTCAGAGGACCTCAGCGCCATCTCCGGTGCGCCACCGGCGACGTCGACGGTCATCGGCTACAGCGTGGACTCCCAGTTCGGGGAGCACGTGATCTACCTGCGCAGGCCGGACCGCCACGTCCAGGAGATCTGGTGGGACGGCAGCACCTGGCACTCCCAGGACCTGTCGGCGGCCACCGGGGCACCGGCGGCCCTCGACGGTGCGCTGGTCGGCTACGTCGACGAGGCGCAGGCGACCCAGCACGTCATCTACGCCGGTGTCGGCAGCCATCTGTACGAGCTGTGGTGCGACGAGGCGGGCTGGCATATGACCGACCTGACGGTCGTCGTCGAAGCGCCGGGGCCCATCGCGCGGACCGTCGCCGGTTACATGTTCGCCGCGCAGGGCACCCAGCATGTCTTCTATGTGGGCGTCGACAACAGGATCTACGAACTGTGGAGTGATCCGAGCGGCTGGCACGCGTCAGACCTCACGACGATGACCGGTGCTCCCGCGCCCGCGGGGACCGCGATGGCCGCGTATGCCTTCGAGGCGCAGGGCACCCAGCACGTCATCTATGCCGGCACCGACGGTCAGCTCTACGAGTTGTGGTGGGAGAGCGGCAGATGGAACGTCGGCGGTCTGACCGCCGCTGTGCAGGCGCCCAGATCGGCCGAGGACCGGCCACTGGCCTACGCGTTCGAAGGGCAGGGGACACAACATGTCATCTATCGGACCGCCGATGACTCTCACCTGCACGAACTGTGGTCCGGCAACCCGCGGGGGTGATCCCTACTGCCGGTAGCTGACCAGGAAGTTGCCGATCCGTTCGATGGCGGTGGACAGGTCGCGAGCCCACGGCAGCGTCACGATCCGGAGGTGGTCCGGGGCGGGCCAGTTGAAGCCGGTGCCCTGGGTGACCAGGATCTTCTCCTGCAGCAGCAGGTCGAGCACAAGCTGCTCATCGTCGTGGATGTCGTAGACCTCGGGGTCCAGGCGCGGGAAGGCGTAGAGCGCGCCGGTGGGCTTCACACACGACACCCCGGGGATCTCGTTGAGCTTGGTCCAGGCCATGTCGCGCTGCTCGAGCAGTCGACCACCGGGCAGCACCAGATCATCGATGCTCTGATGACCGCCGAGCGCCACCTGAATGGCATGCTGCGCAGGAACATTGGGGCACAGGCGCATGTTGGCCAGGAGGCTGATGCCTTCGATGAAGCTGCTCGCATGCTCCTTGGGTCCGGTGATCACCAGCCAGCCCGAGCGGTAGCCGGCCACCCGGTAGGCCTTCGACAGACCGTTGAAGGTCAGCGTCAGCAGGTCGGGCGCCAGGGTGGCCAGGCTGATGTGCTTGGCGTCGTCGTAGAGGATCTTGTCGTAGATCTCGTCGGCGAGCAGGAGCAGTTGGTGCCTACGCGCGAGATCCACCATCTGCGTGAGGATTTCGCGGCTGTAGACCGCGCCGGTCGGGTTGTTCGGGTTGATCACGACGAGCGCCTTGGTGCGGTCGGTGATCTTCGACTCCAGGTCGGCGATGTCGGGTTGCCACCCCTGGGTCTCGTCGCACAGGTAGTGCACCGGGGTGCCACCGGCCAGGGCCGTCGACGCCGTCCACAGCGGGTAGTCCGGCGCGGGGATGAGCACCTGGTCGCCGTTGTCGAGCAGGGCCTGCAGCGTCAGCGTGATCAACTCGGAGACGCCGTTGCCCAGATACACGTCGTCGATGTCGAACCGGGGGAAGCCCTCGACCAGTTCGTAGCGGGTGAACACCGCGCGACGGGCGCTGACGATGCCCTTGGAGTCCGAGTAACCCTGTGCGTAGGGCAGGGCTGCGATGATGTCGCGCATGATGACGTCGGGCGCTTCGAACCCGAACGGGGCGGGGTTGCCGATGTTCAGCTTGAGGATTCGGTGACCCTCGTTCTCCAGGCGTGCGGCGTGGTCATGGATGGGTCCGCGGATCTCGTACAGGACGTCCTGCAGCTTGGTGGACTGCGTGAAGATGCGCTGCCGCGAGTCCTGGCCAGCCGAGGGCCACGGCAACTGCTCGGTGCTCATGAAGGCCATTCTCCCATGGCTGTCGAAGCGTTTTTCTCCGTTGCGCCAGTGTCACGGCCGAGCGGCGGGCAGATTGCGATTCACCTCACATTGGGTGACAACTGAGACACGACTGGGAGTCTGCTGTGCGCGCAGCGGAATTCAGGCCGTCACGCCTGTTAATTTTCGCGCAACTCTCACAGCCAGGAGGCACACACACCATGCGCGCGATGATCACCCGGACGATGCTCACGGCGGCCGCTACGACAGCGCTGGCCGCGGTGCTGGCGGCCCCGGCGCTGGCCGAGGAACCGTCGGCCGGATTCAACGGCACCTATACCGGTGGCGACAACGAGAACATCTGGGTGGTGCAGACCCAGTGCCAGACCGAGGGGTGCATGGGAACGGTGTCCAGCAACCAGGGCTGGCGCGTGCCCGCGAAGATGGTGCACGGCCGGTGGCACTTCATCGTGACCAAGCCGGACGGTGTCATCTGCAGCGACGGCAGCTACGCGCCCGCCTATATCGAACTCGACGTCGACCCCGCCACGTTGAACGGGACCCTGCAGCTGGATGACAACTACAGCTGCCCCGGTGGAACGGTCACCACGACGCCGTTCAAGCTGACCAAGGTCGGCTGAGCCGTCTGAAACGCAATTCGGCCGGTCCCAGGATGGGACCGGCCGAACTGTGTTGTGCTGCTTAGCGCTTGCCGGGCCTGCGGGCACCCTTGGCGATGCCGAGGCCCTTCACCGGAGCCTCGTCGCCGACGACGCGATCGTCATCGGCACCGCTGGTGGCCGCCGGTGCGGCGGGAGTCGCCTCGGCGGCTGGGGCCGGGGTCGCGGCCTCAGACTCCGGCTCGGCGGCGGGTGCGGGCTCAGCCTTGGGGGCAGCGGCGGGTGCGGCCGCGGCGGGGGCCTTCTTGGCGCCCGGCCGACGTGCGCCCGCGGCGATGCCCAGACCCACGACGGGCGGTTCGGGTGCGGCTGGGGCGGCCGGCTCCGCCGGTGCGGCGGGCTCGGCGGCCGCCGGTGCGGCAGCCTCCGGCGCCGGTGCCGCAGGGGCCGCGGCGCTGGCCTTCTTGGCACCTGGGCGCTTGGCTCCCGCGGCCATCCCGAGACCCTTCACCGGAGCCGCCGGAGCGGCAGGGGCTGCGGTCTCAGCGGCAGCGGGTGCTGCCGTCTCGGCTGCCGGTGCGACGGCCTTCTTGGCGCCGGGGCGCTTGGCGCCGCCCGCGATGCCGAGGCCCTTGACCGGCGCGGCCGGTGCTGCGGCTTCTGCTGCGGGTGCGGCAGCCTCCGCCGCGGGTGCGGCCGGGGTTGTGGCGCTGGCCTTCTTGGCGCCGGGGCGCTTGGCGGCGCCGGCCATGCCGAGGCCCTTGACCGGGGCCGCGGCCTTGGCGGGCACGGCGGCGGCCGGTGCGGCTGCGGCGGCGGGTGCTGCGGCCGAGGGCTCCGGCTCCGGCTCGGGCTCAGGTGCGGGCGCGGCGGCAGCCTTGGCTTCGGCGCGCTCGGCGGCCGCTGCGGCGGCCGTGCCCTTCTCGGGCAGCGTCACCGAGGACAGATCCAGCGACGCCAGCAGCAGCTGGGCCACGTCGAGCACCTCGATCTTCTCGATGTCACGGGCGGCCGCGACCTCGTCGACGCCGTCGGTCATCATCACGCGGCAGAACGGGCAGCCGGTCGCGATGGTCGAGGCGCCGGTGTCGATGGCCTCCTCGGTGCGCTCGGTGTTGACGCGCTTGCCGATGTGCTCTTCCATCCACATCCGGGCACCACCGGCGCCACAGCAGAAGCCCCGGTCAGCGTGCCGCGGCATCTCGGTCAGCTGGGCACCCGAATCGCCGATGAGGTCACGCGGCGCGTCGTAGACCTTGTTGTGCCGGCCGAGGTAGCACGGGTCGTGGTAGGTGACGTCCTGGCTCAGGGAGTTGACCGGCACCAGCTTCTTGTCGCGGACCAGGCGGTTCAGCAGCTGAGTGTGGTGCAGGACGGTGTAGTTGGCACCGGTCTGGCTGTACTCGCGGCCCAGGGTGTTGAAGCAGTGCGGGCAGGTGACCACGATCTTGCGGTCGACGGTCTCGACACCCTCGAAGAGGTCGTTGATCGTCTCGATGTTCTGCGCGGCCAACTGCTGGAACAGGAACTCGTTGCCCGAGCGGCGGGCCGAGTCACCGGTGCAGGTCTCGCCGTCGCCGAGCACCAGGAAGTTCACGCCGGCCACCGACAGCAGTTCGGCGACGGCCTTGGTGGTCTTCTTGGCGCGGTCCTCGTAGGCGCCGGCGCAGCCGACCCAGAACAGGTACTCGAAGCCGTCGAACGAGTCGACGTCCTTGCCGTACACCGGAACGTCGAACTCGACCTCGTCGATCCAGTTGAGGCGGTCCTTGGCGTTCTGGCCCCAGGGGTTGCCCTTGTTCTCGAGGTTCTTGAACAACACGCCGAGTTCGGACGGGAACTCCGACTCCATGAGCACCTGGTAGCGGCGCATGTCGACGATGTGGTCGATGTGCTCGATGTCGACGGGGCACTGCTCGACGCACGCGCCACACGTGGTGCACGACCACAGCACATCGGGATCGATCACACCGCCCTGCTCGAGGGTGCCGACCAGCGGACGGGTGGCCTGCTCGGGGCCGGATCCCATGATGCGCTCGAAGCCGGACTCGGGAACGTGGTCATGCGCGTGCTTCTCGTCGCGCTTCTCGCCGAGCACCTCTTCGCCCAGACCGCCCTCGGGCGTGTTCTCCAGCGGCGACTCCTTGTCGCCGAGGATGTAGGGCGCCTTGGCGAACAGATGGTCGCGCAGGTTCATGATCACGAGCTTGGGCGACAGCGGCTTGCCGGTGTTCCAGGCGGGGCACTGGGACTGGCAGCGACCGCACTCCGTGCAGGTCGCCATGTCGAGGTAGCCCTTCCAGGTGAAGTCCTCGATCTTGCCCTTGCCCAGGACGGCGTCCTCGGCGGGATCCTCGAAGTCGATCAGTTCACCCTTGGACTCCATGGGCAGCAGCGGGCCCAGGCCGTTCGGCAGTCGCTTGAAGGTGACGTTGACGGGCGCCAGACCGATGTGCAGGTGCTTGGAGTGCAGCACGATCAGCAGGAAGACCAGCATGACGCCGATGTGACCCATCAGGGCGACGGTCTCGATCCACATGTTCGCGGTGTGACCGAGCGGGGCCAGCAGCCAGGCCATGGCATCGGAGAAGAAGGCGCCGTTCTGGTAGGGGAACTTCTCGCCGAGCGTGTTGACCGCGGCGCCGCGGAACAGGGCGTAGGTCGCGATGACCAGGAAGATCATGAAGAGGATCTCCCACGCGCCGCCGGTGTGCGAGCCGTAGAAGCGGGACTCGCGACCGATCTTCTTGGGCTCGCGGACGATGCGGATGATCGCGAAGACGATGATGCCGAGCAGCACCGCGACGGCGAAGAAGTCCTGCAGGAAGCCCAGCACCGGCCAGCGCCCCACCAGCGGGATGTGGAACTCCGGCACGAAGAGAACGCCGTAGGCCTCGAGGTACACCGTGGCGAGGACGAAGAAGCCCCACATGGTGAAGAAGTGAGCAAGCCCGGGGATCGACCACTTCAGCAGCTTGGTCTGGGCGAAGACCTCTTTGAACTGGTTCAGGAAGCGTTCGGACAGGTTGTCCTTGCGGCCGCTCTCGTCGCTGATCGGCTGCCCGGAGCGAATCAGTTTGGTCAGCCACATCACGCGTTTAGCGGCGAATACCAAGACAACGGCCGTCATCAACAAACCGATGATCAACCTGCTCACTTCGAGCGTGTGCTGCACCGTGCGCCTCCCGCGGGACGAAGCTACTCGCCGGTAACTTAGAGTGTGTTACTCACCGGTAACTTAAGCTATTTGCCTGCTCATAGTTACACCTGGCGTGTCACGCCCGCTACCAAGGCTCACCTAACTCGCGGGAAGGGGCGTTGCCAGTGGAGCTGCAGGCGGGTTCAGGCGGGGCTCAGCATCGCCCGCAACATCGACAACATCTCCGAGCGCGACTCCGCGCCCAACCGTCGGCGAATCCGCGCGACATGATGCTCCACGGTCTTCGCGGAGATGAACAACTGCGCGCCGATGTCGCGGTAGGGCATCCCGAGCAGGAGCAGCTCGGCGACTTCACGCTCACGTTCCGACAGCGCACCACTCGACGGCGTCGCGGGGGTGGGACGTTCGGCGCCGAGCGCCGCGCTGGGCACGGAATCGTCGGCCACATCCAGGCCTGCCGACATCTTCAGGTCCCGGGCGACCTGCAGCATGGTGCTCGACACCCGAGGGTCCGAGGCCTGCAGGGCAGCCTGTCCGGCCAGCCGTGTGGCGTCCCAGGTGAGCCCGAACTGCGCCAGCGCGCGGGCAGCGACCGTCACCTCATCGACCGTGACCTGATTGGCCAGCACCCGCAGCCAGGCGCGGCCCGCCGTGGCCAGGGCGCGGGCGAAGGCACTGCCGGGTGCGGCGGCCGTCAACGCCTGCCCGTGTGGCGCCATCGCCTCCGGTGAGTTCGCCAGGATGGCGGCGTGCACGCCGGCCCAGCGAAGGGGCAGCGACCACGTCGGCGGATCCCCCAACCGGTGCAGCAGTCCGAACGCCCGCTCCAGCGGGTGAGCCAGGCGATCCTGCTGGCGCATCCGGGCCGCCGCCACCCAGAGCTCACCCAGGGGGAGCAGGCTGAACAGGTCGATCGAATGCTCGGTGAGCACCTCCATCGCGGCAAACCAGTGTTGGTGCAGTGCCCCGGAGTCACCGCTGCGCCGTGCGATCCCGGTCTGCAGCGACGTCAGCCACAGGGCATCCCGGCGATGCAGACCGGCCTCCGCGATCTGGGCGGCGTCGGCGGCCGCGGAGGCCAGGTGGCCGTCCTGCATCTTCACCCAGGCCTGTAGGAGGCGGTGCCGGTGATCGAAGAGCGGGTCGGGATGGGCCACCGCGTCTCGGACCACGCGTCCCAAGACGCTGCGGGCCCGGACCGGATCACCGGAGTGCAGCGCGGTGAGCGCGACGAGCGCGGCGGGGCTGTCGACCGTCGCCTCGGTCGCCGGCGGCCCGCCGAGGGACTGACCGAGCGTGGCCATGGCCTCGGAGTAGGGGTGGTCGACGGTGAGCAGCAGGCCTTCGGCCAGGCGGCGCGCCGCACGCACGCCGGAGGTGGGCGGACCGCTGAACGGTGATCGCAGAGACTCCCGCGCGGCCGGTGCGTCGCCCGTGGCGAGAAAGGTCAGTGCCGCCGTGGCGCTGACCCGGTCATCCGTGCCCAGCCAGGCGAACAGCTCGGCAGCCTGCTCGAGGTTGCCGTCGTGCGCGGCGACTGCGGCTGACACGCGCACGGCATTCGCGCGGACCTGCGGATCCGGGGAACTCAACAACGCGTCAGCGGTCACCGCGGCCTCGGTGCACCGGCCGGCCCTGGCCAGTGCGTCGGCGAGCGGAGCGGCCAATGACTCGGCACCCGCCGCGACAGCGGCCCGGTGGATCCGCACAGCCTGGTCCACGCCGGTGGTGTTGTGCCGTGCGGCTGACTCCAGCGCGGCTGCCAGGCCCGGATCGCGCACCCCGTGCTCGGCGAGCTGCAGCGACAGCTCGAGCGGCAGCGTCGACAGTTCCAGTTGCGTTGTGAGCAGCGAGGTCTCGATCTCATGGTGGCGAGCGGCGCCGAGCACCTCGGCCACCGCTGTGTGCACCACCACGCGGAATGCCGTGCCGAGGGCCGCGTCCAGAAGTCCGGTCGCATAGGCGCGGTCGACCAGGTCGCGGCTCTGCGCGACGTCGATTCGCAGTGCGGCCGCGATGTCCGCGGGCCCCAGCCCCGAGCTCAGCGATGTGATGAGCATGGCGTCGAGCAGTGGTTCGTCGCACCGGCGCAGGCGGTCGACCAGGGCATGCCGCGCAGCCCGCGTCGCGGCCGCTGCCGAGTCGGCGGGGTGGACGGCACTGACCAGGAACGGCAGGCCCGCGGTCGCCGCCATGATCGCCGCGAGCCCGTCGGTGTCGTGAGTGTCGTGGCGGCGCCCGACCTCGACACGTGACAGTGGACCCAGAGTCACGCGAGGTCGCTCGCGTTCGACGACCGTGATCAGATCCCGCAGCGCCGCACGCTGCTCGCGAGGCTGGCACGCGACGATGACGGTGGCGTTGGGGTCCGAG
>NZ_LZHW01000062.1 GCF_001667265.1 Mycobacterium sp. ACS4331 | reverse complement strand
CGCCCGTCCCGCCCGAGCAGGGGGTGCCACCCGCAGGTCCCGGCCAGCAGCTCTCGCCCAACACCGTGGCGCCGCTGCCCGGCAATCCGCCGTTCCTC
The DNA here is from genome assembly GCF_001667265.1 of Mycobacterium sp. ACS4331. Taxonomy (GTDB): domain Bacteria; phylum Actinomycetota; class Actinomycetes; order Mycobacteriales; family Mycobacteriaceae; genus Mycobacterium. The sequence goes on along the minus strand of NZ_LZHW01000062.1, from coordinate 11,535 downwards.
GTCCCGGACACGGGAGGTGCATAACCGGTGTCCACCGCATTCAACATCCGCAACCTCAAGCTGCCGCATGTGTCGAGAATGGCGGTCGTGATCGGCTCGCTGCTGATCGTGCTCGCACTGGTGGCCGGGGTCGCCGGCTGGCAGCTGTACAAGCGGCTGACCAACAACACCGCCGTGGCGTACTTCGAGCAGGCCCTGGCGCTGTACCCCGGGGACAAGGTCCAGATCATGGGCGTGCGGGTCGGGGCGATCGACAAGATCGAACCCGCGGGCGACACGATGCGGGTCACGTTCCACTACAACAACAAGTACAAGGTCCCCGCCGACGTCACCGCCTCGATCCTCAACCCCAGCCTCGTCGCCTCCCGCACCATCCAGCTGTCCCCCGCCTACACCGGTGGCGAGGTGCTGCAGAACAATGCGGTGATCCCGCTCGAGAAGACCCAGGTGCCGGTGGAATGGGACGACCTGCGCAACCAGATCACCGACATCGTCGGCCAACTCGGCCCCACACCGGAGCAGCCCAAGGGCCCGTTCGGTGACGTCATCGAGTCCTTCGCCGACGGCCTCGACGGAAAGGGCAGGCAGCTCAACACCACCCTGACGGCTCTCTCGGATGCGATCACCGCACTCAACGAGGGCCGTGGCGACTTCTTCGCGGTGACCAAGAGCCTGGCCCTGTTCGTCAACGCACTGCACCGCAACGATCAGCAGTTCGTCGCGCTCAACGACAACCTGGCCGAGTTCACCGGAAAGTTCAACCAGACCGATCAGCAGTTGGCCGACACCCTCAAGCAGATCGACGGCCTGCTGACCACGGCCAGGTCGTTCATCGACGAGAACGGCGAGGTGCTGGCGCACGACATCAACAACCTCGCCGAGGCCACCACCGCGCTGCTGCAACCGGAACCGCGGGACGGCCTCGAGACCGCCCTGCATGTCTTCCCCAACCTCGCGGCCAACCTCGTCAGCATCTACGAACCGAACAGCGGTTCGCTGTCGGCAGTTCCGGTGGTCGCGAGCTTCGCGAACCCGATGCAGTTCATCTGCAGTTCGATCCAGGCCGGCAGCCGACTGGGGTACCAGGAGTCCGCGGAACTGTGCGCCCAGTACCTGGCGCCCATCCTCGACGCGATCAAATTCAACTTCCCGCCGTTCGGCGTGAACCAGGTGTCCACCGCCGTCACGCTGCCCAAGTCGGTCGCGTACTCCGAGGAACGACTGCGTCCGCCCCCGGGCTACAAGGACACCACCGTGCCGGGCATCTTCTCGCGGGACACCCTGTTCTCACATGGCAACCACGAACCGGGTTGGATCGTCGCCCCGGGAATGCAGGGCATTCAGGTCCAGCAGTTCACCAAGAACATGCTCACCCCGGATTCGTTGGCCGCCTTGATGGGTGGCCCGGACCCGTCGTCGATTCCGCCCGCCGGGCCTCGCGGTGGTGCGCCGCCCAACGCTTACGACCAGCACAACCCGCTGCCGCCGCCGTGGTATCCGCAGCCGGGACCGCCGCCGGGTCCCGCACCCGAGGTGATCCCCGGACCGCTGCCGGTGTCGCAGCAGTTGCCGGGCACCAACCCCGCGCAGCAGAATCCGGGCGCCGGCCCGGGTCCCGCGCCGGCGGCTCCGGCGCCGGCCGGTCCTCCGCTCCCGGCTGAAGTTGGTGGCCAATGATGAACAGGCGCAGTAACTTCGGTCGGCTGCTGTGGCGTGTCGCGGCACTGATGGTCACGGTGCTGACACTCGCGTCATGTGGGTGGCGCGGTATCGCCAACGTTCCCCTGCCGGGCGGGCCCGGCACGGGTGCGGAGAAGATGACCGTCTACGTGCAGATGCCGGACACCCTGGCGCTCAACGTCAACAGCAAGGTGCGCGTGGCCGACGTCAATGTCGGGTCGGTGCGCAAGATCGAGTTGAAGAACTGGATCGCGACCCTCACGCTGGACATGGAGTCCGATGTCCAACTGCCGCGGAACGCGACGGCGCGCATCGGCCAGACCAGCCTGCTGGGCAGCCAGCACATCGAGCTGGCCGCGCCCGAGAACCCGTCCCCGGAACGGTTGTCCGACGGTGACACCATCGAGCTGAAGAACTCCTCGGCGTTCCCCACCACCGAACGGACGCTGGCGAGCATCGCGTCGGTGCTGCACGGCGGCGGCATTCCGAATCTCGAGGTGATCCAGACCGAGGTGTACAACATCCTCGACGGCAACGCCGAGCAGATCCGGGCCTTCCTCGGCAAGCTGCAGACGTTCACGCGCAGGCTCAACGAACAGCGCGAGGACCTGACCCGCGCCATCGACTCGACCAACGAACTGCTGACCATCGTCGCCGACCGCAACGAGACGCTGGACCGCGTGCTCACCGAGATCCCGCCGCTGGTGCAGTATTTCGCCAACCAGCGCGATGTGTTCGCCGACGCGGTGATGTCGCTGGGCCGGTTCTCCAAGGTCACCCATGAGACCCTGGCGGCGGCCCGCGGTGACGTGGAGACCAACCTGCAACTGCTGCAGCGTCCGCTCAAGCAGTTGGAGAAGGCGTCGCCCTACGTCGTCGGTGCGCTCAAGCTGCTGCTCACGGCGCCGTTCAACATCGACAACGTGCCCAAGGTGGTGCGCGGTGACTACATCAACACGTCCGCGACATTCGACCTGACACTGAGCACGCTGGACAATGCGTTCCTCACCGGCACCGGGGTCTCGGGGATGCTGCGTGCGCTCGAGCAGTCCTGGGGCCGCGATCCGGAGACGATGATCCCCGACGTGCGGTTCACCCCGAATCCGAACTCCGTCGAGGGTGGTCCGCTCGTGGAACGAGGCGAATGATGCTGACCCGTTTCATTCGAATCCAGTTGGTGCTCTTCACCGTTATCACCGTGATAGGCCTGCTGGTGTTGGGCTGGTACTACCTGAAGCTGCCGTCCGTGGCCGGAATCGGGCAGTACACGCTGAAGGCGGACCTGCCGGCGTCCGGCGGCCTGTACCGGACCGCGAACGTGACCTACCGCGGCATCACGATCGGAAAGGTCACCGACATCCAGCCCACCGAACGTGGTGCGAGGGCGACGCTGAGCATCTCGGACGACTACCGGATTCCGTTGAACACCACGGCCAATGTGCATTCGGTGTCGGCGATCGGTGAGCAGTACCTGGATCTGGTGTCCGTCGGCGGGGGCGATCAGTACTTCGAGCCCGGGCAGACCATCACCGAGGGCACGGTGCCGCGCGAGATCGGTCCCGCGCTCGACACCGCCAACCGGGGGCTGGCGGTGCTGCCCAAGGAGAAGATCGGCTCGCTGCTCGACGAGACCGCACTGGCGGTCGGTGGTCTCGGGCCGGCCCTGCAGCGGTTGGTGGACGGGACACAGGCCGTCGTCGGCGACTTCGAGGCCAACATCGGTGATGTCAACGACATCATCGACAACTCGGCTCCCATCCTGGACAGTCAGGTGAATTCCGGTGACGCCATTGCCCGTTGGGCGGCCAACCTCAACAGCATCACGTCGCAGACCGCCGCGCAGGATCAGACGGTACGCAGCATCCTGACCAACGCCGCACCCACGGCCGACGCCGTCAACGCGGTGTTCAGCGACGTGCGAGAGGCGTTGCCGCAGACGCTGGCCAACCTCGAGATCGTCATCGACATGCTCAAGCGCTACCACAAGGGCCTCGAGCAGACTCTGGTGATCCTGCCGCAGGGTGCTTCGGTGGCGCAGGCCGTCGCCGCGCCCTTCAAGGACGCGGCCGCGCTGAACTTCAGCCTGACCATCAACCAACCGCCGCCCTGCCTGACTGGGTTCCTGCCGGCCACCGAATGGCGTTCGCCAGCGGACACCAGGACCGTGCCGTTGCCCAGCGGCACATACTGCAAGATCCCCAAGGACGCCCCGAATGTGGTGCGCGGCGCGCGCAACTACCCCTGCGCCGACGTGCCGGGCAAGCGCGCCGCGACACCGCGCGAATGTCGCAGTGAGGAACAGTATGTGCCGTTGGGGACCAACCCGTGGTACGGCGACCCCAACCAGGTGCTCAACTGCCCGGCGCCGGGGGCGCGTTGCGATCAGCCCGTCGATCCGGGACGGGTGATCCCGGCGCCGTCGATCAACAACGGCATGAACCCATTGCCGGCCGACATGCTGCCGCCGGCACCGCCGATCGTCAGCGACCCGCTGTCGCCGCCGGGCAGTGGCACGGTGCAGTGCAGCGGCCAGCAGCCCAACCCGTGCATCTACACTCCGACCTCAAGCGCCGCGGCGGTGTACAACCCGCAGAGCGGTGAAGTCGTCGGACCCGACGGGGTCAGGTACACCGTCGACAGTTCCACCAGCACAGGAGACGATGGATGGAAGGAGATGCTGGCGCCCGCCGGCTGAACCCGACCTTGGCTCCGGAGAACGACGAAATGGATTCCGGGGAGACGACTCTCGATTCCGCGGCGTCATATGGTGATGACGCCGCTGCGCCTGGTGACTCTGCACCAGGTGTCGTCGAGGACGCCGGACCCGCCTCCCGTCTGGCCACCCGAGGATGGGTGGTCACGGCGTGCGTGGTCCTGCTCGTGCTCAGTGCACTGATCGCGGGCGGCGGCCTGATCGCGACGATCACGGGCAACCGTGCCGACCAGAGGGAAGGGAACGAGGCTGCGGCGGTGCAGGCGGCCAAGGACTGCGTGATCGCCACGCAGGCTCCCGACGCCGCGGCCATGGCGGCGAGCCAACGCAGGATCGTCGAGTGCTCCACAGGCGATTTCGCGGCGCAGGCCGCGCTGTACAGCGGCGTCCTCGTCGACGCCTATGCGGCGGCGAAGGCGCAGGTGCAGGTGTCCAACATTCGGGCGGCGGTGGAACGTCACAACGACGACGGCTCGATGGATGTGTTGGTGGCCCTGCGGGTGAAGATGAGCAACGCCAACGTCTCAGACCAGGAGAGCGGGTACCGCCTGCGGGTTCGAATGGCTCCCGACGGCGGCACGTACAAGATCGCCAAGCTCGACCAGGTGACCAGGTGACCAGGTGACCGAGGTGATCGCCCACGACGAGGACGTGGCCGACCCCGTGGCATCAGCGGGGGAGTCCTTGGCGCCGTGGACCTCTCGCGCCGCCGCCCTGGCCATCGATGTGGGGCTCGGCCTGGCAGTGGTGGCGGCATCGGTGCTGGTCGCCTGGTCCGCGCCGCAGCGCAGTTGGCTGTGGTGGGTGTGTGTCGTGACCGCGGGGGTCGGGGTGTTGGCGGTCGCGGTCAATCGTCTGGTGGCCCCGGTGCTGTGGGGATCGAGCCTGGGCAGGGGGCTGCTCGGAATTGCGGTGGTGCGCTCAGACGGCGCGCCGGCCGGACCATGGCGCCTGCTGCTGCGGGATCTCGTCCATGTCGTGGACACCGCACCGCTGCTGCTGGGCTGGCTGTGGCCATGGTGGGACGGTCGGCGCCGCACCTTCGCCGACATCGTGGCCCGTACCGAGGTGCACTCCGTTGCGGTGAAACCCGCGGGTGTGAAACGCGTTGCCGCTGTCGCCCTCACGACGGCGGCCCTGATCGCGATCGTGGTCGCTGCGCTGGGTGTCCTGACGGTCCACCGCCCGGATCTGCGGGCGGCGCAGGCCCGGGAGCAGCTCGCCGTGCAGGGACCCAAACTCGTCACCGACATGCTCAGCTATCAGGCCGCGACGTGGGAGTCCGATTTCGCGCGGGCCAGATCCGTCGTCACCGACGCCTACTGGCCGCAACTGGAGGCGCAGCAGAAGGCGATTCAGCTCGCGGGTCCGGTCGACAACGACTACTGGTCCCCGAATTCGGCGGTGCTCGAGGCCGACGGGGACCGTGGCCTGATGCTCGTCCTGCTGCAGGGGCAGCGTGGTGTCCCGCCGAATCACCGCATGATCTCCGCGACGGTGAAGGTGCAGTTCGTTCGTGATGAGGACGGCCAGTGGAAGGTGGATGGCCTGACGCCGCTGGCCACACCGAAACCGCCGGGAGGTGGCGGGTGAGCCCCCGGCGCAGGGCCGATCGCCCCGACTTCGTCGACCTGCCGACGCTGCGGCCACGTTCCCGGATGGCCGTGGCGGGTGTCGCCGTCGCGGTGGTCGCACTGGTCGCGGCCGTCGCGGTCAGTGCCATGGTGTTGGTCACGCATGAACAGCATCGCCGGGCGGCGGTCAGGGACGTGCAGGCGATCCAGTACGTGCGGTCGTTCCTCACGCAGTTCACCACGACCGATCCGTTCAACGCGAACGCCTACGCCGACGGCGTTCTGGGACAGACGACGGGAAAGCTGGCCGAGGAGTTCAAGTCTCGGCTCAACGAGGTCGTCATCTCGGTGGCGCGCTCCGAGCCGACCAGGGGTGAGGTTCTCGACGCGGGCGTGGAGCGCTGGAACGACGATGGCAGCGCGAGTGTCATCGCGGTCACCAAGACCGTGACGACCATGCCCGACGGCACCGTGATCGAGAACGGAGGTCGGTGGTTGGCCATGGCGATCGAGGAGGGAGGCCAATGGAGGATCAGCGATCTGAAACCGGTGGTCTGACCGACGAGTCGACGGAGGTGGCGGACGCCGGGCAGCAGACGCCGCGCGGTAAGGCCGCGCGCAGATCCGCGGTGTCAACCGCTGGAGCCGCTGACGCAGAGGCGCCGGCAGGTTCGAAAGACTCCGGCAGCCCGCAAGACTCGGGAGCCCCGGCAGCGGACACACCGACGCCCGACGTCGACGCGGTCACGGACAGTTCCGAGGTCGCCCCGACCGCGTCCCGCAGGCCACCGGGGCGCGTCGCGGTGGTCTGCCTCGTCGCCGCCGCTGTGCTGTTCGTCGGGTCCGCGGCCTTCGCGGCCGCCGCACTGCAACCCGTGGTGGCCGAACGAGCCGCGACGGCGACCAAGCTCGAGATCGCGCGCACCGCCGCCGGGGCCATCACCACGCTGTGGACCTACACCCCCGAGAACATGGACCAGTTGGGAGACCGGGCGGCGCGGTACCTCGGCGGAGACTTCGCGACCGAGTATCGCAAGTACATCGACGCGATCGTGCCGACCAACAAGCAGGCCCAGGTCACCAACAGCACCGAGGTGGTGGGCACGGCCGTTGAGTCGTTGTCCGCGACGGACGCCACGGCCATCGTCTACACGAACTCCACCTCGACCAGTCCGTTGAGCAAGAACATCCCCTCGCTGAGATATCTGTCGTGGCGACTGACGCTGCACCGGGACGGGACCCGATGGCTGGTCACGGGTATGGCTCCGATCACAAGCCTGGATCTCACGCCCCAGATTTGAACGATTCCGAATTCGTGACGTTTACGTCAATAAGTGGTCTTCGGTGGTGTAAATTTGCCGCCACGAGCTGAGAGGGCCGGAGAGGCCGACGCGAGTCGGCAACCCCGATCCATACCAGGTCGGGGGCGGACACCGGGCAGGCGATACTGGAACGTATGGTCATCGCCTCTCCGGTGTCCGAGAAACTCACCACGGTCGCACTGCTGCTGCTGACCTTCGCAACCGGACTCATCGACGCCGTCAGCGTTCTCGTTCTCGGTCATGTCTTCGTCGCCAACATGACGGGCAATGTGATCTTCCTGGGGTTCTGGTTCGTACCGCATTCGGGTGTGGACCTCACCGCCGCGATCGTCGCGTTCGCCGGCTTCCTGGCGGGGACGGTGGCCGGCGGACGGTTCGCGCGACACCTGGATCGCCGGACTCGGCAGTGGATCACCGTCTCGCTCGGGGCCGAGGCCGTGCTGCTGCTGATCCTGGCGGTGTTGGGTGGGACAGGTGTCCTGGACTACCGCGATGACACGAAGCTCATCCTGATCGCCGGCTTGGCGGTTGCGTTCGGATCGCAGAATGCCGCCGCTCGACAATTCGGTGTCCAGGAACTCAGCACCACAGTGTTGACGTCGACGATCGTCGGGATCGGCGTCGACTCACGCCTGGCCGGTGGCACCGGAGACCGTGAAAAGCTGCGCTACACAGTGGTTTTGACGATGCTTGCGGGTGCGGTGGTGGGCGCCACGCTGACGAGGTTCACGGTCGCGCCGGTGATCGCGCTCGCGGCATGCGTGGTGGTGGCGGCCATGCTGGTCTTCCGGTATGGACCCGAACCGGCTTCGGTGGAAGTCGGCGCGGACTAGGGTCAGGGCATGCCTGCTGTCCTGGTGACCGGGGCCTCCCGAGGAATCGGTCGGGCCATCGTCGCGCATCTGTCGACCTTGGGCTGGGATGTCATCGCCGGTGTGCGTCGTCCGGAGGACGCCGCGCTGTTGGCGTCGCTGCCCAGGGTGTCCGCGGTGCGTTTGGACGTCACGGACGCCGCCGACGTCGAAGCCCTCGACGCGGCCCTGCCCGCACGGCTGGACGGGGTGGTCAACAACGCCGGCATCGTGGTGGGCGGTCCGCTCGAGACTGTCGGTGTCGACGACCTGCGGCGGCAACTCGAGGTCAACGTCGTCGGGCAGATGGCCGTCACGCAGGCCGTGCTGCCGCGCCTGCGCGCCTCGCGAGGCCGGATTGTGTTCATCTCCAGTGTGAATGGCCGGGTCTCCGCGCCGCTGTTGGGCGCCTACTGTGCCTCCAAGTTCGCGCTCGAGGCGGCTGCGGACGCGCTTCGAATGGAGTTGCGCCCCTGGCGTATCGGCGTGCACGTGGTCGAGCCCGCTCAGACCGACACCGATCTGTGGGAGAACGCGGAGCAGACGGCCGACGATCTGGAGGCGGCCATGACGGCCGAACAGCGTGTGCTCTATGCCAAACACGTGGCCGGATTCCGAAGGTCGATCCCGTTGTCGCGCCGCATCGCGGTGCCCGCCGACGATGTCGCCAAGGTCGTCGAAGAGGCGTTGACGGCCAAGCGCCCGCACGCGCGCTATCCGGTCGGGCTTGGCCCGACCGTGCAGATGGCTGTGCTGAACCGACTGCCCTCGTCGGTGTCGGATCTGCTGGTCCGCAAGGTCCTGGGCCAGCCCTGATCGCAGCTGCGGATTTCGCAGCGCGCTGTGTTGCTGTAAAGGCGGCCATTCGGCGTCCGGCGGCGCTGACTGATTGCCGTGAACTCATTAGTTTTTGTTAATCATACTGTCCTCCATTGACTTTGAGTTCGGGGATGCCGATGGACCAAATGCTGAGAATTGGTTGCGCCCGTTTGCTACCTTGACGTAAATGTTATCTGGGTCACATTTCACGGGAGGGTCACCGTGGTATCAGTTCCCACTCCACCCAAGCTGCTCAAGACCAAAGTCGCGGCCGTCACCGCCGCGGCGATGGCCACGACCGCTGCGCTGACCCTGGGGGTGACATCCCCGGTGTTCCAGGCGCAGGTTTTCGATCCGCCGGCCGCCTCGGTCCAGGATGAGCCGATCACGGCCGACGTCGACCTGGCGGCCCTGGTCGGCTTGTATGGCGTCGGTCCGGTGTTCTGGGTGGCACAGGCGTTGGGCGTCACGCCCGAGGACCTGGTCATGACGCTGGTTGGGCAGCTGGACAACCCCACCGTCAACGCCCTGGTGGGGCAGCTGCTCGCGCTGGCGGGCCAGGGGATCGACACCGGAGCGCCCGGTCCGCTTCCCGGCGGGGTCTACAACGCGGTGAACAGTCTGGAGTACTCGAGCGACTTCGTCCTGAACCTGGTGCCCGCGGCCGCGCAGAATGTGCCCCTGGGCCTGGTCACGACGACCCTCATCGAGACGCTGTTCGACATCGACCTGACACCGTTCTCGTCGACGGTCGGCGATCTTCTCGACGGCGTGGTCGACAAGTACCCGATTCTGAGTCAGCGGCGGGCGATCCTGCTGTCCGAGGGTCTTGGTGGACTGTCCACCTCGCTGGCGTACCGCGACATGATCAACGCGGTCACAGGCGATGCCGACGACTGGGAGCCGGGCGTCACCGCGCTGTGGCTCGCATTCCTGAACAACCCCAGTCGCCCGGGCGGCGGAATCTTCTCCCTGGCGACGCCATTCACCACGATGTTCGGGGTCAACCTGACCACCCCGGCTGGGGGCAGCTACACAAACGCAGACACTCTTGGAGACGACGCGACGAAGATTCTCAACGCCTCCGTGCTCGACGTCACCTGGGCGTACAACGCGTCCTCCGACGCGCCCACCACGTTGAGCCCGTTGGCGTGGTTGAACGCCATCGCCGGTGCGGTCTTCCTCACCCATCTCATCCCCGACGGGATGAACTTCGCCGAAACCAACGTGTTTGGACTGACCGACGACCTGCTCGCGGCCGCCGCGAACGCCGGGCTCGTCCTGGCCGATCCGACGGGCGGGCTGGGCACGGGTGCGATACCGGTCATCGGCGACCTCATCGACGCTCTCGCACAGGCGGGCGTCAATCTGCCGCAGCTGAGTCTCGGACAGGGCACGTCGTATTACCTCACCTACGATTCCCGGAATCTTCCGCTGCTCGAACCGTTCGACCTCATCCCTCGGCTGCTGGGCCTGGTTGGGGTGAATGTGCCGCAGCCATTTGTGAATTCGATCGAGCGTGCCCTCCGGATGGCGGTCAACATGGGTTACCAGGATGTGGATCCGGTGACTCTGGAGCGCCGCTTCGACATGGGCGGTCAGCAGGCGCTGCTGTGGCACTCGCCGCTGACCGCGAGCCAGCGGGTCGAGGCTCGCCAGACCATCGCGAACGCCCTCGTCGACGACATCCAGGCCAACCTGCTCAATCCGGTGGCGTGGACACCGAGCTTCGCGGGCCAGACGGCGTTGAACAACCTGCTGAAGGCCGTGATTCAGAACCAGTTCGCCATGACGGTCTCGGCCCTGATCAACCAGGGCATCGACGTTGTGCAGGCGTTCGCGAACGACATCTACGACCGCCTGCAGGTGGCCTTCAAGCCCGTCCTGGACAGGGCCGACGGTCTCGGAGCGACGATCGAGAACACGATCGACGGTGCGCTCGGCGTGCAGAATCCCGAGTCTGCGCGGTCGGCGGGCAGGTCCTCGGCTCGCGCCGCCGATGTGCTCACCCGCAGCATCAGCGGATCGGATGTCGTTACTGCGGAAGCGAATTCGGACCGGTCGGACTCGGAAGGGCCTGTGGCCCCCAAGGGTGCATTCGACGCGCTCGAGGCCCGGGATCTTCTGGCGGACAACGCCTTGGCCAAGAACGCCAGGGCCGCCGCCGACGCGCTCAAGGAGCAGCGGCAGCAGGTGCGCGCAGAACTCGACGAGGCAGGCGCCAAGATCCGCACCGAGGTCGAAAAGGCTGGGGCTGCGGTGGATAAGGCTTTCGACGGTGTGAAGTCAGGAATCGAGAAGGTCGGGGATTCCTTGAAGCAGTCGGCGGAGAAGGCCAAGGAGAAGCGGGCCGAGAAGGAACAGAGGCGGACTCCGAAGAGAGAGCTGGCCGCAGCCGGCTGACCCCTTCCGCGACCCCGTTCCGCGGCGCAGGGGCCCCCCCCCCCCCCGGGGGCCCCCGCGGGGCGCCCCCCCCCCCCCCCCCCCGCGGGGGGGCGCCCCCCCCCCCCGCCCCCCCCGCCCCCCCCCCCCGGGGGGGGCCCCCCCGGGGGGGGCGCGGCCGCGGACGCGGGCGG
>NZ_LZHW01000061.1 GCF_001667265.1 Mycobacterium sp. ACS4331 | reverse complement strand
ATGTTGGGTTGCGTCACTATTTTTTTTCTTTTTTCTTTTCTCGGGCGCGGGGGCCCCCCGCGCTTCCCCGCGCCCCCCCCCCCCCACGACTGTCGGTGAGATCAGGCTTCGGTGAAGTTCCGGGTCACGGCCGGGTCGACCGGGATGCCCGGGCCCGTCGTCGTCGACACCGTGATCTTCTTCAGGTACCGGCCCTTGGACGAAGACGGCTTGGCCCGCAGGATCTCGTCGAGTGCGGCACCGTAGTTCTCCGCCAGCTTGGCCTCGTCGAAGGAGGCCTTGCCGATGATGAAGTGCAGGTTGGCCTGCTTGTCGACGCGGAAGTTGATCTTTCCGCCCTTGATGTCGGACACGGCCTTGGCGACGTCCGGCGTGACGGTTCCGGTCTTCGGGTTCGGCATCAGGCCACGCGGACCCAGCACCCGGGCGATCCGGCCGACCTTGGCCATCTGATCGGGCGTGGCGATCGCGGCGTCGAAGTCGGTCCAGCCACCCTGGATCTTCTCGATCAGGTCGTCGCTGCCCACGGCGTCGGCGCCGGCGGCCAGCGCGGCCTCGGCCTTGTCACCGACCGCGAACACCACTACGCGGGCGGTCTTGCCGGTGCCGTTGGGCAGGTTGACGGTGCCGCGGACCATCTGGTCCGCCTTGCGGGGGTCGACACCCAGCCGGATCGCGACCTCGACGGTGGCGTCCTGCTTCTGCGACGACGTCTCCTTGGCCAGCTTCGCGGCCTCGAGCGGGGTGTAGAGCTTGGTGCGGTCCACCTTCTCGGCGGCTTCGCGATATGCCTTGCTGTTCTTGCTCATTGGATGTCCAATCAGTGTCGTTGGAGTCGTGGTTCCCGGGCCGATGCCAGCCCTCCCACGGGGGTGCGGATCTGCCGATCCGCTTCGCTACTCGACCGTGATGCCCATCGACCGGGCGGTGCCGGCGATGATCTTGGCGGCGGCGTCGATGTCGTTGGCGTTGAGATCTTCCTTCTTGGTCTCGGCGATCTCGCGCACCTGATCCCAGCTGACCGAGGCGACCTTGGTCTTGTGGGGCTCACCGGAACCCTTCTGCACGCCGGCGGCCTTGAGCAGCAGCTTGGCGGCGGGCGGGGTCTTCAGTGCGAACGTGAAGCTGCGATCCTCGTAGACGGTGATCTCGACGGGGATGACGTTTCCGCGCTGCGACTCGGTCGCGGCGTTGTACGCCTTGCAGAACTCCATGATGTTGACGCCGTGCTGGCCGAGCGCAGGACCAACCGGCGGGGCGGGGTTCGCCTGGCCGGCCTGGATCTGCAACTTGATCAGCCCAGCGACCTTTTTCTTCGGGGCCATGGGTGTGGTGTTCCTTCTTTTCCTCAGGGCTCGAACGAGCCCACTTACTAGCCGAGAAGTCGGCTAAATCTTGGCGACCTGGTTGAAGGTCAGTTCGACGGGAGTCTCGCGACCGAAGATCGACACCAGCACCTTGAGCTTCTGCTGCTCGGCGTTGACCTCGCTGATCGATGCGGGCAGGGTCGCGAACGGGCCGTCCATGACGGTGACCGACTCGCCCACCTCGTAATCGACCAGGATCTCCGGGCGTTCCAGCGTGGCCTCGGTCGAGGCGCCGGTGCTGGCCGCAGCCGCGGTGGACTTGGCGGCCTTCTTGGCCGCGCCCTGCGGCAGCAGGAACTTCACGACGTCATCGAGCGACAGCGCGGTGGGCCGCGAGGTGGCGCCGACGAATCCCGTCACACCGGGGGTGTTGCGCACAGCCGACCACGAGTCGTCGGTCAGGTCCATCCGCACCAGGATGTAACCGGGCAGCACCTTGCGATTGACCTGCTTGCGCTGGCCGTTCTTGATCTCGGTGACCTCTTCGGTCGGCACCTCGACCTGGAAGATGTAGTCGCCGACGTCGAGGTTCTGCACGCGCGTCTCGAGGTTGGCCTTCACCTTGTTCTCGTAGCCCGCGTAGGAGTGGATGACGTACCAGTCGCCCGGCTTGCTGCGCAGCTCCTTCTTCAGGGCCACCGCAGGGTCTTCGTCTTCGGCCGGGGTGTCGGCTGCGGCCTCGGCCGCCTCTGCCACGGCGGCGTCCGCGCCGGTGACCGTCTCGTCGACAATGACATCGCTGACATCGCCCAGGGCGCTCTCGGCGCCCTCGACGACTTCGTCGCCAGACTCAGCCGCGGGCGATTCGCCCTCGAAGCTAGTCACGGTTGTCAGTCCTTCCTACGTGAAATCTCAGTCGCCGAACACCAGCAGGACCAGCTTGGCCAACCCCAGGTCGGTCAGGCCGATCAGCGTCACCATGAACGCCAGGAACACCAGCACCACCGAGGTGTAGGTCACCATCTGCTTGCGGTTCGGCCAGATGACCTTGCGCAGTTCGGCGACGACCTGACCGAGGTAGGTCCAGACGAACTTGAACGGCGCCAGGATGCCCCCGGAACCGCCCTTGTCCTTGCCCTTGGCCTTCGCCTTGGTCTTGGCCTTGGTCGCCTTCGCGGCCTTGTCGTCGTCGCTGTCGCCGTCACCGTCGACATCGGCACCGGCCTCGTCCTCGGCGGGCGCCTCAAGGACGCGCCGAGACCGCTTGCCGGTGGGACGCGCGGGCGCCACAACCGCACCACGGCCGGCGTCGGTGCCATCGCGGCGACCGTCGTCCTCGGTGCCGTCGCCCAAGGCGTCGGCACTGTCGCGCTCGTCGCTCACCGCACGCTCCTTAGCTTCACCTGCTGCAGCCCGTCGGGCTGATTGGTCCGCATGTCTCCAGTGTCCACATTGCCAGTATTCAGTTGAGCAGGGGCGACAGGACTTGAACCTGCAACCTGCGGTTTTGGAGACCGCTGCTCTGCCAATTGAGCTACGCCCCTCTGAGCCGAAACGGCCCTTCGGTTACTGCTGAGGCCCACACAACTCGCGCGCTCCCCGATCGGTCAGTTGCGAACCGCCGGACAGCGCGCTTGTTCTGGGAGAAACCCCGAGGTCCGAGTGTACAACGGGGTCACAGTGTGTTCCTAATCCGCCACTCTCATCACCTGACCGCTGGCGACGTCGAACTTGACCTTGGCCGATTCGTCGCCCTGCTGCCCCATCATCGTGGTGAAGGCCTCCAGGACAACCTCACCGGTCTCGTCGGTGAGCACGTTGCGGGTGACCACGATGTCCGCACCGAACCGCTCGTCGACCGAGTGCACGTGCATCACGGCGTTGAGCTTGTCGCCCACCTTGATCGGCCGGTGGTACAGGAACTGCTGGTCGACCTGAACGATCTGCATGGTCTCCATGCCGATGTCCACGGTGCGGAAGAAGTACTGCTGCACCAGCAGCGCGATCGTCGAGACGAAGGTCAGCGGCGCCAGGAGCGTGTCGTAGCCGAGTTCGGCCGCGGCCTGCTCATCGTGGAAGGCCGGATCGTCGTTCTTGACCGCGCGGGCGTACTCGCGCACCTTTTCGCGGCCCACCAGAAAGTAGTCCGGGTATTCGACGACCAGTCCGCGGATGTCGGTCTTGAGTGCCATGTCCCCAACCTCGCCTAGGCCAGCTTGGCGGTGGCGATGGCGCGGCCGAAGATCTTCTTGCCGCCGGTGGTCGCGTTGATGGCGATAGTCACCGACTTGGAGTCCTCGTCGACCGACTTGACCCGGCCGTTGAAGACGATCTCGGCGCCCTTGCCGTCGTTGGGCACCGGGACGACCGCGGTGAAGCGGACGTTGTACTCGGTGACCGCACCCGGGTCGCCGACCCACGAGGTGACGTATCCGCCGCCGAGGCCCATGGTCAGCATGCCGTGGGCGATCGCGGTGTCCAGTCCGACCATTTGAGCGATCTCGTCATCCCAGTGGATCGGGTTGAGGTCGCCGGAAACGCCCGCGTAGTTGACGAGGTCCTGCCGCGTCAGCGGAATGACCTTCTCCGGCAACTCGTCGCCGACCTTGACCGAACTGAATTCACGCAGAGCCATCGTTGAAACCACTTTCCCCGTCTTCTTCGCTACGCCCCGCAAGCGTGGTGTAGGTCTCCTGAACTAACTCGCCATCCTGGTTCGTGATGATGTTCTTCGTGACGATGATGTCGGTGCCGTGCGCCTTGCGCACGGCGTGCACGTGGACATCGCAGTACAGCTTGTCGCCCGCCTGGATGGGCTTGAGGAACTTCAGCTCCTGGTCGACCTGGACGATCTTGGCGTCCTTGATGCCGATGTTGGCGTCGTCGAAGAAGGCGGACTGCGCCTTGTAGCCGAAGATGCTGATGAATGTCAGGGGCGCCGGCAGTCCGGTGTAGCCGATCGCGGCGGCCGCATCGTCGTCGAAGAAGAACGGGTCCTCGTGCTTGACCGCGACGGCGTGCTCGCGAATCTTCTCGCGCTCTACCTCGTAGTGGTCGGGATAACGGAAATGCATCCCGACGATCTTCTCGGACAGAGCCACGGGCCAGAACCTACCTAGTCAAACCTCGGCAGACCAACTGTCTGCGCAACACGGGCGTCGCGAGCGCGGGTCAGCGCGATTCGCGGTGCGCCTGGTGCTTGCCGCAGTTCGGGCAGAACTTCTTCAGCTCCAACCGGTCGGGGTCGTTGCGGCGGTTCTTCTTGGTGATGTAGTTGCGGTGCTTGCACACCTCGCAGGCCAAAGTGATCTTGGGCCGGACATCGGTACTGGAGGCCACGTCAGTCGTCCTTCTTCTTCGCGTTCTGCGCGCTTGTTCTTGTAGCGGTGGGGGGACTCGATCCCCCGACCTCACGATTATGAGTCGTGCGCTCTAACCAGCTGAGCTACACCGCCCCGGATCGACGCGGTCGGTGCCCCGCCCGGCGTCCACCGAGCCCCCTAACGGAATCGAACCGTTGACCTTTTCCTTACCATGGAAACGCTCTGCCGACTGAGCTAAGGGGGCGGTACCTATCTTTTGACCCACGCCTTCCGGGTGGGCCTTAAAGAGGGTACAGTCTGCGGCTTTTCAACACCAAACCGCAGGTCAAACGCACCTTTTCGGGCATTTCAGGCCAACAGCCAGTCATTTGGACTGAAAAGTTCGCAGTGCACGCGGTGGCCCGCGACCCCGGAATCGATCAGTTGCGCCCGGACGTTGGCGACGAACGCGTTACCGCCGCAGAGGTAGATCTCGGAGCCGTCGGGCACTCCCCGGGTGAGGTCGGCGAGGTTGAGCAGTCCCGCGTGCACGCCGGGACGCCCGCCGGTCAGGCCGTCCTCGTACCAGACGTCGAGGGTCGCGCCCGGCAGCTGGGCCACCAGTTCAGCCTGGCGTTCCCGCAGCGGGTGCGCTCCGTCGCCCCGGTCGGCGTGCAGGACGGTCACCGCGGTGTCGCAGCCCTGCGCGACGAGCGCTTCGAGGATGCCGATCATCGGCGTGATCCCGATGCCCGCCGAGATCAGGACCAGGGGCGCGTCGCCTGACCCCGGAGCGGGCAGGTCACCGAAGGGCACCGTGACGTCGAGCAGGTCGCCGACGCAGACGTTGTCGCGGATCCAGGTGGACACCTCCCCGGCGGGCGCATCGCCGACGGCGTCGACGGGTCGGACCGCGAACGTCAGGTCGCCCTGCGCCGGCGCGTTGATCAGGCTGTACTGCCGCAGTTGGCGCGCGCCGTCGGCCATCGTCACGCCGACCGAGACGTACTGGCCGGGCGCGAACGCGTCGATGCCGCCAGACAGGGGGCGGACCGTGATGAGCACCGCGCCCGAGGGGTCGGCGACCCGGTTCACCACGCGAGCGCGCCGGTAGACGTCGCCGTCGGCCACGCCGGCCTGCGCATAGAGGTCACGCTCCAGCGCGATCAGGGTGTCGGCCATGAGCCAGTACACGCGGTCCCAGGCGGCGGCCACCTCCGCCGTCACGGTCTCCTCCCCCAGCACCGCCACGATGGCCGCGAACAGGTTGTCGTGCACGACGGGATACTGCTCGGCGGTCACTCCGAGCGACGCGTGCTTGTGCCCGATGCGGGACAACAGCTCGGCGGGATGCGGCAGGTCGGGATCCACCAGGTGGGTCGCGAACGTCGCGATCGACGCCGCCAGTGCCCGCTGCTGGGCGCCCTGAGCCTGGTTGCCTCGGTTGAACAGATTCCGAAGCAGCTGCGGGTGGTTGGCGAACAGGCGCCGATAGAACTCGCCGGTGATCTCGTCGATGTGCGCGCCGATCAGCGGCAGGGTTGCCTTGACGATCTCGGCGTGGTGGGGCTCGAGTTCGTCGCGGATCGCGGCCGATTCCCCTGCGGTGACGGTCATGGGTGGCGCCTTTCTGTGGAGAGTTGCAGAACAACCGGCAGGCGGGAGCCGCCGGTGAGATCGGTGACGGTGTAGCGGTCCAGTTCGCGGTAGAAGGCCTCCTTGGCCTCGGCCAGCGCGCGGCGCAGGCGGCAACCCGCGACCAGCGGGCACGGGCTCTCGCCCGCACAGTCGATGACTTCGCGGTCCCCCTCGAGCCGGCGCACGAGCCATCCGATGGAGGCCGTGCGGCCCGCCTCGGTCAACTCCAATCCCCCGGCTCGACCGCGCCGTGCGTTCACCATGCCCAGCTCCGCCAGACGCGAGACCGCCTTGGCGATGTGGTGCTCGGACGCGCCTGCCCCCGCCGCGATCGTGCGGGTGGTGACGCGTCGGCCGTCGGCCTCCCCCTGGCCCAGGAGCATCATCGCCCGCAGGCCGAGGTCGGTGAACCGGGTCAACTGCATGGGGCGAATCTATAAATTCCGCATCTGTGATGCGAGTTTTTCGGCTGTGCAGTCAAACACCCCGTGAAGTGCGGTTTTTTGACCTGCAATGATGAGCTCATGGCTAATGACGACCGCCTCTACTTCCGGCAGCTGCTGTCCGGCCGCGACTTCGCCGCGGGTGACCCGATCGCGACCCAGATGCGCAACTTCGCGTACCTGATCGGCGATCGTGAGACCGGGGACTGCGTCGTGGTCGACCCCGCCTACGCTGCGGGCGACCTCCGTGACATCGCGCAGGCCGACGGCATGCGGTTGTCCGGCGTGCTGGTGACCCACCACCATCCCGACCATGTCGGCGGCACCATGATGGGTTTCACCCTCAAGGGTCTGGCCGAGCTGATGGAACTGCAGAGCGTGCCCATCCACGTCAACACCCATGAGGCGGAATGGGTTTCGCGGATCACCGAGATCCCGCTCGCCGATCTGACCGCCCATGAGCACGGTGACAGGGTCAGCGTCGGCGCCATCGAGATCGAACTCCTGCACACCCCCGGCCACACGCCGGGCAGCCAGTGCTTCCTGCTCGACGGCCGTCTCGTGGCCGGCGACACGCTGTTCCTCGACGGGTGCGGGCGCACCGACTTCCCGGGCGGCAACGTCGATGAGATGTTCCGCAGCCTGCAGCAGTTGGCCCGCCTGGCCGGCGACCCCACGGTGTTCCCCGGACACTGGTACTCGGCCGAGCCGAGCGCGCCTCTGGAGGAGGTCAAACGCAGCAATTACGTCTATCGCGCGTCCAACCTCGACCAGTGGCGCATGCTCATGGGCGGCTGACGCCCCTCGGGTAGCCGACTACGCGCGATTTCGTCCTGCGCCCCGACAACCCTGGGCGCCATGGTCAACATCGCGATGTGCTTCGACGACGCGGCCCCGCAGGCGGGCGACAACATCGCCGCGCTGGGCCGGCTGCTCGACACCGGTGATCAACTGGTCTGGCATGGGGCGGCGGACGCTGCGGCAGAGGCATACCGGTTCCTGACCGAGCGGTGGCAGCCGGGCGATCACATTCACGTCTTCGGTTCCGGGGCCGGTGCGGTCAGCGCGCTGGGGCTGACTCGACTGCTCGACACGCTCGGGATCGCCGGAGGCCCGCTCCATGACGGTGCGCTTCACGATGTCGTCCTGGACTACGCATTGGCCCACTGGGCGCTGCCCACCTCCGTGCGGACGCCGACGGACTGGCACCGGCTGCATTCCCTGGGCTGGCGCCTGCGCGGAACCCGCCCCTCAGTGCCGGTGCACTACCTGGGACTCTGGGATGGCGTCGAATCCTCTGCCGCACAGCGGAATTCCCGGTTCACCGGCTTCGACAACGTCATCTGCGGTCGCCATGCGGTGGCGATCGACGAACGCCGCGCGGCCCTCGAGGTGCACTCACCCCGTGTCGAGGAGGTGTGGTTCTGCGGAACTCACGCCGCCGTGGTGGGCGCGCGCGGGACCGACCCCTCCCGCACCCTCGCGGCGCGGGACTGGGTGCTGGCCGGCGCGTGGGCCGTCGGCCTTGCCCATCGCGGCGACGCCACACCACCGCCCGCCGCGCCGCGCGGGGCCCTGGATCGTCGAACCCCTGCGATGGGTCTGCTTGCGGGGGTTCGGCTGCCCATCCGACGCAGGAGGATGCCCGACGGTGCGCTGGTGCACCGCAGCGTCGAGCCTCACCTGCGCACCGACGACCGGTACTGGAAGCGGTTGCCGCACTGCTTCACCTGGGTCGACCCCGAACGACCCCCTGAGCGGCTGCCCGACGTCGGCACCACCCTCGAGAACACGGCGACGGTCGAGGCGCTCCGGGCCTCTTGAGTTTCGTAACAGCGTTACGTAACGTCGGCCCCACCGCCCCGCACATGCGCGCGGCGCCGATTCGAGGAGCTTTGATGAGCGGTCCGGTCACCTATCGCCACGACGATTCCATTGCGGTCATCACGCTCGACGACGGCAGGGTCAACGCCCTTGGCCCCGCGATGCAGGCCGAGATCAACGGCGCCCTGGACAACGCCGAGCGCGACGATGTCGGTGCCATCGTGATCGCGGGCAACAACAAGGTGTTCAGCGGCGGGTTCGATCTCAAGGTCTTCCAGTCGGGAGACGCCGAGGCCGCGGTCGGGATGCTCAAGGGCGGGTTCGAACTGTCCCACCGCCTGCTGTCCTTCCCCAAGCCGGTCGTGATGGCCTGCACCGGTCACGCGATCGCCATGGGCGCGTTCCTGTTGAGCAGCGGGGATCATCGGATCGCGGCTCCGGGCTACAACATCCAGGCCAACGAGGTCGCCATCGGCATGGTGCTGCCGTATGCCGCGCTCGAGGTGATGAAGCTGCGGCTGACACCCTCGGCGTATCAGCAGTCCGCGGGCCTGGCCAAGGTGTTCTTCGGCGAGTCGGCCCAGGCCGCCGGATACATCGACGAGATCGTGCTTGGCGAGACCGTCCTCGAGCGCGCCGAGACCGTCGCGCGCGAGTTCGCCAACCTGAACCAGCGGGCCCACCACGCCTGCAAGATGCGCGCCCGCGAAGCGGCGCTGGCCGGTATCCGGGCCGGAATCGACAATATGGCGGCCGAACTCGGGCTCGCCTGATCCACGCCCATGGCCAGGCCCAAGCAGCGCACACCCCAGCTGCGGGACCGGGTGCTTGCGACCGCGGTCGACGTGCTCAGCCACGACGGCGTGTCCGGTTTCACCACACGCCGCGTCGCCGAGCGCGCCGGCACGTCGGTGCCCGCGATCTATGAGCTGTTCACGGATAAGGCCGGACTGGTCAAAGCCGTGTACTTCGAAGGGTTCCGGCGACTGGGCCGCGCGCTGGCGCTGATACCCGCGACCGATTCGCCGCTGACCGACCTCGAGCAGCTGATCCCGGTGTTCCGCCGGTTCTGCCTGGAGCACCCGGCGCTGGCCCGGGTGATGTTCTCGCGTCCCCTGCAGGACTTCGACCCGACCCCCGACGACATCGGAACCGGCCAGCCCACGGTTCGCGAGGTCCTTCTGGCCAAGGTGCGCCGATGCGTCGAAACCGGGGCGCTGCACGGTGACCCCGTCGACATCGCGCATGTCCTTCTCGCGCTCGCACAGGGCCTGGCGGTCCAGGAGGGCGGGCGCTGGCTGGGCGGTTCCGAGGAGTCGGTGAACCGGCGCTGGCGGGTGGGCGTACAGGCACTGCTGCGGGGTTTCGCACCATAGGCTCGGGCGCCGACCCGAGGGGTCAACCATCGGGCCGCACGATGTGCCCGCTGAGCACCGAGACGCGGTTGAACGCGTTGATCGTCGTGGCGACCCAGACGATCGCGGACAGTTCGTCGGGATTCAACGCCTCTGCCGCGCGCGCGTACTCGCGGTCGGCGGTGTCCCGGTCGGGCAGCGTCGTGGTGATCTCGGCGAGCCGAAGCGCGGCCCGCTCACGTTCGTCGAACAGTTCGGTGTCACGCCACGCCGGCACGGTGGCCAACTGCTTGTCGGAGACTCCGGCGGCACTCGCGCGGCGGTGGTGGATCTCCAGGCAGGACGCGCAGCCGTTCAGCTGCGAGACCCGGATGTTGACCAGCTCGACGAGGCCGCGCGCCACGCCGGCCTCCTTGGCGACGGTCGACACCGTGTTGGCGACGGCCACCAGAGCCTTGTAGGCGGCCGGGGACTGCTTGTCGATGTGGATGTGCTCGGTGCGCTGGGTGTCCATCCGAGGCCTTCGTCGGCGAGTAGTGTCGGATTCGATCGTAGGTGAGGAGCCAGGTGAGCAATCTCGAGACCGCGCCGGTCGAATTCGATTGTGCAGCCACTCCGTCCACGACAGTCGAGATTCTGCAGCCACGCGATGTGCCACTCGGTGGACCACGGGCCATGCGGGTGCAGCGCACGCTGCCACGGCGCCAGCGCTCCCTGATCGGTGCCTGGTGTTTCGCCGACCACTACGGCCCCGAGGACGTCCGATCGCGGCCCGGGATGGACGTCGCCCCGCATCCGCACACGGGCCTGTCGACGGTCAGCTGGCTGTTCAGCGGAGAGATCGAGCACCGCGACTCCGCGGGCGTGCACGCGATGGTCCGCCCCGACGAACTGAACCTGATGACCGCGGGTGCGGGCATCTGTCATTCGGAGGTCTCGACACCGAACACGACGCTTCTGCACGGACTTCAGCTGTGGCTGGCGCTGCCCGAGCAGGCCCGGCACGGCGCCCGCGACTTCCACCATCACGTGCCGCCGCCGGTCGACCACGACGGCGCCACAATCCGGGTGTTCCTCGGCGAGCTGGCGGGCTCGCGTTCGCCGGTGCCGACCGCCACGGCCCTGCTCGGAGCTCAGCTCGACCTGCCCAGCGGAACCAGTGTGCGCGTGCGCGTCGACCCGGACTTCGAACACGGCGTCATCGTCGACAGCGGCACGTGCGAGGTCGCCGGTGCGCGTGTGCTGCCCCGCCAACTGGCGTATCAGGGCCCGGGCCGGCGGGACCTGACGCTGGCCGCCGTCGGCGACGAACCGGTCCGTGCGGTGCTCCTCGGGGGCGAGCCGTTCACCGAGGACCTGCTCATGTGGTGGAACTTCGTCGGGCGCAGCCACGACGAGATCGTCGAGTACCGCACCCAGTGGGAGGCCGGGTCCGACCGCTTCGGCCGGGTCGAGGGTTACCGCGGGGCGCTGGCCCGAATCCCTGCGCCGCCTCTGCCCGGCACCCGACTTCGACCTCGCACGCCCCCCACCCGAAAGGAATCGCCATGACGCTGGCCGACAAGACCGGAGCCCCGGTCACCATCACGAAGGACGCCGACCGCTTCCTCGTCCGCGTGGAGGGCCAGGACGTCGGGATGGCGCAGTTCGCCGAGCGCGGCGGGCAGCGCGTGTTCTTCCACACCGAGGTCGACGAGGCGTTCGGCGGGCGCGGTCTGGCGACGATCCTGATCGGGGAAGCGCTGGCGGCGACGCGCGCCGAGGGGCGGCGAATCGTGCCGGTGTGCCCGATGGTGGCGGCCTACGTCCGCAAGCACCATGAGTTCGACGACATCACCGATTCGGCGACGCCGGAGATCATGCGGACGCTGCAGTAGCGGGTCAGCAGCCGACGCGGCAGAAGAAGGCACCCGCGATCAGACCGATGGCGATCGCGAGGGCGGGCTGACCGCTGGACGCCGCCATGGCGACACCCGTGACCGCGGCGACGCCGATGAAGAACAGCAGGATCCCCATCAGGATCCGGACTCCGCTGATGGATCCCCCAGCAGCGTGCGGAACCACCTTCTTTGACTGCCCCGTCGGGCCGTCGTCGAGTCCGACCATTGCGATCCCTTCCGTTATGGCGTGGGACACAGTGTAGGACATTTTGTGTCGTACACCACATTGACACTCAGATTGCTGAATGTAAGGCCACCTAACCTGTTTGCGCAGCTTGATGAGGGTGACTAAGCAACTTATTACCTTGCTGAACGATCCGCCCCGGTGTTCCGCCGTCAGGCCGTGCGCACGTGGCAGGCCAACGACCATCCGCCCGCCAGCAGCGGCCGGCGGATTTATCGCCTGCGAGTCACGCGGCGCGCACGTTGGGCGCCGGGTCGCCGTCCGAATGCTCGGCCATCCACCGCCGCTCGACACGCTTGACCCGCTGATGTTCCAAGGTGACCAGGCCGGCCCCGGCCGTCACCAGCGCCCCGGCGATCAGCGCCAGAATCAGCGTCAACTCGCGGTTGCCGTATGCCGTCGCGGCGATCGTGCCCGCGATCAGCGCGGTTCCCACGGCGATCAGCAGCAGGCCAGGCAGCCACAGCGTGTCGATGAACGACTCGCCGGCGTGCGGCTGGGTGGTCCGGGCATGATCGACAGGGTCGTGAAACGCACCCTTCATCGCCTCTCCCTTCCTCGCAGAGACCCCTCCAGGCTACGCCGATTGTGATACATGTCACATTGCTGCTGCTACGGGCCGAGGTACTCGGACTCCAACACCAGATCGGGCAGCAGGCTCTGGTACTCGACGTGGGTCCGGTGCTCCCGGGTGTCCCAGCTGCGGCCCTGCTCGCTGCGCATGTGGGCGCGGTATCTCGGGGCACCCGGGATGCGGACGTTGTCGGCGACGACGATCGATCCCGGGTGGAGCCACCCCTGGCCGACGATGCTGTGCAGGTCATCGAGGTATGCGGTCTTGTCGTGGTCGATGAACACGAAGTCGAGCGCACCCGGGCCGAAGGGCGGGCTCGCGGCCAGCGCCCCGAGCGTGGATCCCCCGTCCCCGATCGCCCCGACCACGCAGTGCATCCTGGCCTCGACCCCGGCGTGCGCCCAGATCCGGCGAGCCACGGCGGCGTTGGCGGGCGACAGTTCCACCGAGTACACGACCGCGTTCGGTGCCGCCCGCGCGATCCGCAGCGCACCGTAGCCGCAGTACGTCCCCAACTCGAGGGCCAGCCGCGGATCCGCCCGCCGGACGGCCGCATCGAGCAGCAGACCCTTCTCATCGCCGACGTTGACCAGAAACGACTGGTGGTAGGCGAATTCATCGATGGTGGCGAGCACATCGTCGACGTCGCCGGCGCGGGCATGCTTCTCGACAAAGTCCGCCACCGCAGCCTCACGTCCGTCGCCGACCTGACCCCCGCGGTTGATCCGGTTGGCGCCGACCGCCATTCGCCAGAACGACCGTCGCAACATCGGCACATGGCGTCGCACGTCCATTGCTCCACGGTACGTCTGCGCCATTGCGAACGGGTCGAGCCGGGACGACACTTGACCACGGGAACCACGTCTGGGCGGGGGGGTCGGAGACGACTGAGTCGCACGGCGATCGAGGGCACGCCATGATCGCACTCGGGTACGGCGTGGTGTGCCATGCGTGCTTCGGCGCAGGCGTCGCGGCCATGGTGATCGCGATGTTCTTCGGCATGAGCCGCAGTCTGGGGTCGGTGCCGCCGCCGTGGAACTGGGCGGCCAACGCGGCGCTGCTGGTGCAGTTCCCGGTGCTGCACTCGGCGCTGCTGACCGGCCGAGGGCGCGCCATGCTGGCCCGGTTGGCGCCGTCGGGAACCGGGTCGACGTTGGCTTCGACCACGTTCGTGGTGATCGCGTCGGTGCAGATTCTGGCGCTGTTCGCGCTGTGGTCGCCCTCCGGTGTGGTGTGGTGGCGCGCCGGCGGAGCCGTCCTGGTGGCGATGACGGCGTTGTATGCGTGTGCCTGGCTGCTGCTTGGGAAGGCCATGGCCGACGCGGGCCTGAGCCTGCAGACCGGCAGCCTGGGGTGGGTGGCCCTGCTGCGACATCGCGCGGCGCGCTACCCGCCGATGCCGCAGCGCGGTCTGTTCCGGCTCACTCGCCAACCGATCTATGTCGCGTTCGCATTGACGCTGTGGACCGTGCCGACGTGGACGCCGGATCAGCTTGCCGTGGCGGTCGTGTTCACCGTGTACTGCGTTGCGGCACCCCGGTTCAAGGAGGCGCGCTACCGGCGGATGTTCGGCGAGGCGTTCGACGCCTACGCGCGCCGGGTGCCGTACTGGCTGCCCAGGTTCCGGCCGGTCAGCCGGCCTGCGGCACCACGTATGTCGGCTGATACGGATTCTGCCCAGCCTCGATGGCCTGGGCTTTGAGATAGTCCTCGGCGCTCGGGTAGCCCGCGATCTCCGCCTGCTTCTGCAGCGCCTTCTGCCGGGCGAGTTCGGTCTGCGCCTGCGCTGCGGCCTTCTCGGCCTCCGCCTTGGCCTTGGCCGCATTGGCGTCGGCGACGCCCTTGGCCTCAGCGGCCCTGGCGTCCGCGATGGCCTTCTGCTCGGCGATGATCGCCTCCTTCAGACCGGTGTCCAAGGGGTCCGGCTTCATCACCGTCACCTGGAAGTTGGTGAAGAACTCCCGGCCGTCCGTACGCGCCTTGGACGCGCTCGGCAGTGCGTCGCGCAGCGCGTTCTGGAATTCGATGCGCACCCGCTCGTCATTCCAGATCTCGCGCCAGGTGTACTTCTGGGCGACGCTGATCAGCACCTGCTCGGCGGGCTGGCCGATCACGTATCGCAGCAGGTTCACCCATCCCGTCGTGACGAGACCGTCGTCGTCCAGCCAGCCCTGGTACTTGGTGCCGAAGTCACGGTGGAAGTCCATCAGCATGGCGCAGTCGGTGGTGAGGTCGAACGTGATCACCACCGGCACACGGAGTTCCGCCGGGGCCGTCGCGTTGGAGACGACCGTGGTGGCCTCCGCCTCCGAATCCGGGCCGCCGGTGGCATCCCAGCTGATCTGCCTCGACGGGTAGCGGTACGCCTCGAAGCCGCCCGGCGGGTTGAACTCCGAGGTCTCGGGATCGATGCACCCCTCGACTTTCGGGTCGGTGGGGATCAGCAGGTAGTCGTCCACCTTGACCGCCGTCTGTCCCGGCCCCACCTGGGTGGCGCAACTCGACAGGATCACACCGACGACCACCAGCCCCACCGTTGCCGCGACGGCGACGAGGGCTCGGCGTTTCACGACTCGTCCCCGCCGGCCTGCGTCGTACCTCCAACGGTTGAACTCGCCAACCCGCCCGCTTCGGCGCCCTGAGACCCCTTGCGGGACAGGACTTTCGCCACCCGCTCGGCGATCCTGCCGTGACGAGACTCGAGCCTGGTGGCGCGGCCCGGGGCGGCGGTGTCGGCGGCTCCATCGGATCCCGTGGCTCCGGTGGCCGTGGTGACGGAGTCGCGGGCGGTGATCCGGTTGCGCGGGGCCAGCGTGGACCGCCATCGTTCCTTGAGTTCCGAAAGCCGGCCCTGATCAACGGCGTTCGGCTCGGGCGCGGGCGTCGTGGCCGCCGGCGACGGGGTGACGCCCAGGTCCCTCTTGAGGTTGTCGAATCCCTCACGGATGGCGTCCGGCAGCTTCTTGAGCGCCTTGATCGCCACGTCGGGCGGGGCGAAGAGACTGGCCGTGATGTAGCGGTCCGGGTTGGCCACCGGGTCGTTGTCGGGGTAGGACGCATCGACGATGACCTTGAGCGCCGGTTGCAGGAAGTCGGCGATCGTGTTGCCGAGCTTGCCACCCCAGTCACGCAGCGGTTGCAGCATCGGCAGGCCGTCGGCACGGTAGGTGACGTAGGCGGTGTTGGTGTTGCCCGCGGAGTCCAGCGGCACCTTGGTCACCGTGCCGTCGACCTCGACGATGTAGTGGTAGCCCTTCTGCAGCACCGGTTCGCCGGTGATCGGGTCCTTCGGCGGGGCGAGCTCACCGGTGACCGGGTCGGCCACCCAGGTCTGTTCGTCCGGATCCTCCGGCAGACCCGTGAACGCCTGCGACTTGTATCGGTAGGCATAGGCGATGATCGAGTTGAGCAGCGCCACAACGTTGGTCACATACGCCGGAGCGCTGGAGTTCCAGGCGTATTCGTAGCCCACGTCCACGATGTCGACGCCCTCATCGGTGGGAGTCGGCCATGGGTACACCCCCAGGATGGTGAACGGGATGTACCGCGACCCGTAGCCGCCATTGGGCCGGTTGACGTTGTTGTCGAGGATCCAGCGGGTGTTCAGCACCAGGTCCCGGTCCGCCTCGCTGCCGTTGAGCAGCAGGAGCATCGTGACGGTCGCCGCACCCGAACCGCGTCCGGACGTCAGCACCAGGTCCGGTTCGTCGTCACCGACGTTGTTGCGCAGCGCGGCCTTGAGGTTGTCGGGGTTGACGTTGTACGGGAACAGCGAGAACTTCGACACCACTGTCGGCCCGAACTTCGCGTTCCAGTCCAGTCCGTAGAACTTGTCGATGCCGTCGGCGTTCCAGTTGGTGGCGCTGCCGTGGGTGATCAGCGCCGAGAGATCGACCCCGTGCGTACGCTGCGCCGGCGCCGTCGTCGCCACGGCGCCGACTCCGAGCGCGGTCGTCAGCGCGACACCACCGACGAAGGCCGGTACACACGCACGTCGAAATCCGCCGCTGGCCATTGATTGCCTCCCCGAACATGATCCCGGTCACACCGACCGCTGGGCGAAGTGAAGATATCAGCGGATGGGCCTGGATGCGGGGTCGATACAGTCAGACAGAGTCGGTGTCGGTTCGATGCGAAAGGCAGGCGATGGCTGCAATGCCCAGGAAGCGTTGGAGTGAGCTCTCCCCCAAGGCCAAGGTCACGATCGTCGCGGTCGCGGCCATCGACGCGGGACTGCGGGCCTGGGCGCTGCGCGACCTCGCGGGCCGGGACGCCGCGCATGTCAATGGCCCCAAGTGGTTGTGGGGCGGCGCGCTCGGGCTGCTGAGCAGTTCGGGCATCGCGCCCGCGGCCTACCTGCTGGTCGGCCGCAAGTCCTGATCTCACGCGCCTCAGTGCGCGCCGGCCTCCCGATTGGCGCAGCCCACGACGGCTTCCAGAAGTCCCGGCAGCGCGGCCTCGACCTCGGCGTCGCGCAACCGCTGACACGTCAGGCCGTCGACGACCGAGCGTTCGACGAGTCCTGCCTCGCGCAGGATCTTGAAGTGATGTGTGGCGGTCGACTTGTTGATGCCGTCGTACAACGCGGCGCACTGGACCGCGGTGCCCGCATTGCGCAGTCGCCGGACCATCTCCAACCGAACCGGGTCCTGCAGTGCGGCCAGCACCTGATGCACCGATCCCACCGGGTCGTTCGACTCCCCCATGTTCTGTGCCCCTCATCACCCGGAAATTGAGTTTGATGTCCATCAAACCACGCGTAGGCTCGGTGGGGTTCGATGTTCATCAAACGTCACAGGAGAACCCATGTCGTCGGCCTCGGCAGGATCCATGTCGCCGGCCTCGGCGGACGCCGCCACCGGGAGTCAGGACCAGCGCTGGGCTTACGCCCTGCTCCTCGTCCTGAGCGGTGTCGCCCTCGGGGTGTCCGGGATGCCGGCACCGCTGTACGGCATCTACGAGACGGCATGGCATCTGTCGCCGCTGGCGACCACCATCGTGTTCGGCGTCTACGCCTTCGCGGCTCTGGCGGCGGTGCTGGTGTCGGGACGGATCTCCGACGTCGTGGGCCGCAAGCCGGTGCTGCTGGGAGCGCTCGTCGCGCTGATCGTCGGGCTCGTGCTCTTTCTGTTGGCCCAGAACATCGTGCTGCTGCTGATCGCCCGCGCCATCCACGGCGCCGCGGTGGGTTCGATCGTGGTGGCCGCCGCCGCGGCACTGCTGGATCTGCGACCCGACCATGGGATGCGCGCGGGACAACTCAGCGGCGTGGCGTTCAACATCGGCATGACGGTGGCCATCGTCGTGTCGGCCGGGCTCGCGCAGTACGCCCCCCATCCGCTGCGCACGCCGTACGCGGCTGTCGCTGTGGTGTGCGCGGTCGTCGGCGCGGGTGTGCTGGCGCTGCGGGAGACGCACACGTCCCGCGCGACCGGTCCGATTCGAATCTCCAAACCCGCTGTGGCGCCGGAGATCCGGCAGGACTTCTGGTTCGCCGCGTTGGGTGCGATGGCGTCCTGGTCGGTGCTGGGAGTGCTGCTGTCGCTGTATCCGTCACTGGCCGCGCACCAGGCCCACATCGACAACCTGCTGTTCGCGGGCGGGGTCGTCGGCACCACGGCGTTCTCGGCCGCACTCGCCCAGTTGGCCTCGACCCGGGTGCCCGCGCACCTGGCGGCGATCGTCGGGGACGTCGGCATGGCCGTCGCACTGCTGGTGACGATCCCGGTGCTGGTGCTGCAGTCCTGGCAGCTGGTCTTCGTGGCGGCGGCCCTGCTGGGTGCGACGTTCGGATTGGGCTTCGGCGGTTCGCTGCGCCATCTGTCGAAGGTGGTGCCGACCGATCAGCGCGGCGAGACGATGTCGGCGTTCTACGTGCTGGCCTACAGCGCGATGGCGGTGCCCACGATCATCGCCGGTTGGGCCGCCACCCGCTGGACGCTGGCGACGGTGTTCCCGTGGTTCGCGGCGCTCACCGCGCTGGCCTGTGTGGCCGCAGCCGTCGTCGGAGCGGTCAGCATGCGCAGGGCGGCCCGCTGACACCGCACCGGGTCCGGCATGACGCAAGGACGCCGCCCCCAACGCGGTCTCGACGCACCAGCTACAGGTAGTCGTCCTTGGGTGCGACGGTGACGATCTCACCCCGCGTCGTGTCCTGCGATGGAGGTTCGTACGGCGTGTACCACCACCAGTCGCAGCGTTCCCCGGAAGTCCCGGAGTAGGGCCGCACCCGCGGCGGGGGTCCGTGCGGTCGCCGCGCCAACGTACCGTGACTGAGTTCGACACCGTCACAGTCGAGCACCCGCAACCGGCTGGCCGGTCCAAGGACGGTGATCTCACCCCTGTGATGCATCCGATGATGATGCGGACACAGCAGCACCAGGTTCTCCAACTCAGTTTCCCCGCCGTCCTCCCAATGCCGGATGTGATGGGCATGCAGACCCCGCGTCACCCCACACCCCGGAACCGCACACATCGGATGCCGATGCTCCAGGGCGCGACGCAACCGCCGACCGATCGTGCGCGTGCTCCGCCCCGACCCGATCAGCTGCCCGTCGCGTTC
>NZ_LZHW01000060.1 GCF_001667265.1 Mycobacterium sp. ACS4331 | reverse complement strand
CCCCCCCCCCCGGGCCGGCGGGGGGGCGCCGCGGGGCGGCCCTCCACCCCCCCCACCCCTCCCCCGGCGGCCCCCCCCCCCCCCCCCCCCCACTTCTCGTTCTGTGGATCACCAGGTGATGACCGCAGCCTCCTTGCGTTCGGTGATCGGACGGGCCAACTCCTGCTCGACGCAGATCTGCTGCAGACGCTCCAGGGTCTCGTCCAGGCCCGGGCCCAGCTTCTTTCCGGGAGTGAAGGTGGCGGGCAGATGGCGCATGCCCTGGATCACGCCGATGCTGTCGTAGTGCACGGTGCCCTCCGGGTCGCACACGTAGTCCGGCATCCGGTCGAGCACGGCGGTGACCATCGACTTGAACACGGTCCGCGCGACGTTAGACCCGACACAACGGTGCACACCGATCCCGAAGCTGAAGTGCCTGTTCCCCTTACGATCGAGGATCACCTCGTTGGGGTTCTCGAACACCGACGGGTCCCGGTTGGCCATCGCCCAGGACAGCCAGAGCCGTTCGAACTTCTTGAACTGCTGTCCCTCGACCTCGACGTCCTCGGCGAAGGTGCGGCCGTCGCCGGGCGCGGGCGTGAAGAAGCGCAGGAACTCCTCGGTGGCGGGGTTCAGCAGCGTGTCGCGCTCACGGGACAGCCGCTCCCGCTCGTCCGGGTGCTCGCCGAGCCACTCCAGCGCATGAGCCGTCAACGCCGTGGTGGTGTCGAATCCGCCGCCGATGACCAGACCCAGGTTGCCCAGGATCTCCATATCCGGAGCGGGCTCCCCGTCGATCCGCAGCTGCAGCAGCGCATTCACCAGACCGGGCCGCGGCGTCTCGCGGATCTCCATCATGTTGGTGATGAGGTCCAGGCCCATCTCACGGTGCTGCTCGTTGATCTTCTCGCGGTCGGGCGAATGTTCCGGGGTGTACACCGACGCATGCGTGGGCTCGCTGTAGACGTTCCACTTCTTGAGCTCAATGCCCATCATCGCCAGCGTGAGCACCGCGGGCACCACGTTCGCGAGGTGCTCGACGAAGTCGATCCGGCCGGACTCGATGTGCTCATCGAGTGCGGCACGCGTGATCTCGTCGACGAACGGTTCCCAGCGCTTGATCGCCGCGGGGGACAGGTACGGGTTCAGCGCGCCGCGGTAGGTGCTGTGCTCGGGCTCGTCCATCTCGAGGATGCCACCACGAACCACCGTGGCCCGGCTGGCCTTGGGAATCGTGATGCCCTGGAACGGCGTCTCACCGGAGATGTCGTGATGGTTGGACACCGCGGGGCAGCGGGCCAGTTCGAACACATGCCTGCTGTCGGCGGCCACCCAGTGCCCGGCGTAGGTGTCGGTCCACGCGATGGGGCACTGGGACTGCATCTCTTCGGTGATCTTCTCGAACTGCAGCCGGTACTCCGGGGTGTGCCGATCGAAGTGGTAACGGTTCTGCTTGCGGGGGTCGTCGGTCGTGACATCGTCGATGCTCACGGCGTGGTCTCCTTGACTGATCAGTGGATGATCGGACGGCCAGTGCTGTGCCGCAACGTCATTCGATGACGATGGCCTGCTCGGGGCAGGACTGGGCGGCTTCGCGGACGGCGTCCTGCTGGTCGTCCGGAACGATCTCGTTGACGGCCGACGCGTGTCCGTCGACATCGTCGAGCTCGAACGAGTCGGGCGCGATCATTGAGCACAGGGTGTGGCCCTGGCACTTCTCGCGGTCAACCCAGACCTTCATCCCTTGTTCCCTCCGGCGAATGAGTGTGTGCTGCAACGGTTAGAGGCTTACGGCGATCAGACGTGGTAGTCGTACCACTTGAGGTAGCCGCCCGCGTCGACCCGAAGCTGCATGCCGGTCACGAAGCGGGACTCGTCCGAGGCCAGCCACAGCACCGCATTGCTGACGTCGTCGGGCTCGATGTAGTTGACCCTCATGGCCTGCTGCACGCCGAAGACGGGTTCGGCATCGGCGCGGGTCGGATTCTCCAGGTCGGGGCGGAAGGAGCGGTACATCGGTTCGCTCTGCAGCATGTCGGTGTTGCAGTTCGTGGGATGGATGACGTTGGCCCGGATTCCGCGCACCGCCAGCTCGGTGGCCAGGCTGTGCACGTATTCGGCGATCAAACGCTTGGAGACCATGTACCCCATACCGCCTGGATCCCCGCCGGGGTTGGGCTTGGAGTGGGCATCCATCAGCGCCGCCGCCGACGCCGTCGCGATGATCGACGCGCCCTCGGTCAGATGGGGCAGCGCGACCTGGATGGCGTTGATGGTGCCGACGAAGTTGGTGTTGATGCCGTCGGTCCAGGCCTGCATCGCGGGCTGGCCCTTCATGGCGGCGATACCCGCCTGGGCCACCACGATGTCCACCTTGCCGAACTGCGCGAGGCCCGACTCCAGGGCCGTCTTGAGCTGGCCGGCCTCGCGGACGTCGGCCTTGGCCGTCACGATGCCCTGGCCGGTCTTCTCCACCAGCCGTGCGGTCTCCTCGAGATCCTCAGGCGTGGCCAATGAGTAGCCGACCGTGTCGATGTCCTCGCAGAGATCCACCGCGATGATGTCGGCGCCCTCCTCGGCCAGGCGAACCGCATGACTGCGACCCTGGCCGCGTGCGGCTCCGGTGATGAATGCGACCTTGCCTTCAACGCGTCCCACAGGCATTCCTTTCGTCCTGATTGCACCGAGCTCGCGCCGACCTGCGGCGCCTGATCGCGGCGAGTTGTCGGCAGCCGCACCGGGGACTCCGGTGGTCGGCCGTTTCCTCCGTCAAGAATCGCCCTTTCGATTATGAGAACCGTACTCTCACCGCCGCGGGTCCCGCAAGGATACTGCACTATTGGTCTCGAAAATCGCCCGTGGAGAGCCCTCACCTGCGGGCGGTTGACAGCCCTGCTGCCGTCCTGCTTAGTTGCTTGAATTCTCGTTTGACGAATGTAAGATTCGCCGAAGATGAGAATGCAGTTATCGCTGAGCAGGAAGGTCGCTTGATGGGTGCTCCGGAGACGGCGACGATCGAATCCACGGATGGTGCAGAACGCGCCGTGGATCGGCGCATGCTGATCGACGGCGCCCTCGTCGAGGCGGCGCGACGCTTCCCGAGCCTCAACCCCGCGACCGGCGAGCTGTTGGGATATGCGCCGGATGCCGCGGTCTCCGACGCCGAACGTGCAGTCGCCGCGGCACGCCGCGCGTTCGACGAGACCGATTGGTCGACGAATGTTCAGCTGCGGATCCGGTGCCTCGAGCAGCTCCACTCGGCACTGGTCGAACACCGAGATGAGTTGGGGCAGCTGACCACCGACGAGGTGGGGGCAACCCCGGCCCTGCTGGCCGGGGCGCAGTACGACCAGCCCGTCGAGATCGTGCGCTTCTATGCAGATCTGCTCAAGACCGTGGACCTGACCGAGGACCTGGGCAACATCGAGATTCGCGGCGGACTGCATCACCGCTGGGTGGAGAAGGAGGCGGCGGGTGTCGTCGCCGCGATCATCGCCTACAACTACCCCAATCAACTCGCGTTGGCCAAGCTCGCCCCGGCCCTGGCCGCCGGGTGCACGGTGATTCTCAAGGCCGCACCCGACACCCCTCTGGTGACCCTGGCGCTCGGCGAGCTCATTGCCAACCACACCGACATTCCCGCCGGTGTCGTCAACGTCCTGTCCGGTGCCGATCCCGAGGTCGGCGCGGTGCTGACCACCCACGCCGACGTCGACATGGTGACCTTCACGGGCTCGACCCCGACGGGTCGGCGCATCATGGCCGCCGCCAGCGACACCCTCAAGCGCGTGTTCCTGGAACTCGGCGGGAAGTCCGCGGCGATCGTCCTCGACGATGCCGACTTCAAGACCGCGGCGACGTTCTCGGCGTTCTCGATGGTGACCCACGCCGGCCAGGGATGTGCGCTCACGTCTCGGCTGCTGGTTCCCCGTGAGCACCACGACGAGATCGTCGAACTGATCAAGACCAACTTCTCGTTCGTGCGATACGGCGACCCCAACGACCCGAAGACCTACATGGGCCCGCTGATCAGTGAGAAGCAGCGCGACAAGGTCGACGGCATGGTGCAGCGCGCGGTGGCGGCCGGCGCGACGCTGGTCACCGGTGGTGAGAAGAAGGGGCCGGGCTACTTCTACACGCCGACCCTGCTGACCAACGTCGATCCCGACAGTGAGATCGCTCAGGAGGAGGTGTTCGGCCCCGTGCTCGCGGTCATCGCCTACGAGGACGACGACGACGCGGTCCGCATCGCCAACAATTCGATCTACGGCCTGTCCGGTGCCATCTTCGGCGGTCAGGACCGCGCGCTGGCGATGGCCCGTCGCATCCGGACCGGAACGTTCTCCATCAACGGCGGGAACTACTTCAGCCCGGATGCACCGTTCGGCGGTTACAAGCAGTCCGGCATCGGCCGGGAGATGGGTGTTGCCGGACTCGAGGAGTTCCAGGAGCGCAAGACGTTCGCGGTCCCCGTTCCGGAAGTGCACGAAGCCGGCGAGGGCCGATGAGCGCGCCGCTTGAAGGCATCCGCGTGCTCGAAGTCGCGATGTACGGGTTCGTACCCTCGGCCGGCGCGGTGCTGGGTGAGTGGGGCGCGGAGGTCATCAAGGTCGAGCACGCTGTCACCGGCGACCCGCAACGCGGTCTGCGTCAGACCGGACTGCTGCGGGTCGACGGTGATCCGAACCCCAACATCGAGCACGCCAACCGCGGCAAACGCAGCATCGGCCTGGACATGTCGGTGCCCGAGGGCAGGGAGGTGCTGCTGGAACTGGCCAGACGTGCCGACGTGTTCCTCACCAGCTTCCTGCCCGGCCATCGGCAGAAGTTCGGCATCGACGTCGACGACATCCGCGCGGTCAACCCGAACATCATCTACGCGCGCGGCAGCGCACTGGGGCCCCGCGGCGAGGAGTCGGTCAAGGGCGGCTACGACATGACGGCCTTCTGGTGCCGGGCCGGCACGGCCCGCACCATCACGCCTCCCGACACCCCGGGCATGGTCGGACCACCCGGGCCTGCCTACGGCGACACCATCTCCGGCACCAATCTCGCGGGCGGGATCGCCGCGGCTCTGGTCAAGCGCGAGCGCACCGGGGAACCGTCGATCGTGGACGTCTCACTGCTCGGCAGCGGCCTCTGGGCATTGGGGCACACCGTCGCGCTGACGAATCATCTGCAGGAGCGCATGGAGGCCTTCCCTCCCGGCGTGCACGGCTCACCGATCAATCCACTGGTCGGGCTCTACCCGACGGCCGATGACCGATACATCTCGTTTGTGATGATGCAGCCCACCAAGTTCTGGGCCGACGTGTGCAGGCATATGGAGATCGACCAGTACATCGACGATCCCCGGTTCGCGACCGCGGAGGCCATCGCCGAGAACACCGAGGCGGCCACCGAGATCCTCACCGAGGCGATGTCCAAGCGGACGCTGCCGGAATGGAGTGAGCGGTTCGCCACGCTGGCCGGCCCGTGGGCTCCGGTGCAGGACACCCTGCAGGCGGCCAACGACGCACAGATCCGCGCCAACGAGTACCTGGTGCAGGCGGGAGAACTCGAACTGGTGGCAAATCCGGTGCAGTTCGACGTGGCGGCACCGCAGACGGGTCCGGCACCCGGATTCGCCGAGCAGACCGAGGAGATCCTGCTCGAACTGGGTCTGGACTGGGACCGAATCATCGAACTCAAGACGGCCGGCGCCGTCACCTGATCGCCGGAAGCGCAGGGCACATGCCAACCTTCACCGCCAACGACACCCCCACGCCCACGTGGGGGTGTGAGCGGCATCGCAGTCCGTTCCGCAATGGGAGGCGCATCACATCGGTGTGCAAGGTTGGGGAAGTTGGCCAATCCATCACCCGCGGCGCGCTGATCGGTTATGAAGATCACGACTTCGCCGACCGATTCGAGGCCTGCGAACTCGAGGAGGCCGACGTGCGACTGGCGGTGGGGGACGTCCCCGTGTACTCCACGTGCAGTCTGCGCGTCGCGGGCCTCACGCATAACCTCAGCGCACCCAAGCGTGTGCCGGCGCTCACAATCCTGGAGGGACTTGGCTGTGGCGGTTAAAGGTGCCGAGCGGTGGTCGGTGGGCATCCCGAATCTGAAGAACCTCTCGGGCGCGTTCGGCGCGGTGGGCGGCCTGTTCGCGATGGCCGCCGACGCCGCGCGGTTCGTGTTCGTGCGGCCGTTTCAGTGGCGGGAGTTCTTGGAGCAGTCGTGGTTCGTGGCGCGTGTGTCGCTCGCCCCGACGCTGCTCGTCGCGATTCCGTTCACGGTGTTGGTGAGCTTCACCCTCAACATCCTTCTTCGCGAGCTGGGCGCGGCGGACCTGTCGGGGGCGGGTGCGGCGTTCGGCGCCGTCACTCAGCTGGGTCCGATGGTGACGGTGTTGATCGTGGCCGGTGCGGGCGCGACGGCGATGTGCGCGGACCTGGGATCCCGGACGATCCGCGAGGAGATCGACGCGATGGAGGTGCTGGGCATCAACCCGGTCCAGCGCCTGGTCACTCCGCGCATTCTGGCCTCCGGATTGGTTGCGCTGCTGTTGAATTCGCTTGTAGTGATCATCGGCATCCTGGGTGGCTACACGTTCTCGGTCTTCATTCAGGACGTCAACCCGGGCGCGTTCGCGGCAGGCATGACGCTGTTGACCGGAATCCCGGAAGTGGTGATCTCGTGTGTGAAGGCTCTGTTGTTCGGTCTCATCGCGGGACTGGTGGCCTGCTACCGGGGGCTGACGATCACCGGCGGCGGCGCCAAGGCGGTGGGTAACGCGGTCAACGAGACGGTCGTGTACGCGTTCATGGCGCTGTTCGTGATCAACGTGGTGGTCACCGCGATCGGCATCCGGATGACGAGCGGATAGGGCGAGCAACGATGGGTACTTCAGCTGTTCTGCGGTCGCGCTTTCCGCGCCTGGTGTCCCAGGCCAGTCGGCCGGTGGACTTCTTCTCGCGCATCGGTGACCACATCCTTTTCTACGGACGTGCATTGGGCGGCGTGCCGCACGCCGCGGTGCACTTCCGCAAGGAGATCATCCGTCTGATCGCCGAGATCTCGATGGGCGCAGGCACTCTGGCGATGATCGGCGGCACGGTCGTCATCGTCGGGTTCCTGACCCTGGCCACCGGCGGCGTGCTGGCGATCCAGGGCTATTCGAGCCTGGGCAACATCGGCATCGAAGCGTTGACCGGGTTCCTGTCGGCGTTCATCAACGTGCGCATCGCCGCGCCCGTGGTGGCGGGCATCGGTCTGGCCGCGACGTTCGGTGCCGGCGTGACAGCCCAGCTGGGCGCCATGCGGATCAACGAGGAGATCGACGCGCTGGAGTCGATGGGCATCCGGCCGATCGAGTACTTGGTGTCGACCCGGATCGTGGCGGGCATGATCGCCATCACGCCGCTGTACTCGATCGCGGTGATCATGTCGTTTGTGGCTGCACAGTTCACCACGGTCGTGCTGTTGGGGCAGTCCGGCGGCCTCTACGACCACTACTTCTACACCTTCCTCAACCCCATCGATCTGCTGTGGTCGTTCCTGCAGGCGATCTTGATGGCGTTGACGATCCTGTTGATCCACACATACTTCGGATACTTCGCCTCTGGGGGGCCTTCTGGCGTGGGGGCCGCGGTGGGGAACGCGGTTCGCACCTCTCTGGTCGTGGTGGTCTCGGTGACCCTGTTGGTCTCCCTGTCCATCTACGGCGCCAACGGCAACTTCAACCTCAGCGGCTAAGGGAACGGACTATTGACAGACAAATTCGGCCCCGGTCCGGCCTATCGGTCAGAGACCACCAGCCGTGCGAAACCGGTTGCGGCGCGGCCCGGCAGACACTTCGGAGCAGGCGGTTGGGCGCGGCCTCTGGCGGGCCTGCTGACGGTCGTGTCGATCCTGGCTGTGGTCGTGGTGGCGGCGGGACTGTTCCGGGGCAGCTTCACCAAGACAGTTCCAGTGACGCTGATCTCGGATCGTGCCGGGTTGGTGATGAACCCCGACGCCAAGGTCAAGATGCGCGGCGTGCAGGTCGGCAAGGTGGGCGCCATCGAGTCGCTGCCCGATGGCAGGGCCAAGCTCCACCTGGAGATGGATCCCGCTGCGCTGCGCCTGATCCCGGCCAACGTGTCCGCGGACATCGCGTCGACGACGGTGTTCGGAGCCAAGTTCGTCAACCTGGTTCCACCGACCGAACCGTCGGGCAAGCAGATGTACGCCGGTCAGCAGCTCGAGGGTGAGCACGTCACGGTCGAGATCAACACCGTCTTCCAGCAGCTCACCCAAGTGCTGGACAAGATCGATCCCGCCAAGCTCAACGAGACGCTCGGCGCGCTGTCGGCCGCCTTCGGGGGCCGCGGCGAGAAGATGGGGCAGACCCTCAAAGACTTCAACCGGCTGCTGGCCGAGCTGGAGCCCAGCCTGCCGAATCTCGGTCGCATGATGGAGCTTTCGGCACCGGTCTCGCGGGCCTACGGTGACGCCGCACCGGATCTGATGCGGGTTGTGGAGAACACCGACCGGATCAGCGGAAGCATCGTCGACGAACAGGCCAACCTGGACGCGTTCCTGCTCAGTGCCATCGGGTTGGCGGACGTCGGCAACGACGTGGTCGGCGGCAACCGCGAGGCGCTGACCACCACCCTGGACCTGCTGGTGCCCACCACCGACCTGCTCAACGAATACGCCCCGGGCCTGTACTGCTCGCTCAAGGGCATGGAGTACCTGCTGTACCAGCCGGCCATCCTGGAGCCGGGTGTCGTGGTGAACGTCGCCTTCACCCTCGGCATCGAACGGTACCGCTACCCCGGCAACCTGCCGAAGGTCGCGGCCAAGGGTGGGCCGAAGTGCATGGGGCTGCCGTTCATCGGCTTCGGCAACAAGGCCAAGTACCTGGTGACCGACACCAATGCCAACCCGTGGCAGTACGGCAACCAGGGCATCCTGCTCAACTCCGACGGTCTCAAACAGCTGCTGTTCGGGCCGCTGGACGGACCGCCGCGCAACACCGCACAGATCGGACAGCCGGGATGACGCGCACCCGAAGCACGCTCGTCAAGTTCGGGGTGTTCGCCACCGTGATGGTGGTTCTCACCGCGTTCCTGTTCATGGCATTCGGCGAATACCGCAGCGGATCCACTTCGAGCTACTCCGCGGTGTTCAAGGATGCGTCTCGGTTGAAGGCGGGTGACTCGGTGCGCGTCGCCGGCGTCCGGGTGGGAACCGTGGATTCGGTGTCGCTGCAACCGGATCGGACAGTGCTGGTGAAGTTCGACGCCGACCGCGACATCAGGCTGACCACCGGCACAGGAGTCGCGGTGCGCTACCTGAACCTCGTCGGCGACCGGTACCTCGAGCTCATCGACACCCCGGGATCCACGCGCATCCTGCCGGTGGGCTCACAGATCCCCGAGGATCGCACGGCCGCCGCACTTGACCTGGATCTGCTGCTGGGCGGACTGCGACCGGTGATCCAGGGACTGAACCCGCAGGACGTCAACGCACTCACGTCGTCATTGATCCAGGTGCTGCAGGGGCAGGGCGACAGGCTGGACTCGCTGATGAGCCGGACCTCGTCGTTCTCCACCACGCTGGCCGACAACAACGAGGTGGTGCAGCAGTTGATCGACAACCTCAACGCGGTGATGACCACACTGGCCAACGAGGGCGGTCAGTTCGACGCCACCGTCGACCGGTTGGAGCAGCTGATCAGCGGCCTGTCACAGGACCGTGACCCCATCGGGGAGGCCGTCACCGCGCTGGACAACGGCACGGCGTCCATCGCGAGTCTGCTGACCGAGGCTCGGCCGCCGCTCAAGGCGGACATCGAACAGATCAACCGCACGGCAACCCTGATCGACGAGGGCAAGGCCACCCTGGACCGCGGTCTGCAGAAGGCTCCGGACAACTACCGCAAACTGGCCCGACTGGGCTCGTACGGCAGCTGGATCATGTACTACATCTGCGGTCTGTCGATTCGCGTGACCGACCTGCAGGGCCGTACGGCGGTCTTCCCCATGCTCAAACAGGAAAGCGGAAGGTGCGGGGAGCCCTGATGCTGAAATACCGCGAATCAAACCTGATCCGGGCAGGGTTCATCGGCGCCATGCTGATACTCCTGACCATCGCTGTCGGCCTGCAGCCCGAACGGATCACGCAGTGGGCGACCTCGGTGCGCCACCAGGCGCTGTTCACCGAGGCCGGTGGCATCGCCGTGGGCAACGATGTGACGATGTCGGGCATCAAAATCGGTACGGTGACCGATGTTTCGCTGCGAAACGGCGATGCGCTCGTCACCTTCACCACCGAGGGCCGGCACCCCCTCGGGTCGCAGACCACCGCGCACATCCGCACCGGATCCCTGCTCGGTGAGCGTGTGCTGACCCTGGAGTCCGAGGGCAGCGGAACGCTGCGCGCCGCTGACGTCATCCCGACCACCCGCACGTCGTCGCCGTACTCGCTGACCGATGCGGTCAGTGACCTCACCTCCAACTCGCGGGGCACCGACACCGAGTCACTGAACCAGTCGCTGGATACGCTGTCGGCCACCATCGATCAGCTCGCGCCGCGGCTGGGGCCGACCTTCGACGGACTCAGCCGGCTGTCGAAGTCCATCAACAGCCGCAACGAGAACCTGGCGGATCTGCTGCGCAGCGCCAGTGCGGTCACCACCGTGCTGGGGGAGCGCAGCCAGCAGTTGAACACCTTGATCCTCAACGCCAATGACCTGCTCGGTGTGCTCGACAGCCGTCGTCAGGCCATCGTCGACCTGCTGGCCAACACCGCAGCGGTCGCCGAGCAGCTGACCGGCCTGGTGGCCGACAACGAGGCGCAGTTGGCGCCCACGCTGGATCGGCTGAACTCCGTGGCCGAGGTGCTGGAGCGCAACCGCGACAACATCACCAAGATGCTGCCCGACATGAAGAAATTCATGCTGTCCCAGGGCGAGACACTGGCCAACGGTCCGTATTACAACGCCTTCGTGCCCAACCTGCAGCCGGCTCAGCTCATGCAGCCGTTCCTCGACTACGCGTTCGGCTTCCGGCGCGGCGTCAACGCCGGCCAGCCGCCGGACACCGCCGGCCCGCGCGCTGAACTGCCGCTGCCCTACAACGGCATTCCAGGAGGTTCTCGCTGATGAACCGGAGACGGTTGACCGCCGTGGTGGCGGTGACGCTCGCGGCGCTGCTGGTGGTGGGCGGCGCGGTGCTGGCCCCCCGGCATCTGTTCGGCGCCAACACCATCACCGCGCTGTTCCCGACCGCCACCGGCGTGTACCCGGGCGACGAAGTGCGGGTGTCGGGCGTGAAGGTCGGCACCATCCGATCGATCGAACCGCAGGGCACCCACACCAAGGTGGTGCTGGACGTGGACCGCGACGTGCCGGTTCCGGCGGACGCGAAGGCCGTGATCGTCGCGCAGAACCTGGTGGCGGCGCGGTATGTGCAACTGGCGCCCGCGTACCGCGACTCCGGGCCGACCATGCCGGACGGCGCCGAGA
Organism: Mycobacterium sp. ACS4331; assembly: GCF_001667265.1. Lineage (GTDB taxonomy): Bacteria > Actinomycetota > Actinomycetes > Mycobacteriales > Mycobacteriaceae > Mycobacterium. Next base: position 58,132 of record NZ_LZHW01000060.1, on the reverse strand, counting down.
TTCCGCTCGACCGCACGGCCATCCCCGTCGAGTGGGACGAGGTCAAGACCCAGTTGATGCGTCTGGCAACGGAATTGGGCCCGCAGAGCGGTGTCGACGGCACCTCGGTGTCCCGGTTCATCGAGAGCGCCGCCAACGCGATGGACGGCAACGGAGAGAAGCTGCACGAGACCATCACGCAGCTGGCCGGGGTGTCCCGCATCCTGGCCGAGGGCAGCGGCGACATCGTCGACATCATCAAGAATCTGCAGTTGTTCGTCACCGCGCTGCGCGACAGCAACCAGCAGGTCGTGCAGTTCCAGAACCGGCTCGCGACGCTGACCAGCGTGGTCGACGGAAGTCGATCAGATCTCGATGCGGCGCTGAAGAACCTCTCGGTGGCGGTCGGCGAGGTGCAGCGGTTCGTGGCCGGAACGCGCGACAAGACATCCGAACAGGTGCAGAGGCTGGCGAACGTCACCCAGAATCTGGCGGACAACCAGATGAACCTGAAGAACATCCTGCACATCGCGCCCAACGCGTTCATCAACGGCTACAACATCTACAACCCCGACAGTGGCTCTCCAGTGGGCCAATTCGTGTTGAACAACTTCTCCAACCCGGTTGAGTTCATCTGCGGCGCCATCGGTGCCATCGAGAACACCACCGCCCCGGAGACCGCCAAGCTCTGCGGGCAGTACCTGGGCCCGGCTCTGCGGTTGACGAACTTCAACTACCTGCCGCTGCCGATGTCCCCGTTCCTGATGCCCTCGGCCAGCCCGGAGAACATCGAGTACTCCGAGCCCGGTCTGGCGCCCGGTGGTGGCGGGGGTTCACCCGAGGCGCCGAACATTCCGCCTGCGGTGTCGGCCTATGACGGCGCGGCACCGGGTCCGGCGCCGTTCACTGGTCGCGCGCCCGGGGTGCCGCCGCCGGGCGCGCAGCAGATGCTGCCGGGCGGGGGGTTCTACCCACCCAACACCCCGAACATGGTCAACGACCTGCTCAACCCGGCAGGTGCGCCGCCGGGACCGGCGCCGGAGGGCCCGCTGGCCGCCGAAGCACCGCCGGCACCCGCCCCGGCAGAAGGGATGCCACCAGCATGATCGCCAAATCAGGCCGGCTCGCCCTCGCTGCGGGCGCGTGCGTCGTGATGACCACCGCGGGGTGTTCCTTTCAGGGCGTCAACTCGCTGCCGCTGCCCGGTGCGGTCGGCCGCGGCGGGGAGGCGAACGTCTACCACGCCGAGATCGCCAACGTGGCCACCCTGGAACCGAATTCACCAGTCATGCTCAACGACGTCGTGGTCGGCAGCGTGCGCCGGATGACGGTCCGGGACTGGCATGCCGACGTCGAGTTCTCGGTGCAGCCGGGTGTCGTGGTGCCGGAGAACGCGGTGGCCAGTGTGGGCCAGACCAGCCTGCTGGGGTCCATGCATCTGGCCCTGAACCCTCCGCTGGGTGAACCGGCCAGCGGGCAGCTGCCGCCAGGGACGACCATCCCGCTGAACAGTTCGTCGACCTACCCCTCGACGGAACAGACGCTGTCATCGCTGTCCACCGTGGTCAACGGCGGTGGGCTGGGACAGATGGGCGATGTGATCCACAACTTCAGCGCCGCGTTGAACGGCAATGAACAGGAGATCCGCGAACTGCTCACGCGCCTCGATGATTTCGTCGGTGTGCTGGACACTCAGCGGGACAACATCGTGACCACCATCGAGGGCCTGAACAACTTGGGATCGACCTTCGCCAACCAGCGGGACGTGCTGGCCGAGGCGTTGAAGAAGCTTCCGTCCGCCATGGACGTGCTGATCAAGGAACGCCCCACCTTCACCACCGCGCTGCAGCGGCTCGGCACGTTCTCGGCCACAGCGAATCAGCTCGTCAACGATTCGCAGGAGGACCTGGTGGCCAACCTGCGGAATCTGGAGCCGGCGATGAAGGCGCTGGCCGACGTCGGCCCGGCACTGCCGGCCCTTCTGGAGTACGCGGGCCACTTCCCGTTCACGCAGGCCTTCATGGACCGCGCGATCCGCGGTGACTACTACAACCTGTTCGCGGTCATCGACCTGACCATTCCACGGTTGAAGCGCAGCCTGTTCCTCGGTACCCGGTGGGAGCAGGAGGATGCCCAGTTGGTGCCCGCTCCGGGCGACCCCGCCTACCTGAACTACACCTACGATCCGCTCAAGACCGGCGCCACACCGCCGCCGGGTGCGTTCCCGCCTGAGCCGGAGAAGGCGCCCGAACCGGAGGCGCCGCCCCTGCTTCCCTCGAATGTCGGCCCAGTGCTGCCGGTGGCGCCGCCGGGGCCCATGCCCGGTGCGCCGGTCCAGCTTGAGGCGGCCCCGGTCCAACCCGGGGCCCCCGCACCGATCTTCGCCGGACCGTATGCGCCGCAGACCAATTCGCCTGCCGAGACTGGGGGACGCTGATGCTGACCCGCTTTGTTCGATCCCAGCTGGTCATCTTCACCATCGCGTCGCTGGTGGGCGTGGCGGTGATGCTGTTCGCCTACATGCAGGTGCCCACCCTGTTGGGTCTGGGCCGGATCACGGTCACGATGCAGATGCCGGCGACCGGCGGCCTGTACCAGTTCAGCAACGTCACCTATCGCGGGGTGCAGATCGGCAAGGTGACGGCCGTCGACCTGACCGCCACCGGTGCCGAGGCCACGTTGTCGCTGACGCGCAGTCCCAAGGTGCCCGCCGACCTCAAGGCCGAGGTGCGCAGCATGTCGGCCGTCGGCGAGCAGTACGTCGAACTGCTGCCCCAGACCGACCAGCCGCCCTACCTGGAGAACGGGTCGGTGATCCCGGTGGAGCGCACCACCATCCCACAGGAGGTGGGACCCGTGCTGGATCAGGTCAGCAAGCTGGTGGACACCATTCCCAGCGAGAAGCTGACCCAGCTGCTCAACGAGACGTTCAACGCGTTCAACGGCACCGGATTCGACTTCGGCTCGCTGTTGGACTCGGCCGCGACGATCTCCAAGGACGCGAGCGAGATCAAGGACCAGACCCGGGCGCTGCTCGACGACTCGCAACCGTTCCTGGAAGCCCAGGTCCAGACCACCGATTCGACCCGCGCCTGGGCGGCGAGCCTGGCCGGTATCACCGGCCAGGTGGCGACCAACGACAACGAAGTCCGGACGCTGCTGCGAAGCGGGCCCGGCTTCGCCCAGGAGACCTCGCAGCTGCTGCAGCAGCTCAAGCCCACGCTGCCCGTGCTGCTGGCCAACCTGACCACCATCGGCCAGATCGGCGTGACCTACAACCCGTCCATCGAACAGCTGCTGGTGTTGTTGCCGCCGTACGTGTCGCAGATCCAGACCTATGCCCCGACAACCAGCCCCACCGGTCTGCCCAACGGTGAGTTCTCGCTGGGTTTGGGCGATCCCGCATCCTGCACGGTCGGCTTCCTGCCGCCCTCGGCCTGGCGGTCTCCGTCCGACACGACCGTCGTCGACACGCCGGACAACCTGTACTGCAAACTGCCGCAGGACTCGCCGGTCGCGGTGCGCGGCGCGCGCAACTATCCCTGCATGGGCCAGCCCGGTAAGCGTGCCCCCACCGTCGAGCTGTGTGAGGACCCGCGTGGGTATGTGCCGCTCGCGCAGCGGCAACATGCCTTGGGGCCGTACCCCTTTGACCCCAACCTGGTGTCGCAGGGCGTGCCCATCGACTCACGCGCAGTGGCGGACTCGAACATCTTCGGTCCCATCGAGGGATCTCCGCTGCCGGACGGGCTCAGCGCACCTCCGCCGCCGATCCCGGCGGCCCCTGCGCCGCCGCCGAGCTTCCCGGGCATGGGGCCGGGCCCGCTGCTGCCGGGACAGCCGCTGTACCTCGAGCCGCCCGTGCCGGGTCAGGCGCCGCCGCCGCCGGCCGCACCGGGCGTCAACCCGCCGGATCCGGTCGACGAGCGCCGCAACCAGGTGGTTCCAGTGCCGGGCGTGGGTCCCGTCCCCATGACCGAGTTCGCGCCGCCGGAGGCCGCACCTGCACCGCCGGAGGCCGCACCCGCGGCGCACAGCGGCGCATCCGCGGCGGGGCCGACTGTCGCGGTGGCGAAGTACAACCCGCGCACGGGCGAGTACATGGGCCAGGACGGCAGGCTCTACCAGCAGACTGACCTGGCCAAGCTGCCCAGCTCGTGGCAGGACCTGATGCCCACCTGAATTGAGGGCGCGCCCCGTTGTCGAGCAGACACAAACTCGCACGTTTCCGACCGGAAACGTGCGAGTTTGTGTCTGCTCGGGGAGAGAGGGGGAGAGTGCTAGCTGCTCTTCATGTAGAACGGGATGCGGATGACGGGCCACTGGTTGCGCCCACAGGACCCGCTGGGGCCGATGGTCCGGTCCTCGCCGGCGAATTCACCACTGGCGTACGTGTAGTCGTACCGGCCGTCGGCCGTCACCGGATGGAACATATAGGTCTGCAGTCCCTCGACCGGCACGCCGTCGGCGCAGTAGCGCCAGTTGGGCACGGCACGCTTGATGTACCAGAGACCGTTGGTGGTGTAGATGGGCGCGGTCCACCCCTGGTCGCTGGTGACCGTGCCGGCGCAGTCGGTCGGTGACGTGCAGGACGTGGAGATCGTCCAGGTGCTGACGACGCGAGGCTGGTCCTCGTACCGGTCGTTGACCCTCGCCCAGTCACCGTTGGAGGACGTAATGAACGTGCCGTTGATGCCCCACTCCTGGGCCGACGCCGGTGCGGCGCTGAACAGCCCAGCGCCGAGCAGGCCGACAGAGGCCGCCAGGGCCATGGTCTTGACGCCCAAGGGGGAGGCCGACATTGAGCTGCTCCTCTGACCGGTGATAGTCACATTCTCAGTACCGGAGAATAGCACTGCCGCAGCATGTTCCAGTGGGCATCGGTGACTTTCAGGACCTCAGAGGAACTCCACCTCTGAGATCTTCGGCTGGCCGCCATCCCTGGTGAGGGTCATGGCCACCCGGAACCGCTGCGGTGCCTTGCGCTCGTCCTGGGCGTTGCGGGCAACCGACTGCGCGGCCACCAGAACCACCGCGTTGTCGGCGCTCATCGACTCGACGGCCACGGCATCGACCTTCACCTCGGTGACGACCTTGGACTGCTCCAACGCCTTGACAAGCATCTCGGACTGGGACGAGAACTCTTCCTTGAACTTCCCCGTCGAATCGTCGATCACGCGTTGCACCGACCCCTGCGCGTCGTTGAAGTCCAGGGACATGATGTTGATGGTGCCCTGCCGGGCCACCGCGGCGTACTCCGCTTCACGCTGCTGGTCCTGGTCGTGGGCGTGCCGCTGCCAGGCCATCATCCCGCTGAGCGCGAGCAGTGCGCAGACCACCGCGGCGGCGACGCCCGCCGACACGGGAACCACCAGTCGGCGCCACAGTGGGGGTTCGGGGGCCTGCTGGTCGGTCTGCTCGTCGGCCTGGTCGAGCTGTGTGGCGGCTGAGGCCTCTTCGGCCAGTCGGCGAAGCTCCGCGGCGCGCGCCCGCGCGGCGGCGGCACGCTCCTCGGCGGCGCGTGCCTCGGCCAATGCCTGGGCTGCCGCCGACTCGACCGTCGCCGACTGGGCATCGGCGGCGTGGGTCTTGTCCGCCGGGTCGTGCGCCATGAAAGGTCCTCTCCTCGCCATACTCAGCACCTGCAGACTACCGCCGGGGCCGGCGTCGGAAATCCCTGGGATGTAGTAATCTTCTCCGAAATCGAGAATTTCGTTTCCGGCTGTGCCAAAGTAGCGAGGGTGCGTGTGATTCGTGCCGCGGCGGTGTGCTCCGCCCCAATGATCGTGGCTGCCACGCTGTTGGCGCCGCAGGCGTCGGCGGGTCCGCAGACGTGTAACGACGCGTTCTGCGTCCCCGGCATCACACCCAATGTGGTGCTGGGTTCGACGTGCAACAACACCACGTACTTCGTGTTCGGCACCGCGGTGGCCGGTCCCTCGATCCAGCCCGGCCGGTTGGTGTTCTGCGGATCGCCCCGGCGCTACGAACCTCGCTGGTTCCGGTCGCCACCCATGGCCGGCATCCGCGAAGAGGGCGGCTTGTGCACCACTGAACTCAACATGGTGGCTCAAGCCCCGGATGGGCTGTTCCTGCACTGTGTGCCGATGGACGGTGACTCGCGCTGGCAGCGCGGCGACACCTGATCAACCGGACCTGAGCATCAATCCTCTGCGGGGGTTGATGTCTCGGGTTTCGATGCTCCCGGTCGGGTGACCGTCACGACGGCCCAGTCAGGGCCGTGAATCGGTCACCAGTTCCGCAGCGAGCACAACGCGCCTTTGGCGCCGCTGCCCGTCTTGACCACCACACCGTCGACGGCGAGCTCGCAGCGGAACGTGGGCGTCGGGTAGTTCGGTGACTCGCCGCTCTGGACGGTCACCATGGCCCACATCTCCGGATCGGCCAGCATGGTCTCGAGCACCCAGGGCCGATCGGGCGCGAGATCGGCGTCGGCGCGCGGGCTGAAGACGTACGGGTTGTGGCTGTAGTCGGAGAACACCGCGGGTTCGGTGTCGCGGTAGTAGATGCGTGCCCAGATGGGCCCGTCGGCGAAGACCGTGTAGCGGACGTGGTGCAGGGGCGGATCGGCGACCGCCGACGGGGCCGCAGCCAGTCCGCCGCCCGCGAGTCCGCCGCCCACCAGTCCAAGGAGGGCCGTGATCGCCAAGGCAGAACGCATCGTCACATCCTGGTGAGGGAGATGGGATAGGTGAGGCTGCCGCCGGGAGCACCGTCGCAGCCGACATCGAAGGTCGAGACCATCTGGCCCGTCAACGTGTTGGCGTCCCACGTGTACACGTCGTGGGTGGGGATCACGGGCCCGTAATAGATGTCGCCGCAGCGCAGCCCGAAGGGATCGTCCATCGTCAGGGTGTACTGGCCGTCCTTCAACCACGCCTGGACACGTTGGTTCGCGGCCTTGGCGATCGGCTGCGGGATCGTGACGATCGCAAGGCAGTCCCAGATCGGCAGGGCACCGGGGTCCTTGCACGGTTGTTGCGCGGCGAACACCCAGGTGTGGAAGTCCCGGCGGTCCGGGATGTGCAGGTTGTAATTGCCGTACTGCATCGCGGCCGAGGCCGCGGGCGCCGCGGCGATGCCCGCCGACACGAGCAGTGCGCCCACCGCGCTTGCTGCGCCCAACGCAACAGACTTCACAGGCACCTCCACGGATACACGCTGACTGGCTGACTATAGAACGAGCGCGGGCTCCCACGAGCCGAATCCAGATTCTCGTCTTCGCAGATTTGGAGATTGGAATTCTCTGGTGAGGAGAATAACATCATCGACCGAAGGTGAGGTGCGAGCCACTGATGCGAACAATCCCCGACGAACTCGTTCGGCGTTACCTCGAGCAGGGGTGGTGGACGTCAGACACCCTCGGCGACCTCCTGGCGCGTGAGTTGAGCGCGCAGCCGCAGCTGGAGTTCCGGGTGCACTCCGCGGTACGTCCGTACAGCGGGACGGTCGGTGAGGTCGAGTGCACCGCGCGACGCCTGGCGGCCGGCCTGCACCGGCGCGGGGTGGGGCCCGGCGACGTCGTGGCGATGCAGCTGCCCAACTGGGTGGAGGCCGCCGTGACGTTCTGGGCGGCGGCGTTCCTGGGCGCCGTCGTCGTGCCGATCGTGCACTTCTACGGTCGCAAGGAGCTGACACACATCCTCGGCGACGCCAAGCCCAAGGTGTTCATCACCGCGGAGTCGTTCGGACGCATGCAGTTTGAGCCGGACCTCGCCTCGGACATCGAGATCGTCGGTGTCGTGGGTGGTGAGAACCCGACCTTCGACGATCTGCTGGACGACGAACCGCTGCGGGGTGTCCTGCCCACCGATCCGGCCGGTCCCACACTGTTCGCCTACACCTCGGGAACCACGAGTGCCCCCAAGGGCGTGATCCACAGCCACCGCAGCCTGGTGCACGAAACGCACCAGCTCGTCGGGCAGAACATGATGGACACGGGCAAGATGCTGATCGCGACACCGGTGGGGCACTTCATCGGAATGGTGGGCGCATTCCTGATGCCGGTCCTGTCGCGGCATCCGATCCACCTCACCGACGTCTGGGATCCGGGCGTGGCACTGAAATTGATGAAGAGCGACGGACTGGCCCTCGGCGGCGGTCCGCCGTACTTCGTCACGAGCCTGCTCGACCACCCCGACTTCACCACCGAACACCTCGCCGGGGTGCGCACGGTCGGCCTCGGCGGCTCGACCGTCCCGATCGCGGTCACCAGGCGCCTCGCCGGCCTCGGCATCAACACCTATCGCTCGTACGGCAGCACCGAGCATCCGTCGATCACCGGATCCCGTTGGGACGCAGCCGAGGACAAACGGCTCTACACCGACGGATGCCCCCTCTCCGGGGTGGAGGTCAAGCTCGGCGAGGATGGTGAGATCCTGTCCCGCGGCCCCGACCTGTGCCTCGGCTACACCGATGACGCCCTGACGGCCAAGGCTTTCGACGCCGACGGCTGGTACCACACCGGTGACATCGGCATCCTCGATGAGGACGGCTATCTGACCATCACCGACCGCAAGTCCGACATCATCATCCGCGGTGGTGAGAACATCAGCGCGGTCGAGGTCGAGGAGACGCTGCTGGCCATGGCGGGAGTGGCCGAGGCGGTCGTGGTGGCCGCCCCCGACCCGCGTACCGGGGAGCACGCGACCGCGGTGCTGCGCATGCACGCGGGCCACGACGTCCCCTCCCTCGAGGACGTCCGTGCGCACTTCGAGGCCTCGGGCATGGCCCGGCAGAAGTGGCCCGAGGAACTTCGGCAGATCGACGAGTTTCCACGCACCGCCAGTGGCAAGGTGCAGAAGTTCAAGGTGCGCCAACTGGTCTCAAGTGGAGGGTGACGAAATGACGGCTAAGAAGCTGGTGCTCGGCGCCAGCGGGTTCCTCGGCTCCCACGTCACCCGGAAACTCGTCGAGCAGGGCGACGACGTCCGCGTCATGCTCCGTAAGACGAGTTCCACCAAGGGGATCGACGACCTCGACGTCGAACGCTGCTACGGAGACCTCTACGACGACGACGCATTGCGGGCCGCGATGTCCGGATGCGATGTCATCTACTACTGCGTGGTGGACGCCCGGATGTGGTTGCGGGATCCGGCGCCGCTTTTCCAGACGAACGTCGAGGGACTGCGCAATGTGTTGAACATCGCCACCGAACCCGAGATCGCCTCCGGTCTGCGCAGGTTCGTGTTCACCAGCACCATCGGCACGCTCGCGGTCAGCGACTCCCGGCTCATCACCGAGGAGGACGAGCACAACTGGGACGAGGGCGGGGCGTACATCGAAGCCCGCGTGGCGGCGGAGAAGCTGCTCTTCTCCTACGTCCGTGAGCGCGGATTGCCGGCTGTGGCGGTGTGCATCTCGACGACCTACGGCCCCGGTGACTGGCAACCGACCCCACATGGATCACAGATCGCGATGATCACCGCGGGTCGCATGCCGTTCTACCCGGACATCGGACTTGAGGTGGTGGGCATCGAGGACGCCGCGCGCGCGATGCTGCTGGCTGCCGACAACGGTCGAGTCGGGGAGCGCTACATCATCTCCGACCGTTTCATGAACATGGGTGAGATCCAGCGGATTGTGGCCGAGGCGGCGGGCGTGCGCCCAGCGCGCGTCAAGATTCCGCGGCCCGTGCTGCGCGTGGCCTCGCGGATCAACGACGTGGCCGCGCGCGTGCTGAACCGCGATCTGCCGTTCGCCGCGGTGGGTCAGCGGATGGTGGAACTGATGTCACCGCTGGACCACAGCAAGGCCGAGCGCGAGCTGGGGTGGAAACCCGAACCGGTCGAGGAGTCACTCGTGCGGGCCGTCGAGTTCTTCAAGGCCCGCGCGGCCGAGTAGCGCAGGTCGCCGACTCAGCTGACCGACTCAGCCGGCCGACGTCCCCGTGGCCGCGTGCCGCCCGGCGCGGAAACCGAACACCATCGCGGGACCGATCGTGCCCCCGGCACCGCCGTAGGCCCGTCCCGTCACGCCCGCCATCGCGTTGCCCGCCGCGTACAGACCGGGGATGACCTCGCCCGACACGTGCAGCACACGACCATCGCGGTCGGTCCGGGGGCCGCCCTTGGTGCCCATCGCCCCGAGGGCCACCGGCACCGCGTAATACGGTGCGGTGTCGAGCGGACCCAGCGTCTTACCAGCGTCGGTGGTCGCGTTGGGGTCACCCCAGTAACCGTCGTAGGCGCTGCTGCCCCGGCCGAAGTCGGGATCATGGGGGACCTCGCCGCCGACGTTGCTGTTCCATGCGGCGACGGTCTGCGCGAGACCGGCGGGATCGATGCCGGTCTTCTCGCTGAGCTCGACGAGGTCGCGCGACCTGCAGAACCAGTCCGGGGCCTCCTGGCCGGGCTCGACGCCGAGGAAGCCGTAGCGCTTGAGGTGCTGGTCGTCGAACACGATCCAAGCCGGATCATTGACGTAACCGTCGCGGGGGTGCAGGTATTGGAATGCGCCGGCCATCGAGTTGTAGTCGCAGGCCTCGTTGATGAACCGTCGTCCAGCGCGGTTGACGATGATGCTGCGGGGTCGCGTGCGCTCGAGTCGCACACTGCGACTGCGCTGATGTCCCTCGATCGTGTCGTCGGGAATCTGCACGATCGGCACCCACCACGCCTCGCCCATATTGGCCAGGTCGGCACCACGCGCCATCGCCATCCGCAGGGCGTCGCCGGTGTTGTACGGCGGTGACACCGGTCCGTGCATGGGTCCACGCAGGAACGCCTCGACCAGGCCCGTGTCCCATTCGAACCCGCCGTTGGCCAGGACGACACCGCGCCGCGCACCGACATCGATGGTCTTGTCTCCCAATTCGATTCGCACACCGGTGACGGTGCCGTCCGGCCCGGTCAGCAGCTCGGTGGCGCGTGCGCCGGTGACGGGTTCGACGCCGGCGTCGAGCACGCCCCTGAGCAGTCCGGCGATCAGTGCGGTACCGGCCACCACGATGTCACCCGTGGTGTCGTCGATGTCGGCGTGCAGGCGTGCGCGGGTCTCGGCGTCGATGCCGACATTGCTGAAGTCGGGCGGGAACGACGTGATGCGATCGCGCCACTGCGGAATCCGGTTGAGGTCGTAGGGGACCGGGCCCAGCGATCGCCCGCCGCCCGGACGACCGCCGGGCAGTTCGGGCTTGTAGTCGGGGAATCCCGTGGCGATCTCAAACCGCATGTCGCTGTGCGCCTCGACGAAGTCGATCATCGCGGGCCCGGTGCGGACGAACGTCTCGACCAACTCCTCGTCCATCGCGCCGAAGGACTGCGCGCGCAGGTAGGCCATGGCGTCCTCGACGGTGAGTTCCTCTTCGGGGCAGCGATGATGCGCCGGAATCCAGGCGATGCCGCCGGAGACCGCGGTGGTCCCGCCGACCGTGTCGGCCTTTTCATACACCGCGACCTCGGCGCCGCCGTGCACCGCGGCCAGTGCCGCCGTCAGGCCCGCACCTCCGGTGCCCAGCACCACGACATCGGTCACTGTGTCCCAATTCCTCTGGGCGGACGAATTGCTCACGGCGCCAATCTCCTTATCGGATTCGTCAGTTCAGGATTGCCGACAGCTCGTCGGCGGCGCGGATCAGTGCGTCGCGACCACGCGCGACGACATCTTCGCGATGTGAGATCAGGTTGAGGCACGTCGGCGGGGCCGGCGGAAGGCGGTGCACCGAGACGGCCAGTCCGAACGTGTTGGGTTCGATCTCGCCATGGGTGATCACCCACCCGCGTTCGCGGGTCACCGTGACCAGATCCCGCTCGCCGGCCCGGGGAGGCATGCTGGCCAGGAGCGCGATGCCGGCGGCGCCACGGTCAATCGGGTGGCGACTGCCCTCGTGGAACGACAGTTGATAGGACACCTGCGTCGGCACGATCACCGCGACCGCGACCTGTTGGTCACCCTCGGCCACCAGCAGCGAGACGGTCGTGGACAGTTCGTCGGCGAGCGCGCGCAGCCTGGGCAGGCACAGTTGGCGCAGGTTGTTGTCGAAGGCCGCCCCGAGCACCGCCAGTCCGGCCGCGGGGCGATAACGCCCGTCGTCGGCCTTCGCCACGAGCCGGTGCTGCGCCAGCGTGGTCAGCAGACGGTAGGCGATGGTCCGGTGCACGCCGATCCGTTCGGCCACCTGCTGGGCTGTGAGCCCCTCCGGCGTCGCGGCGACCACCTGCAGTGCTGTGAGCCCGCGGGCCAACGTCTGCGAGCCCGACGCGCCCTTGGCGACCCCGTTCGTCGACTGCTCGATGACGGTGGATCCTCCCTTGACATACATCACACCGAGAGTGATGCTCTATACATAGTGCACACTGATGTCCGATATTAGCACACATCGGTTGCAGAAAAAGAGAACGGCATAATCGCAGGCAGAGGGGCCATTGTGGCGGAATTCGAGAGCATCTGGAGTGACCTGCAGGGGGTTTCGTTCTCGCAGGGATACCTGGATGTCGGCGGGGTGCGCACGCGCTACCTGCACGCCGGTGATCCGGAGAATCCCACCCTCGTGCTGCTGCACGGATCGGGTGGCCACGCCGAGGCCTACGTGCGCAACCTCGAGTCGCACGCCGAGCACTTCTCCACCTGGTCCATCGACATGCTCGGCCACGGCTACACCGACAAACCCGGCCATCCACTGGAGATCAGCCACTACGTGGAACACCTGCTGGCGTTCTTCGACACGATCGGCGCCGAGAAGGTCCTGTTGTCCGGGGAGTCCCTGGGCGGATGGGTGGCATCGCGCGCTGCGGCCGACCACCCGGACCGGATCACCCGCCTGGTCCTCAACACCGCGGGCGGATCGCAGGCCGACCCCGAAGTCATGAAGCGGATCATCACCTTGTCGATGGCGGCAGTCGAGGATCCGACCTGGGAGACGGTGCAGGCCCGTATCAAGTGGCTCATGGCCGACAAGACGAGGGACTACGACGACATCGTCGCCAGTCGGCAGCGGATCTACCGCCTTCCCGGGTTCGTGGCCGCCATGCGGGACATCATGGCGCTGCAGGACCCCGAGATCCGCGCTCGAAATCTGATGGGCCCCAAGGAGTACGGCGCCATCACCGCGCCCACCCTGGTGCTGTGGACCAGCGATGACCCCACGGCCGATGTCAGCGAGGGCAGCCGAATCGCCTCGATGATCCCGGGTGCCCGCTTCGAGGTCATGTCCGGATGCGGGCATTGGCCGCAGTATGAGGATCCCAAGACCTTCAACCGCCTGCACATCGACTTCCTGCTGGGGAAGGACCAGTGAGCGCCGAGCGCACAGCCGCCGAATCCACCGACGTCGACGTCGTGATCGTCGGCGCGGGTCCGGTGGGCCTGACTCTCGCGAACGTGCTTGGACTCCAGGGTGTCTCGACACTGATCGTCGAGGAGCGCGACACACTGATCGACTACCCGCGCGGCGTCGGTCTCGACGACGAGTCGCTGCGAACCTTTCAGTCGATCGGCCTGATCGATGCCGTCCTGCCGCACACCGTCCCGAACCAGATCCTGCGGTTCTTCGACTCGCGGCGCAGGCTGCTGGTCGAGATGGCCCCGCCGGACGCACGATTCGGATGGCCCAAACGGAACGGATTCGTTCAGCCCATGGTCGACGCCGAACTGCTGGCCGGTCTCGATCGGTTCTCGTGTGTGCAGGTGCGGTGGAGCTCTGTGATGACCGGCTGCGCCGAGGACGGTGACGGTGTCACCGTGCACCTCGACGGCGGCGACACCGTTCGGGCGCGCTATGTGGTGGGCTGCGACGGAGGACGAAGCGCCACCCGGCACCTGATGGGTGTGTCGTTCGAGGGCACCACGTCGCCGACCCGCTGGGTGGTCATCGACGTGGCCAATGACCCGCTGGGGCACCCCAACAGCGAGGTCGGCGCCGACCCGGAGCGGCCGTACGCGTCGATCTCGATCGCGCATGGCATCCGTCGGTTCGAATTCATGATCCACGACGACGAATCCGACGAGACGGCCGCGGATCCCGCGTTCGTCGCGAAACTGCTGTCGACGTTCGTGCCGCACCCGGACCGGGTCGACATCATCCGCCACCGCGTCTACACACATCACTCGCGCATCGCCGGAGCCTTCCGCAGGGGCCGGCTGCTGCTGGCCGGGGATGCCGCGCATCTGATGCCGGTCTGGCAGGGGCAGGGGTACAACAGCGGCATTCGCGACGCCGCCAACCTGGGCTGGAAGCTGGCCGCCGTGGTCAACGGCGTGGCTGGCGACGCACTGCTGGACACCTACGACGTGGAGCGCCGTAAGCATGCGCGCGCCATGATCGACCTCTCGACCATGGTCGGCCGCGTCATCTCGCCCACCAACCGCCGGGTGGCGCAGCTTCGTGACCGGGCCATCCGCGCCGCGTCGATCGTGCCCTCGCTGAAGCGGTATGTCCTGGAGATGCGATTCAAGCCGATGCCGCGTTACGAGCAGGGCGCTGTGGTGCACGCGAGCACACCTCCAGCCCCCGGGTCCGCGGTGGGCACGCTGTTCATCCAACCCAGGGTGGACACCCGGGAGGCGACGAATGTGCTGCTCGATGATGTGATGGGCCCCGGATTCGCCGTGCTGTGCTGGAACAACGATCCGCGCCGGCTGCTGGGCGACCAGGCGTTCGCCCGGTGGAAGTCGCTGGGCGCCAGCTTCATCGCGGCGCGACCCATCACCCAGTTGCACTGGAAGCCCGCCGATGCGATCGATGATCCCGACGTCATCGTGGTCGGGGACCGCACCGGAGCCCTCAAGGGCTTCTTCGACGCCCACACCGACTCGGTGCTCTTCCTGCGTCCTGACCGGTGCATCGCGGGTGCGTGCATCGCGCAACGCAGCGCCGAACTGTCCGACGCGCTGTTCGACGCCCTGCACCTGGTCACCTCGACGAAGCCGGAAGGCGGTGAAACCCATGGCGCAAACGGCTCTGTGCTGCATGTCGCACAGCCCTCTGCTGAACCTTCCGGGACCGTCGGCTGACCTGCTCGCCGACATCGGCGAAAACCTGGCCGCGGCCCGCGCTTTCGTCGCCGACTTCGACCCCGACCTGGTGGTGGTCTTCTCGCCCGACCACTACAACGGGTTCTTCTACCGGCTCATGCCGTCGTTCTGCATCGGCACCGCCGCCAGCGGTGTCGGCGATTACGGCACCCACGCCGGACCGCTCAACGTGCCGCAGGACATCGCGACGGCCTGTGCCACAGCAGTTCTCGAATCCGGTGTCGATGTCGCCATCTCGGCGGGCATGGACGTCGACCACGGCACCGTGCAACCGCTGCAGACCCTGTTCGGTGACGCAGCGGCGGTGCCGACGATTCCGGTGTTCATCAATTCGGTGGCCACCCCGCTGGGGCCCATACGCCGGGTGCGTGCGCTGGGCGCGGCGATCGGACAGTTCGTCGCCGCGCTCGACCGCAGGGTGCTGTTCCTCGGATCGGGCGGGCTGTCGCATGACCCGCCGGTGCCGACGCTGGCCACGGCCCCGCCGGCAGCGCTGGACCGCATCGTCCGTGGGGTCGCGATGTCGCCAGAGCAGCGCATGGCGCGACAGGAGGCGGTCATCGCGGCCGCAGAGCAGTTCGCCCAAGGAGATTCGCCGCTGCAGGCGCTCAACCCGGACTGGGACCGTGCCTTCCTCGATCTCGTGGACGCCAACCGCCTGGACGAGGTCGACGACTGGTCCAACGCGTGGATCGCCGCCGAAGCCGGGAACTCGGCGCACGAGGTGCGCACCTGGGTCGCCGCGTTCGCGGCATTGGCCGCCCAGGGACCCTATGACGTCACGACGCGCTACTACCGACCGGCGCCCGAACTGATCGCCGGATTCGCGATCCGAACGGCATCGCCCCGATGACAGCGAAAGGTCCCGTGAACGACTCCGATCCGAGTTTCGACACCGAAGTGGACGTCCTCGTCGTCGGCAGCGGCGGCGGTGGCCTGACCGCCGCACTGACCGCGCGGGCCGCCGGCCTCGACACCCTGGTGGTGGAGAAGTCCGCGGCCTTCGGCGGATCCACCGCGTTGTCCGGTGGCGGCATCTGGGTGCCGGGCGCACCGTCGCAGCGCCGCGAGGGTTACACGCCGGACCCCGACGAGGTGTTCGGCTACCTCAAGCAGATCACCGGCGGTCTGGTCAGCGACGCTCGACTGCGCCAGTACGTGGACTCCGCGCCGAAGATGATGGAGTTCCTGGAGACCACCAGCCGCTGGTTCGAGTTCGTCTGGAAACCGGGCTACGCCGACTACTACCCGGAACTCCCCGGCGGATCCGCGCTGGGCAGCACCATCAACGTGCCGGCCATCGACCTGCGCACGCTGGGGGACGAGGAACAGAACCTGCTGAAGCCGCTGGCGCTCGCCCCGAAAGGGATCTGGTTCGCGCCCAAGGATCTTCGGCTCTTCTACCAGGTCAGGCAGAACTGGCGCGGCAAGGCGGTGCTGGTCAAGCTGATCTGGCGGATGTTCCGGGCCCGGGTGTTCGGCGATCGGATGGCCGCCATCGGGCAGTCGCTGGCCGCGCGGATGCGCCTGGCGTGCCGGGACCATGACATCCCGCTGTGGCTCAACACACCGATGACCGAACTGATCACCGACGGTGACGGCCCGGGTGCCCGTGTCGTGGGTGCGGTCGTACAACGTGACGGTCAGCCCGTGCGGATCGGCGCCCGTGGCGGCGTCATCATCGCCTCCGGCGGGTTCGACCACGACATGGCCTGGCGTCGCGAGCACCTTCCCCTGCTCGAGAAGGACTGGAGCTTCGGCAATCCCGCCGCCACCGGAGACGGAATCAGGGCCGGCCAGAAGGTCGGCGCCGCGACCGAGCTGCTCGACGAGGCGTGGTGGTTCCCGGCGATGTGCTGGCCCGACGGACGCCTGCAGTTCATGCTCAACGAACGCATGATGCCCTCGCAGTTCGTGGTCAACGGTGCCGGCCGGCGGTTCATCAACGAGGCCGCGCCCTACATGGACTTCGCGCACGCGATGATCGAGGGCCAGCAGTCCGGCGTCACGCACATCCCGTGCTGGCTGATCACCGACACCCGGTCGTTTCACCGCTACGTCGTGGGCGGGCACCTGCCGATCCCCAAGATCCCGTTCGCGCCGGTGCCCACTGGTTTCAAGCTGCCCAAGGCCTGGCTCGACTCGGGGATCGTCAAGCAGGCCGACACGCTGGAGGGCCTGGCCGAGCAGATCGGTGTGCCTGCCGATGCACTGCGTGAAACCGCCACGCGGTTCAACGAACTCGCGGCCAAGGGGCATGACGACGACTTCAATCGCGGTGACAGCGCCTATGACAACTACTACGGCGATCCGACGCTGCCCAATCCCAACCTGCACCCGCTCACCAAACCGCCGTACCTGGCGTTCCAGATCATCCTCGGTGATCTCGGCACGTCGGGCGGCCTGAGCACCGACGAACACGCGCGAGTGCTCGACACCGAGGACCGCGTCATCGAGGGGTTGTACGCGGTCGGCAACGCCTCGGCCGCGGTGATGGGCCGCAGCTATGCCGGGGCGGGTGCCACCATCGGTCCCGCGATGACTTTCGGTTACGTCGCGGCGCGTCATATCGCGGGCCGCGCAGGGGAGGCATCAGCGCAGCACCCCGAAACCCCCACCGTCCAGATCGCCCACGACAACGCCAGAAACGCCTGAGGAGGCCACCGATGAAGATCTCCCTGTTCTACGAGTTCCCGCTTCCGCGTCCCTGGACCGACGATGACGAGCACAAGCTGTTCCAACATGGTCTGGACGAGGTCGAGGCGGCCGACAAGGCGGGGTTCTCCACGGTCTGGCTGACCGAGCACCACTTCCTCGAGGAGTACTGCCACTCGACCGCGCCGGAGATGTTCCTGGCCGCGGCGAGCCAGCGCACCAAGGACATTCGGCTGGGATTCGGCGTGATGCACCTGCCGCCCCCGATCAACCATCCGGCCCGCATCGCCGAGCGGGTGGCCACCCTCGATCACCTCTCCAACGGCCGCGTCGAGTTCGGCACGGGTGAAGGCTCCTCGGTCGCCGAACTCGGCGGGTTCAACATCGACCCGGCCGACAAGCGTGCGCAGTGGGAGGAGGCCCTCGAGGTCGCGATCCGATGCATGGTCGAGGAACCCTTCAGCGGGTTCAAGGGTGAGCATGTCGAGATGCCCGCCCGCAACGTCATTCCCAAGCCGCTGCAGAAGCCGCACCCGCCGGTGTGGGTGGCCTGCACCAGGCCTTCGTCGGTGCAGATGGCCGCGCAGAAGGCGATCGGTGCCCTGAGCTTCGCCTACACGGGTCCGGAGGCGCTCAAGGACAGGGTTGACGGTTACTACCGAACATTCGAGGAGGAGGGTGCGCCCGTCACCCCGGTGATCAACCCGAACATCCTCGCGATCGGCGGTGACCTGTCGATGATGGTGGCCCGTTCCGACGAGGAGGCGCTCAAGCGGCTCGGAATCGGCGGCGGATTCTTCTCGTTCGGCATCATGCACTATTACCTGACCGGTATGCACACGCCCGGCCGCACCAAGGTGTGGGAGCGCTACGAGGAGGCCGTGAAGGAGGATCCGACCCTGGCGTACGGACCCGGACGCGGCGCGATCGGCTCGCCGGACACCGTGCGCGAATTCCTGCGCGGCTACGAGGCCAGTGGTGTCGACGAGATCATCCTGCTGCTCAACCCGCGCAGCCACGAGGGCACCATGGAGTCCATCGAGATCATGGGCAGCCAGATTCTGCCCGAGTTCATCGAACGCGATCAGAAGGCCGTGGCGGACAAGGCCAACCGCCTCGCACCGGTCATCGAGAAGGTCGAAGCGCGACGGCAGCCTTCGGACGCACCGCTGTTCGACGAGACCTACGCGTTCGGCGGACTGCCCACCGGCCGCGGCGGTAAGTTCACCGCCGGTGAGATCCCCGAGGCGATGGCCGAGATCAACGAGGGCCGGGTCAAGGCCGCGCAAGCCGAGAAGGCCGCCCGCGAAGCCGCGAGCTGACACGGTGGCGACTGGACTCGATGAGCTGGTGCGCTACGACGGCAGGCATGTCGTGGTCACCGGCTGCGCCTCGGGCATCGGTGCGCAGTTGACCCGGCAGTTGCGCGGACTCGGAGCCCGGGTCACGGGCCTCGACGTGCGTGCACCCGAAGACGGTCCGCACGAGTTCATTCCCGTCGATCTGTCGGACCCGCAGTCGGTCGAGGCCGCGGCCGCGTCGATCTCCGGCGGCATCGATGCGCTGTTCAATGTCGCCGGGGTGTCGTCGGGGATCGGCGATCCGGTGCTGGTGGTGCGGATCAACTTCCTGGGCATGCGGCACTTCACCGAGTCGGTGCTCGACCGCGTCTCCACGGACGGGGCGATCACCTCGGTGTCCTCCCTGGCGGCCTCGGCATACCGGGAGAACGCCGCGGTGACGGCGGGCCTGCTGGACACCGGGTCCCCGGAAGACGGATTGGCCTGGTGTGCAGAGCATCCCGAGGCGCTGGCCGACGGTGGATACCGGCTCTCGAAGGAGGCGACGATCCTCTACAGCATGCGTAAGGCCGTCGAACTCGGTCCGCGCGGCATCCGAGTGAACTGCACGGGGCCCGGCGTCACCGAGACGCCGATCCTCGACCAACTGCGCTCGGCCTACGGTCAGCAGTTCCTCGACTCGTTCCGCACACCGCTGGGCCGCGTGGCGACCGCAGCCGAGCAGGCCGGGGTGCTGGCGTTCCTGGGAAGCCCGGCGGCCAGTTACATCACGGGCCAGGTGGTCTGGGTCGACGGCGGGGCGGTGGGACAGCGTGAATCTGGTTGGGAGGCCGGCGTGCCCGACTCCCTCGACACGACGCAGAGGAGTTGACGTGGCCGGTTCGATGACCGACTTCCGCAGGATGGCCGACGATGTGCGCAACTGGGGCCGCTGGGGTGACGATGACGAACTCGGCACGCTGAACTTCATCACCGCCGAGAAGATCGCCGAGGCGGCCTCGCTGGCCAAGCAGGGCAGGGTCTTTGCCCTGGGTGCAGACTTCGGGTCATCGGGCCCGCAGGGCGCGTTCAAGTTCCGCAACAATCCCGTGCACGTGATGACGGTCGACGGCGGCGACGCCGACACCCTGGTGCAGTACGGACCCGAGTGGCTGCGCAATGCCGTCGCGGCCGATGTCAGCGCGTTCTTCGCCGACAATCCGTTCCGGTTCAACGACGACATGATCGTCATGCCCCTGCAGGCCGCAACGCAGTGGGACGCGTTGAGCCACGTCTACTATGAGGACAAGCTGTACAACGGTTTTCCGGCCAACAGCGTCACCAGTTTCGGGGCCTACCACTGTGGAATCGACAAGGTCGACGCCAAGGGCATCACGTCCCGCGGGGTGCTGCTGGATGTCGTGCGGCACCGAGGAGTGGACGTGTTCTGCGAACCAGGCCAGCCGATCACGCCCGACGAACTCGACGCGGTGGCCAGGAGCCAGGGCGTGGAGATTCGTCGGGGCGACATCGTGGTGGTGAACACGGGTTGGTGGACGCGGTTCTGCTCGACGGGCGACGGTGCCGAACCCGGATCTGGGCTCGACTGGACCTGTGCGCAGTGGTTGCACGACCATGAGGTCGCGGCTGTGGCGGCCGACAACCTCATGGTCGAAGACCCCGACCCGGCCAACGGTGTCGAAGGCACGTTCCTGCCGATGCACATGCTGTGCCTGCGCGACATGGGTCTGATGCTCGGCGAGTACTGGAACCTCACGGCGCTGTCGGCCGACTGTGCGACCGACGGCGTCTACGAGTTCCAGCTCATCGCTCCGCCGCTCAGTGTCGTGGGGGCGGTGGGATCCCCGGTGAATCCGATCGCGATCAAGTAGGACGGCTCCGTGGCAACGTGAGTTCCGGCGGCGCCGATACCGAACAACCCACTGTGGGGGCACATCGCAGGTCAGGGCGCTGATCTCTGGCCCATCGTGGCTCGGAATGGTTAACCTGTGATCCAGTATGAGTGACTCGGATGACGACGCCCGGCTGCCGGCCGAAGCGCGCGCCCGCAAGCTCATCGATGCACAGCTGACCCAGGCGGGTTGGGTGGTCCAGGACAAGAAGGACCTCAACCTGTTCGCGGCGCAGGGGGTCGCCGTCCGCGAGGTCGTGATGAAACCCGGCCACGGTCGTGTCGATTACCTGCTGTACGTCGACAAGGCCGTTGTCGGCGTCATCGAGGCCAAACCCGTGGGCACACCGCTCTCGGGCGTGGAGTGGCAGTCGGCGATGTACGCCGACGGCCTGCCCGCCGACGTACGGATTGCGGCCAAGACACGGGACGGACGATTGCCGTTCGTGTTTGAGGCATCCGGTGTGGAAACCCATTTCACCAACGGGTTCGATCCGGATCCGCGTGCCAGGCTGATCTTCAATGTGCCGCGGCCCGAGACACTGGCCCGTCACCTCCGTGAGGCCGAGACGAATCCGGATAACCCCACCTGGCGCGCAAAGGTCCGCAAGTTGCCCGCGCTGGACACTGATGCGCTGAGGCCGGCGCAGATCGAGGCCATCAACGGGGTTGAGCAGAGCTTGGCCAATCAGCAGTGCGACAGGTCTTTGGTGCAGATGGCGACGGGTGCGGGCAAGACGTTCACGGCGGTGACGCAGTCCTATCGACTGCTCAAGCACGGCGGCTTCGAGCGGATCCTGTTCCTGGTCGATCGCAACAATCTCGCAGACCAGACGTTGGGGGAGTTCCAGAACTACCGCACACCAGATGACGGCCGACGCTTCACCGAGCTGTACAACGTCAACAAGCTCTCCAGCGTGGGTCTGCTGGGATCGACGAAGGTCACCATCTCGACGATTCAGCGGGTGTTCCGCTTCATCAAAGCCGGTGAGGTCAGCGATGCCGACGACCCCGATATCGACGACTACGTCCCGGACACGCCCGTCACTGTTTCCTACAGCGACGCGCTGCCGCCGGAGACGTTTGATCTGGTCATCGTCGACGAGGCACACCGCAGCATCTACGGGGTGTGGCGCGGAGTCCTGGAGTACTTCGATGCGCACATTGTCGGTCTGACTGCGACACCCGGTAAGCAGACGTTTGCGTTCTTCAAGCAGAACCTGGTCTCGGACTACACATACCCGGAATCGGTGGCCGACGGCGTCAACGTCGACTTCGACGTGTACCGCATCCGGACCAAGATCAGCGACCAGGGATCGCACATCGACGCGGGGACGATCGTTCCGAAGGTGGACCGCCGCACCCGCGAACAGCGTCTCGAGGCACTCGATGACGATCTGGATTACGTTCCGGGACAGCTCGACCGAGCGGTCACCGCCACCGACCAGATCCGCACGGTGCTGGAGACATTCCGTGACCGCCTGTTCACGGAGATATTTCCTGGCCGCAGCACGGTTCCGAAGACGCTCATCTTCGCCAAGGATGACAACCACGCCGAGGAGATCGTCAAACAGGTGCGCGAAGTGTTCGGCAAAGGCAACGAGTTCGCTGCCAAAATCACCTACAACGCCCGCAACGCCAAGGCGCAGTTGAAGGCGTTTCGCACCAGTCCGGGTCTGCGTATCGCGGTGACAGTCGACATGATCGCCACCGGCACCGACGTCAAACCGCTGGAGTGTGTGTTCTTCATGCGTGACGTGCGATCGGCACAGTACTTCGAGCAGATGAAGGGCCGGGGTGCACGCACCATTCCCGATGCCGACTTCCAGGCGGTCACCCCAGACGCCACGACCAAGACCCGGTTCGTCATTGTCGACGCAGTCGGTGTCACCGAACACGACTTCGTCGAACCACCACTGAACCGACAACGGTCGGTGCCGTTGAAGAAGCTGCTGGAGCAGGCCGCGAACCTGACGATCACCGAGGATGAGGCGGCCACCCTGGCCTCGCGGCTGGCCAAACTCGAACTCGACCTGACCGATGCTGAGCGGGTCGAACTCGATGAGGTGGCCGGGCAACCGGTGCGCGACATCATCCGCACGCTGGTCGATGCGGTCGAGCCCTCGACCACGACACCCGAGGCCATCGAAGCGGCTCTGGTGCCGATCGCGTCGAACCCGGAGCTGCGCAACCGCGTCCTGGAACTTCGGGCCGCGCACGACCGCATCATCGACGAGGTCAGCGCCGATGAGCTGATCGAGGCCGGGGGAGTGGTGGACACCGGCAAGGCCCAGTCGATCGTGGAGTCCTGGGCCGCCTATCTCGATGAGCACCGCGATGAGATCACGGCACTGCAGTTGGGGTACGAGGCCGGTGAGCGGCGCATCGACTTCGGCTTCATCGAGGGGTTGGCGGCGAGAATTGCTCGACCACCTCATAATTGGACGCCCGACCTCATCTGGAACGCCTACGCCGCGATCGACGGCGCCAAGGTGCACAAGAGCGCCACACACGCGGTGACCGACCTGGTGTCGCTCATCCGGTATGCCACCGGCGTCGACGAGGAGCTCGTGCCCTACGGTGACCGGGTGCGGGAGAAGTACGCGGCGTGGTTGACGCAGCAGGAGCAGGCCGGGGTGACGTTCAGCGACACCGAGCGGTGGTGGCTGGACCGGATGGTGTCGGTGATCGCGAGTTCGGCTGGTATTCGGGTGGAGGACCTCGACGATGCGCCGTTCACGGAGCGCGGTGGGACCGACGGGGCGATCAGGGATTTGGGCGATCGGGCGGCGGAGTTGATCGACGAGTTGAATGCGGAGCTGACGGCGTGATCGATTTTCCATCTTCATGGCGGGTGCGCGATCTGGGCATCCTGGTCGAAATTCTCGATTCACGTCGTATTCCGGTTAGCGCGAATGAACGTGCAAAACGTCCCGGAGAGGTACCGTATTACGGTGCGACCGGCCAAGTGGGAACGATAGATAAGGCAATCTTCGACGAGCCCCTTGTGCTGCTCGGAGAGGACGGCGTTCAGTTCTTTGATCCATCAAAACCCAAGGCCTACCTCATCGAAGGGCCAGCGTGGGTGAATAATCATGCGCATGTTCTCCGTCCGCGGGACGTGCTCGATCGTAAGTTTCTCAGCTATTATCTCAATGCTGCTGACTACCGCGGCTTCGTGAATGGTACGACCCGCCTGAAACTGACTCAGGCGGCGATGCGCCGAATTCCTATTCCACTGCCGGTGCTTGCCGAGCAACGCCGGATCGTCGCCACTCTCGAAGACCACATGTCGCGCCTCGACGCTGCTGAAGTTAACCTTGATCGTGCCGCCCGACGGCTCGAAGTGTGGTATCGGAGGGCGGTTGATACCGCGATATGGTCGATGCCAACCACCTGTACCCCCGTGGGCGAATTATTGCGAGAGCCAATGCGAAACGGGCGTTCAGACCGCGCTATTAAGGGAGGCGAATCAGGTATCAGGACGTTGACGCTCACTGCGGTGACCAAGAACTCCTTCACTGAAGCGAATACGAAGCTAACAGTTACAACGCGCGAGCGCGCCGCAGGGCTATGGCTAGAGCCTGGAGATATCCTTGTCCAGCGTTCGAATACTCCGGATTTGGTCGGGACTTCTGCGCTATACACAGGGGCGAAGCGTTGGGCGATATTCCCGGATCTCCTTATCCGGCTGCGTGCGGACGAATCGAAGGTCGACCCTCGGTTCCTAATCGCGGTTCTGAGGTCCGAGCGGAGCCACAGCCAGCTTCGTCGAAAGGCAAAAGGCCTCGCCGGTTCTATGCCCAAGATCGACCAGAAAGCCATTGCTGACGTCCCAGTCCCAGTACCCGATCATTCGACTCAACGCCAGATCGTCGAACGGGTCGAGCGGGTAGCCGCTGCGTATCAAGTGCAAATCGAGGCAATCGGCCGAACGCGACTCAGAGCCGGATTGTTGCGTCGTTCTCTCCTCGCCGCGGCATTCTCCGGCCGCCTCACCAACTCGTCGGAGGAACAGCTCGAAGCGCTCGAATCCGTATGACCGGCAGGCAGATCAAGCTCTTCCTGGTCGACGGCAGCCCAGGCAGCCTCACCACCGCGGAGATCACCAACTGGACCGGCCACGTTCTATCGGCGCCGCGTTCCGAGCTGGCAGATCTGCTCAAACGCGATGAGGCGCAACGTACCGGTGCCTACCTGTTGCTTGGTGAGGACGAAGAAGCGGTTGGGAACACCCGGTGCTACATCGGTGAAGCCGACGTCGTCGCTGAACGGTTGCGCTATCACCAACGGGAGAAGGACTTCTGGGACCGCGTGGTGGTGATCACCTCGAAGGACGCGAACCTGACCAAGGCGCACGGCCGCTACCTGGAGTCACGGATCATCGATCTGGCCAAACGCGCCGGCCGAGTGAAGGTCGAGAACGGCACCGCTCCGCCGCTGCCCGCGTTGCCCGAAGCCGACGCCTCCGATATGGACTACTTCGTGACGCAACTGGAGATCGTGCTCCCCGTGCTGGGCGTCAATGCGATCCGAGTTCCCTCGGCGAAGCCCGGTCCGAGTGACAGTCGAGACGAGTCGCTCTCACCGGTGTTCCAGCTGCGCAACGGCAAGCTCGACGTGGACGCCCGAGCCCAGCAGGTCGACGGTGAGTTCACCATGCTGGCGGGATCGACCGTGGTCGCCACCTGGCAGGGCGTCGGTAAGGCGGAGAGCACTGTGAAGTCGTACGCGTCGTATCGGGCTCAGCATGAAAGCCTGGTCGCCGACGGTGCGATCGCTGTTGAAGCGGGGCGGGGTCGCGTCACGCGGAACATCCCGTTCACCTCGCCCTCGACCGCCGGCTCCATTGCACTGGGCCGGTCGTGCAACGGTCGGCGAGAGTGGATCGCGGCCGATGGCTCGACGTTCGGAGACTGGGAGAGCCGGGGCGTCGAGTAAGGGCCTTCTCGGTTGTCGGACGGTTCTGCGAGTATCTGAGTGGTCATCGCCTGCGAACGAGGCAGAATTGCAGGTGGCCGCACGCAATGCAGATGGGAGGCGCCGATCATGATCAAGCAGATCGAGCTGCGTCTCATCGATGGCGCGACACCCAGCGGTGAGATCACGCTTAAGGACCTGAGCGGCATTGCCGCAGCCCTGCAGGAGCTGGTGACCCGCCTCAGCAGGGAGGCCGCTGACGCTGCGGGTCCCGGCCGGTCGAAGCAGTACGTCGAAGAGTTCGCCGAACTCCGCCTGGACGCCATCACCGCAGGCAGCACCGTGCTCAAGGTCAGCAAAGGGCCGACCGACCAGCTGGACGTAGAGGTCCCCGGACTGTCTGATGCGGACGACCGGCTGTGGGACATTCTGGGCGCCATCGGAGCCGACCAGAGGCCCGACTGGACGAGCACACTGGTCGCTGAGTCAGCGGGCAAGCTCGCCGCCGCCCTGCGGGGAGCGGCACCAACAACGGTCGTCTCCTCGCCGGACCGCGCCGATGTGCGCATCAACGGAACGCAGATCCACCTCGAGACCTGGGCGGTCGATCGGGTCACTTCCGCGGGACCGGGCACCGCTGCCGGGTGGCTGGAGAAGGTGGACCTGCGCTCGCATACCTTCCGAATCCGTGACGACGTCGACAACACCGTCGACCTTCGACGGGTGATCGAAGACCGGGCCGCCGCACGGCTCGTCGGGCGGTGGGTGACCGCAGAGGGGGACGCGGTGCTGGCGCGGACGGGACGCGTCGTGGCCCTGGACCATGCGCGCGTGCATGAGACGGGCGATCCCGCGGCGGAGTTCTTGGGCAGCCGTGTCGTTTCCATCGAGGAGATCCTTGCGAGTGCGCCTGGCCCAGATCCGACTGGTGGGCTCGACCTCACTGATGAGGAAGCAGCGGAGTTCCTTCGGGTCATTCGTTCATGACTGTGCTGACCGCGATTGTCGACACCGATGTCTTCAGCTGTGTCTACGTGCTCCTCAGGGGTGCCGATCCACGTACAACAGCCTGGACAGAAGCGCTTGCGAATCGCCGGGTCATCATCTCGTTCCAGACTCGGGCGGAAATTCTTGCAGGCGCTCGTCAGCGGGGATGGGGTGCACCGCGGGTCACTCGTCTCCAGGAGATTTTGGGCCGCACCCCGACCATCCAGTCGGATAACGACGTCGTTGATGCCCACGCGACCCTCACGGCAGAGTGCCTAGCGATCGGGCATGCGCTCGGCCAGAAGATCCACACGGCCGATCGATGGATCGCGGCCTGTGCGATCGCCAAAGGCCTCGAACTGTTCTCTGGCGACACCGTTTTCCAGGGCGTACCGAATCTGAATGTCCGCAGCTGAATTCAAAGGAATGCATGTCTGAATCACGCCGCCTCGTCGACAAACTCTGGTCGTACTGCAATGTGCTGCGCGACGACGGAGTTGGGGTCATCGAGTACACGGAACAGCTCACCTACCTGTTGTTCTTGAAGATGGCCCACGAGCGGGCGACCCGAAAATTGAACCCGCAGAAAATCGTTCCCGACGAGTATTCCTGGCAGAAGCTGCTCGATGCCGAAGGCACCGACCTTGAGGTTGAGTACACGAACATCCTGGTGGGGCTCGCACAGCAGCCGGGAACGCTTGGAACCATATACCGCAAGGCACAGAACAGGGTTCAAGATCCGGCGAAGCTCAAGCGTCTTATCATCGACCTGATCGATAAGGAGAACTGGTCTGCCTCGGGCACCGACCTCAAGGGCGACGCCTACGAGGAACTGCTCGCCAAGGGGGCGTCCGACAAGGGTTCTGGAGCGGGCCAGTACTTCACGCCGCGCGACCTCATCCGCGCAATTGTGGACGTGATCGATCCTTCGGTAGCGGACACAATTGTCGACCCGGCCTGTGGCACCGGGGGATTCCTCCTCGTCGCCCACGAACACGTCGCAGAGGGAGCGGGAAAGCTCACCCCGACGCAACGGAACCATCTGCGGGACAAATTCGCCACCGGGTATGAGCTCGTCGACGGCACCGCGCGGCTGGCGGCGATGAACCTGCTGCTGCACGGTATTGGCACTGCCGATGGTCCATCGTTGATCGAGGTCCGCGATGCCTTGATCGCCGATCCAGGTCAGCGATGGTCGGTGGTGCTGTCCAACCCGCCGTTCGGACGCAAATCGTCGCTGACCATGGTCGGCGCCGACGGGCGGGAAGTGCGCGACGACGTCGAAATCGAGCGCCAGGACTTCGTCGTCACCACCAGTAACAAGCAGCTCAACTTCCTGCAGCACATCATGACGATTCTCGACATCAACGGGCGCGCGGCCGTTGTGCTGCCTGACAACGTGCTGTTCGAAGGCGGTGCCGGCGAGACCCTGCGTCGAAAACTACTGGAAGACTTCGATCTTCACACCATGTTGCGCCTTCCAACCGGCATCTTCTACGCCCAGGGCGTG
Organism: Mycobacterium sp. ACS4331; assembly: GCF_001667265.1. Taxonomy (GTDB): domain Bacteria; phylum Actinomycetota; class Actinomycetes; order Mycobacteriales; family Mycobacteriaceae; genus Mycobacterium. The sequence continues at coordinate 29,895 of NZ_LZHW01000060.1, read as the reverse complement.
AAGGCGAACGTGCTGTTCTTCGACAAGAAGCCAGCGGCCGAGCAGCCGTGGACCAGCAAGCTGTGGGTCTACGATCTGCGTACCAACCAGCACTTCACGCTCAAACAGAACCCCTTGCGGCGGCACCACCTCGATGAGTTCGTCGACTGCTACTTATCGGGTAAGCCGCACGAAGAGCGCGTCGAGTCGGAGCGGTGGAAAGCGTTCACCTATGACGACCTCATCGCCCGCGACAAGGTGAATCTCGACATCTCCTGGCTGCGCGACGAATCGCTGGAGGACGCCGACAACCTCCCAGCGCCGGAGGTCATCGCCCGCGAGATCGTGGAGGACCTGACCGCCGCGCTGGCTGAATTCGAAGCTGTCGCCGCCGCCCTGGAGGCGTCGGCCAACGACCAGGGCTGAGCACCCTGGTCGCGCCACCGATTCGAGAATGATGTTCTCCAATTCGGAAAACATCAGTATCGTGTGGCCGTGGACTTCGAACGCAAGACCATCGCCGTCGACGGCCTGACCACGACCTACCTGGAAGCCGGCGATCCGGCGCGTGATCCGGTGGTTCTGCTGCACGGCGGGGAGTTCGGTGCCAGCGCCGAACTCGGCTGGGAACGCACCATTTCCGCGCTCGCCGATCAGCACCGCGTGCTGGCTCCCGACATGCTCGGCTACGGCGGGTCGGCCAAGGTGCTCGACTTCGTCGACGGCCGTGGAATGCGGATCCGGCACATCGCGGCCTTCTGTGCGGCCATGGGCGTGACCTCGGCGCACTTCGTCGGCAACTCGATGGGGGCGATCAACCTGCTGGTCGACGCCACTTCGGAGACCCCGCTGCTGCCGATACGGACCCTGGTCGCGATCTGCGGTGGTGGGGAGATCCAAGCGGGTGAGCACATGCAGGCGCTGTACGACTACGACGCGACCCTGCCGGCCATGCGCCGCATCGTCGAGGCGCTGTTCCACGACCCCACCTACCCGAACGACGAGGCATACGTGGCGCGCAGACACGAATCGGCCACTGTGCCCGGCGCATGGGAGGCGATCGCCGCGGCGCGATTCCGCCGCCCGGGGACAGAGCCACCGCCGGCGCTGTCGAGCACACGCCCCTATGAACGCATCACCGTCCCGGCGCTGATCGTCGAGGGCGGCGCCGACAAGCTGCTGCCCGCGGGGTGGGCCGCCGAGATCGCCGCGCAGATCGGTGGTGCACGCTCGGTGGTCGTCGACGCCGCTGGGCACTGCCCGCAGATCGAACAGCCACAGGTCGTCAACGACCTGCTGCTGTCCTTCTTCGCCGAACATCAGGACTCGGAACACAACGACAGGGGAGCATGCGCGTCATGAGCACCGGAGAACTCGCCGGCAAGGTCGCCGTCATCACCGGGGGTGCGGGGGGATTGGGCCGCGGTATCGCCGAGCGGTTTGTGGCCGAGGGCGCCAAGGTCGTCGTGGGTGACATCGCCGAGGGTGAACCGCTCGGCGGGGACGGCCTTTTCGTGCCCACCGACGTCTCCGCCATCGAGCAGGTCGGCCGGCTGGTGTCGACCGCGATCGAGGAGTTCGGCGGCCTGGACATCATAGTGAACAACGCGGGAGTCTCGGGCACCATGCACCGTCGCTTCCTGGACGATGACCTGGCCGATTTCCACAGGGTGATGGGGGTCAACGTGCTCGGCGTGATGGCGGGCACCCGCGACGCTGCGCGGTACATGGCCGAACACGGCGGCGGGTCGATCCTGAACCTCACCTCGATTGGCGGTATCCAGGCGGGCGGGGGAGTGCAGACCTACCGCGCCTCCAAGGCCGCGGTCATCCAGTTCACGAAGTCGGCGGCAATCGAACTGGCGCACTACGAGATTCGCGTCAACGCGATCGCTCCAGGCAATATCCGCACCGCGATCGTGAAGAAGTCGGCCACGGGAGAGGACCTCGAGCGTCTCGAACAGTTCGAGGAGGGCATCCGCGCCCAGATGCGCGCGGACCGCCCGCTCAAGCGGGAGGGCACGGTCGAGGACGTCGCCGAGGCCGCGCTGTACTTCGCGGGTGACCGCTCGCGCTATGTCACGGGTACGGTGCTGCCGATCGACGGAGGGACGGTGGCCGGGAAGGTGATCGTCCGCAAGCCCAAGGCGGAGAAGTCCTAGCGACCGTCGGCGCGATCGGCGTGCTCGGCGACCAACCGCGGGTAGCGGGCGCGGTCGGGGCGGAAGATGTCGTGCGGGGAGTCGGCGAATTCGACCAGCTCGGCGGCGGGGAACAGACGCGCGTAGCGGTCCCAGACCTCGTCGGGGATGATCACCTGGGACTCGGGGCTGCGAACTGCGAGCAGCGGAATTCCGGACTGCGCCAACGGTTCCCAGAACGAGCGCTCCCGCGCCGCCTGGAACGTCAGAAGCGCGGCCTTCTCGTCCAGTCGATCCCGCACGGGTGTGCCGCGCCACTTGCCGTCCAGCAGCCAGCGCACCGCGTCGTCGGGCACGAGTTTCTCCTCGGGCACGTAGTCGCCGATCGACAGCGACCGCACCCGATCGGAGTGCCCCAGCGTCCACAGGACCGCGGCCGACGTGCCGCGCGAGAAGCTCACGATGTGCACGGGGCCCTCGGTCACCGCGTCGACCACTGCGCCGACGTCACCGCTGAGCGTCTCCAGGTCGTACCCATCGACAGGCGCATCGCTGCGGCCGTGACCCCGCACCTCGACCACCACGGTTCGTCGGCCGAACTCCGGCAGCACCGCCTCGTAGTCGTGGGCCAGACACGTCATTCCCGGCACGAACACGATGGGTGCGCGGTCGTCCCCGGCAGAGTCGCCGCCGGAGTCGAGGTAGTGCAGGCGGACACCGTCGTGGTGGGTGAACTGTGACCTCATCGCTCGCACTCTATCCCCACTAAATCAAGCGCTTGACTTAAACCGTGGGGGAAGGTTGACTCGACTGGTGACCGCCACAAGGCCGTTGCGTTCCGTGCGGGCGCAGAACACGCAGGAGGCCATCCTCACGGCCGCCGAGCGCCTCTTCGCTGAGAACGGTGTGTTCGCGGTGTCCAACCGCCAGGTCAGTGACCAGGCCGGGCAGGGCAACAACGCCGCGGTCGGATACCACTTCGGCACCAAGGCCGATCTCATCCGCGCGATCGTCCGCAAGCACAACGAGCGGGTGGAGCGCCTGTGCGAGCAGATGGTCGCCAAGGTCCTCGAGAAGGCCGACGCGTCGGGCACGGCACCGGAACTGCGGGACTGGGTGGAGTGCCTGGTCCGTCCGCTGGCGGCGCACCTGACGGCGTTGACCGACCTGGATGGCACGTCGACGTATGCGCGGTTCTCCGCGCAGCTGATGCCGGACCCCGCGCATCGCGATCTGGTGTCTCAGGAGTCGCTGTCCTCACCGTCGGTGCTGCGGATCATCGAAGGCCTGAACAGATGTCTTCCGGAGATGCCCGCGGAGGTGCGGATCGCCCGCAATGCGATGGCGCGTCACCTGATCGTGCACATGTTCGCCGAACAGGAACGCGCACTGGCACACGGCGATCCGATGGCCCGGCCGGGCTGGGACGCCACCGCGGACGGTCTGGTCGATGCGATCACCGGGTTGCTGCTGGCGCCGGTGACCCAGCGAACGCAGGGAGAGTCCGAATGAAAGTGACTGTCGATCAAGCCAAGTGTGTCTCCGCGGGCAACTGCGTCGCGCATGCGCCGGACGTCTTCGACCAGGACGAGGACGACGGCAGCGTGGTGCTGCTTGACGGGAACCCCTCCGACGATCACCTCGACGGAGTGCGTGAGGCGGTCGCGGCATGCCCGGCGATGGCGATCCGCCTCCACGAGTGACCTGTCCGCGCTCAGCGCCTGACCAGAACCCACCCCAGCCCACCGCAAGGAAGAGCAGATGACCGAGACCCTTTCCGGCACGCAGGTCGACATCCCCGAGTATCCGATGGAGCGCTCGGCGGCCTGCCCCTTCGCGCCGCCGCCGGGCGTGATGGAACTGGGGGCGAAGGCACCGCTGTCGCGGGTTCGGATCTGGGACGGCAGCACTCCCTGGCTCATCACGGGCTACGAGGTCGCCCGAACCCTCTTCGCCGATTCCCGGGTCAGCGTGGATGACCGCATCGCGGGATTCCCGCATTGGAACGAACACATGCTGTCCACCGTGGACAAGCGGCCCCGGTCGGTGTTCACCTCGGATGCCGAGGAGCACACCAGGTTCCGCCGAATGCTGTCCCGGCCGTTCACCTTCAAGCGGGTTGAAGGCCTGCGCTCGGCGATCCAGGAGGTCACCGACGAGTGCATCGACGCGATGCTGGCCGGTCCCCAGCCCGCCGACATCGTCACGGCACTGGCACTCCCGGTACCCACCAAGGTGATCAGTGAGATGCTGGGCGTGCCCTATGAGGATCACGAATTCTTCCAGGAACACGCCAATGCCGGTCTGGCCCGCTACGCCGCGGCCGACGCCATGCAGAAGGGCGCGATGAGCCTGCATCAGTACCTGATCGATCTCATCGAGAAGAAGATGGCGAATCCCGCCGAGGATGCCGTCTCCGATCTGGCCGAACGCGTCACAGCCGGGGAGATCAGCGTCAAGGAGGCCGCGCAGTTGGGGACGGGCCTGCTGATCGCCGGGCACGAGACCACCGCCAACATGATCGGCATCGGGGTGCTGGCCCTGCTGGAGAATCCCGAGCAGGCCGCGATCCTGCGGGAGACCGACGATCCCAAGGTGATCGCATTGGCGGTCGAGGAGTTGATGCGCTACCTGAGCATCATCCAGAACGGTCAGCGCCGAGTCGCGTTGGAGGACATCGAGATCGCGGGCGAGACGATCCGGGCCGGCGAGGGCATCATCCTCGACCTGGCGCCCGCGAACTGGGACGCGACCACCTTCCCGGAGCCCGAGCGGCTGGATCTGACCCGCGAGAACGCCCGCGACGAACTGGGATTCGGTTTCGGGCGGCACCAGTGCGTAGGTCAGCAGTTGGCCCGCGCCGAACTGCAGATCGTCTTCCACACCCTGGTGCGCCGCATCCCGACGCTGCGGCTGGCGATTCCGTTGGACGAGGTGCCGTTCAAGGACGACCGGCTGGCCTACGGGGTGTACAGCCTGACCGTGGCCTGGTGACCCCAGATCTGACCGCGTTGAGGCTCAGACGTCGATGACCACCTTGCCGATGGCTCTGCGGTCGGCGACATGGCGCAGTGCTGCGGCCGCCTCGGCCAAGGGATAACGCGACCCGATGTGGGGGCGCACCCGGCCGTCGGCGAACATCTGATCGAGTTCTCGGGTGTCCCGCTCCACCTGATCGGGATAGTCGGTGGCGAAGGTCCGGATCTCCATGCCCTTGACCGTGATTCCCTTGAGCATTACGAGATTCAGCGGGATGGCGGGGATGCGACCCGCGGCATAGCCCAGCGTCACGAAGGTCCCGCCGCGCCCCAGTGCACGCAGTGCCGGCTCGGAGTAGTCTCCGCCGACCGGGTCGAGCACCACGGAAGCGCCCGCACCCTCGGTGATCTCGCGGATGCGGTCCCGCAGGTTCTCGTCTTCGTAGTTGACGACGGCGTGGGCGCCGCGGCTCCGGCACACCTCGAGCTTGTCGGCGCTCGATGCCGCCGCGATGACCTTGGCGCCCATCGTGACGGCGAGGTCCACGGCCGCCAACCCGACGCCGCCGCCCGCGCCCAACACGACCACCCAGTCACCGGGCTGCACGGGTGCCACCGTGCGAAGCGTGTAGTACGCCGTGCGGTAGGTGACGCCGAACGCCGCGGCCGACGCGAAGTCGACGCCGGAGCCCAGTGGCGTCACGGCCCCGGCGGGCACGACGACCTGCTCGGCGAACGCGCCCACCATGGTCGAGCCCGACACCCGGTCACCGACCCGCAGTGAGACGCCGTCGCCGACCGCGAGCACCTCGCCGGCGAACTCACTGCCCGGCGAGAACGGTGGCGGGATCTTCACCTGGTAGGAGCCCGACATGAACAGCACATCCGGAAAGTTGACCGCGGCCGCGCGCACCCGCACCACGACTTGACCGGGTCCGGCCACGGGGTCGGGGAGGTCGGTGAGTTCAAGGCTTTCCGGCGGACCGTACTCGCGGCACAGCATGGCCTTCATCGCGCACCTTTCGTGTCTGCGGTCACGCCGCCCAGGCAGAATCGCACCAGGTGCGTGACGTCCTCGGGTTGGGGTTGGGTTCCGGATCCCACATAGCGCCGCATGGTCGCGATGGTCAGCTGGAACACGGCCTCGGCGTCCCGGTCGGGGTCGGCGCTGCCCAGTTGGGCGATGGGGTCGACCAGCAGGTCCCGCATCGGGGCCATGATCCCGTCGACGGGGGAGGTCTGGGTCATCTGCTCGACGACCGCGCGACTCATGCTGATCAGATGCGGATCCGAAACCTGCGCCAGCGCACCGGCGACCCACCGACTGACCTTCTCGGCGGGATCCTCGACCTTCTCCATCTGATGCCCCAGGTAGGACGCCACGATGCCGATGCCGCGTTCCATCACCGCGAGCAGCAGTTCGTCCTTACCCGCGAAGTAGCGGTAGAAACCCTTCTTCGACGCACCGGCCTCGGCGACGATGTCGCTGACGCGCGGCGGTTCCGGGGCGACCCGCTGCATCACGGTGACCGCGGCGGCCAGGATCCGTTCGACCTCGTCGGTGGCCTCGCGGTGCCGACTGTCCAGCGCGCGGTCCACCGCGCGCGCGACGCGGGTGCTCATGGCGCGGCGGGCACCGAGGGGATGCTCTTGACCCGGTCGCCGTACTTCGCCCTGGCCGCCTCGATGCGCACTTCGCTGAATTCGCTGGGCCATTCCGGATCCTCGGCCTCGTAGCCCTTGAGCAGCATGCGGGCCAGATTGACCTTGTGCGCCTCGGTGGGCCCGTCGGCGAGGCCGAGCGCCACACCGCCGAGCAGCACGTTGGTGACCGGCAGCTGCTGGGTCAGACCCATGGCGCCGTGTACCTGGATGGCGCGCATGCCGATCGACTTGAGCACCTGCGACGCCAGGATCTTGCATACGCCGATCTCCTTGCGGGCTGCGTGTTCTCCCGCGGTGTCGATCAACCATGCGGCGTGCAGCACGGTCAACCGGAACTGCAGCAGTTCGGCATAGGAGTCGGCGATGAAGGCCTGCACCAGTTGTTTGTCGGCCAACGGACTGCCCTGCGTGAAACGGCTTTTCGCGCGGTGGGCCATCATGTCCAGCGCGCGCTGGGCCACGCCGATCGACCGCATCGCGTGGTGGATGCGCCCGCCGGCCAGCCTGGCCTGCAGGATCTCGAACCCGTGGCCGGGCTCGCCGAGCATGGCGGTCGCGGGCACCCGCACGTCGTCATAGTGGATCAACGAATGCCCGGCTTCATGGGGGAGCGAGCCCACCAGGTGGTGGGTGGCCTCGATGTTCAATCCGGGTGTGCCGGCCGGGATCAGGAAGGTCGACGCACCGCGGTGCACCGGGACGTCCGGATCGGTGATCGCCACGACGATGAAGAACGACGCGACCGACGCGTTCGACGAGAAGTACTTGCGCCCCTTGATCACCCAGTCGCCGCTGCCGTCGTCGGCCGGCACGGCACGGGTGGTGAACACGCGGGGGTCAGATCCGCCCTGGGGTTCGGTCATCGAGAAGCACGAGAAGATCTCGCCCGACAACAGACCTTCGAGGTAGTTGTCCTTCTGCTCCTGCGTGCCGAAGCGCGCCAGGATCTCGGCGTTGCCGGTGTCGGGGGCCTGCGTGCCGAACACGATCGGCGCCCAGCTGCTGCGGCCGAGGATCTCGTTGATCAGTGTCAGCTTGACCGCGCCGAACCCCTGCCCGCCGAGCTCTGGCCCCAGATGCGGGGCCCACAGGCCGCGGTCCCGGACCTGTTGCTTGAGTGGGTCGACGATCGCACGGCGCTCGTCGTCGAGGGGGAGGAACTCGCAGCCGGGGAACAGCACCTCGAGTGGTTCGACCTCGTCGCGGACGAACTCGCGGATCCAGACCAGTTTCTCTTCGAATTCGGGTTCGGTGGAGAAGTCCCAGGCCATGTCAGTTTCCTTTCGTTGTGCCGATCACGGGATTCCGCCATCGGCGCGCAGGATCGATCCGGTGGTGTAACTCGAGGCGTCGGACATCAGGAACAGTGCCGCGCCGACGATCTCGGCGGGCTGTCCCGCCCGCTGCAGGGCGAAGTGCCCGAATGGGTTGGCATCACCGAAGTTCCACGCCTTGCTGATGTCGGTCAGGAACGGCCCGGGCATCAGCGTGTTCACCCGGACCGTCGGGCCGAACGCATGCGCGAGCCCCTCGGTCATGGCGTTGAGACCGGCTTTGGACGCCGCGTAGGGGATGAACGACGGGTGCGGGCGCAGCGACCCGTGTGTGCTGACGTTGATGATCACCCCGCCGCCGTCGGCCACCATGCGTTCGCCGACCAGGGCCGAAAGCCGGAACGGGCCCTTGAGATTGAGGTTGACCACGGCGTCGAACATCTTCTCGGTGACATCACTCTGCTTGTCGTACACCGGGGACATGCCCGCGTTGTTCACCAGGACATCGACCCTGCCGAACCGGTCGTAGGCGGCCTCGACCAGTCCGTCGAGCTGATCCCACCGTCCGACGTGCACCGCGTAGGGAAATGCGCTGCGCCCGGTTTCGGCCTCGATCTCGGCCGCGGTGGCCTCGCACGACTCGAGCTTGCGGCTTGCGATGACGACGTCGGCGCCACAGCGCGCTGCGGCGAACGCCATCTCGCGGCCGAGGCCGCGGCTTCCTCCGGTGATCAGCACTACGCGATCGGTCAGGTCGAACAGCTGCTCGGGGACTGCCACGTCAGGCTCCTTCGTACGATCGGGCCAGCTCGGCGGCCGTGGTCATGAGTTTCAGCACCATTGGTCCCATGGCCTCGGCTACGCGGGGGTCGACCTTGGAGTCGGGCGCCAGGGACGCCGCGTAGGTCTTCTCGAGCATGATGCCCAGCTTCCAGTTGGCCAGCACCAGGTAGTAGCCGATGTGCTCGGTGGACAGGCCGCTGATGGACTCGTAATGCTCCAACAGCTCACTGCGCGTGGGCATACCGGCCATATCGAGGTAGAAGCCGTCACTGGCGGGCTCCTCGCCGTCATAGCCCAGCAGCGCCCAGCCGAGATCCAGCAGGGGATCGCCGATCGTGGTCATCTCCCAGTCGACGATCGCGGCCAGCCGGGCGGGCCCACCATGGGCGTACATGACGTTCGCGAACTGGTAGTCGCCGTGCATGATGCCGGGCGTGTAGTGCCCGGGTCGGTTGCGGCGCAGCCACTCCGCGGCGACATCGAGGCCGGGCATCTCCCGCACCTGGTAGGCCGACAGGAAGGTCAGCCATCGGTCGACCTGTCGCTCATGGAACCCGTCGGGCCGGCCGAAGCCCTCCAAGCCCTGTGCGCGCCAGTCGACGCGGCCGAGTTTGGCCGCGCCTTCGACGAGCTGGAACGCCAGGCCACGCCGCGCCTCGAGATCGGTGTCGAAGGGTGGCTGCCAGCCACCGTTCATCGGGCTCCAGCCGTCGATCTCGGCCATGACGTAGAACGGGGCGCCCAGCACCGATCCGCTGTCGTCGGCCGCGACGAGTTCGGCGTGCGGCACATCGGTGCCCTTGAGCGCGCGCACCAGTCGGATCTCACGCAGCAGGCCGTCGATCCGGGCGTCGTCGGCGCGGGCGCCCGGCATGCGCAGCACCATCCGGTGCTCGCCGCGGACCACCCGATAGAGCGTGTTCTGCGACCCGCCGGTCAACAGTTCGAGTTCTGGACGCTCACCGGCGCCGGGTGCGTCATTGGTGTCGAGCCACTTGCCGAGCGCGTCGGCGTCGATGCCGGCGGAAGTCTGTGTCACTGCGAACCCCTCACTCTCCCGCCGGAGACTAGCATTCTCCATTTCGGGACCGATAGTCCCCAGCGTGTTCGCCGGGAATCGCGAACTGCCCGACCGCAGGGGTGCGGTGGGCGTCGCGGCAGCGGTGTCAGCAACGTGTTGCTGGAAACGGTCGGAGAACGCATTCTCCACTAAAGAGAATCCTATTACCGCAGGAAAATCCGCTCCAAAAGCACTGGGTATGCGGCACATTTCTGTTCATCGCGGACGTCGACTGATAATGTCATTACCAGTGCGCGAGTACAGCGCTCGCAAAGTGCATTCGGCCTCTCCGCGGTCCGATGGCGCACTTCGTGAAACCAGCCCGCGTGGCAGTCCCGCGCAGGCAAGCTGAAGGTCCGGAACGCCAACCGGAAGGACGGAAGGTCAACGATGTCCACTCGATCCAGTGCCGCCACCCTGTATCCACCCGGCGGATTCGGCGCGCCGAAGAACCGCCGCGGGCATGCCGTCGGCGACTGCGGTCTGCCCGCGGGCACCGAGGTGTTCTCGGCCGACAACCACATCTCGGTGGCCGACGACATCTTCTACGAGCGTTTTCCCGAGGAGCTCAAGGGCGCCGCGCCGCGGATCTGGTACGAGGACGGCGCCTACATGGTGGGCATGAAGGGCAAGGCCTGGACCGGCGGGGATTTCGGCCGGGTCCTCATGCAGTACGACGATCTCGCGGGCGCGGCGTCGAACAACATCGCCGCGCGCATCCGCGAACTCAAAGAGGATGGCATCGACAAGGAGCTGGCGTTCCCCAATGCCGTGCTCGCGCTGTTCCACTACCCGGACAAAGCACTGCGGGAACGGGTCTTCCGAATCTACAACGAGCACATCGCGGCCCTGCAGGAGGAGTCCAATGGGCACTTCTACGGCGTCGGGCTGATCAACTGGTGGGATCCGTTGGGTGCGCGCAGCACCCTCGAGGAGCTGAAGTCGCTGGGCCTGCGGACGTTCCTGCTCCCCCTGAATCCGGGCAAGGACGACGAGGGCAACATCTACGACTACGGCAGCACCTCGATGGACGCGGTCTGGGATGAGATCGAGGCGTCGGGAATCCCCGTCAGCCACCACATCGGCGAGACGCCCCCGAAGACGCCGTGTGAGAACAACAGCGTCGTCGTCGGCATGATGGTCAACGTCGACTCGTTCCGCGAGCAGTTCGCAAAGTACGTGTTCTCCGGCATCCTGGACCGACACCCGCAACTCAAGATCGGCTGGTTCGAGGGTGGAATCGCCTGGGTGCCAACCGCACTGCAGGATGCCGAACACATGCTGGCCTCCTACCAGCACATGTTCAACCACCAACTGCAGCACGATGTCCGGCACTACTGGGACAACCACATGAGCGCGTCGTTCATGGTCGACCCGCTGGGACTCCGGCTGATCGACGAGATCGGCGTCGACAACGTGATGTGGTCCAGTGACTACCCGCACAACGAGAGCACCTTCGGATACTCGGAAAAGTCGCTGGCCACGGTGGTGGACGCGGTCGGCCCCGAGGATGCGACCAAGATCGTGTCAACCAACATCCAGAAGTTCCTGGGGCTGCTGTGACGACATTCGCTCACGGCGGTGTCACGCAGATCGCCCGTACGGGCCTGACGTGGCTCGACATCCCCACCGAGCCCGACTTCGCCCGGTTGCGCCGCGATGTCGGGGAACGCCTGCACGCCGCGATGGCCGACCAGGGCGTCGACGCCCTGGTGCTGCTCGGGAACAGCAACGTCATGTACGCCACCGGCATCAGTTGGCCGCTCGCCGACGCGGGACTGTCCCACGTCGAACGCCCGGTGGCGGTCGTCCTCGCCGACGACGTGCACCCCCATCTTTTCCTGCCCTTCCGTGAGGGCGCGGCGATGGAGTCCGGCCTGCCGGACGACCACCTGCACGGCCCGGTGTATCTCGAGTTCGACGAGGGCGTGGGGGATTTCGCGAAGGTCCTGGCAGGTCTGGTGCGCGCCGGCGCGACCATCGCGGTCGACGAGTTGACCGGGGCGATGCGCCGGGCCGGCGGTGCGCTGTTCCCCGGTGGTGCACCAGTGGACGCCGCACCCGTGGTGGGCGCGGCCAAACTGGTCAAGACGAAGGACCAGATCTCCTGTCTTCGCCGCGCCACCCAGATCACCGAGCAGGCTGTCGCGGAGATTCAGAAGTCATTGGTGCCGGGCGTGCGCCAGATCGATCTCTCGGCTGAATTCGTCCGCCGCGCATTCGAACTCGGCGCCACAACCAACATGTTCGACTCGATCTGGCAGGTCATGCCCGCATCGCGGGCCGAGGGCGCCTGGACCACCACCGGGGACCTGGCCCTGCCGCTGCTGACCACCGAACGCGAGGTCGCCCAGGGCGACGTGCTCTGGACCGACGTGTCCATCGCCTACCACGGTTACTGCTCGGATCACGGGCGCACCTGGATCGTCGGGCAGGACCCGACCCCGGCGCAGCAGGAACAGTTCGACAAGTGGCGCGCGATCGTCGACGCGGTGCTTTCGGTGACCAGGGCCGGCGCGACCTGTGGTGACCTGGGCCGTGCCGCCACCGCGGCCGCGGGCGGCCGCAAGCCGTGGCTCCCGCACTTCTACCTGGGCCACGGCATCGGCACCAGTGCGGCCGAGATGCCGATGATCGGAACAGATCTCGGCCAGGAATGGGACGACAGCTTCGTCTTCCCAGTCGGCATGCTGTTGGTGTTCGAACCGGTGGTGTGGCAGGACGGCACCGGCGGCTATCGCGGCGAGGAGATCGTCGTGGTCACCGAGGGCGGCTGGATGCCACTCACCGCGTATCCGTACGACCCCTATGAGGTGACCAGTGGGAATTGAGATCGAGGCCGACGGCCGCGCACTGCGTTTCAGCCGTCGGGCACGCGCCCTGGCCCAGATGGAGGCCCACGACCTCGATGTGCTGGTGCTCGGCAGGCAGGCCAACGTCCGCTACATCTCCGGGGCACCGCAGTTGTGGGTCGTGGGAACCCGGCCCTTCGGGCCGATCTGCACCTTCGTCCGCTCCACCGGTGAGATCCATCTGAACAGCACGTGGGACGAGGGCATCCCCGAGGAGATCCCGCACGAGAACCTGTACGGCCTGGCGTGGAACCCGATGACGCTGATCGGTGTGCTGCAGAACATCAGGGGCGCCGACACCGCGCGCCGCGTCGGAACAGACGCGCTGACACCCACTTTCGCCAAGCTGTTGCCCATGGCTTTCCCGCAGGCCGAACTCGTCGATGGTGAGCAGGCGATGCGGGCCGCGCGGCGGGTCAAGACGCCGGAGGAGATCGACGCACTGGGCCATGCGTTGCGGGTCGCCGAAGAGGGTCTGGCCAAGGCCGCCGCCGAACTGGCACCGGGAACCACCGAACAGGCGCTGGCCGCGGCCCTGTTGGAAGCCGAGGCCGCCGGCGGTGTGAGCACCCCGGCCACCCAGGATGCGGCATGGGTGACCTCCACCGAGCATCCGTGGCGCCGCGTTTCGGGCGACGGCAGGGTGCGCGAGGGCGACCTGGTGGCCCTGTCGGCGGGTGTGCTCGCCGACGGTTATGTCGGCGAGGTGGCCCGCACGCTGTACGTCGGTGAACCGACGGACGCCGTGCGCGCGCTGTACCGGCGGCGGGATGACCTGTGGGACAGGCTGCTCGACGCGTGCCGACCGGGTGAGGCGGCCAGTGCACTGCTCGACGCCTACGAGCAGGCGGGCGAGCCGATCCCGGCGATGCCCGTCGCGCACGGACTCGGGCTGGGCTTCGATCCTCCGGTGGTCTCGCCCCACCTGCGGGCCACGGCCGAGGCCGACATCCTCGAGGAGGGCATGGTGCTTGCGCTGACCGGATACGTGTGGGAGCAGGGCCTCGGCGCGGTGTTCACGCGTGACGCCGTGGTGATCGGCGCCGACGGACCGCGGGTGCTGACCGAGACGCCGTCGATCAGCGGTGCCGCCGCGCTGGGCTGAGCCCGGGTCCACCGCCTGTTCAATGACCCACTGTTGCAAAGGAGTCCGTTGATGGTCGATCGGCCAACGCCGGAGGAGATCATCCTCTACGAGAAGGATCCCAAGACCAAGATCGCCACCATCACGTTCAACCGTCCGGAGTTCCTGAACGCGCCGACGTCGATGGCCCGCCTGCGCTATGCCGACGTGCTGCGCGCCGCGAACGCGGACAACGACGTGAAGGTGGTCATCATCCGCGGCGTCGGGGACAACCTGGGCAGCGGGGCCGACCTGCCGGAGTTCATGGAGGGCAATGACAATCCGTCGGCGCGCCTGGCCGAACTCCGGTTGGAGGATGACGGCGTCGGCGAGGTGACCTACCCGCCGAAGGGAACCTTCCGCAACGGCGCCACGATCTCGTCCTGGTACGCCAACTCCCAGGCCGGCAACCGGGCGCTGCAGGATTTCAAGAAGATCAGCATCGTTGAGGCCAAGGGGTACTGCTACGGCTGGCATTTCTACCAGTGCGCGGATGCGGATCTGGTGATCTCCAGCGACGATGCGCTCTTCGGGCACCCGTCCTTCCGGTACCACGGGTGGGGCCCGCGGATGTGGACCTGGGTGCAGATGATGGGGCTGCGCAAGTTCCAGGAGATGGTGTTCACCGGACGCCCGTTCACGGCCGCCGAGATGTACGACTGCAATTTCCTGAACAAGGTCGTACCACGCGACGAGCTCGAGGACGAGGTGCAGAAGTACGCGGTGGCTTGCAGCCGTAACCGCCCGGTGGACACCGTGTTCCAGCAGAAGATGTTCTTCGAGATCTTCAAGCAGCAGCAGGGTGAGTACATGGGCAGCCTGCTGAGCGCGTTCTTCGAGTCGATGGGCAACGGGGTTGCCAACGACAGCGACGACGACCTCGACATGTTCGAGTCGATCGACAGCGGACTGTCGGCCGCGGTGAACGACAACGACAGTAAGTTCCCGCCGGAGTTCCGTCTGAGCAAGAAGAACCGCGCGAAGCCCTGACCGCTATGACCGCACCGCTTGACGGCGTCACCGTCGTCGATCTGTCCTCGGGAATCGCCGGGGGGTATTGCACCAGGCTGCTGGCCGATGGGGGCGCCCACGTCATCAAAGTGGAGGGGCCCGAGGGGGATCCGCTGCGTGCGTGGTCGGCCTCCGGTGCCCAGGTGGATGCCGAGGCCGGTGGCCCGCTGTTCAGCTTCCTCGCCGGCGGCAAACACAGCGTCGTGGTGGACCCGGCCGCCGCGGATGACCTTGCTCTGCTGGATCGACTGCTGGCCGGAGCCGACGCGGTGATCTGGTCACCGGGTTCGTCCCTGACCGGGCTGCCTGTCCTGGACCCGCGCCAGTTGCACGCCCGCCACCCGCACCTGGTGGTCACCGCCATCACGCCGTTCGGCCTCGATGGACCGTGGAGTGAGCGCGCGGCAACTGAATTCACGCTGCAGGCGTGGTCTGGCGGGGTGCTGGGGATCGGCCGGGGGGAACAGCACCGCGCGCCCGCGCACGTCGGAGGTCAGGTCGGAGACTGGATCGCCGGGGCCTATGCCGCCGCGTTCACCCTTGCCGCGCGGGCCGGGGGAGGTGGCCGGCTGGTCGACCTGTCGATGCTCGAGGCTCAGATCCTCGGACTGACCTACTATCCCGTCACCTATTTCGAGATGCTGGGCCGGCCGTGGCGGACCGAGCGCAGGCCCACCGTGCCCGGGGTGGCGCAGGCCGCCGATGGACTGGTGGCGCTCGGGTGCGGCACCGCGCAGCAGTGGTTCGACCTGTGTGCCATGTCGGGGCATCAGGAGTGGATCGACGAGGACGCCACGCTGACGATCACCGAGCAGGCCAACCTGCACGCCGACGAACTCTTCGAGTGGCTGCGCGGCGAATCGGTCGACGACGTGCGCGATCTCGCGTCGGCATTCCGCATCCCCAACGCGCCGGTGGGCAACGGCGAGAACGTCGTCTCGATGGACCACTTCCAGGAACGCGGCAGCTTCACCCGCAATCCTCGCGACGGATTCCTGCAGCCCACCCATCCCTACCGCCTGCACGGCGTGGAACTGCGGGCGCCGGCGGCCGCGCCCGTGCTGGGCGAGCACACCGAGATCCACCGGGCCGCGGGTTCGGCGCCGTCTCCGCCGCGGTCGGTGGCGCCGAATCCTCTGCCGTTCCAGGGTCTTCGCGTACTCGACATGACCACGTTCTGGGCGGGTCCGTCATGCACACACATCCTGGCGATGCTCGGCGCCGAGGTCATCCACCTGGAGTCGACGCCGCGGCCCGACGGCACACGCCTGATCGCCGGGATCCCGGTCAGCGAACCGCAGTGGTGGGAGCGGTCGCCCATCTTCTCGGGGCTCAACACCGACAAGTTGAGCGTGACGCTGGACTTCCAGACGGAGGCCGGCCGGGATCTGCTCAACAGGTTGATCCCGACGTGCGATGTGATCGTCGAGAACTTCACGCCTCGGGTCATCGACCAACTCGGGCTGAGTTTCGAGCACGTCCGAGAACTGCGCGACGACATCGTCATGGTGCGGATGCCGGGCTTCGGCCTCGACGGGCCATGGCGGGACAATCCCGCGTTCGCCTACATCATCGAGGACGCCGCGGGACTGAGTTGGCTGACCGGCTATCCGGACCGCACACCGTACGAGCCGTACTCGGTGGGTGATCCCAACGCGGGAATCCACGCGCTCACCGCGCTGCTGCTGGCGCTCGAACATCGGCGCCGCACCGGGGAGGGTGTGCTCGTCGAGGCCGCGATGGTCGACGCCGCCCTCAACATCGCCGCCGAGCAGGTGATCGAATACAGCGCACACGGCGCACTTCTGCAGCGCGCGGGCAACCGCGGTCCGGCGGCGGCCCCGCAGAACATCTACCAGGTCCGCGGTATCGACGAGTTCGGCCGGGACGACACGTGGGTTGCCGTCGCGGTGGCCACCGATGACCAGTGGATCGCCCTGCGCGGGGCCCTCGGGTCACCGGAGTGGGCCATGGACCCGCAGTTGGACACCGCTGCCGGCCGCCGGGGACACCACGACCTGCTCGACGAGAACCTGGCGGCGTGGTGCCGATCCCGCACGGCCGACGACGTTGTCGAGACACTCTGGGCCGCAGGGGTTCCTGTCGCGAAGGTGCTTCAGCCGCACCGCCAGACCGAGATCCCGCAGTTGGCGCACCGCGGGTTCTTCGAAACGGTCGAACACCCGGTCAACCGCGCTGCCCCGCACAGCACGATGCCGGTGCGGCTGTCGACGGGGCCGGGTCGGGCGCATCGCACACCCGCACCGCTGCTCGGCGAGCACAACCGCGAGATCCTGCGCGAACTCGGACTCACCGACGCCGAGATCGCCGAACTCGAGACTGACGGTGTGATCGGCACCGAACCCGCGATGGGCGGACGTAAGAAGGCCGCCCGCTGAGTCAGTGCCGCCAGCCGTCGGCGGCCTGGGCGTCGAAGGTCGAGTCGATACGGTCGAACCGACGCTGGACGGACTGGCGCGCCGCCTCGTGCGGCAGCACATACAGACGGTCGGCGAGCACGGCCTCGGCGGTCAGTCGAGCGACCTCGGCGACGTCGAGCACGCCCTCGCCCTCGATGAGCTGATCGGGCGCGTCGTACCCGCGCGCGCGTGCCGAGGTCGAAAACAGGTTGGTGCCCACCATCATCGGGCACAGCACCGAAACTCCGAGCCCGGAGTCCTTGAGCTCCCGGGACAACACCTCAGCCAGCGCGACCACACCGTACTTGGCGACACAGTAGGCGCCGAGGCCGACATTCGGGACCAGGCCGGCGAAGGAGGCCGTGAACAGCAGATGACCACCTTCACGCTGGTCGATGAGGCGTGGCAGGAAGGCTTCGACGCCGTGGATCGGTCCCCACAGGTCGACGTCGAGCACGAAGTGCCAGTCGTCGTGCGTCATGGCCGCGATGGGCCCGTCGATCGCCACCCCCGCGTTGTTGAAGACGACGTGCACGGAACCGAGCAGCCCGAAGGCCTCGTCGGCGAGGTGGTTGACCGCGTCGACGTTACTCACGTCGCACGGCACCCCGTACACCTCGTGCCCTTCGGCCGTCAGGGCCGCGACCGCCTCATCGAGCGCGGTGGTCTCTCGGTCGGCGAGCACCAGCCTGGCTCCTCGGCCGGCGAACTCCCGCGCGCAGGCGTAGCCGATGCCGCTGGCGCCGCCGGTGATCACCACGCCACGTCCGGTGAAGGTGTCCATGCGGCGGACTCTAGTTCGCGCTGCGCCGGCACGGGCCAGACTGCCGAGATCGTCGAGCTATCCGGTCCTGGCCCATCGGTCAGAGGTCAGCGAGCCGGGAGCCCTCCCGTACCCCCGGCTCGCATTCGGCGGCTCTCTACTTCAGGCAGCTGCCCGCGTCGACGGGGAGCGTCACACCGGTGACGTAGCGGGCCTCGTCGGAGGCCAGGAACAGCACCGCGTTGCTGATGTCGCGGGCCTCCACCCACGGGATCGGCAGCGTGTGGAACATCTGGCAGATCGGTGCCATATCGTCTGGGCCCGGGTTCTCCAGATCGGGCCGGAACATCTTGAACGTGCCCTCGTTGTGCAGCATGGGCGTCGCGACGTGGGTCGGGTGCACCGAGTTGACCCGAATCATGTGCTGTCCCAACTCGACTGCGAAGGTCCGCATCAAGCCGACGACCCCATGCTTGGCGGCGATGTAGTTACCGCAGTGCGGGTAGGCTTTCAGGCCGCCGACCGAACTGGTCAGGATGATCGATCCGCCCCTGCCGCCGGCGATGATGTGCGGCACCGCGGCCTTGACCGACTTCCACACCCCGGAGAGGTTGATGTCGATCATCTCGTCCCAGTCCTGATCGCTGGTCTCGTGCAGGACGTCGCCGCCGTTGCCGATCCCCGCGTTGGCGACGATGATGTCCAGCCCGCCAAGCTGTTCGACGCCGCTGTCGACGGCGGCCTTGACCGCGTCGAAATCACGCACGTCGACCTCGGCCGTGACGATGCGGCGGTTCAAACCCTTGACCATATCGGCGGTTTCGGCAAGATCTTGCGGCGTGGACGCGGGGATCGCGGTCTCCACACCGGGCCGGATCGGCTTACAGATGTCGACCGCGATGATGTCGGCGCCCTCCTCGGCCAACCGCACCGCATGGCTGCGGCCCTGGCCACGGGCGGCACCCGTGACGAAGGCGATCTTGCCTTCGAGTCGTCCTGTCATTGTCTCCTCTTTCAGTGGTCAGGCGATACGGGTGGGCATCGACGCCCAGCCGCGGACTGCGGTGGTGGGGGACATCTCGGCGTTGTCGTAGTCGACTTCCCATTCCGGAAAGCGCTTGAGGATCTCCTCGAGCGCGATCCTGCCCTCGAGCCGGGCCAGCGCATTGCCCATGCAGAAGTGGGTTCCCGCGCCGAAGGTGATGTGCTGGCGGGCTTCCCGGTGGATGTCGAACACGTCGCCGTTGGGCGGGAACCGGCGCGGGTCCCGGTTCGCGGCGGCCATCAGCAGCAGGACCGCGTTGTCCGCGGGCAGCGTCTGGCCGTGATATTCGACATCCTTGGTGACGTAGCGCGCGACCTGCAGGGCGGGCGGTTCGAAGCGAAGGATCTCCTCGACGGCCGCGGGGATGAGGTCGGGATTGGCGACCAGATCGGCGCGCTGCTCGGGATGTTCGGCCAAGATCTTGCCGGCCCAGCCGATCAGCCGGGTCGTGGTCTCGGCGCCCGCCGTCGCGATGACGGTCAGGTAGAGCAGGAGCTCCTCGCGCCGAAGTGTGCGAACGGTGCCCGTCTCGTCCTCGAACTCGGCGTTGAGCAGGTCGGTCATGATGTCGTCGGACGGGTGCTCGGCCCGCCAGTCGAGAAATTCGGCGAAGACCTCACCCGTCGCGAGGGCGTCGACCTTCTCCTTCTGCAGGGTGGCTTCACCGTGGTCGGTGATGTGCCGCTGGTCGGCTTCGGGGATGCCGAGCAGCATTCCGATGACGCGCATCGGCATCTGCTCGCCGAGATCGTTCACGAAGTCGAATCGGCCCGAACCGACGACCGGATCCAGGCAGGCCGCGGTGAACTCGCGGATCTTGGGCTCCAGCGCCAGCACCTTGCGGGGGGTGAACATGCGCGACAACAGGTTTCGGTGGATGTTGTGAACCGGGGGATCCTCGAAGATCAGGGTGCCCGGCGGGATGTCCATGCCCGACTTGATGATCTCCAGCAGCGCGCCCTTGCCGGAGATGAAGGTCTCGTGGTCGATGAGAGCCTTATTGACGTCGTCGAACCGGCTCAATGCGTAGAAGTCGTGCTGCGCGTTGTAGTACAGCGGCGCCTCTTCGCGGATCCTGGCGAACATCGGATACGGATCCTTGTTCAGTTCCAGATCGTAGGGGTCGTAGTAGACCTCAGCGGCGGTGGTGGTCACAGGCTGCTTTCTGTCGGGATCTCAGACGCCGGGGGCGTCGACGGACTTCGGCGTGAACTCGATGTTGATCTCGGTGAGACCGCGCAAAATGAACGTCGGCTCGTAGGTGAACGTCCGGGCCCCCTCAGGACCGTGCTTGTCCTCGTCGAGACGGATGTCGGTCATCCGGTCGAGGATCCGTTCGACGGACACGCGTCCCTCGACTCGGGCCAGCGGACCACCCGGGCAGGAGTGCGCGCCGCGGCCGAACGCCAAGTGCTCGCGTACGTTGTGGCGCTCGAAGTCGAATTCGTGTGGATCGTCGAATCGACGCGGATCCCGGTTGATGGCACCGGGATTGACCATCACCACCGTGCCGGCCTTGAGTTCGACGTCACCGAGCGTGGTGTCCTTCTTGACCAACCGGAACGCCGATTTGACCGGGCTCTCCATCCGCAGCATCTCCTCGACGAAGTTCGGGATCCGGCTGCGGTCGCCGCGCAGGCGCTCCACCACGTCGGGTCGCTCGGCGAGCAGCCGCATCGACGCGCTGAGCAGCTTCGTGGTGGTCTCCTGGCCGGCGGCGAACAGGAACGTCGCGCTCTTGACGACGTCAATGATCTCCGGGGTGTCGCCTTCGGGGTACTTGGCCGTCGCCAAGCCCGTGAGGATGTCGTCGCGCGGGTTGGCGCGGCGGTCCTCGAGGTAGGCGCAGAACTTGTTCTCAAGCCATTCCAGCGGGTTGTGGTCGAGGGTTTCGCCCGCCAACGAGCCCACGTTGGCACCCGGGCGCGGTGCGCCGAGCATGGTGCGGAACTCCTCGTGATCCTCTTCGGGGACGCCGAGCAGGTCGGCGATCACCAGAAGCGAGAACGGTTTGGCGTACTCGGAGAGGAACTCGCATTTCACGGTGCCGGTCTGGCTGCCGATGATCTCGTCAAGCTGTTCGTCGGCGAGCCGCCACATGAACTCCTCGTTCTCCTTGAGCCGCTTGGGCGTCAGGAGCCGATTGAGCAGCGAGCGGGCACGGGAGTGCTGCGGCGGGTCCATGGTGACCATGTGCTCGCTCATCGGCAGCTCGCTGCGGTGCGCCTCGATCTGCTCGGAGATGTCAGCGCCCTCGGGCGTGAACGGCAGCGGCGGAAACGGCCCACCCACCGCGATGCAGGAGGAATACAGCTCGGCGTCCTTGTACACGACCGACGCCTCCTCGTGGCCCGTCACAGCGACGACGCCGTAGTTCGACGTCGGCAGGACCGGGCACTTCGACCGCAGGTGGTCGAAGTACGGGTAGGGGTCGGGGACCAGGGAGGGGTCCGTGAAGTAGTCGATCGTGTCGTATGCGGACGTGTGATCGGTTTCGGGCAACACGAACCTCCTGCAATGGGCTGACATATGCTGAGCACTTGCTTAGCATGTGGTCCAGCGCACGGTCAAGGAAGCGGGACCGGCAGTACCATGGCCCGGTCACGAAAGACGGAGGCGACAGTTGATGGCAACCCCGGCCAGCACCTCGCGCAGGCTCGGCGCGCCGGATGCGAAGAATCGCGTGGTGCTGCTCAATGCCGCCGAGGAGCTGATGCGCGACGAGGGCTATGCGGCCGTCACGTCGCGCCGGGTGGCCGAGAAGGCCGGCCTCAAGCCGCAGCTCGTGCACTACTACTTCCGCACGATGGACGACCTGTTCCTGGAACTGTTCCGGCGTCGCGCCGAACAGTTGAAACGCCATCAGAAGGCCGCGCTGAACTCCTCACAGCCGCTGTGGGCCCTATGGGAGCTCAACACCGATCCCGCGGGTACGGCCATGACGATGGAGTTCATCGCGCTGGCCAACCACCGCAAGGTGTTGATGGCCGAGATCGCCAAGTACGCCGAGATCTTCCGGCGGGAGACCATCAAGACGCTGACCGCGGCGATGGCCCGATACAACGTCCCGTTCGAGGAGTTCACCCCGACGGTGCTGATGGTGCTGATGACCGGTGCCACCCAGGTGCTGGTCCAGGAGGAGTTCCTCGGCATGACGCTGGGCCATCAGGAGACCCGCGCCTTCGCCGACAAGTGGCTCACCTACCTCGAGGGCCCGCGGCAGCTGCCCGACGACTGGCGGCACGCCGCCCTGCTCGAGGACGACGACGCAGCCGAGGACGCCGAGAAGTCCTGACGGCCCGAGTCACTTCTTGGCGGACAGCACCTTGTCGGCGGCGGCCCAGTGGTCGTCGTGGACCCACAGGTTGGCGAATGCGTCGATGGCCTCGGCGGGTGTGGCGCCGCCGATGACGCGTTTGATGTCACCGGCGGGGCGGTTGGTCAGCGACCGCGCGACCGAGCGCCAGGTCTCGTCGAACGCGGCGCGCGGGACCACCTGATCGACCAGGCCGACGCGCGCGGCTCCCGCGGCGTCCAGAATCGTGCCGCTGCCGGCCAGAAGCAGGGCGCGCCCGCGGCCGACGAGTGCGGCCAGTCGTTCCGCGCCGCCCCAGGCCGGCATGATCGCCAACGACACCTGGTTGAAGCCGATCTTGATGTCGTCGGCGGCGATGCGGATGTCGGCCGCCACGGCGACTTCGGCGCCGCCGCCGAGAGCGTGCCCGTTCAACGCCGCGATGACGGGACCGGGGAAGGCCGCGATGCGATCGCAGATCCCACGCATCCGTCGAGCCATGTCGGCGGCCTGTTCCACAGTGCGCAGCTTGGCCAGTTCCTTGAGGTCTCCGCCGGAGACGAACGCGCGGTCTCCGCCCCCGCGGATCACCAGGGCCAGCGCGTCGCGAGCCCGGTCCAACGCCTCGTCGAGCTGATCCATGGTCTCCGGCGCAATGGCGTTGCGGGCCTGGGGGCGGTCGATCGTGATGACTGCCAGGCCGTCTTGCAGCTCGAGGTCGACCATGAGCGCGTTCTCCTACAGTGATATCGGGATTCTCCAAACAGGAGAATAACACCGTGGTTGGCCGGTCGATGCGCAGGTGGGTCTGGGCTTCGTGCCGTAAACCCAACCCCATGTCATTGCGGTAACGGCACTCTGAGAATATGATTCTCAAGAACTGGAAAGGAGAATTCCATGGGTCAGCTGTCGCATCGTGTCGACATCCCGTTTCCGCTCTTCGACGCGGACAACCACCTCTACGAACCGCCAGAGGCGCTCCTGACGCACCTCCCCAAGGAGTACAAGGACATCGTCCAGTACGTCGAGGTCAACGGGCGCACCAAGATCGCCATCCGCGGTCAGATCAGTAACTACATCCCGAACCCGACGTTCTCCGTCGTCGCCAAGCCTGGCGCCTGGGAGGAGTACTTCAAGTTCGGAAACCCCGACGGCAAGAGCAAGCGCGAGCTGTTCGGTGAGCCCATGAAGTCCATTCCGGCCTTCTTCGAGCCCGGGCCGCGCCTCGAGCTCATGAACGAGCTCGGTGTCGACCGCACGCTCATGTTCCCGACCCTGGCCAGCCTCATCGAGGAGCGGCTGCGCGACGATCCGGTCGCCATCCACGTCCTCATCCACTCGCTCAACGAGTGGCTGCACGAGGTGTGGGGCTTCAACTACCAGAACCGCATCTTCACCACCCCGGTCATCACGCTGCCCATCGTCGAGAAGGCGATCGAGGAGCTCGAGTGGGCGGTCAAGCGTGGTGCACGCGCCATCCTGGTCCGGCCCGCCCCGGTGCCCGGCTTCCGTGGGCCGCGGTCGTTCGCCCTGCCGGAGTTCGATCCGTTCTGGCAGAAGTGCGTCGAGTACGACGTCTTCGTCGGCATGCACTCGTCTGACAGCGGCTACTCGCGCTACACCTCGGAGTGGGACGGCGCGGCGCAGGAGATGCTGCCGTTCCAGACCAACGCGATGTCGATCCTCAACGAGTGGCGTCCGATCCAGGATGCGGTGGCCTCATGGGTCATTCACGGCGCGCTGTTCCGCTTCCCGAAGCTCAAGGTCGGCATCGTCGAGGCCGGTTCGAAGTGGATGTTCCCGCTGCTGGACTCCATGGCCGAGGTGTACAAGAAGGCCCCCGAGGCGTTCCTGGGCAATCCGATGGAGGAGATCAAGAACCGCATCTTCGTCAGCCCCTTCTATGAGGAGGGCATCGACGAGCTGATCAACCTGATCGGTGTCGACCAGGTGCTCTACGGTTCCGACTGGCCGCATCCCGAGGGTCTGGCCGAGCCCACTCACTATGTGACTGCGCTGGAGCACCTTTCGCTTGAGGATCAGGCGAAGATCATGGGCGGCAACCTCGGTCGCCTCGTCACGGTGTGACGGACAGTCGCACAGGCAGTGCGTGGCAGACCATCCCAGAGATGGTCTTGAGCGTCGGCGACCGCTTCGGAGATTCCGAGGCGGTCGTCGACGGTTCGCTGCGCCTGACTTTCCGTGAACTCGTCGACCGCGTCCGCGTCGCCGCGGGAGCGGTCAGAGAATCGGGCGTCGCCAAGGGTGACCGGGTCGCGATCTGGGCCCCGAACTCCGCCGAATGGGTCATCGCGGCGTTCGGCGTCCTGACCGCCGGGGCCGTGCTGGTCCCGGTCAACACGAGGTTCAAGGCCGATGAGGCCGCCGATGTCATCACCCGCAGTGGGGCCAAGGCTGTCCTGGTGCAGAAGGGCTTCCTCGGCATGGACTTCACGGCACCGGTCGGCGTGCCGGTGATCGACCTGAAGTCCGATTTCCTGTCCAGCGGCGCGCCGTATGAAGCGGAGATCGCCGGCACCGACATCGCCGACATCATCTACACCTCGGGGACCACGGGTCGACCCAAGGGTGTGATGATGAACCACCTGCAGACCCTGCGCCTCTACGAGGAGTGGTGCGATCTCGCGGATCTGCGCGAGGGCGACCGATACCTGATCGTCAACCCGTTCTTCCACACCTTCGGACTCAAGGCCGGCTGCATCGCTGCGATGATCCGCGGCGCGACGATCTACCCCGTACCCGTGTTCGACGTCGACGCCGTGGTGGATCTTGTTGAGCGGGAACGCATCACGATGCTTCCCGGTCCACCGACGCTGTACCACTCGCTGCTGCAGGTGCCCGACAAGAACCGACTGGCGAGCCTGCGGGCCGGCGTCACCGGGTCGGCCGACATCCCGGTCGAGCTGATCCGGCGTGTGCACGAGGAACTGCCGTTTGCGACGCTCGCCACAGGGTACGGCCTGACCGAGTGCGGCACCGCAACCCTGTCACGGCCAGGCGACTCCTTCGAAGACATCGCCACCACCGTCGGCGTGCCGTGCGCCGGAATCGAGGTGCGCATAGCCGACGATGGTGAGGTGCTGGTCCGCGGCTACAGCGTGATGCAGGGCTACCTCGACGATCCAGCGGCCACGGCCGAGGCGATCGATCCCGAGGGGTGGCTGCACACCGGCGATCTCGGCGAGATCAACGCGTCGGGTCGCCTTCGCATCATCGGCCGCAAGAAGGACATGTTCATCGTCGGCGGGTTCAACGCGTACCCCGCCGAGATCGAGGACTTCCTGCTGGAGCATCCGAGCGTCGCGCAGGCCGCCGTCATCGGCGTTCCCGACGAGCGCATGGGCCAGGTCGGCCGGGCCTTCGTCGTGTTGAAGGGTGCGCGCGAGGAGGTCACTGAGGCAGAGTTGATCGAGTGGAGCCGAGAGCGGATGGCGGGGTACAAGGTGCCAAGGTCCGTCGTCTTCCTCGACTCGTTGCCGCTGAACGCAAGCGGCAAGGTGATGAAGGATCAACTTCGGTGAACATCGCCGAGGTGTACCGACACTCGATGGTGATCGCCTCGGACTACCGCATTCCTGACCCATCCCGTGTCGGGCCGCTGCTGGAGAAGCGCAGAGACGCGCTGGCCCAGCTGGGCGCCCACCACGTGCTCGTGTACCGATCGCTGCACGACGAGGGGCGAGTGCTCGTGATGATCGGCGTCCGCAGTCGCGAACCGGTGGTTGAGCTGCTCCGGTCGCGGGTGTTCTTCGAATGGTTCGACGCCGTGGGGGTTGAAGACATCCCCGCGGTGTTCGCCGGTGAGATCGCCGACCGCTACGACCTGACCGGGCGAGGCGATGACTATCCGCCCGGCGTTCTGGTCTCGACGATCGTCTCGGTCGAGAACGCGGCCCTGTTCGTCAACGAACTGCATTCGGCCAAAGCCAGATTCAAGGCCGCCGGCGTGCGAAAAGTGTGGGTTTTCAAGGCATTCGACGACTCACATGAGGTCCTGGTCCTGCAGGACATCGACAATGAGGAGAACGCCGAACGCTGGATCGGCAGCCACGATGTGGCTCCCGATTGGATGGAGGACGTCGGTGTCGGCGTGTATCCGCCGGTGTTTCTGGGGGAATTCGTTTCGATGATGCGGATCGGCGAGGACTGAGGACGGCGGCATGTACGTGTGCCTCTGTGTCGGCGTGACCAGTCACACCGTTGCTGACGCGGTCGCCGCCGGGGCGTGCACCACGAACGACGTCGCGCAGAGGTGCGGTGCCGGAGCCGACTGCGGCCGGTGCCGGCGCTCGATCCGCGCCATCATCGACAGCGCCGATTCCTCCGCCGATCTCTGTGACCCCCCGGTCAGACCGGGTCGAAGGCCGAGATGAGCCACTTCCCGTCGACCTTGGTCATCGTCACGAGCACACTGCTGGCCGCCATCGACGGGTCCGGGCGGTCATTGCTCGTGGTCGCCTGATTGACGAACACCAGGACCTTCGCGGTTTCGGGTCCCATCTCGGAGACCGCAGCGCGGACAACCTGGGCGGTCGTCGACACCTTCTTGTCCGCGACGGCCTTGCGGACCACCTCGTCGGTGAACTTCGTGTAGTACGACAGGAAGTCGCCCGTCATCTGCGACTTGGCGGTCTCGAGGTCCTTGTCGAGTTCCTCGGGGGAGTAGGTCAAGGCGGCCACGGTGCCACTCTTGGCCGCGTCCAGTGCGGCCTGCTGTGCGGCCGCGTCGACTTTCTGGTCGGGCCGGTAGCTGGTGAAGTACAGCCAGGTGGTGACGGCGGCCGAGGCCGCCAGAAGCACCGCCAGCGAGACGACCGTGATCAGGACACCGAGGTTGCGGCGAGATTCGGCGGTCACAGTGCCTTCGGGGTTGCTCGTGTCGGTGGCTTCGGTGTCGGTGGTCGCTTCGGCGTCGTCCGTCTCGGCGGTCACCGCGGCGTCTGCTGCCTCGGTGTCGGCCACTTCGGTGTCGGCTACGGTCTCGTCGGCGATCTTCACGTCCGTCTCGGCATCTTTGGCGAGATCATCATGGTCGGTGCTCACGGTACGAACTCCACTTTCGACATCTTGATCTGGCCATTGTCCCGTGCGACGTCGATACTGAGTCGCCAGGCGCGGGGTTGCTGCTGCTTACCCGCCGTATTGGAGACCTGCGAGGTGGCCGCCACGAGGACAGTCGCGGTGTCGTCGGTCATCTTCTCGACCGCCGTGGCGCGCACATTAGCCTCGGTGACCACCTTCGACTCGTTCATGACTGCCTTGAAGGAGTCTCTGCTCTTCTCGAAGTCCGCACGAAACTCGCCGGTGGTGCTGTCGATCAGGCGCTGCAGGTCGGCGTCGCCGTTATTGAAGTTCAGTGACATCAGGTTGATGACACCCTGGCGCGCGGCGGCCGCGAACTCGGCCTCCTGGGCGCGCTGTTGATCGGCTTTGTGTCCGGACCACACCAGAAAGCTGCCCGCAGCCACCAACGCCACCAAGGCGACGGCTGCGGCTGCGGCGACGATGACGTGCCAGACCGCGATATGCGGACCAGTGCTGTCGAGAAGGGCGATCTCGGAGTCGTCAGCGCCCTCCAAATGGTCGTCCAGCAGTGCGTCAACGCGTGCGCGTGCCGCGGCGGCTTCGGCTTCGGCCGCGGCGGCCGCGGCCTCGGCCTGCTCGGCCAGCGACAGCGCCGTTTCGGGCGACTCGTCGGTCGAACTCGCTGCCATCACTCTCCTGATGTCGGCTTGATGCCCTCGTGGGCTCCGGTCGTGCGGGCCACGGCTTGAGAATGACGTTACTCCGCTGAGCTGTGAGGCCACCTTAGCGCACCGGTCTGAAGGCCCGTTTCTTATGCTTTATCTGCGGAAATGAGATTTCCGATTTTTGGATATCACGCATTCAGGGACCGCGTCCGAGTCGGGAATTCCTTCGCCACCGGACCTGGCGATGCGCAATGCACGATGACAATGACCGTCCCGCCGGGGAATGTCAAGGACGCTCGGCCGGTCAGCGGGAGTTGTCGGCAACCCTCTGCGAGAACAGTCCGATGAGGTTCAGCGGCACCGTGAGGTCGGAGCCCTCGGCTCCCGCGGCGTTCTGAAGCGCACCGTCGCGGGCCAGTACGACCAGGCCGTGTGCGAGCGCCCAGCTGATCAGTGCGAGTTCGGCGGTGCCGGAGGGTGCCGTGTCCGAGGACGCCAACTGCGTGACGGCGTCATTGAGCACGCCGATCGACCGTTGCCGTGCGGATGTGAGCGCGGGGTCGTCGGTGTGCAGTTCGGTGGGTCGGAACATCAGGTCGAACATCGCCGGGTTGTGCAGGCCGAACTCGACGTACGCGCGGCCCAGCGCTGCCAACCGGCCTTCGACGCCGGGCGCCGCAGCCAGTGATTCGCGCAGGCTCGTGGTCAGTGCTTCAAACCCCTCGGTGGCGATCGCGGTCAGCAATCCTCGACGGTCGCCGAAATGGTGTTTGGGGGCGGCGTGGGACACGCCTGCGCGACGAGCCACTGCGCGCAGACTGATGCCCGCACGGCCGTGTT
Source organism: Mycobacterium sp. ACS4331 (assembly GCF_001667265.1). GTDB lineage: Bacteria > Actinomycetota > Actinomycetes > Mycobacteriales > Mycobacteriaceae > Mycobacterium. Next base: position 955 of record NZ_LZHW01000060.1, on the reverse strand, counting down.
CGACGAGTTCGGTGCGGGCCGCCTCCAGCAGCGCCTCCCGGACCGACCGCTCCGTGGTGCTCACGGCAAGAGTGTCCGTGCGATTCCTTGACACTGTCAAGCTGTGGTGGCAGCCTTAACGCTGGATTGACAGTGTCAAGGTGATGCGACGCCTCGGGAGGGTCTCATGTCGAACGCCACAGTCGACGGCGGAGTGCGGGTGGGTGATCGGGAGCGCGAATCGGCGCTTGCGCACCTGGGCCGGGCGATGTCGCAGGGATATCTGACGTTGGTCGAGTACGAGGACCGGACTGGTCGGGTGCTGGCCGCCGACACCACCGCAGATCTGCAGAGCGTGCTTCATGATCTGCCCCTCGGGCGAATGCTCCGGCAGGACCCGGGGCGCCGCGATCAGCGGAGGGCTGCTGCGCGACGCGGTGTCGTCTGGCATGTCAGTGCTTATGTCTCCATGGTGCTCATCTGCCTCACCGTGTGGTTGGTGGTGGGGTTGTCGGCAGGGGCTTGGTACTTCTGGCCCGTGTGGCCCATGCTCGGCGGCGCCATCGGCGTGGTGTCCCATGTGCTTCCGGTCCGGTTGTACGGGCGGGCCGGGGTGTCGCCGCTTGGGTGCCGGGGGTTGCTCCGCTAGCAGATCTGGCCGGGAGGCCCCGGTGACCCCGACGGCTCAGTCGCCGTTCCGGCCAGGCAGGGGTCGGGGTCGCCCGCACTGTCTTCGCGTCAGCCGGGGTCGGAGGACGCGTGCGCTGTCCACCTGTCAGTCGGGGTCGGGGCCGCCTTCGTCGTCCTCCTGGTGTGGGTTCAGGAGGTTTTCGGGGTGGTGGTGGTCGTTGATCCGTGGTCCACCGTTGTCGAGGTGGGGTGGTGGGATCCATTCACATCGCCCGCGGCGCATGCGGGTTCGCCATTTGGTGGGGCTGACTTTGCGGTTGTCGGGCCCGCACGCCAAAGCCAACTC
>NZ_LZHW01000059.1 GCF_001667265.1 Mycobacterium sp. ACS4331 | reverse complement strand
CGCCCCTCCGCCCCCCGCCTACCCCCGGCCGGGGGGGGTCGCCCCTTCAAACAACACCGCTCCTCCCCCGCTCCCCTACGTTCCCGCGCGCCCCGACTTTGCTGTTGCGGGGGGCGGCCTCGGACGGCCGCGACGCGGCGCGGCGAATCTGTCGGTGGCCGGTGATACACAGGCTGTGGACAACCGACGCGGGCCCCACTCCGGCGTGTTGTGATCTGCGACACGCCGGGCGCGGGGACCCGTGTTGGGCTTACGACCTGGGAATTTCATGAATGTGGTTCAGAACATCTTGTAGTACTTCGCAATGTCGGCCACTAGGTGTAGTGTCTGACAGGCCGACAGACCCCAAGCTCATCGAGGTCAGCCGGACCGCACGGATCAACCCGGAGTCCACTGGATTCCCACGATTCGGGCGGCTCGGAGCAGATGGAATCAAGGGGACCACCGGCGCGCTGAACAACAGTGAGTCCCATCCGTTGAGAAGTCCGAGTACCACGAAGTCCAGGCATCGCACGACTTCGCTGAGCGTCATAAGGGAGCGTAGGAGCAGATGAGCGTCACCGTTTACACCAAGCCCGCATGTGTGCAGTGCAACGCCACGTACAAGGCCCTGGACAAGGCGGGCATCGAATACAACGTCGTTGACATCACCACCGACCCCGAGGCCCGTGACTACGTCATGGCGCTGGGCTACCTGCAGGCTCCCGTCGTGGTGGCCGGCGGTGACCACTGGTCGGGCTTCCGTCCGGATCGGATCAAGGCGCTGGCCGGAGCGGTCACGGCGACTGCCTGACCCGCCGAGCGCAGAGGGGAGGCCCGGCATGGCCGGCAACAATCTCGTCTACTTCTCCAGCGTTTCGGAGAACACGCACCGATTCGTGGAGAAGCTCGGCCTGCCCGCCACCCGGATCCCCCTGCACGAGCGGATCGAGGTCGACACCCCGTATGTGCTGATCCTGCCGACCTACGGCGGCGGGCACGCCAACGGGCCCGACCCCGACCGCGGGGGCTATGTCCCCAAGCAGGTCATCGCCTTTCTCAACAACGAACGCAACCGGTCGTTGATCCGCGGCGTCATCGCCGCGGGCAACACCAACTTCGGCGCCGAGTTCGGCTACGCGGGCCAGGTCGTCTCGCGTAAGTGCGGTGTCCCCTTTCTCTATCGATTTGAACTCATGGGCACGACGGATGACGTCTTCGCCGTCCGTGCCGGCTTGGAAGACTTCTGGAAGGAACAGACGTGCCACCAACCGTCACAGCTGCAGAGCCTGTAACCGCCACCGCGCACGCGCTGCCGGGGGAGACGGACTACCACGCGTTCAACGCGATGCTGAATCTGTACGACGCCGACGGCAGGATTCAGTTCGACATGGACGTGCGGGCTGCGCGGGAGTACTTCCTGCAGCACGTCAACCAGAACACGGTGTTCTTCCACAATCAGGACGAGAAGCTCGATTACCTGATCCGCGAGAACTACTACGAGCGTGAGGTTCTCGATCAGTACTCGCGCAACTTCGTCAAGGAGCTGACGGACCGGGCGTACGCCAAGAAGTTCCGTTTCCCGACATTCCTGGGCGCGTTCAAGTACTACACCTCCTACACGCTGAAGACCTTCGACGGGAAGCGTTACCTCGAGCGCTTCGAGGACCGCGTCGTGATGGTGGCGCTCACGCTGGCCGCCGGTGACACGGTGCTCGCCGAACAGCTGGTGGACGAGATCATCGAGGGCCGATTCCAGCCGGCCACCCCGACGTTCCTCAACTCCGGCAAGAAGCAGCGCGGTGAGCCGGTCAGCTGCTTCCTGCTGCGCATCGAGGACAACATGGAGTCCATCGGGCGCTCCATCAACTCCGCGCTGCAGCTGTCCAAGCGCGGTGGTGGAGTTGCGCTGCTGCTGACCAACATTCGCGAGCACGGTGCGCCCATCAAGAACATCGAGAACCAGAGCTCGGGCGTCATCCCGATCATGAAGCTGCTTGAGGACTCGTTCTCCTACGCCAACCAGCTCGGGGCCCGTCAGGGTGCGGGCGCGGTGTACCTGCACGCGCACCACCCCGACATCTACCGGTTCCTCGACACCAAGCGCGAGAACGCCGACGAGAAGATCCGGATCAAGACGCTGAGCCTCGGCGTGGTGATCCCGGACATCACGTTCGAATTGGCGAAGAAGAACGAGGACATGTATCTGTTCTCGCCGTACGACGTCGAGCGCGTCTACGGGGTGCCGTTCGCCGACATCTCGGTGTCGGAGAAGTACCACGAGATGGTCAACGACGCGCGGATCCGCAAGTCCAAGATCAAGGCCCGCGAGTTCTTCCAGACCCTGGCCGAGCTGCAGTTCGAGTCCGGCTACCCGTACATCATGTACGAGGACACCGTGAACCGGGCCAACCCGATCGACGGCAAGATCACCCACTCCAACCTGTGCTCGGAGATCCTGCAGGTCTCGACGGCCTCGGAGTTCAACGACGACCTGTCCTATTCCAAGATCGGCAAGGACATCTCGTGCAACCTGGGCTCGCTGAACATCGCCAAGGCGATGGACTCGCCGGACTTCGGTCAGACCATCGAGGTGGCCATCCGGGCGCTGACCGCGGTGTCGGACCAGACCCGCATCACCTCGGTGCCGTCGATCGAGAAGGGCAACGACGAGTCGCACGCCATCGGTCTCGGGCAGATGAACCTGCACGGCTACCTCGCGCGCGAGCGGATCTTCTACGGCTCCGAAGAGGGTGTGGACTTCACCAACATCTACTTCTACACCGTGCTCTACCACGCGCTGCGGGCCTCGAATCGCATTGCGATCGAACGGGGCACGCACTTCAAGGGCTTCGAGCGGTCGAAGTACGCCTCGGGTGAGTTCTTCGACAAGTACACCGATCAGGTGTGGGAGCCGGCGACCGACCGGGTTCGGAAGCTGTTCGCCGACGCGAACATCCGCATCCCGAACCAGGACGACTGGAAGCGGCTCAAGGAGTCGGTGCAGAAGCACGGCATCTACAACCAGAACCTGCAGGCCGTCCCGCCGACGGGGTCGATCTCCTACATCAACCACTCGACGTCGTCGATCCACCCGATCGCCAGCAAGATCGAGATCCGCAAGGAGGGCAAGATCGGGCGCGTCTACTACCCGGCGCCCTACATGGACAACGACAACCTGGAGTACTACCAGGATGCCTATGAGATCGGCTACGAGAAGGTCATCGACACCTACGCCGCGGCCACTCAGCACGTGGACCAGGGCCTGAGCCTGACGCTGTTCTTCAAGGACACCGCCACCACACGCGATGTGAACAAGGCGCAGATCTACGCCTGGCGCAAGGGGATCAAGACGCTCTACTACATCCGGCTGCGCCAGATGGCTTTGGAGGGAACCGAAGTCGAGGGCTGCGTGTCCTGCATGCTGTAGGCATGTCTCAGCAATAGGTCGCAGGCCAGGAGAATTGTCTCCTGGCCTGCGTTCTGGGCTCAGTAAGCGCCGTCGTTCTCGATGTCGGCGGCGTGCTGGCGCAGTCGCGCGGCGACGTGTCCCAGCCACTCGGAGTAGGTCATGTCCGGCCGCGGGTCGTAGAAGCCGCCCATATTTGACATCGCCGCGTGGAGTTCGGGATCCGGCCTGCTGTCACGGAATTCGTCAATATTGCGGGCCAAGGAACGCAGCTGCCCGGGTTGCTCGCCCACAACGAAACTGTCCACAATCTGAGGCCAGTCCGCGGCTTCGAGATCCCAGTCCGGGTGGAAATTACCGCCAAAAAACTGTTCCAAGTTGTCCGGCGTTCGACGGTCACTCATGTTAAGGGGTATCCCGTCAACACAATCCACATTTCCAATTCCTTCTAGAACCACTACGACTGGGGTGGCGGGCACTGTCGCGCGAGAGCCGCGAACGAGCACCTGCCCGCCGTCGAACGGTACCGAGAGCCTGAGTCGGTCGGTAGCGCCGTTCGCCGACCAGGCGTAGGCCAGCGGTGAATCGGATCAGGTCCATGCGCAGATTCTCAGGGGCATTGCGAGGGTTCGCAATTCACTCGTTGGCGGCTTCGCGTGATAGGTGCCGGCGTTGAGACAGTCCTGAAGGGCGGCGGCGTCTGCTTTCACCAGGGTTGGGATCTCGAAGCGGGGACTGGTAGCGCGTCGTCGACAGTTATTGCAACGCACGTCCCGTCGCTCAGCCCCGCATCCTCAGCACGCCAGCTGTCCGGCCGCAACCGCTGTGAATTGCGCACGCGTCCGTCGGCAATAGACTCCGGGACCTGACGTTGGGGAGGGCACGGTGCGCATTGATGTGATTGCCAGCAGTCTCAGCTATGAGCTGGGCCGGATGACAGTGGATCTGGGCATCTTCGCCTTCGGCATAGGCCTGCTGTTGTTCGGAATGGCGCAGCGCAGGAAGAACCGGAGGCTTGGCAGGGCGCTGATCGTCGGCGGAGTCGGTGTGCTCGTCCTCTACCTGCTGTCGAAGGCCGGAATGAGCGGTTGAGAGCGGCCCCGCAATTGGTGAATTGCGCACTCCTGTGCCGGCAATAGACTTCCCTATTGTGGATCTGATCGGCCTTAGTGCGGAAGGTCTGCAGCTTGCTGCGAGTCAGCATGTTGCAGCGGCTGGCGATGTCGTGGACGGGGTTCCATCCGGCAACCCGCCGGCAGGTGGCCAGGCGACGTCGGCGGCGGTCGTGGCGGCGAATGCGGTGGTGAGTGCGGCGGCCGGGCTTCTGGCCGCACGACTGTCGACCACGGGTGCGAAGGTCGGCATGGTCGGGGCGGTGATGTCCGAGCTGGATCACGCGTCGGCGCAGCAGATCTCTGCGGTGCATCCGTGAACGACGGCTCGATCTCTCGGGACCTCAAGCAGTTCTTCGGCGCCTACTTTCATCAGGACTGGGATCTGGAGGCCGACGACTGGCAGGGAATCGTCGACGGCTACGTCAACGATCACCCAGTTGCCGGGCTCTTGAGGATGCTGGCCGAGGAGATCGACACGCTGCGTCAGGCCCGCGCTGAACCCGACTTGGAACAGTTCTTGGTGTACACAGTCGGCGTCTTTTACCTTCCCGAACCGCCGACCTACACCGCGTGGCTGGGCCAGATCGCGCACCGGTTGCGTCAGCACGCTGCGACACTCGAAGACCGAAATCAGTGAATTGCACTCGGGTAGGCCAGCAATAGACTCAGCTGCTGTGGACACAGTGGCCCTGAGCTTGATCCGGATGTAGATGGCAGCAGTCGGGGGAGGGACTGCAGCAGCGGGGGTGGCGCTGCCGAGTCTGTCGCAGATCCGCAACTGGGACACCGCCCATCTGCAGACGGCCGCCCGCCACTGGACCACCACCGCCGCGGGCTGGGAGGGTGCCTTCTCCACCGCGCATCGTGGCGCGCTGAGCCCAGGCGGCGCTGACTGGGACGGCCGAGCCGCCGAAGCCACCCAGGCGCGCACGCTGGCGGACCTGTATCGAGTGCGTGGTTTGGCCGATGTCCTGGATGGTGCGGCGAGGGCTGCGCGTGCCGGCGCGGCCGATCTGGAGACCGCCAAGCAGCAGGTGCTCGACTCGGTGCGCAGGGCCGAGGCGGCCGGGTTCGATGTCCACGATGATCTGTCCCTGTCGACTCGACACGGGGTCACGGCCGCGGAGTATCCGGCCAAACTGGCTGAAGGCCAGGAGCTTTCGGCCGAGATCAACGCCCGTGCGTTGCGCCTGGCGGAACTGGACGCTGAGGTCGCGGCCAAGATCACCGCAGCGGTCGCGCCGCTGGGGGAGGTCAGCTTCGCCGAGGGGACAGTGCAGTCGATGGACGCGCCGCTGAGTCCGCACCTATCCCCGGCACCGGAACCCGACGGTGGCGGCGGGGGCGGCGATGCAGAGCAGGGATCTGAACCGCCGAAGACTTGGCAGGACATGCTGTTGCCGGACGGCCCCGCCGCGGCCGAGAACCCGGCTCAGGGCGAGGAGCGTCCGCCCACGCTGCAGGACCAACTGTTCCCGCCGGGAACGACGGCGGACCCCAAGGAGGTGCCTAAGAATCTGGATCAGGCGCTGGAGGCGACGGCGCCGGGACTGGGCGCGGCGATGGAGCAGCAACGGCAGGCGGCGCTGAGCCGAGTGCCATCGGTGCAGGATCTCAAGTCCGACCCCGCAGTCGTCGCCGCTGCGCGGGACCTGCTTGCAATGCAGGGAGTGCCGCCTGAGTCCATGGACGCCGCGCTTGACCGATTCCTGCAGGACACCCACCGACTGGGTGAGTATTTGGCGCTCAACCCCACCATGCCGCAGCCCGACCCGGTCCCACAGCCCGCGCCTGGATTCGTCGACGGCTTCCGCGATCGGTGGTTTGCCAATGAAGCCTTCGCCAAGAGCCTGTTTGGAACCGGCGACTCGAAGTCTCCAGGTGTTCTCGAATCATGGCAGGCACTCCTGGGTGGTCTGCAGGAGACGATTTCCGATCCCGTCGGGGCGGTCAAGGACGAGATCGATCGTGCGCTCAACTCACCCAGTGCTGCTTACTACCTCGGCGAATGGGCGGCGGATGGAACCCAGTCTGCCGGCAGCGCCGTGGTGTTCGGTCCGGAAACTCTTGCCGCGCGAGCCGCACTCGGCGGCCTTACTCATGAAACCCTCGACAGCACAACGTCGGTCGCTAAACCTGCCACGGGCCTCGATGACATCACCGGCGCCGGCCCTGCGCCAAGCCCACACGTCCCGTCGCCATCGACGGTTCACGCACCGCCAGCACTGCCGGCAGACTCGCCCCTGTTCGACAGTTACCAACCCACACCGCCAGGACCGGATTTCACAAACGCAGACGGGAGCCTCGTCTACCCCGACGACTCGCTGCCCGGCAAGCCGTACGCCGTGCCCGGGACGGTGGCTCCAGACGTCCAGTTGCCGAAGGGCACGGTGGTTGACCGCTTCGGGCATCCAGGCGGATCGTGGATGTCGCCCGAGGGCGTTCCCTTCGCAGAACGCGCGTTACCCCCAGTAAGTGTGGACAAGCCCTATTACCAGTATGTTGTCGCAGATCCCGCCAACCTTCCGCCGGGTTACACGATTGAACGATCGCAGGCTGCGCCATGGTTTAACCAACCAGGTGGCGGAGTGCAATACCGCATTCTGGATGCTGATGGGAATAACGCCTCTGTGCAAGATCTCATCGATGCTCAATATCTGAGAAAGGTGAACAGGTGAAACCTGACTACAGGCGGTTGGCGGACAACTGGACAAGGTGGGCGGAGCTGTTGAGGTCCACAGGAGTGTCGATCGATGACGACCACGATGGGGATCAGGTCGTGTTCCGATCGAGTGACTTCTCGTACCGCCTTCATCTCGACGACGGTTCTTGGGTTCTGGACGAACTCGATGATCGCAACCAGTGGCGGCCCGAGGTTGGTCGGTTCTCCACGTTCGAGTTGGCGGAGAAATACCTGATCTGGGCATGGGCAAGTCTGGCTCGATCAGCTGTCGATGCACCGAACCTGGGATCATCACTGTATGCACAGGGATTCGCCGTCTCTGTCGATACCAGGCAGATCAGCGCGGGCAGGTATGAGCTGAATTCACCCGCGGGCTCCGCGGTACTTCCGTTGGTCAAGGCGATGATCTTCAGCCATCTGATGGACCGGCAGGTCGAAGACATTGAACTGGAAGTGAGTTCGGGGCTGGGGTGACATATTTGCAGTCGATTGATCGGACTATGGATGACTACGGAAAGTTTCCCGAACGACAAGATTGATGTGCTTCAGCGCGAGATCGACCGGCTGTCGCAGCAGTTGGGGGTCCGGCCCATGCCCGTCGGTCTCAAGTCACCGATGGACTCAACATCTTCGTCGACGACGCCGGCTACCACTTCAGGTTCTATGAGCGCGGACAACTCGGATTCGATCGAGTCGGCAGTCTCGATGATCTGTTGTGCTGGTACTGCCAGGATGTCGTCACGACTGAGGCGGCACGGCGATTCGGTGACCGTGCATAGCGATTCGCGTTCGAGTATGAGGTGTTGAGCGGGTTGAACGTCGAATGGGCCAAGAGGCGAGTGCGTGAACTGGCGGCCGTGTTCCGCAATGGTCAGCCTGAAGACGTCGCGCTGCTGCCCGACATCGGCGAACCGCTGTGAGGCTTACTCAGCGGTCGCGCTGCTGAGCCCCGCAGCGTCTTCAACCAGCGCTCAACCCTCCAATGCCGACGCAACCCGATCCGGTCCCACAGCCCGCACTCGGATTCGTCGCCGTATTCCGGGATCGGTGGTTTCCCAAAGAAGCAATCGCCACGAGCCTGTTCGGAACCCGCGACTTAAAGGCTGGAGGAAGTCGTGTGCAAGCGCCACGAGTCGTTCTCGCAATAGAGATCGCGTACCTGATGGAGAACGCAACGCGCTACGGCTGTCGTCGTGTGGGCAACGCGTGGGTGAAGGGCTGAAACTCGTGGCGGACAACAGATTCTCAGAGAACGTCCAGCTGATCGTCGGTCCTACGCTCGCCAATCTCGAATTCACCCTCGATGCAGTCGATGACGACGTCGACGAGGACGGGCGCGGTGGAGCGGTCGTGTTCTACCGGAATCAGGACTGCAGGCTGGTCCACGGCGGTTGAGAGTCGATATTCATCGTTGTCGTCGAAATCGTAGCCCTGCGACAGTGGGCTTCGCTTGGCTGTGGACGCCCAGCCGACTAGCGACGCCGCATTCATCCGGTCAGCGTGGCTGTCGAGGTCTCGGATCAGGGTTTGCGATAGTCATGGAGAGGAATGGGTTTCCAGCCATTCGAGTAGTAGGCGGGCGACTGTGTCTGGCTGCTCTTCAGGTATCCAGTGAGAAGTTCCGTGGAGGATCTCGAAGCGGTATTGCCCGCTGACGTAGCGGCCCGTGTTGCGAGCGGCCTTGTCAAGGACCCACTTGTCGCTGTCGCTCCACACATACATGGTGGGAACCGTTGTCTGGCCAATCTTGTCTGACCATGAAAGTGCCCGGTACCAATTCATTGACGCGGTGAGTGTCCCGGGTTCGGCCATCGCGCTCGCATCTCGGTCTGCCAGCACAGGGCTTTGGCCGCCGGCCTGCATGTAGCGCGACAGTCTTGAGGCGTCGCCGCGCCGGCCTAGGTAGTACCACTCAGGGATTCGGGGCAATTGATAGAAGTAGATGTACCACGATGTAATCCCTTGGCGGCTTGTCAGTATCGCGTTCTTGAATGCGGTTGGGTGCGGGGTCGACAGTGCCGTGAAGGTGTGAAGACGGTCTGGGTGATTTGCTGCGAACACCCATCCCATTCCAGCGCCAGCGTCATGGCCTACGAGATGGACTTTCTCGGCGCCGCTTGCATCGATCAGTGCGGCGACGTCATCGACGAGTTCAGTCATGCGGTAGTCGCGTCGGCGTTCAGGCCGGGCACCGGGTGAATATCCCCGCTGGTTCGGAGCCAGGCAGCGATATCCTCGTGCGGTCAGAAGTGGGATAACCGCATCCCAAGAGGCGTTGGACTGTGGGAACCCGTGCAATAGGACCACGACCGAACCGTCAGCTGGCCCCGAATCAACAACATCAAAAACAAGCTCACCGCGGCGAAACTGCTTCACCGTCATAGCATCCCTCAACGGCGGCTTTCGATGGTCGAACTTCGAGATGGCGATCGGACCCACTGCGATCGCGAGTAGGCACCGGTGACAACAGGTGGCGAGGCATTCGCGGGTGTGCTCGTCGATGATCGACACGATCTTCATCGGCCGCCCGCCGGTGGTGACGTCGAACTGGAAGTTCACCACCCACACCCGGTCGGGTGCTTCGGCCACAACGGTCGGCGGGGGGCGGGAGGAAGGCCTGCGGGTTCCGCAGCGCGCAAGCGCAACGCCACGGTACCTCCACCGCCACAGGCGTTGGATCTTCTTGTGATTGACGACCCAGCCTTCGCCGCGGGCGTCATGTTAGGCGGGCCGGAATCGACGTCGAGGATGCTTCTTGGCGTAGCCGCGTAGCCACGCTCGCAGGGCGGCGTCTGGGTCGTCTGGCGTCGCCGACGTGGGTTCGTGGCTTTGGGTGGCGCGGTGTTGCCCGGTGACGCGGCAGGCGAACCGCTCGCTGACCCCCAGCACGCGCTGCAGGTGACGAATAGCTGCCCGCCGGCGTCCCGGGCCTAGAAGTTTCCCTTGGCGATCTCCCGCAGCGCGTCCTTCACCAACTCAGCATCGGCCAACAGCCGCTTGAGGGCGGCGTTCTCGCGTGCGAGGTCCTTGAGCCGTTTGGCGTCCTCGGCTTTCAGGCCGCCGAACTGGTTGCGCCACCGGTGGTAGGTGGCCTCGGAAACGCCGAGTTCGCGGCATACCGCCGCGGTGTCCTTGCCCTCGTCCAACAGCCGGTCAGCAGCCATCAGCTTGCGCACAATCTGCTCCGGGCTGTGCCGTCTCATCGTCACCATGATCTTGTCGTGCCTTCCTACCCACAATGTGGGCCGCAAGACTCTCATAAGCCACGGATCAACCGATCGGGGTCACGCCAGCCAGCCTGAGGACATCGCTAACCTTCGACGATCTTTCTGCTCGCCTCGACTCAACCAAATTGGGAACGGCCTCGTCGTTCAACAACCTCGATGAGGCAGCCGCAGCCGTCGGCTCCGTGCTCCAACGCCATCAACAAGAGATTGTCGAGTGGCTGTCGAGCGGAGCCGATTTGTATCTCAGGCTCGGTGCACCTTTCATACGGAGGCGGTGCCGGGCACCGGAGTTAGGGTGGTGCTCAAAGGCGACGGAAATGGCGGGTGGTACGTGCTTACAGGGTTCCCCACACCATGAACGATGGCTCGATATCCAGGGACCTTGACCAATTTCTCGGTGCCTACTTCCACCAGGATTGGGATCTCGAAGCAGAGGACTGGGAGGGAGTGGTCGACAGTTATGTCACGGCACGACCTGTCGCTCGGGCCCTGTGCAACCTGGCCCAGGAGATCGATAACCTACGCCAGGCCCGCGCTGAACCCGACTTGGGACAGCTCCTGGTCAACAGCGTGGGTGTCGATTACCTTCCAGACCCGCTGACCTACACCGAGTGGCTGGGCCAGATCGCAGACCGTCTACGTACGCACGCGGCGATGATCGACGAGCGCACCGCATCCGAGCGTTGAGGTGGCGCGCACAGCGATTCGCGTTCGAGTATGAGGTGTTGAGCGGGTTGAACGTCGAATGGGCCAAGAGGCAAGTGCGTGAACTGGCGGCCGTGTTCCGCAATGGTCAGCCTGAGGACGTCGCGCTGCTGCCCGACATCGGGGAAGCCCTGTGACGCTGTAGAAATTCAGCTCTCGCGCGCCTTGTCGGCCCTCAGCGCCTTCAGGCGGCGCTCCTCGCGCAGCACCTCCTGGTAGCTCTCACGTTCGGCGATCAGCCACTCGGGGTTGTCCTCGAGGATCTGGTTGATCTCCTCGGTGGTGAGCGCATCGCCCACCTCGTTGCGGGCCAGCGCGGCGATCGAGATGCCCAGCTTGGCGGCCACCAGGTTCTTGGGGTGCGGGCCGTTCCTGCGCAGGTCTTTGAGCCACTGCGGAGGGTCGGCCTGCAGGGCCTCAAGCTCGGCGCGGGTGATGGCGTTGGCCTGGAACTCGGCAGGCGTGGCGGGCAGGTACACGTCCAGCTTCTTCGCCGCGGTGGCGGGTTTCATGGACTGCGCGTTGGGCCTGCTCATGGAACCAGCCTATCGGTAGCCTGAGGCGGTGACGCCGCGCTCCCTCACCCTCGGGTACGTGCCCGGGGCAACGCCCGCGAAGTGGGCTCGGATCTGGGCGGAACGCCACCCCGACGTCCCGTTGCGGTTGCACGCGGTGACTGCGGCGGACGCCGCCGAAGCGGTGCGGGCCGGCGCGGTCGATCTGGCCCTGCTGCGACCGCCGTCCGACGCATCGGGGCTGGCCGTCATCCCGCTCTACGAGGAGACGACGGTGGCCGTCGTCCCGACCGATCACGTCCTGACCGCCGTCGATGAGATCACCGCCGCAGACCTCGACGGCGAGCCGACGCTGCTCCCACTCGACGACGTCGTCGGCTGGGCGGACGCGCCCGGCGCGCCGATCGATCACCGGCCCGAAACCACCGAGGCGGCAGTGGAACTCGTCGCCGCGGGACTCGGCGCACTCATCGTGCCGCAGTCGCTGGCTCGGCTGCACCACCGCAAGGACCTCACCTACCGCCCGATCACGGACGCGCCCACCTGCCCCGTCGCGCTCGCCGTACCGGCAGGACAGCAGCCCGAACTGGTCGAGGAGTTCATCGGGATCGTCCGGGGTCGCAGGTCGGGCTCGTCACGGGGGCAGCAGGCCCAACCGGCGCCCAAGCGCACCGCACGGGAGAAGACGCTGGCGAAACAGGCCGCGCGCGCGGCGGCGGGCAAGGTGGCGCGCAAGCCGGTCAAGCGCGGACGACGCTGACGCGCTACTGGATCGTGACGGTGCCGTCGTCGTTGATCAGCCATGCGGGGTTGACCGCGACTTCCCAGACATGCCCGTCCAGGTCGGTGAAATACCCGGAATAGCCGCCCCAGTACGTCTTTTCGGCGGGCTTGACGATGGTCCCGCCCGCCGCCTGCACCTGGGCCATGACCTCGTCGACCTCGGCCTCGGTGCGTTGATTGATCGCGATGCTGATGCCGCTGAACCGGCCGTCGACCGCAACGCCGGTGTCGGCGGCCAGATCGGCGCGGCCGAACAGCGCCAGCGCGATGCCGGGCAACTGGTAGAACACCACACCCTCATAGGCGCCGGTGGCGGCCCAGCCCAGACCGTCCTCGAAGAACCTCCGGGAGGCCGCCAGGTCGTCGACACCGAGGGTGAGCAGGCTGATGCGCTGTTCCATCTCCACGACCCTAGTAGGTGTGCTGCGGACCCTGCGCCTTCTTGTACAGGGCCTTGAGCATGCGGTCGCGGAAGGCCGCGTTGTCGATCAGCCTGATACCCGCCTCGGCCACCGGCGGGTAGCCGAGCAGCTTGTGGAACCAGCGCCCGCGCCGGTACTCCCGGCCCCACGCGGCCTCCATCCGCTGCGCGTAGTTCGTGAAGTCGTCCGGTCCGCCGTTGGTCAGCGCGGCGATCGCGCATTCGCCTGCGGCCAGCCCTGATTCGAGGGCCTTCGAGATGCCCGCACCCGAGGCGGGTTTGCCTGCCCCGAGGGCATCTCCGGTGAACAGCACCCCGGGTCGCCAGGGCGGCCACGCCGTGAAGCCCATCGGCAGACGCCAGGCGCGCACACTGCGGTTCCGCTTCAACTCCTCGATCGGCGGCAGGTTCCATTCGGCGGGCAGCGTACGCAGGAATTCGCCGAGGAACTGCGTGGCGTTGATCGACTGCCAGTTCTTGTAGCTGTTGACATAGCCCAAACCGATGTTGAAACGTCCTCCGCCCATGGGGAACACCCAGCCGTATCCCGGCAGCTGGTCGCCCTGGAAGCGAAGCTTGAGGTGAATGTCCAGCGAGTCGGAATCGGGGCGGTCCGCGTGCATCTCGGAGCGGATCGCGATCGCTGAGTAGCCGTTGTACTGCGAGTCGATCTTCAAGGCGCGCTTGATGGGGGAGTAGGCCCCGTCGGCGGCGATCACCGCGTCACCGAAGACCTTCTCGCCGCTCTTGAGCACCACCCCGACGACACGCCCGCGCTCGTCGAGTTCCGGGCCGACGACCTCACAGGACTGCCGCACCTCGGCCCCGGAAGACTCGGCGTGCTTGAGCAGAAGCGTGTCCAGTTCGGTGCGGCTGACGGTGTGGCCGTGGTCGGGCATGCCCGGACGTCGAGGAAAGGACAACTCCCACTGGGTGGGGCTGAACACCGTGACTCGGTTCACGCGGTGGAAGGTGTCGACGTCGTGGGCGAGGCCCATTTTCTGCAGGTAGCTGACGGCGCGGGCCGTCAGGCCGTCACCGCACGGCTTGTCACGGGGGAACTCCGCTTTGTCGAGCACCACCACACGCGCGCCGCTCTGCGCGGCCTGCCATGCGGCAGCCGATCCGGAAGGCCCCCCACCTGCGATGACCAGGTCATAACTCTGTGTCACAGGTATGTCTCGTTTCGTGTTCCTCGGAAACGGATTACCCAGCCAATGTTAGCTGAACGCAACGAAGTCGCAGCGCGATCAGATCCGCTGACAATTTGAATCTGCTTGAAGGTCAATAATTTTGACCAGAGGTGACGCAAGTGTGACCGATCCCATCGGGACGCGGCCGCGACGCAGGCCTGTATTGCCAGGTCAGCGTGCTGCGGCGAGTACAGTGCAAGCGTGCGAGTTGTCTCTCGAGCGAAGCCGAAGCCCGGCGGTGAACCCGCCGCCGGCGTGAAGGTCGACGCCCGCAGCGAACGTTGGCGTGAACACCGGAAGAAGGTGCGCGCCGAGATCGTCGACGCCGCGTTCCGGGCCATCGACCAGCACGGCCCCGAGGTCAGCGTCCGCGAGATCGCCGAGGAGGCCGGCACCGCCAAACCCAAGATCTACCGGCATTTCACCGACAAGTCCGACCTGTTCCAGGCCATCGGGGAACGGTTGCGCGACATGCTGTGGGCCGAGATCTACCCGGTGATCAACCTGACCACCGATTCGGCCAGCGACGTCATCAAGCGCAGCATTGAGCAGTACGTCTACCTCGTCGACCAACACCCCAACGTGGTCCGCTTCGTGCTTCAGGGCCGATTCCCCGATCAGGCCGAGGCCACCATGCGCGCGGTCAACGAGGGCCGCGAGATCACCCTGGCGATGGCCGAGCTCTTCAACAACGAACTGCGTGAGATGGAGCTGGACCGCGAGGCGATCGAGCTCGCCGCGTTCGCGACCTTCGGCACCGCGGCGAGTTCGACGGACTGGTGGCTGGGGCCTACTCCGGACAGTCCGCGTCGGATGCCGCGGGAGAAGTTCATCTCGCATCTGACGACGATCATGATGGGCGCCATCATCGGGACGACTGCGCTGCTGGGCATCAAGATCGACCCGGACCTGCCCATTCACAAGGCGGTCCCGAGGGACCGCCCTGAGGACGAGAAGGCTTGAGCCTCAGTCGCCTTCGGTGACCTGGGCTTCGCCGGTGGCGCCGCGCGGGGTGAATGCCGCCATCACCGCGCCGATCGCGGCCGCGACGGCGGCCACCATCACCGAGGTCTGCAGGCCGACCATGAACGCGTTGTGGCTTCCGGTGGTCAGGGCGTCGGCCAGCACGGCGGGCATGGTGGGGGCGTTCGGCAGCTGAGTGGGGCTCAACCCCTGCGCGATGAGTTCCTTGGCGGCCTCGGCCTGCGCGGCGACCTGTGCCGGGACGCCGGCGTCGGTCAGCTCACCGGTCAGGCTGGATCCGACTCGGCTGGAGAGCACCGAGCCGAGGATCGTGGTGCCCAGCACGCCGCCCAACTGCACCGCGGTGCTCTGCAGACCGCCGGCCACCCCGGCGTCGTCGACGGGGGCGTTGCCGACGATCGCGTCGGAACTCGCGGTGAGCACCAGGCCGATGCCCGCCCCCAGCAGCACGAACGCGGGCCACAGGGCGCCGTAGCCGGAGTCGATGGTCAGGCGGGTCAGCAACATCAGTGCCCCGGCCATGGCCGCCAGGCCACCGGTCATCGCGGGCCGGGGGCCGAAGCGCTGGGTCAGCGCACCGCTCAGTGGTGCGGTGACCATCAGGGCGCCGGAGAGCGGCAGGGTCCGCAGACCGGCCTCGACCGGGCTCATGCCCTGCACGTTCTGCAGGTAGAGCGTCATGAAGAACAACGTGCCGAACAGCGCGAAGAAGTTGATGACGACCACGGCGGTGCCGATCGACACCGCACGGTTGGCGAACAGGCGCATCGGCAACAGCGGTTCGGCCGTGCGCTGTTCCACCAGCACGAAGATCACCAGCGCCAAGACGCCGGCCAGCAGCAGGCCCAGGGTCTGACTGGCCAACCAGCCCCATTCGGGTGCCTTGATCAGGCTGTACACGATCAGCGACAGGCCACCGGAGAGCGCCGCGATGCCCGCCACGTCCATCCGGTGGGCGCCGTCGCTGCGGCTCTCGGCGATGGCCAGCGCCCCGATGAGCAGCGCCGCAGCCCCGATGGGTGCGTTGATGTAGAAGACGGACTCCCAGTTGACGTGCTCGACCAGCAGGCCGCCGACGATGGGGCCCGCCGCGATCGAGACGCCCGTGGCGGCGCCCCAGATGCCGACGGCGGTGTTGAGCTTCTCGGCCGGGAAGGTGCCGCGGATGATGGCCAGGGTGCTGGGCATCAGCAGCGCGCCGAAGACACCCTGGACGGCGCGCATCGCGATGACACCGGCGACGGAGCCGACCAGACCGATGGCCACCGACGCGGCGGCGAATCCGACCACGCCGATGAAGAACATGCGGCGCCGGCCGAACCGGTCCCCGAGTTTGCCGCCGAAGATCAGCAGCGCGGCCAGGGCCAGCATGTAGGAGTCGGTGATCCACTGCAGATCCGACAGCGACGCCTTCAGGTCGGTCGCGATGTGCGGGTTGGCGATCGCCACCACCGAGGCGTCCAGGCCGACCATGATGACGCCGATGGACACCGCGAGCAGCGTCCACCAGGGGTTGCCGCGCAGCCTCGGCCGGGGTGTCTCAAGTCGGTGCCGCCCGGTGTGGGGGTGGGTCAATACGGCCATCGATGTGCTCCATCAGGACTCAGTGGGTTAAGTGGAGGGTTGTCACCACTTATATGTGAGGACATTACGCTCAAGTGGATGTTCTCCTCCACTTATTCGGCTAGAGTGGGCGTGTGATATCCGGCGCAGCGCAGCAGGGGGTGAGAGGACGGCCACCGAGGCGTCCGCGAGCCCTGCGTGCCGATGCCGCCGCCAATCGCGACCGGATCGTCGATGCGGCCGCAGAGTTGTTTGCCAGCCGCGGCATCTCGGCGCCTCTGGAGGAGATCGCGCGGCGCGCCGGCGTCGGCGTCGCGACGCTGTACCGACGTTTCCCGACGCGCGCGGACCTGGCCGCCGCGACCTTTGAACGCAACATCTCGCGGTTCACCGAGGTTGTCGACCGTGCCCTGGCCACGCCGAGCCCGTGGGCGGGATTTCGTGCGCTGGTGTTCGACCTGTGTGAACTCCAGGCCAGCGATGCGGGCCTGCGTGAGTTGTTGACCACGGCTTTTCCGCCGAGCAGTGTCGTGGAACAGCGCACCGGCGAGGCCGTCGAGAAGCTGCGCACGCTGATGCAGCGCGCACAGGCTGACGGTCACCTGCGCGCCGACGTCACCGTCGCCGACGTCGTGGTGATGCTGCTGGCGAACTCGGGCGTCGTCGCCGCGACGGGGGAGACCGCGCCGGAGGCATGGCGGCGCTTCGCCGCGCTCATGGTCGACGCATTCGGGACGGAACCGGCTGCCGTGGGTGCCCTGCCCGCGGCGCCCGAGGAGGCGCAGCTACGGCGGTCGATCGCCATGCTGGCCCCCTGACGAACCGGTACCGCCGGTCCCGGTTACTGCGAGTAACATGATTCCATGACTGCTGCCCAGCCCGTGCACACCCGCGCCCTGATCATCGGCTCAGGATTCTCCGGTCTGGGGATGGGTATCGCGCTGCAGAAGCAGGGTGTGGACTTCCTCATCCTGGAGAAGGCCGACGAGGTCGGTGGAACCTGGCGCGACAACACCTATCCCGGCTGCGCGTGCGACATCCCGTCGCACATGTACTCGTTCTCGTTCGAGCCCAAACCGGACTGGACTCACATGTGGTCCTTCCAGCCCGAGATCCAGGACTATCTGCTCGGCGTTGCCGCGAAATACGGACTGCGCCAACATATCCGGTTCGGCACCCATGTGGATCGGGCGCACTGGGACGATGCCGAGATGCGGTGGCACGTCTTCAGCAGGGATGGCCAGGAGTTCGTCACGCAGTACCTGATCTCCGGAGCCGGCGGCCTGCACGTGCCGTTGATCCCGGATTTCGCCGGACTCGAGGAGTTCGGCGGGGCCGCATTCCATTCCGCGCAGTGGGATCACAGCGTCGACCTCACCGGCAAGAGGGTCGCGGTGATCGGCACCGGGGCCAGCGCGATCCAGATCGTGCCCGAGATCGTCAAGGACGTCGCCGAACTGCAGGTCTACCAACGCACACCGGCGTGGGTGATGCCGCGGCCCAACAATCCGATCCCGCCGTGGCTGCGTCGGGTCTTCGCGCGCGTCCCGGGGACGCGCGCGGCCATGCGCGCGGGCATCTACTGGATCCACGAGGGTGTCGGATTCGCCATGACAAAGCAGCCTCGGCTGCTCAAGATCGGCGAACTGATGGGCAAGTGGAACATCCGCCACCACATCAAGGATCCAGAGCTGCAGCGCAAGCTGACCCCGAGCTATCGCGCCGGGTGCAAGCGAATCCTGAACTCCGACACCTACTATCGCGGTATCGCCGACCCCCGCACACAGGTGATCACCTCCGGCATCGCGCGGTTCACCCCGGACGGCATCGTCACCGCGGACGGTGTCGAACACGCCGTCGACGTCGTGGTGTTCGCGACCGGGTTCCACGTCACCGACTCCTACACCTACGTCGACATCAAGGGCCCCGGCGGTGAGGACCTGGTGGACCGGTGGAACCGCGAGGGCATATCCGCGCTGCGCGGCATCGCCGTGGCCGACATGCCCAACCTGTTCTTCCTGCTCGGGCCGAACACCGCGCTGGGCCACAACTCCGTGGTGTTCATGATCGAATCCCAGATCCGCTACGTCGCCCAGGCCATCGAGGCAACCGACCGCGCCGGCGCCCAGGGTTTGGCGCCCACGCGGGAGGCCTCCGACCGCTACAACCAGCGCCTGCAGCACGATCTGGCCGGCACGGTGTTCAACACCGGTGGGTGCCGTAGCTGGTACATGGATGAGCACGGCGTCAACCGCACGCTGTGGAGCGGCATGACGTGGCAGTACTGGTTGGCCACCCGCACGGTGGACATGGACGAATACCGGCTGCTCGGGGCTAGTTGAGCCGGCCGCGGGAAGAACACGCCGGGGCACAAAGTGTTGTGTTGCGCCGAGTTGTCACCCACCAGTTGTAGTGTTGCGGGCACCAGTCCGGCAGCGCAGATTTAAGGGGTTCAGGTGTCCGACGGAATGAAGCTGATCGACCGTGTCTCGGCCATCAACTGGAACCGTGTGCAAGACGAGAAGGATGCCGAGGTCTGGGACCGCCTGACCGGCAACTTCTGGTTGCCCGAGAAGGTGCCGGTGTCCAACGACATCCCGTCCTGGGGCACTCTGACCGACCACGAGAAGCAGCTCACCATGCGGGTCTTCACCGGCCTGACGATGCTGGACACCATCCAGGGCACCGTCGGCGCGGTCAGCCTGATCCCCGATGCGCTCACGCCGCACGAAGAGGCCGTCTACACCAACATCGCGTTCATGGAGTCCGTGCACGCCAAGAGCTACAGCAACATCTTCTCCACGCTGTGCTCCACGGTGGAGATCGATGAGGCGTTCCGCTGGTCGGAGGAGAACCCCAACCTCCAGCGCAAGGCCGAGATCGTGCTGCAGTACTACAAGGGCGATGAGCCGCTCAAGCGCAAGGTGGCCTCCACGCTGCTGGAGAGCTTCCTGTTCTACTCGGGCTTCTACCTGCCGATGTACTGGAGCAGCCGGGCCAAGCTGACCAACACCGCCGACATGATCCGGCTGATCATCCGCGATGAGGCCGTGCACGGCTACTACATCGGCTACAAGTACCAGCGCGGGCTGCAGCTGGTGGACGAGGCCAAGCGTCAGGAGCTCAAGGACTACACCTATGAGCTGCTGTTCGAGCTCTACGACAACGAGGTCGAGTACACCCAGGACCTCTACGACGAGGTGGGGCTGACCGAGGACGTCAAGAAGTTCCTGCGCTACAACGCCAACAAGGCGCTGATGAACCTCGGCTACGAGGCGCTGTTCCCGCGCGACGAGACCGACGTCAACCCGGCGATCCTGTCGGCGCTGAGCCCCAACGCCGACGAGAACCACGACTTCTTCTCCGGTTCGGGCTCGTCGTACGTGATCGGCAAGGCCGTCGTCACCGAGGACGAGGACTGGGACTTCTGATACGCAGGGCGTGTTTGTCCAGAGTTAGGTGAAAGCCGCCCCGGTTTGGCGCTGGGGCGGCTTTCCTTTAGTCGGGTGCCGACTCAGCAAGATGTGCTGATGCGTGCGGTAGCCGGCGTGGCGGCCGCGCGGGCCAAGCCGACCGAAAGGCGGGTTTGCCGGTCCTTGGCGATCCGACTGCCCGAAGCTGAGTTCTTTGAGTTTGTCGGAGAGTAAGAGCCCATAGGTGCGGATCCTCGACCAGCCTGGCGGTGCCGTAGTCGACGAACGGGTCGAACGGATCCGGGGCCGACTGTACCTCCGTGCGGGCACGGCATCGCCAGCCAGGCACTTGCGGACCGTTTTGCGGTCGAAGCCAGTGTGACGGGAGATCGCAGAGATCGACCAACCGCGCTTTTGTAGGGCGTGTATTTCCATGTCGTCCTCCCATGTGAGCATGAGAAAGCGGCCTACCTCGACGGGCTACTGGCGTCAGACACCAGCAGCATCGGTAGTCCCGTCCTTCTCGGCGCAGCCACACGGATGTGGGGAATTTCGATGAGCGCCAGTGGGGAAATTCGACGAACCGGGTCAGCCCCTCGTACAGGCTGACACTCGGTCACCGAGGAGCCTGGAACCCAAACGGTGGGTCAGGTCAAATTGTCACCTGATCGTGCAGAAGACCCAAACCTATTCCCGTTCCGGCTGGTGTTCTAGGCACGCCAAAATCATCCGATCGGATGACATTCTGACAGGGCTATGAACTAGTTGTATTGCTCTAAGCTGCCTGATAGTAGAAACCTCGCACCGAGCACCAATGATTTTGTAGCGTGATTATCGGAGGCTGGGTAGGGCCTTGCCTATAAGTACCATCCGACTAGATTAAAGAATGGGTACCGTATTGACCGACCACACATCCCCACCTCCTCAGTTCAACTCACCTGGAGAGCGACCCCCGGCGCCGACAGACTATCGCCGCACCGAGGGTGAAGCCGGGAGTTGGCGCGGCGACACAGGGCATCCACCACTTCGAGAGCCTTTCGGATACGAATACAAGACCGGCTACCCGTACAACACCGGAAACCCTTCGTGCAACGCTGGAAATTCTTCGTACAATTCCGGATATAACTATGGCCCCTCGATGACCTCGAATGGCGGTCTGGCCAAGCCGTCTGCAGGTATGTCGACAGCGTTTCACCTGGCCGTATTTCTCTTCACCCTAATGAGCTGCGGATTTTTAGCTCCCTTTGCTCTGGTTGGCGCCATTGTCGACCTGGCTACCTTGAAGAAGGCCGGTCGTCGAGACACAGGTTTGACATGGACGTTCATAATTATCTACGCAACGATCACCCTGGTCGGCCTGGGACTTCTGGTCACACTTGCTGCCGTTCCTCTATTGATGTAGTGCGCCGCGTATAGGGCACCCAGATATTCGAGGCTCGTCCCCGGCAAACAAGTTGGTCCCTGGCGTTAAGGGCAGATTACGACGGTGACTGCTGAACATGTGACAACTAATGTCATTCGATTGTCTGAGTCGTAGAACACTAGCGATAGCGCAAAATCTGACAAGATGCTGTCGATAGATTTTCGAAGGTCTTTACTGGCGAACGGCCGGTTCGCCCATATTCGGTGAAAGGTGTGGTGCATGACTTACGAGCCTAAATCTTCGGTGCCTCGACAGCCTGACCCGCGGTCCCGCGAGGCATCGGCGCAGCAAATTCCTCAAGCGCCGAGAAGTAACGTTATGGGCCCCCCGCCGACTTCGGTGACGGCACCGGGGGTGGAGTCCGGACATACCTTCTATCAATCTCAGAGCGGTTCCGCGCCTGCGGCGTCAGACGCCTATCAACATCCGGTGGCTTCCGTGCCCTATTCCACGGCGCACGGTCTTGAACTGCGGCAGGGGAATGGAAAACCAAAGATCGGACTGTACCTTTCGGTCGGAGGTGTAGTCCTCGCCCTCGTGTTGGGCTGCAGTCTATACGCATTCTTAGGACAGGCAGGTCGAACGAATATTGGTGTCGTAAGTAACGCCGAATCGCCGCGATCGGCAAGTGGTCAGCCAACATTCGATATCTACCAGAAACAATACGACGGCAAAGACTACGCTGTGTGGCTGGACCTCATTATGCCAATACTTCTAGAGAAGCGAGAAGCAATCGATGTAGGTGAGAGTGATGTCACTGAGAGCTTGCCTCCTGCGGAATCTCGTGTTGGCAAGAGTAAATGGGCGCAAGAAATTCTCAACAATATGTCCCGGACTGTGGCTGTTGCATACGACCAGCGCAACACCGTGCTGGCCCGTAATCTACTGCTGGGTGCGTTCGCGCCTGGTGAGGGAACCCTTACTGAGCTCAATAAGATAATCGGTAGCGGGTCCGATAAAGTTGTTCCTAGGTTTCTCGTAGACTCCGTCAGTGAAACGTACACAAACGGCCAGATTGATCTTGATTCTAAAGTCCTGCCGATTGCATCGGAGACCACACTCGTCAACGCGTACAGTATGAATAGTGACAAACAGTGGAATATATATATCGCAAGTAAGACGAGTCAGAGTGGTTCTTACGTCGTGCCAGTAATTATTGGAATGATACCGGAAGGCCATTCTCAATACGTGTCAGGTGAGTATGTTGCCACGTGGAGCCCTGATTATTAATGTAGTGTTTGAAGGCTCGAATTTGGGCCGCGTGAGTTCGCGCTCTGAAGTGTCGCAGAGTCCGCTCTGGATGTCTTTTTTCTCAAGATACCTTTCACTGGGTAGCCGAATCGGAAAGCTGCTATACGTGGGTTGCATCTTAAGTGCGCCAGCTCTTTGGCACGTTGAGTATGTAACTCGTTGCCAAGTACGCCGAACTCAGTCATGACCACACACGCCAGCCACGCCGCGTGACCTGTCACCTGACCGCGCAGCAGACCCGTTCGGTTGGCCGCCGCCCGGGTTTCACGTGCGCGTTGTCTTGCGGTCAAGCGTCGGCCCGCGACACGGATATCGGCAATTCTCGTGCCCACATTTTGCCCACAATCTGTCGACGGTTGCACATATCTAGGGTGATCAGGAGATATGAGTTTACACAGGTGGAGCGGCTTTTATCGCTCTGACCAGGTGGTGTGCGGAACCACGACTTCTTCTCCGGTTCGGGCTCGTCGTACGTGATCGGCAAGGCCGTCGTCACCGAGGACGAGGACTGGGACTTCTAGCCCACCGGAATGGTCGCGGTCACCGCCGTGCCGTCACCCGGCACACTGCTGACCGCGAGCTGACCGGACAATGCCTCCACGCGGTCGCGCAGGCCCACCAGGCCTGAGCCCCCGCCGGAGACGGCACCCCCCACGCCGTCGTCGGTCACCGACAGCCGCAGGGTGCCGTCGTCGAGGTGGGCCGCCACCGTGACAACCTCGGCCCGGGCGTGTTTGGCCGCGTTGGTCAACGATTCGGCGACCACGTAATAGGCGGCGACCTCGACGGGTTCGGGCAGTCGGCCGTCGACGCTGAGGTCGAGGTCGACGGGCACGGGGGAGCGGCGGGCCAGCGTCTTGATCGCCGGCGCCAGCCCGCCCTTGGACAGGATGGCCGGATGGATGCCGCGCGAGAGTTCCTGAAGATCGGCGTACAGGCCGGCCAACCCATCGACGATCGTGGTGAGTTCGCCGCGCAGGCCGTCCTGATCCTCAGGCACGCCGGCTTGGGCGGCCCGCAGTGCAAGCCCCAGCGAGACGATGCGCTGCTGAGCGCCGTCGTGCAGATCGCGTTCGAATCCGCGGCGCGCCTGATCGGCGGCCGCCACGATGCGGGCCCGGGAGGCCGTCAACTCGGCGCGCGTCTCGGCGTTGGCGATCGCGGTGGAGATCAGATCGGCGAAATCTCCGATGTGGGCTTCGGCGTGGGCGGGCAGCGCCCAACTGGCCGGTGACCCGGCGACCAGCGCGGCCCGCACCGTGCCGTCGATCACCAATGGCACACCGGCAGCCGAGCGGATGCCGATCTGCCGCAGCCGCGATGCGAGTTGACCTTCGGCGCCGTGGTAGTCCTCGATGCGGGCGGGCGCACCGCCGGCCCGGATACGGGCCGTGACACTGTCACCGTCCAACTGAAACCGTTCCCCGGCAACGAATCCCGGCGTACCACGGCGATCCGTGCTGGCAAGCACCACGCACTGGGCGGGGTCCTCGAACCGCAGCAGCGTCACATGGTCGACCCCCAGACTCTGGGCGAGCTCTGTCACCGCCACCGGATAGACCTCATCGGGTGCGGCACCGCGCGCCACCATGGTGGCCACCCTGCGCAACGCGGCCTGCTGCCCGGCCAGCGCATCGGCCTCGAGGCGACGCGCTTCGGCCTCCGCGGCGCGCAGACGTGCCTGTCCCACAAGGACATTGGTCAACAACGCCAGTGTGAGGAAAACCAGCACCGCGGGCACGAGGGTGCCCCGGCCCTCAAGGTGGAAGTACACATACACCAGGGCACTGGTCAGCGACATCGCCACGGCCAACCCGACATCCCACCCCGCCGAGATCACCAGCACACCGAGCAGCAGCAGCGCACCGAAAGCGTTGTCGGGTGCGACCTGTTTGAGCGCCAGCACCAGCAGCGTCTCGCCCACGATGAACCCCAAGGCGACCACGATTCCCCAGCCCAGCGGACGTGGGTTGGGCCGAACGAGTTGCGCCAACAGGCCTTGTGAGACCGATCGCCAGTTCACCGATCCGATGCTAAGCCCAACGGGGACCGGAATCTTTCCGGTTAGCGGTAATGACGCGACCGCAGCGCCGGTGCCACGCTGGAGCCATGTTCAGTTCGACGACCACTGCCGTGCGCTGTCTGATCGTCGATGACAGCGCGGCCTTTCGCGAGGCCGCCGTGGCGATGTTGGCCCGGGGCGGCATCACCGTCGTCGGCACGGCGCGCGACGGTGCCGAGGCGGTGCGCCAGAGCACCGAACTGCGACCCGATGTCGCGTTGGTGGACGTCGATCTGGGCGCCGAGAGCGGTTTCGACGTCGCCGAGCAGCTCTCCGGCGTGCCGGTGATCCTGATCTCGACACATGATGAGCAGGACCTCATCGACCTCATCGCCGACAGTTCGGCCCGTGGCTTCCTGCCCAAGTTCGCGCTGTCGCCCGATGCGATCCGGACGGTGCTGTCCCGGTGAGACTCAGCGCGCCTCGAGGTACATGATCACGGCCCGCACCCGGCGGTGATCGTCGCCGGTCTCCGGCAGGTTCAGCTTCGTCAGGATGCTGCGGACGTGCTTCTCCACGGTGCCCTCGGTGACCCACAACCGCCGACCGATGCCCGCATTGGACAGGCCCTCGGCCATCAACGACAACACCTCGCGCTCCCGCTCGCTGAGCGCGCCCAGCGGGTCGTTGCGCCGGCGCGCCGACACCAGTTCGGCCACCAGGGCCGGATCGACCACCGAGGCGCCGTTGGTGACGCGCTGCAGGGTGTCGATGAAGTCGTCGACGTCAGTGACCCGGCTCTTGAGCAGGTAGCCGATGCCGTGCCCGCCGGAGAGCAGCTCGGTGGCGTGCTCGACGTCGATATGCGCTGAGAGCACGACGATTCCGATGTCGGGGTAGTCCGCTCGGATGATGCGCGCGGCGTCCAGGCCCTCGGTGTTGTGGTCGGGCGGCATCCGAATGTCGGTGAGCACCAGGTGTGGTTGTGCCTCGCGCACCAGGCTCAGCAGTTCGGTCGCGTCCCCGGCCTGGCCGATGACGTCGAACCCGGACCGGCTCAGCAGACTCGCCAAACCCTCCCTGAGCAACACGTCGTCATCGGCGACGACGACCTGCAGAGCGCCCATTCCGTCCTCCCCGGCCTCGACTTGGGTGCGGCGAGTCATTGTCGCACTTATGGGCGCGGTTCGGAGGCCGGCGGCGGATATGGGGGCCAGCAGGTATCCGGGCTGGGGGACAGCAGCGCAGACGTGGGCGTCGATGAGAGGCAGGGTCAAACGATGACTGCAACCCTGTCCCATCACACGCATTCGGTGTCACTGCGCGACGGTGAGATCGTCGAGGAGTCCGACCTGGGTTCGATGCGCCGGGTCACCGCCGACAATCTCCCGATCCTGAAACGGCTGTCCATCAAACGGGTTCTGCTGAACCCCGGAGCCATGCGCACACCGCACTGGCATGCCAACGCCAACGAACTCACGTACTGTGTCTCGGGCACGGCTTTGGTGTCGGTGCTCGACAACGGCAGCCGGTTCTCCACCTTCGTCGTGACGGCCGGACAGATGTTCCACATCGATTCCGGGTCGCTGCACCACATCGAGAACATCGGCGCCGATGTTGCCGAGTTCATCATCGCCTTCCGCAGCGAACGGCCGGAGGACTTCGGGTTCGGCGCCACCCTCGGTGCGTTCAGCGACGCCGTGCTGGGCAACACCTATGACCTGCCCGCCGCCGACTTCGCCCGGATCCGCCGCGACACAGCCGACCACAAGTTGGCCGCCCGCGTCGGCGACCCCGACATCCCGGCGTCGGCCCACTTCGCAGACCCGCACAGGTTCGACGTCGAGGCCCAACCCGCGGGCCTGACCTACGCCTACGGCAACGCGCGATTCGCTCGCGACCAGTTCTGGCCGGCACTCAAGGACATCTCGATGTACTCGCTGCGCGTCTCCGAAGACGGTATGCGCGAACCACACTGGCATCCGGTGACCGCGGAGATGGGCTATGTGCAGCACGGCGACGCGCGCATGACGATCATGAATCCTGATGGCACGCTTGACACTTGGACCATGACGGCCGGCGACATGTACTTCATCCCGCGCGCCTACCCGCACCACATCGAGAACATCGGAAGCGACGAGTGGCACTTCCTGATCTTCTTCGACCAACCGTTCCCCGCCGACATCGGCTATAAGGCTTCCGCCAGTGCGTATTCGCGCGAAGTCCTGGCCGCGGCGTTCAACACCCACATCGATGATCTGCCGAACTTCCCGCTGACACCGGCCGATCCGCTGATCGTGCCCCGACGCAACCCGCTCGACCGCTGAGGAGGTCGCCCAACGGCCTGTTCTACTGTGGCAGTTGTGCCGAACCTTCTGACCCGCGTCATCGAATGGCTGCGGGCCGGCTACCCCGAGGGGGTGCCCGGCCCGGACCGAGTGCCGCTTCTGGCGCTGTTGCGCGACACACCGCTGACCGAGGAGCAGATCCACGAGGTGGTGTTCAGGATCGCCGAGGCCTCGGCGCCGGCCGACGTCGCCGACCCCATCACGCGGGAGCGCATCGACGCCTACATCGCCGAGGTCGCCCATTACGACGCGGGCCCGGAGAGCGTGCGTCGCGTCGCCGACAGGCTGGCCGCGGCGGGATGGCCGCTGGCCGGCCTCGACGACGTGGTCGACTCGAACGAAGTGGCCGACGCCGACGATGAGGAGTCGACGACCTAGATGGTCGAGGCGTCGATGACGAAGCGGTACCGCACGTCGCTGGCGAGCACTCGGTCGTAGGCCTCGTTGATGTACGACGCCTCGATGACCTCGATCTCGGGAGTGACGTCGTGCTCGGCGCAGAAGTCGAGCATCTCCTGCGTCTCGGGGATGCCGCCGATCATCGATCCCGACAGGCTGCGGCGCCCGCTGGCCAGCGGAAACACCGGGACCGCCATCGGGTGCTCGGGAATGCCCAACTCGACCAGCGTGCCGTCGACGGCGAGCAGGCTGAGGTAGCGGCCCATGTCGAGGTTGGCCGACACCGTGTTGACGATCAGGTCGAACTTTCCGGCGAGCTTCTTGAACGTGTCGGAGTCGGCCGTCGCGTAGTACTCGTCGGCGCCGAGGCGCAGGCCGTCCTCCATCTTCTTCAGTGACTGCGACAGCACCGTGACATGCGCACCCATGGCGTGGGCCAGCTTGACGCCCATGTGGCCCAGCCCGCCGAGGCCGATCACGGCCACCTTCTTGCCCGGGCCGGCATTCCAGTGCCGCAGCGGGGAGTACAGGGTGATGCCCGCGCACAGCAGGGGAGCGGCCTTGTCGAGCGGGATCGAGTCGGGGATGCGCAGCACGTAGTTCTCGTCGACGACGATCGCGGTGCTGTAACCGCCCTGGGTCGGCGTGCCGTCGCGGTCGATGGCGTTGTAGGTGCCGACCATGCCGCCGCCGGTGCAGTACTGCTGCAGACCCGCCTGGCAGTTGTCGCATTCGCGGCACGAGTCGACGAAGCATCCGACGCCGACGTGGTCGCCGACCTTGTACTTGGTGACCTCGGAGCCGACCGCGGTCACCACACCGGCGATCTCATGCCCGGGCACGACGGGGAAGTTGGGCTTGCCCCATTCGCCCTTGACGGTGTGGATGTCGGAGTGACAGATGCCGGCGAACTTGATGTCGAAGGCGACATCGTGCGGGCCGACGTCGCGACGCTCGATCGTGGTCTTGGTCAACGGCCCAGTGGTCGAGGTGGCGGCGTATGCGGAGATTGTCGTGGTCATGTCTGCGTGCCCTCGTGTGGTTGTCGCTGCGCGTATATACAGATATATAGCTTAGCAAAGTTAATTGAGACGCGGCGCATCGTCGCGCCCATAGGAAACCCCAACGGACGCCGTTGGACGGTTCATTCCCGAAAACGGTGGACCGATCAGAGTCCGGGCGCGCGCAGACCGGCGTTGAACCCGACGCGTTCGTAGGAGACCAGGCCGGCCAGCGCATACGGATCGGCCGCGATCAGTTCCTCGGCGGCCGCGGTGTCGATGTCCCCGGTGATGAGGATCCCGCCCTTCTGCGACTCCTGACGCCCGGCGAGCAGCAGTCGGCCCGCCTTGATCTCACCTTCGATCCACGCGAGGTGGTCGGCCCGAACCTTGTCGACCTCCTCGAGCGGCTGCGTGTAGGTCAGGGTGAGCACGTGGAACATGGGACTCCTAGTTGATGGGTGCGTTGAGCATGCGCAGGTCGTCGAGGATGCCGCGGGCCGCGACGGGTCCCTGCCCCGTCTGCCACACCTCGTTGTTGACCACGAACACCCTATTGTCGCGGGTGGCCGACAGTGCCAGCCAGGCGTCGCCGTTCATGACGGCCGTGGCGCGCTCCTTGGCGGCGGGGGAGTCGAACGACACATAGACGATGTCGGCGTCGACCGGGCCGAAGTCGGCCCCGTCGGCGTCGTCGGTGGAGATCTCGACGAACGGCCTGTCGGTGAACCGCTGAGACGCGGGACGGTCGACCCCGACCAGCGACAACACGCTGCCCGGAAAGTTCTCCTCGCCGAACACGCGCACGGCGTTCTCGGTGAACTGCACCACCGAAGTCTGGAAATGTGTTGCGTCGTTGGCGATTCCGGTCTGGCGGGCGTCCTCGTCGAACTCGGTGACCAGGGTGTCCGCAGCGCCCGCCCGGCCGGTGGCCGCACCGACCCGGCGCGCGGTGTCCTGCCACCCCGCTCCGGGGTCTCCGGTGAACACCGTGGGCGCGATCGCCGCCAGCTCGCCGTACGCCTCGGGCGTGAGCGCCCGTGAACCGAGGATCAGGTCCGGCCGGGCCGCGGAGATCGCGGCGGGATCCACGGCGCTGCGCGAGCCTGCGGGTGGGACATCGAGCACGACCCTGCCCAGATAGGAGGGCTGCGTCTGGGAACCGTCGGGCAGCGCCGCCGCCACGATGCGCGACTGCAGACCGAGCGCGCACAGCACATCGAGCTGGTCCCCGGAGAGCACCACGATGCGCTGCGGGTCGGCGGGCACGTCCACGTCGCCGCGCTCGGTGCCGCTGTCGACCCGCCGCACCGGCTCGCCCGGATCGACCGGCGCGGGCTCGGGGGCGCACGACTCGTCGGGCCTGCGATGGTTGCCCAACACGCCCGCACCGGCGATCTTCGTAGTGCTGGTGATCACACTGCGGGACGGCGGGACCGGTTCTTGGCCCTGAGGGGACGAACACCCTGCACAGAGCGTCGCGAGCAACGCTGTCGACAGGAGATATGCGGCACGGATCGGCACGGTCCCGACGTTAACACCCGGGTCCGCGGGCCCCGTTTTCGCGACATCTACGACGTCTTGTCGGACCCGGGCTTACACGAGCGCGGACGGGGGATAGGATCTCCATGAAGATCGCGCACGATCCCAGGGATTCCGCGGTTTCCGACCCGGATTTTGGATGTTTGGAGGAGTTCTTGACCGCCGAAGCGCCCCCGTTGCGAGAACTCGAGGCGACGCGCCCCTATAAGGAGCGCATGGGCCCCAAGGGCAACCTGATCTACAAGCTCATCACGACGACCGATCACAAGCTGATCGGCATCATGTACTGCGTCGTGTGCTTCATCTTCTTCTTCATCGGCGGCCTGATGGCCCTGCTGATGCGCACCGAGCTCGCCCTGCCCGGTCTGCAGTTCCTGTCGAACGAGCAGTTCAACCAGCTGTTCACCATGCACGGCACGGTGATGCTGCTGTTCTACGCGACGCCCATCGTGTTCGGTTTTGCGAACCTGGTGCTGCCGCTGCAGATCGGTGCCCCGGACGTGGCGTTCCCGCGTCTGAACGCGTTCTCGTTCTGGCTGTTCCTGTTCGGCGCGATGATCGCGACCGCCGGCTTCATCACCCCGGGTGGCGCGGCCGACTTCGGCTGGACCGCGTACTCGCCGCTGACTGACGCCATCCACTCCCCGGGTGCCGGTGCCGACCTGTGGATCATGGGCCTGGCCGTCGGTGGTCTGGGCACCATCCTCGGTGCCGTCAACATGATCACCACCGTGGTCTGCATGCGCGCCCCGGGTATGACGATGTTCCGCATGCCGATCTTCACCTGGAACATCCTGGTGACCTCGATCCTGGTGCTGCTGGCCTTCCCGCTGCTGACCGCGGCGCTGTTCGGCCTGGCCGCCGACCGTCACCTCGGCGCGCACGTCTATGACCCGGCCAACGGCGGTGTGCTGTTGTGGCAGCACCTGTTCTGGTTCTTCGGCCACCCCGAGGTGTACATCATCGCGCTGCCGTTCTTCGGCATCGTCTCGGAGATCTTCCCGGTGTTCAGCCGCAAGCCGATCTTCGGGTACACCACCCTGATCTACGCCACGCTGGCCATTGCGGCCCTGTCGGTCGCGGTGTGGGCGCACCACATGTACGCCACGGGCGCCGTGCTGCTGCCGTTCTTCTCCTTCATGACGTTCCTGATCGCGGTGCCCACGGGCATCAAGTTCTTCAACTGGATCGGCACGATGTGGAAGGGACAGCTGACCTTCGAGTCACCAATGCTGTTCTCCGTCGGCTTCATCATCACGTTCCTGCTCGGTGGCCTGTCCGGCGTCCTGCTGGCCAGCCCGCCGCTGGACTTCCACGTCACCGACAGCTACTTCGTGGTCGCGCACTTCCACTACGTGCTCTTCGGCACCATCGTGTTCGCCACCTACGCGGGCATCTACTTCTGGTTCCCCAAGATGACGGGCCGCATGCTCGACGAGCGCCTGGCCAAGTTCCACTTCTGGCTGACGTTCATCGGCTTCCACACCACGTTCCTGGTGCAGCACTGGCTGGGTGACGAGGGCATGCCGCGCCGCTACGCCGACTACCTGCCCATGGACAACTTCACCACCCTGAACGTGGTGTCGACGATCGGTGCCTTCATCCTCGGCATCTCGACGATCCCGTTCGTGTGGAACGTGTTCAAGAGCTGGCGCTACGGCGAGGTCGTCACGGTCGACGACCCGTGGGGCTACGGCAACTCGCTCGAGTGGGCCACCAGCTGCCCGCCGCCGCGGCACAACTTCACCGAGCTGCCCCGGATCCGTTCGGAGCGTCCGGCGTTCGAGCTGCACTACCCGCACATGGTCGAGCGGATGCGTGCCGAGGCGCACGTGGGACGTGCCCACGGGCCGGCCGACGGCGACGTCACCCGGCTCGACGACGAGAACGTCCGCACCTAAGGGATGACCGTGTCCCCCGGTTCGGGGAAGGTGTCTGTCCTCATCACCGTCACCGGTGGTGACCAGCCCGGCGTGACCTCGGCGCTGTTCGAGGTGCTCTCCGCGCACGGCGTGGAGCTGCTCAACGTCGAGCAGGTGGTCATCCGTGGCCGGCTGACGCTCGGGGTGCTGGTGTCCGGGCCGGAGGATCTCGTCCACGACGCGGCGTTCCGCGCCGACGTCGAGGATGCGATCCACGGCGTCGGCCTGGACGTCACGATCGAGAACAGTGTCGACGCCCCGATCATCCGCGAACCGTCGACGCACACCATCGTGGTGCTGGGCCGGCCGATCACCGCACAGGCGTTCGGTGTGCTGGCCCGGGAGGCCGCCGCGCTGGGCGTCAACATCGACACCATCCGCGGCGTCTCCGACTACCCGGTCACCGGACTGGAACTGCGCGTCTCAGTCCCGCCCGGCGCCGTCGGTGCCCTGAAGACTGCCCTAGCCCGGGTGTCGGTGGACGAGGGTGTCGACGTCGCGGTCGAGGACTACACGCTCGACCGCCGGGCCAAGCGCCTGATCGTGTTCGACGTCGACTCCACGCTGATCCAGGGTGAGGTCATCGAGATGCTGGCCGCGAAGGCCGGCGCGGAGGCCAAGGTCGCCCAGATCACCGAGGCGGCCATGCGCGGCGAACTGGACTTCGAGGAGTCGTTGCGCGAGCGGGTGGCGACGCTGGCCGGGCTGCCCGCCGAGGTCGTCGACGAGGTGGCCGAACAGCTTGAGCTGACCCCGGGCGCGCGGACCACGATCCGCACACTGCGCCGCCTGGGATTCCACTGCGGAGTGGTGTCCGGCGGTTTCCGTCAGGTCATCGAACCGCTGGCCGAGGAGTTGATGCTCGACTACGTCGCGGCCAACCACCTCGAGATCGTCGACGGCAGGCTCACCGGGCGCGTGACCGGGCAGATCATCGATCGGCCCGGAAAGGCCAAGGCGCTGCGGGACTTCGCCAGTCAGGTCGGGGTGCCGATGGAGCAGACGGTCGCGGTGGGCGACGGCGCCAACGACATCGACATGCTGTCCGCGGCCGGCCTGGGGGTGGCGTTCAACGCCAAGCCCGCGCTGCGGGAGGTGGCTGACACCTCGCTGAGCCACCCGTATCTGGACACCGTGCTGTTCATCCTGGGCGTCACGCGCGGTGAGATCGAGGCGGCTGACGCCGTCGACGGTGTCGTGCGCCGCGTCGCGATCCCGCCGGGGGACTGATCCCGGGTCAGACCACCGGCCCCGTGCCCGTCGCCGTCGGCGCGAGATCCGTGCCGACGACGCTGGCCCAGGCCCGTGCGAGCAGCGAAACAGCCTCGGCCAGTGTGTCTTCGGGCAGGGTGTACGGCACGCGGAGGTAGCGCTCGAGGGTGCCGTCGACGCCGAACCGCGGACCCGGTGGGATGTCGACGCCGAGGCGTGACGCGGCCGCTGAGACCGCCGAACTCGACGGGACGGGCAGCCGCATCCAGAGGGCCAGTCCGCCGGTGGGCTGGTTGAGGTTGCATTCGCGCCAGTCCGGCAGGTGCTCGGCCAGCAGCCGGCGCAGCAGCGCACGCCGGTTTCGGATCAGGTCGCAGCGTTCCGGCACCACCTGGTCGGTGACCGCGAGCAGATGGGCCGCGGCGAGTTGTTCGAAGATCGGCGTGCCGAGGTCCACCGACGGCCGTCGAGCCGCGATGGTGGCCAACGTGGTGCGCTCGGCGCGGATCCACCCGATGCGCAGACCTCCCCAGAAGGACTTGGACATCGACCCGATGGACAGCACGAGATCCGGCCGGCGCGTCATCGCGCAGGCCACGGGCGGCGGAGCCGGCTGATCGAGGCAGATCTCGGTCATGGTCTCGTCGATGATGGTGCGCGTGCGGGTGTCGGTGATGATGTGCGCCAAGCGTTCCCGCTGCGCGGACGTCATCGTCAGGCCGGTCGGGTTGTGCTGGTCGGGGATGAGGTAGGCCAGGTTGGGTGCAAGCTGGCGGATCGCGATGTGCAGCGCGTCGAGGTCCCAGCCCTCGTCGGGCGTGATCGACACCGGGACCGCCCGCGCACCCGCCGCCGAGATCGCCGCCAGCGCGCCGGTGAACGTCGGCTGCTCGACCAGGACGCGATCACCGGCCTCGACGAACGTCGCCAGGATCAGCCCGATGGCGCCCAGTGCGCCGGTGGTCACCATGATCTGGTCGGGTTCGGTGGGAAGGCCGCGCCGGCAGTACCTCTCGGCGATGGCGTCCCGCAGGGGCGCCACACCATAGAGTTCCAGGCCGGGCCGGCGCAGGTACGAACTGATCTCAGTGGAGGCCGCCGCATACGCCTCGAGGACAGGGGAGGACGGCGCGGACATCGCGGCCTCGGCGAGGTTGATCCTCGTGCGGGAGGCGTCGTGGAGTTCTGTGCTGACGGGATGGGACTGCGGCGGCAGCGCCACCGAGCTGCGGGCGCCGCGCTTGGCGGTCAGATATCCCTCGTCCCGCATCTGCGCATACGCCGCGGTGACCGTGGTGCGGGAGATGCGCAGGACGTCGGCCAGGGCCCGTTCGCTGGGCAGTCGCGACCCGACGGGGAGCCGGCCGTCGACGATCAACATCCGCAGCGCATCCGAGAGGCCCTGATGCATCGGACCGCTGGCACCGGCCGTGCGCCAGTTGCCCAGCTCGCGGGCCAGCAGGGTGACATCGAGGCGGCGATCCGCCATATCTGCACTCATTGAGTGCCAGTTTCACCCAACTGGCTATTGAAAGACAAGCCACTTGAGCGGAACCATGGGCGAATGGCACGAAACTGGTTACGAGGTGAAGGCAGGATCACAGCGATCCGTCGGGGCTGCACGCAGTGGCTGAGGACCCCTCAGCCACGCGCAGGGTTTGTCGGTGACGACGCCGACCTGCGCCGCGCCCATATCGACCTCGACGCGATCCGGGCCCGCTTCCCGGATCACGCGTGAGGGCGGGACGAGCCGCGCTGCGCGGCACCA
Organism: Mycobacterium sp. ACS4331; assembly: GCF_001667265.1. Taxonomy (GTDB): domain Bacteria; phylum Actinomycetota; class Actinomycetes; order Mycobacteriales; family Mycobacteriaceae; genus Mycobacterium. Next base: position 18,541 of record NZ_LZHW01000059.1, on the reverse strand, counting down.
CACTGATCACCGGGCTCGTCGGCTATGGGTTCTCCATGGCGTTGATGGTCCGCGCCGGACTCGGTCTGGACCCGTGGGATGTGTTCCACGTCGGGCTCGCGCGCCTGACCGGCTGGTCGCTGGGCACCGTCACCGCCGCGGTCGGTGTGGCGGTGTTGCTGGCCTGGATCCCACTGCGAATCCGTCCCGGCGTCGGCACCGTCGCCAACGTCATCGTGATCGCCGTCGCCGTCGATGTGTCGCTGGCGCTGCTGCCCGCACCCACGCAGATGCCTGCGCGGGTGGCCATGCTCGTCGGCGCCGTCGTGATCAACGCCCTCTCCACGGTGCTCTACATCGGTGCCGGGTTGGGACCGGGCCCGCGCGACGGGCTCATGACCGGGCTGGTGGCCCGCACCGGTCGATCGGTGCGCCTGGTGCGCACCATGATCGAGGCGACTGTGCTGATCGTGGGCGCGCTGCTGGGTGGGACGGTCGGTGTCGGCACCGTGCTGTACGCGCTGGGCATCGGGCCGTTGGTGCAGCTGTTCCTGCGTCTGATGCCACGGCGCCTGCTGTTCGACGACTTCGGGGCGCCCATGACTACCATGGTCGAGTGCCCGAAGCCGATATCGAGTCCGAGGACATCGCCGACCCCGACCTGCTGATCGACTTCCGCGACGTGGTGCTGCGTCGGGCGGGACGGGTCCTGGTCGGGCCCGTCACCTGGCAGGTCGAACTGGATGAGCGTTGGGTGGTCATCGGCCCCAACGGTGCGGGCAAGACGTCCCTGCTGCGAATCGCCGCGGCCATGGAGCACCCGTCGAGCGGGACCGCCTACGTGCTGGGCGAGCGCCTCGGCCGGGTGGACACCACCGAACTGCGGGCCCGCGTCGGGTTGTCGAGTTCGGCGCTGTCCCAGCGGGTTCCCGACGGAGAGATCGTGCGCGACCTCGTGGTGTCGGCCGGCTACTCGGTGCTGGGCCGGTGGCGCGAACAGTACGAAGAGGTGGACTACGACCAGGCCCTCGACATGCTCGAGAGTGTCGGCGCCGAGCATCTGGCCGAGCGCACGTACGGGACCCTGTCGGAGGGCGAACGCAAGCGCGTGCTGATCGCTCGGTCCCTGATGACAGATCCCGAACTGCTGCTCCTCGACGAACCCGCCGCCGGCCTGGATCTCGGTGGCCGCGAGGAACTCGTCGCCCGGTTGGCCGATCTGGCGGCCGACCCGGACGCACCCGCCCTCGTCCTGGTCACCCACCACGTCGAGGAGATCCCGCCCGGCTTCTCCCACTGCCTGATGCTCTCGGAGGCCAGTGTGGTGGCGGCCGGTCTGCTCAGCGACGTGCTCACCGCGGAGAACCTGTCCAAGGCCTTCGGGCAGCAGATCGCCGTCGACGTCATCGACGGGCGTTATTTCGCGCGGCGGGTACGCCGCCGCGCCGCACACAGGAGGCGTGCATGAGCGACGACGCAGTGCCGTTGCCCGTTCGTCCGGCCGCGACCGTCATGCTGGTCCGCGACACCGACACCGGCATCGAGGTGTTCCTCATGCGCAGGCATCGGGACATGGAGTTCGTCGGCGGCGTCGTGGTGTTCCCGGGCGGCGGCGTGGACGACCGCGACCGCAACGCCGACATCGACTGGTACGGTCCGCCGCCGTCGTGGTGGGCGCAGCGCCTCGGAGTCGACGAGGACCTGGCGCTGGCGCTCGTGTGCTCGGCCGCGCGCGAGACGTTCGAGGAGTCGGGCGTGCTGTTCGCCGGGCCGCACCAGGACGGTGACCCGGGCATCGTGAGCGACGCCGGCGTGTACGCCGAGGCGCGCGCCGCGCTGGCCGACAACTCGCTGTCGTTCGGGGACTTCCTGCGCAGCGAGGGGTTGGTGCTGCGCGCCGACCTGCTGCGGCCGTGGGCCAACTGGGTCACCCCCAAAGAGGAGCGCACCCGGCGCTACGACACCTACTTCTTCGTCGGCGCGCTGCCGTCGGGTCAGCGGGCCGACGGCGAGAACACCGAGGCGGACAAGGTGGCCTGGGCCAAACCCGAGGCCGCGCTGCGCGAGTTCGAGGCGAAGCGGATCTTCCTGCTGCCGCCCACGTGGACCCAGCTGGACGCGTTGACCGGGCGCACGGTCTCCGAGGTGCTCGCCGTCGAGCGTCAGATCGTCACGGTGGAGCCCAGTTTGACCGAGCACGACGGCAACTGGGAGATCGAATTCTTCGACAGCGACCGGTACAACGCCGCGCGCGCCGGACGTGCGCCGTGACGACGCCGGTGCCCGAGTTCGTCGGCCTGCACACCCACCCCGAACATCCCGGGGTGGGCACGCTGCTGCTGTCCCGCCCGCCGACCAACGCCCTGTCCCGGCAGATGCTGCGTGAGCTCACCCAGGTGGCGCGCCAGGCCGGTGAGCGCGAGGACATCGCCGTCGTCATCCTCTACGGCGGCCATGAGATCTTCTCGGCCGGCGACGACGTGCCCGAACTGCGCACGCTCAGCGCGGCGGAGGCCGTCGTGGCGGCCCAGGTGCGCGACGACGCGATGGCCGCGGTGGCCGCGATCCCCAAACCCACCGTCGCGGCCGTCACGGGCTATGCGCTGGGCAGCGGGCTGTCACTGGCCCTGGCCGCCGACTGGCGCATCGCCGGGGACAACGTCAAGACCGGGGCCTCGGAGATCCTGGCCGGGCTGGTGCCCAGCGCCGCCAGCCTGGCGCGGTTGGCCGAGATCACGGGCCGCAGCCGGGCCAAGGACCTCGTGTTCAGTGGGCGGTTCGTCGATGCCGAGGAGTCCGAACTCCTCGGACTGTTCAACGAACTTGTGGCGCCCGACGGGGTCTACGACGCCGCCTGTGCCTGGGCCAAGCGTCACCTCGACGCCCCGCCCGCCGCGGTGGCCGCGGCCAAGGCCATGCTCGACGGCCGGTGTTCGGTCGATGAGCAGCGGCGCCGTTATGAAGAGGTGTTCTCGGCCGCGCTGCACGCCCCGGAGGGCTGACACGTTGGCCGGCAACGCCCGCTAGGCTTTCGTGCCATGACGAGCACGCACGAATCCCCGGCGCCCAACCCGCACGCCACAGCGGAGCAGGTCGAGGCCGCCCTCAAGGACACCAAGCTCGCCCAGGTTCTCTATCACGACTGGGAAGCCGAGACCTACGACGACAAGTGGTCGATCTCCTATGACCAGCGCTGCGTCGACTACGCGCGGGGCCGCTTCGATGCCGCGGTGCCCGAGCATGTCCAGCGCGAGCTGCCCTACGACCGCGCGCTCGAACTGGGCTGTGGAACCGGCTTCTTCCTGCTCAACCTCATTCAGGCCGGTGTCGCACGCCGCGGGTCGGTGACCGACCTGTCGCCGGGCATGGTCAAGGTCGCCACCCGCAACGGGCAGTCGCTGGGCCTGGACATCGACGGGCGGGTCGCCGACGCCGAGGGCATCCCCTATGAGGACAACACCTTCGACCTCGTGGTCGGCCACGCCGTGCTGCACCACATCCCGGATGTGGAACTGTCGCTGCGCGAGGTGGTCCGGGTGCTCAAGCCCGGCGGGCGCTTCGTCTTCGCCGGTGAGCCCACGACCGTCGGCAACCGCTACGCGCGCGAACTGTCGACGCTGACCTGGCACGTCGCCACCAACGTCACCAAGCTGCCGTTCCTGCGCGACTGGCGGCGGCCGCAGACCGAACTCGACGAGTCCTCGCGCGCGGCGGCCCTGGAGGCCGTCGTCGACCTGCACACCTTCGAGCCCGCCGATCTCGAGCGGATGGCCCGCAACGCCGGTGCCGTCGAGGTGAGCACCGCCAGCGAGGAGTTCACCGCCGCGATGCTGGGCTGGCCGGTGCGCACCTTCGAAGCCGCCGTCCCGCCCGGCAAGCTGGGCTGGGGCTGGGCCAAGTTCGCGTTCGGAAGCTGGACGTCGCTCAGCTGGGTCGACGCCAACGTGTGGCGCCGCGTGGTGCCCAAGGGCTGGTTCTACAACGTGATGATCACCGGAGTGAAGCCCTCCTGAAGTTCACACTCGACGATGTCGCCTACCTGACGTCGGACGAGGGCGTCACGGCCCTGGCCGAGGTCGCGGCGCTGCCGTCCCTGGACGGCGTGCGGGACGTCGCGGTGGTGCGGCAGCGTCACGGTGTGCGCGCCCCAGTGCTCATCGAGACCACGCTGCTGCGCCGCAGGGCCGTGACCAAACTGCCCGACGCGGGCCGGTGGCTGTTCACCGACGAGGCTCTGCAGCAGGCCACCGCCGAACCCGTGGCCACGCATCGGGCTTCGCGGCTGAGGGGCCGTGTCGTCCATGACGTGACGTGTTCGGTGGGTGCCGACCTGGCCGCGCTGCGACGCACCGCCGCAGATGTCGTGGGCAGTGACCTCGACCCCGTGCGCGTCGCGATGGCGCGGCACAACCTGGGCGGCGAGGTGCTGATCTGCCGCGCCGACGCGCTGCGGCCCGTCACGCGTGCGGCGACGGTCGTGGCCGATCCGGCGCGCCGCAGCGAGGGGCGGCGAAAGTTCGATCCTCGTGAGTACATGCCGGCCCTCGACGACCTGCTCGAGGTGTATGCCGACCGCGATCTCGCCGTCAAGTGCGCCCCCGGCATCGACTTCGATGCGCTGGGGGACATGGGTTTTCGGGGTGAGGTGGAGATCACCTCCTGGGCTGGTTCGGTGCGCGAGGCCTGCCTGTGGTCAGCAGGGCTGGCGCAGCCCGGGGTGACCCGACGCGCCACAGTGCTCGACACCGGGGAACAACTCACCGACGCCGAGACCGACGAGTGCGAGGTCCGCCCACCCGGACGCTGGATCGTCGACCCCGACGGGGCCGTGGTCCGTGCCGGCCTGGTGCGTCATTACGCCGCCCGGCACGGGCTGTGGCAACTGGACCCCGAGATCGCCTACCTCTCGGGTGACACGGTGCCGCCGGGGGTCCGTGGCTTCGAGGTGATCGAGGAGCTGGCGTTCACCGAGAAGGCGCTGCGGCAAGCGCTTTCGGCGCACGACTGCGGTGTGCTGGAGATCCTGGTGCGCGGGGTGAACATCAACCCGGATGAACTCCGCCGCCGCCTCCGACTGCGGGGGACGGTGTCGCTGTCGGTCGTCATCACGCGGATCGGGGCGGGCGCGAACGCCCGCCGCCGCGCCTTCATCTGCCGTTCCGCGCCTGCGGCAGCACGGATCTGACTACGCTGCGACGAATGAGGTGGACTCCGGTTGTCGCCGCGGTGGCTGCGGCCGCTGCGCTCTGGTCGGCGCCGACAGCGGCGGCTGTCGAACTGTGCAGCGGACTCGGTGGGGTCGTCGAACCCGACGGAATCTGCCGGGTGCACACCGAGGATCCGGCCTTCACTCTGGACGTGGCCTTCCCGATCGCCTACCCCGACCAGACCGCGGTCACCGACTTCATCACCACCACACGTGCGGAGTTCATCGACGAGTCCCGCGCCCCGGATGCCCGAAATCTGCCGCACGCCTTGGAGGTCAAGCCTCTGCTGGACGCCACCGAGACCACCCGGTCGGTGACCTTCGAGGTGTATCAGAACTTCGGCGGTGCCCACCCGAACACGTGGTTCCGGTCGTTCAACTACGATCTCGCGCAGAACCGGGTCATCACGCTCGAGACCCTCTTCGCCGCGGCCGATCCCGTCGACGTCATCGCGCCGATCGTGGAGCGCGACCTGACCGACCGCCTCGGTGTGCCCGACCTGGTGTCGCCGTCGGCGGGGCGGGACCCGGCGAACTACCAGAACTTCTCCCTGACCCCCGAGCACGTCGTGTTCCACTTCGACCGGGGCTCGCTGCTGCCCGGCGCGGCCGGGGCCCAGATCGTCCACATTCCGCGGTCGCAGCTTCCCCCGCTGGCGATCTGACCGCTCGGGCGGCCCCGGTATCGTGTCGCCATGCGGACGTGCTCAGTGGCTGCGGTGGCAGCGGTGATGGTGCTCAGTGGTTTCGGCGGGGCGACCGCTTCGGCGGCCCCGCCCAAGTGCGCGGACCTCTCCGGTGTCCAGGTGGGTTCGACGTGCCAGGTGCAGGTCACCGATCCGGGCTACTCGGTGTCGATCAGCTTCCCGGCCGACTATCCCGACCAGAAACCCGTGCACGAGTACATCAAGCAGACGCGCGACGGGTTCCTGAACCTGGCCAAGACGCAGGACTCCCGCGTCGTGCCGTACGCGCTGGAGATCAAGTCCACTCAGTACCGGTCGGCGGTGCCCCCGCGCGGCACCCAGACCCTGGTGCTCGAGACCTACGAATCCGTGGGCGGCGCGCACCCGACAACGTTCTACAAGACGTTCAACTGGGATCAGGGCTTCCGCAAACCGATCACGATCGACAACCTGTTCCGCGAGGGCACCAACCCGTACCCGGTGATCCTGCCGCTCGTGCAGGCCGAGGTGTCCAAACAGTTCGGGGACACCGAGATCTTCCCCGCCGCAGCGGGTCTGGACCCGTTGACCTATCAGAACTTCGCGATCACGAACGACAGTCTGATCTTCTTCTTCGATCGCGGTGCTGTGCTGTCCGGCGCGGTCGGCGCGTTTGAGGTGAGCATTCCGCGCGGCCCAGTCGACGCGATGATCGCCTGATCTACCTGGCGCGCAGGCTGTACACCTGACCGTCGCTCGTGGCGGCCACGACGCTGCGGTCCGCCCCGACCGACACACCGACGGGAAAGCCCGTGGCCTGCGGCAGGGGAAGGCTGCTGCGGGTCTGCCCATCACGGGGATCGAACGCGATCAGGGCCATGCCGTCGTCCTCGGAAGCGACGGTGTAGGCGATCTCGGTGCCGGCCTGGCTGGCGGTGGTCAACGATTCGACGTCCCCACGGCGCCAGACCACCTCGCCCCGGTCGCCGGAATCCCTGATGCCGGTCAGTGCCGCGCCGGGACCGCCGCCGGCGATCAGCGTGCCGTCGGGAGCAACCGTGGGCGGGGTCTGGGCCAGGTACTCCAGTGGCAGTGACCATTTGACGCTGCCGTCGTCGGCGTTGAGCGCCCACAGTTTGTCGTCGCGCCCGTTGACGTAGACCGTCGCCCCATCGGCCGAGAGCACCGGGGCGGCCAGCACACCCTCGGGCGGCGCGTCGCTGGTCCACTCGCGGGTCAGCAGCGGCTCCTGGCCGGGGCGGTACCGCAGCCCCATCAGCGTCGCCTTGGGCGCTCCCGGCTGCCACAGCGTCACGACGATGATGTTCGAGGCCGGGGAGAACGCGGGGGCCGCGGCCACCGGGCAGCGGGCCCGCGCCGGCGCGCAGTCGGCCAGACCGCGCTGGGAGTCGGTCGGGTCGACCCCCTCGACCAGATCCAGCGGGTTGCCGACGACGGTGCCGCGGTGCGCGTCGAACACCAGCACCTGGCCCAGGTGCGTGACCACCAGCAGGTTGCCGCCGCCGAGCAGCCGCGGGGTGTGCGGCATGCCGATCACCTGCTGACGCCAGCGGATCCACTGTGTCGGGGGGAACGACAGGATGGCACCGGGCTGGCCCACGTAGACGTTGTCGAAGCCGTCGATCAGTGCGCCACCGAATCCGCCACCCTGCACCAGCCGGGTGCACCAGCGCTGCCGGCCGTTGTTGTCGTTCTCCCACAGCATCAGTGAGCAGCCGCCGGGGGTCTGCGCATTGGCCACCAGGTAGCCGCGCGACCCGAGCCCGACCGCGGCTCCGAGGTCGCCCTTGACCGCCCTGGTCCAGGCCGACTCGAGATCCTGTGCGCCCGCGGTGGCGGTGTAGCTGCTGTTGGCCGCGTCCGCGTACTGCGCGGACCAGCCGCCGGCCGGCGCGGCCTGAACCCAGGTGTCGTCCTCGGTGCACGCCGTGAGACTGCTCGCGATCAGGACGATCCCCGACAGAACGGCAGCCAGCGAGGCAAGTCGCCGTAGCACCAGTGTCGTTCCCTCCTGGTCGCGATGTGATCGGGGTGCCTACGAGGGTATCCCTTCGGTGATTCGGCCCTCGCGTAGGCTTTCCGGCCATGACGACGATGTGGGGTGCGCCGATCCACAAGAGGTGGCGGGGTTCGCGACTGCGCGACCCGCGTCAGGCCAAGTTCCTGACCGTTGACTCGCTCAAATGGGTGCTGGCGAACCGGGCTTACACACCGTGGTACCTGGTGCGCTACTGGCGGCTGCTGAAGTTCAAGCTGGCCAATCCGCACATCATCACGCGCGGCATGGTGTTCCTCGGCAAGAACGTCGAGATCCAGTCCACCCCGGAGCTGGCGCAGATGGAGATCGGCCGCTGGGTGCACATCGGCGACAAGAACACCATCCGCTGCCACGAGGGCTCGCTGCGCATCGGCGACAAGGTGGTGCTGGGCCGCGACAACGTCATCAACACCTACCTGGACATCGAACTCGGCGATTCCGCGCTGATGGCCGACTGGTGCTACGTGTGCGACTTCGACCACAAGATGGACGACATCAACATGCCCATCAAGGACCAGGGCATCATCAAGGGCCCGGTGCGGATTGGGCCCGACACCTGGATCGCGGCCAAGGTGACCATCCTGCGCGGCACCACGATCGGTCGCGGGTGTGTGCTCGGCGCTCATGCCGTGGTCAAGGGTGAGGTGCCGGACTATTCGATCGCCGTGGGTGCGCCCGCCAAGGTGGTCAAGAACCGCAAGGTGTCCTGGGAGGCCACCGCGGCCGAGCGCGCCGAACTCGCGGCGGCGCTGGCCGACATCGAACGCAAGAAGGCCGCCAAGTAGCGCTCAGCCGTAATCGGGCAGCGGCCGTTCCACGATGACGCGTCGCGGTTGCGGCTGACGCTCCGCCCGTTTGGCCGACAGGTAGACCTCGGCGGTGTTCGCGGCCACCGTCGGCCAGGCGAAGTCACCCGTGAGGCGGGCCCGAGCCGCCTCGGCGCGCTGCTGGGCCGAGGCGGGGTCGTCGAGCGTCGCGCGCACCGCGGCGGCGAGTGCGGCGACATCGCGCGGCGGGAACGACAGGCCCGTGTCACCGTCGATCACGGCCTCGCCGAGGCCGCCGACGTTGGAGGTGACCAGCGGAGTGCCCGTCGCGGCGGCTTCCAGGGCCACGATGCCGAACGGCTCGTAATGTGAGGGCAGCACCGCCGCGTCGGCCCGGTGCAGCAGCGTCAGAAGCTGCGAATGGTCCACGCGGCCAACAAAGTTCGTCGCCTTGAGCACGCGGTTCTTGCGCGCCTGCTCCACCAGGAAGTCCATCTGCGTGCCGTCGCCGGCGATCGTCAGGGTGGTGCCTGGATGGGTCCGGCGGATGCGGGGGAGGGCGGCGATCGCGTCGTGCACGCCCTTCTCGTACTCGAGTCGGCCGAAGTACAGCAGTTCGGGGGCGCCGTCGTGCGCACGGCGCTTGGCGAAAGGCCAACCGTCGGTGTCGATTCCGTTCGGGATGACGCTGATCTCGGCCAGTCCCGGACCGAAGAGTGTGGTGATCTCCTCGCGCATCGAGGCCGAACACGTGATGAGTGAATCGGATTCGTGGACGAGCCACGATTCCAGCGCGTGCACCTGCCGGCTCACCGGACCCGAGACCCAGCCCGAGTGGCGACCGGCTTCGGTGGCGTGGATCGTGGACACCAGTGGCACGTCGAAGAATTCGGACAGCGCGACGGCGGGGTGGGCGACGAGCCAGTCGTGCGCGTGCACCACGTCGGGTTGCCAGTCGCGCAGACCGAAACCGGCCCGGATCATCGAATGGCCCATGGCCAGCGTCCAGGCCATCATGTCGGTGCCGAACGTGAACTCGTGCGGGTCCTGCGCGGCGGCGATGACCCGCACACCCTCACTGACCGTGTCGGTCGTCGGATGCGATGCGGGGTCGGTGCCGGTGGGTCGGCGGGACAGTACGACGACCTCGTGGCCGGCGGCCACCAGGTCGGTGGCCAGGTGATGGACGTGGGGGCCGAGGCCGCCGATCACGACAGGGGGGTACTCCCACGACACCATCAGGATCTTCATGACCGCGGCAACCGCCTGGCGTCCAGCGCGCCGAACAGGCCGTCGGCGCGGTTCCAGCCCTCGGCCAGGCGGGTCGCGGAGTCAACGCGCCCCGAGGCCAGTGCGCCGGCGATCTCCCGCGTGGCGTGGGCGTGCAGATGTGCCCGGTAGCGCGCGTACTCCGCCGCCGAGTCCTTGCTGACCATGAAGGGCCAGTCCGACGAAACCGTCAGGAGTGTCTCGCGCAGGATCTGGTCCGCGACGAAGTTGCGCGCCGGGGTGCGTCCCGGAGCGTCGCCCTGGGCCAGCGCCTTGTCCACCGTGGTGAGCGCGGTGTCGACCACCTCGGCGTTGAGCTGGACCAGATCGGCCACCTTCTCGCCGGACCACACCTGCCAGTCCTTTCCGGAACCCCAGGAGCTGGGCGGCAGTTCGACCGGGCTGCCGACATACCCGTCGGCGGCCGCGTCCCGCAGGGTGCCGACCCGGACGCCGGCCTCGGGCAGCGCGCGCAGCACGCGTCCCAGCCACGTCGGGCCCTCGTACCACCAGTGTCCGAACAGTTCGGTGTCAAACGCGGCCACGACGTGCGCGGGCCGGCCGATCCGCTCGGACTCGGCGATCAGGCGCCGGCGGATCACGTCGACGAAGTCGGCGACGTGGGCGTCGATCGCGGCGTCGGCGCGCTGCGGGTCATACGGCGCCTTGGCGTCGGAGGGGACGTTGCGGCCCGTGACACGTGCGGGTTTGAGACCCGTGGTGTGGTCATAGGTGTGGAAGTCGCGGTAGGCCGCGTGGCCGGGGTAGCCCGACTTCGGCGACCATACGCGGTAGCTGACCTGCAGATCACGTCCGAAGGCCAGCACATCGCTGTCGCCGACCGGGCGCCCCAGGGCGGTGTCGCCGTGCAGCGACGGGCCGTCGACCATGAAGTGGCCGACCCCGGCGGCGCGGTAGTCGCGTTCCATGCCGGGGGCGTAGGCGCATTCGGGAGCCCAGATACCGGTCGGGGTGTGGGCGAAGCGGTGCTGGGCATCGGCCAGGCCTTCGCGCAACGCGAACTCCCGCAGGCGCGGATGCAGCAGTGGCTGGAACGGATGGGCCAACGGGCCGCCCAGCAGTTCGATGGTCTGGCCGTCGATCAGTTCGCGCAGCAGCGGGCTTGCGCCGTGCCGCCACAGCGTCTCGAAGTCCTCGATCGCCTGCGTGGCCTCGGCGAGCTCGCGAATCCCGAACTCGCGCAGGGGTTCTGAGTCCAATGTGGTGGCCTGCAGCGCTCGCAGCCGCCAGTTGGCCAGCCAGTGCCGCATGCCGTCGAGACAGTAGGGGTCGTCGAGTTGCGCGGTGACCACCGGCGTCATCCCGAGGGTGAGCAGGTTGTGCCGGTCCTCGGCGGCCAGCGCCCGCAGCACGCGCATCAGCGGCAGGTAGGCCGCCGACCAGGACTGGTACAGCCACTCCTCGCCCACGGGCCAGCGGCCATGGTGTGCCAGCCAGGGCAGGTGGGTGTGCAGGACGAGGGTGAAAAGGCCCGGGACTTGTCTCACGGGCGTACCGCAATCGCCACCAGGTCGAGGCTCTCGTCGATGTCCCGTTCGTCGTCGCGCAGCAGGTCGAAATCGGCGCTGGCCACGCCGGCCACATCGGCAAGCAGATCCTCAGGCCACGGCGCGTCGGCCAGCGCCCGGGCGATCTGCGCGGAGATGATGGACCCGCCGTACTTGGCGTCGAGCGCCTCGAGTGCACGACCGTGGAACACCCCGTACATCGCCTCGAGGCGGAAGCCCCCGTCGACGAGCAGTTCGGTGAGTTCGGCGGCATTGAGTTCGCGGGTGTGGAACGGATTGACGGGGGTGTCGCTGCCCGGTGTGAAGGTGATCCGGTTGGGCGTCGACATCAGCAGCTGTCCGCCCGGACGCAGCACCCGCAGACACTCCGAGACGAACTGTGACTGATCCCACAGATGCTCGATGACCTGGAAATTGACCACAACGTCGACCGATGCGTCGGGCAGTGGCAGCTGCGCCAGATTGCCCTGATGCGCCTCGACCCGGGGGTAGCGCGCCTGGACGTGCGCGACGGCGGATGCGTCGTAGTCGACCCCGATCACGCGGCGCGCAACACCCGCGAGCAGATCGGCCCCGTACCCCTCGCCGAAGCCCGCTTCGAGCACGTCCCTGCCCGCGCAACGGTCGGCGAGCTGCAGGTAGACCACCTCGTGGCGGCGAAACCAGTAGTTCTCGATGTCCAGTCCCGGGATGGTGCGCTCACCGGTGAGCGGCAGCTCCGAGGGCACCCCGGCGCGGGGGCCGGCGGGTCGTTCGGCGGGGGTCGGGTCGACGGGACCGTCGGTGACGAATGAGCTCATTGTGAAGGCAGGCTAACCCGTCTGCGTTCGGTGACACAGTGCACCGGAGGTCTTGCGGGGCATGTGGGGGCAGAACATGCAGCGTGCTCGGTTATGGTGTACGAGCGGACCGCCATAAGTTACCCGCTAGTAACATTGCGAGGTGGCCCGAAACACCGGCCCAAGGCCCAAGCTCCTCACGGCAGTTCACGCCGCCGTGGGGCCCGTCGAGGAGGACGAACCAGAGTCATGACGAACATCGTGGTCCTGATCAAACAGGTCCCAGACACGTGGTCGGAGCGCAAGCTGTCCGACGGTGACTTCACGCTGGACCGTGAGGCCGCTGACGCTGTTCTGGATGAAATCAACGAGCGCGCCGTCGAAGAGGCGCTCCTCATCAAGGAGCGCGAGGGTGGCGAAGGCACTGTCACGGTGCTGACCGCCGGTCCCGAGCGCGCCACCGAGGCGATCCGCAAGGCCCTGTCGATGGGCGCCGACAACGCCGTCCACGTCAAGGACGACGGCCTGCACGGTTCCGACGTCATCCAGACCGCGTGGGCGCTGGCCCGCGCCCTGGGCACGATCGAGGGCGTCGAGCTGGTCATCGCCGGCAACGAGGCCACCGACGGTGTCGGCGGCGCGGTGCCCGCGGTCATCGCCGAGTACCTCGGCCTGCCGCAGCTGACCCACGTGCGCAAGCTGAACGTCGAGGGCGGGAAGGTCACCGCCGAGCGTGAGACCGACGACGGTGTGTTCACCCTCGAGGCCAGCCTGCCGGCCATCGTGAGCGTCAACGAGAAGATCAACGAGCCCCGCTTCCCGTCCTTCAAGGGCATCATGGCCGCCAAGAAGAAGGAAGTCACCACGCTGAGCCTGGCCGATATCGGCGTCGAGGCCGACGAGGTGGGTGTGGCCAACGCCGGTTCGACCGTGCTGTCGTCCACCCCGAAGCCGCCGAAGACGGCCGGCGAGAAGATCACCGACGAGGGCGACGGCGGCACCAAGATCGCCGAGTACCTGGTTGGCCAGAAGCTGATCTAAGACCTTCCATCGAGAGCAAAGAGGCTACAAACCATGGCTGAAGTACTGGTGCTCGTCGAGCACGCCGAAGGTGCCCTGAAGAAGGTCACCGCTGAACTCATCACCGCCGCCCGTGCGCTCGGTGAGCCGTCCGCCGTCGTGGTGGCTGCTCCGGGCACCGCGGCCGGCCTGGCCGATGACCTGAAGGCCGCCGGTGCGGCCAAGATCTACGTCGCCGAGTCCGCCGACGTCGACTCGTACCTGATCACCCCCTACGTCGACGTGCTGGCCGCGCTCGTCGAGCAGACCGCTCCGGCTGGTGTGCTCATCGCCGCCAACGCGGACGGCAAGGAGATCGCCGGTCGCCTGGCCGCGCGCCAGGGCTCGGGCCTGCTGGTCGACGTCGTCGAGGTCAAAGAAGGGGGAGTGGGCGTCCATTCCATCTTCGGTGGCGCCTTCACCGTCGACGCCCAGGTCAACGGTGACGCCCCGGTGATCACCGTGCGTCCGGGCGCCGTCGAGGCGCAGCCCGCCGCCGGTGCCGGCGAGCAGGTCACCGTCGAGGTGCCCGCGCAGGCCGAGAACGCCACCAGGATCACGTCTCGTGAGCCCGCGGTGGCCGGTGACCGTCCCGAGCTCACCGAGGCCTCGGTCGTCGTGGCCGGTGGTCGTGGTGTCGGGTCCGCCGAGAAGTTCTCCATCGTCGAGGAGCTCGCCGACTCGCTCGGTGGCGCCGTCGGCGCCTCGCGTGCCGCGGTGGACTCGGGCTACTACCCGGGCCAGTTCCAGGTGGGTCAGACCGGCAAGACCGTGTCGCCGCAGCTGTACATCGCGCTGGGCATCTCCGGCGCCATCCAGCACCGGGCCGGCATGCAGACCTCGAAGACCATCGTCGCGGTCAACAAGGACGAAGAGGCGCCGATCTTCGAGATCGCCGACTACGGCATCGTGGGTGACCTGTTCAACGTCACGCCGCAGCTGACCGAGGCGGTCAAGGCTCGCAAGGGCTGAGTTCGCTTCAGAAGTTCGCTTGAGAAGGCCCCCCGGGTGTGTCCCGGGGGGCCTTTTCGCCTCGGCGAAAAGGCGCGCAGAGTTCACCGACGCGTCACGTCGCCATTGCCGGGTGGCCGAACAGCTGCGCGACCGTGCTGATCATGAGCACCGCATCTGTTCTCATCGCCGCAGATCACCAGGTTCACCACACCGACGCGCCGCGCTACACCCTGCTGTGCAGCTCCGACGCCGACCTGATCGAAGCCGCCCAGCGACTGCGGTACGACGTCTTCACCGCCGAGCCCGGCTTCGACCTGACCGCCGATTCCGCGGACCTCGCCGACGGCCGCGACGCCGACGAGTTCGACGAGCACTGCGACCACCTCCTGGTCCGTGATGACCGCACCGGAGAACTCGTGGGCTGCTACCGGATGCTGCCGCCCCCGGGTGCGATCGCGGCCGGCGGCCTCTACACCGCGACGGAGTTCGACGTGCGCGGCCTGGACCCACTGCGGCCCTCGCTCGTCGAGATGGGGCGCGCGGTGGTGCGCGCCGACCACCGCAACGGTGCTGTCGTGCTGATGATGTGGACGGGCATCCTGGCGTATCTGGACCGCTGCGGATACCACTACGTCGCGGGCTGCGTCTCGGTCCCGGTGCTCGACCCGACGGGTGAAAGCGGACCCGGCAGCCAGATCAGGGGAGTGCGCGACCACGTGGCCCGCAGACACGCCGCGGACCCGCAGTTCACCGTCCACCCATACCGGCCCGTGGTGATCGACGGTCACGGTCTCGACGACATCGAACCCCCGGCGCGCCCGACGCTCCCCGCCCTGATGCGCGGCTACCTGCGCCTCGGTGCGCAGGTGTGCGGTGAACCCGCCCACGATCCCGCGTTCGGCGTCGGGGACTTCCCGGCGCTGCTCGACAAGCGCCGCGCGGACACCCGCTACCTCACTCGGCTGCGGACGATGGCGGCGGCCACGGAGGCGGGACGGTGACGACGGCCGGCAACCCCTGGGTTCCGCGGGCGACGTGCACCGACGACTGCATGCACGCCGGCACGGCCCCACTGGGGCGTCGGCCCGTGGTGGCGCTGCGGGTGCTGCTGCGGACGCTGCTGGCCCTGGCGCTGCTGCCCGCGATGCCGCTGCTGGCGGTCCCGCTCCCGGGCCGCTCACACCTGCAGCGCGGCTACTGCCGATTGATGCTGCGGGCGTTGGGAATGCGGATCACGGTGTCTGGCGGTCCGATTCGCAACCTCAGAGGTGTCCTGGTGGTCAGCGGGCACATCTCCTGGGTGGACATCTTCTCGATCGGCGCGGTGATGCCGGGGTCGTTCGTGGCCAAGGCCGAACTGATCAGCTGGCCGGCCTTCGGCGTGGTGGCCAGGCTGATGAAGGTCATCCCGATCGAGCGGGCGAATCTGCGCAGGCTGCCCGCCGTCGTACACACCGTGGCGGCGCGGCTGCATGCCGGACACACCGTCGTCGCCTTTCCCGAGGGCACGACGTGGTGCGGCCTGGGGTACGGGCAGTTCCGGCCGGCCATGTTCCAGGCCGCGATCGACGCGGGCCGGCCCGTGCAGCCCCTGCGCCTGACCTACCACCACCGCGACGGTCGCGCCTCCACGGTGCCGGCCTACATCGGCGACGACTCGCTGCTGGCGTCGCTGTGCCGACTGGTCGTGGCGCGCCGCACCGTCGTGCACGTACACGTCGAGTCGCTGCAGCTGCCGGGAACCGACCGGCGGGCGCTGGCGGCGCGCTGCGAGGCCGCTGTGCGGCAGACACCGGCGCGGCGCTGCGGTGCCGGCCACGCTCTGGCGGCCTGACAGCGAATCGGTTGCACAGCCCACCTGCGGGTACCCTGGGTGGGTCATGAGTCCCGCCAGCCCCGTCTATCTCGACCACGCCGCCACCACTCCGATGCATCCCGCTGCCATCGAGGCGATGACGGCGGTGCTGGCGACGGTCGGGAACGCGTCCTCGCTGCACACCTCCGGGCGCACGGCGCGGCGCCGCATGGAGGAGTCGCGCGAGTCGATCGCCGCGGCATTGGGCGCCCGGCCGTCGGAGGTCATCTTCACCGCGGGTGGCACAGAGAGCGACAACCTGGCCGTCAAGGGCATCTTCTGGGCCCGTCGCGATGCCGACGCACGCCGTCGCCGCGTCGTCACCACCGCCGTCGAGCACCATGCCGTACTCGATGCGGTGCAGTGGCTCGGTGAGCACGAGGACGCCGAGATCACCTACCTTCCGACCGAGGCCGACGGGTCGGTGACGCCCGCCGCGTTGCGCGCGGTGCTGGAGGAGCACGGTGCGGACGTGGCGCTGGTCTCGATCATGTGGGCCAACAACGAGGTCGGCACGATCATGCCGATCACCGAACTCGCCGCGGTGGCCGCGGAGTTCGACGTGCCGATGCACACCGATGCCGTCCAGGCCGCCGGCCAGATTCCGGTCAGCTTCGCCGACAGCGGGTGCGCCGCGATGAGCATCACCGCGCACAAGTTCGGTGGCCCCACCGGCATGGGTGCCCTGCTGCTGCGCCGCGACACCGCCTGCGTGCCGCTGGCACACGGCGGCGGACAGGAACGCGACGTGCGCTCGGGCACACCCGATGTGGCGGGCGCGGTCGCGATGGCCGAGGCGCTGCGCATCGCGGTCGAGGGCATGTCCGCCAACAGCGCCCGCCTGCGCGCGCTGCGCGACCGGCTGATCGAGGGGGTCCTTGCCGAGATCGACGACGTCGTGGTCAACGGATCCCTGGTGCGGCGACTGCCGGGCAACGCGCACTTCACCTTCCGCGGCTGCGAGGGAGACTCGCTGCTGATGTTGTTGGACGCCAACGGAATCGAGTGCTCGACTGGGTCGGCATGCACGGCCGGGGTGGCGCAGACCTCGCACGTCCTGCTGGCCATGGGCGCCGATCCGGAGACCTCGCGTGGTTCGATCCGGCTGTCGTTGGGGCACACCAGTGTCGATGCCGATGTCGATGCGGCACTGAGTGTGCTGCCTGCTGCGGTCCTGCGGGCGCGGCAGGCCGCCCTGGCCAGTTCGGGGTCGGTGCGCTGATGCGGGTTCTGGCGGCGATGAGCGGTGGCGTCGACTCCTCGGTGGCCGCGGCGCGCATGGTCGACGCGGGTCACGACGTGGTGGGCGTGCACCTGGCGTTGTCCTCGGCCCCCGGAACACTGCGCACCGGATCGCGCGGCTGCTGCTCCAAGGAGGACGCCGCCGACGCGCGCCGGGTGGCCGACGTGCTGGGGATCCCCTTCTACGTCTGGGATTTTGCGGACCGATTCAAGGAAGACGTGATCGACGACTTCGTCGAGGCGTATGCACGCGGTGAGACCCCGAACCCGTGCGTGCGCTGTAACGAGCGGATCAAGTTCTCCGCGCTGTCCGCCCGCGCTCTGGCGCTGGGTTTCGACACCGTCGCCACCGGACATTACGCGCGGCTGTCGGAGGGCCGACTGCGACGTGCGGTCGACGGTGACAAGGACCAGTCCTACGTGCTCGCCGTGCTGACGGCAGAGCAGTTGCGGCACGCGGCCTTCCCGGTGGGGGACACTCCCAAGCCGGAGATCCGCGCGGAGGCGGCGCGGCGCGGACTGCTGGTGGCCGACAAGCCTGACAGCCACGACATCTGCTTCATCCCCTCCGGTGACACGCAGGCCTTCCTCGGGGCGCGGATCGGCATTCGCCCCGGCGCCGTGGTGGACGCCGGCGGGACGGTGCTCGCCGAACATGAAGGCGTGCACGGGTTCACCATCGGACAGCGCAAGGGACTGGGCATCGCCGGCCCGGGCCCCGATGGTCAGCCCCGTTACGTCACCGCGATCGACGCCGAGACCGGCACGGTGCGGGTCGGGTCCAAGGAAGACCTCGAGGTCACCGAGTTGACCGGAGAGCGGCCGGTTTTCACCTCCGGCGCGCCGCTGGTCGGTGCGGTCGAATGCCAGGTCCAGGTGCGTGCGCACGGGGGCCTGGGCGACGGTGTGGCCGATGTGGTCGACGGGGCCCTGCGGATGCGGTTGAGCACCCCGTTGCGCGGCGTTGCCCCGGGGCAGACCATGGTGCTCTACCGGCCCGACCCCGACGGCGATGAGGTGCTGGCCAGCGCGACGATCGTCTCCGCGCGCTGACCGTCCCCTTTCCTTCCCACGAGCGTCCCTTCTTGTACGCCGAACACGGGGCAGGCTCAAGTGATCGCTGCAGCACCTGATTGGTAAGGGGTGTTGTTTCGATGGGATTTAGAGGGCAGGGGCAG
>NZ_LZHW01000058.1 GCF_001667265.1 Mycobacterium sp. ACS4331 | reverse complement strand
CCCCCCCCGCCCCCCGCCAGTCGGTGGGTGTGGCGCCCCCGCGCGCGCTCCCGGCCCGCGGGGGGGGGGGGGGGCCCGCCCCCCCCCCCCCCCCCCCCCAACGACTCCGGGTCGGCCTCGGCCGCGCCGGTCGCGGCCGTGAGGTCGGTGGTGTGCCAGCCCTCGAAGTCCCACCAGATCTCACGGAGATGTCCGTCGGGGGCTGCGGCGAAGAACAGGTGCTGACTCTGCCCGGCGTCGAACGCGTATCCGGCCAGGCTGCCCGCGACCGCGGCCGGAGCCCCGACCGCCGCGGACAGATCACTGTCGGCCCAGGGGTTCACCGATGGGGTGTGAACCGGGAACGACGTGGGAGGTTCTGACGGATCGTGGGCCGGCTCAGGCGAACAGCCCGCAAGGCACAGTGCCGCAACCAGAATCCTCAGTGCCCTGGTCATCCGCAGACATCCAATTCACCGGCGTAGGTCAGCCAGTCCGGCAGGTCGGCGATGAAGGCGTCTCGGATCGCATCCGATCCGGCGGCGCGCCAGTCGACCCAGTCGTTGATCTCGATCTCGAACTTCTTCCACTCGAACCAGTTGATCATCTTCAACTGCGGGAATCGGCGGTGTGTCTCCTCGGCGAAGACCTGCCGCCACCAGGCCCGTTTGACGGCGAGTTCGCTCTGCCCGGCCCGGGACGGAGTGAATATCGCCGCGGTCTCGACGACGGCTACAGGATGCCGGCGCTCCTGGCCATACACCTGATAGAAGTCCGGCACGCCGAGATCGTCACCCGCGGTGCCGTTGTAGTTGCCGGTGAGCATGTCGACGAACTTGCCGGGTTCGGTGATCTCGTTGTTTCCCCAGGGACGCTGGTTTCCCCAGTGGTACAGCGATATTCCCACCCAGTCGACGTACTCGTCACCCGGGTAGTACGGGCCGTAGGGGTCGTCGGCCATGGTGAGCGCGCCGTCGCGATCGGTGTCGAGCGCCAGAAAGTCCGGCGTCCCGGGTTTGGCTGCGTACTGTCCCCCGGCGAACGGGTAGCCGCCTCCGTAGTTGGGCGCCCACATCATCGCCGATCCCGGGGCCACGCGGTGGATCGCGTCGGCGACCTGCCGGAACACCCACCTGTAATGCTCGGGTTGCTGCCCCCAGGCGTACCACGAGCCGTTCATCTCGTGTGCCAACCTGACGATCACGGGCACACCCTGGTCGTTCAACGCGAGCAGATCGTAGGCCAGAGTTCGGATCACGTCGGGGCTCAACGTATCCAGTCCACCATGTGGTTCGAGCGTCAGCACCATCGCACCGCCGTTCTCTTTCACCTGCGTGACAGCGCTTTTCGCATGCTCCCAGGTGTCGCGGTCATAGGGGATGTCGGAGAACTGCACCGCGACGGCTGGTCGGTGCCCCATATTGTCGCGGTGCTCGGCGAGCGTCTCGGACTTCCAGTCCAGGTTCACGCCGAACAACACGCCGCTCGTGGGGATCACCGAGGCGGCGTTCTTGACCTGGCAGCGCCCCAGAAGTTCCTGCAGCGGTTGGATCCGCGGTTCCACGAACAGCACACCGGCCACCGCGACAACCATGATCATCACCGGAATCAAGACATTCTGACCCCGGCGGCGCCGCCGGGGCGGATGCGCACGGAACGAATCCTCGTCCAGAAGATCTGAGACCACGTCATCAACTCCCTGTTTCTTGGAGGTGAAAACTGTTGAAGATGAATGTGATTGACCGTTGTCGTTATGATGAGTCATGCAACCCGCCCGATCCCCACACGGCCGCCGCCACGGCGCCTGGCTGATCGCTGTGGCACTGCTCGCCGCCTGTGGCACGCAGTCCGCGGGTTCGGAGTCGGGACAGCACCGCCTGAAGTGGGGCGTCTTCCTGCCCGACGATCAGTCCCAGTCCAGCGATTTCCGCACCGTGGCGCAGATGGCGGGTTCGACTCCGGACTACATCGTGCGGTTCGCCGGGATCGACGAGCGCACCCCGATCCCCGAACTCGACCGCATCGCCGAGACCGGCGCGACTCCGATCGTCACGTTGGAGCCGTGGCGTCCAGGGATGGGGACCAGCCAGCCGGCCTACGCGCTGTCGCGGTTTCCGCTGGGCGAGTTCGACGCCCAATTGGACTCCTGGGCAAGCAATCTGGCGGAGTGGGGAAAGCCCGTGCTGGTGCGGTTCGGCCATGAGATGAACAGCGACCACTACCCGTGGTCGGTGGGGGTGAACGGCAACACCGCGGCCGACTTCCTCGCGGCGTGGCATCACGTCCGAGAGCGCTTCGCGCTCCGGGGCGCCGACAACGTCTCGTTCATGTGGTGTCCCGACGCGCCGAACGAGGGTTCCAGCGATATGGCGGCGGCCTTCCCCGGCTCCGACGCCGTCGACGTGCTCTGCCTCGACGGCTACAACTGGGGCGACGGGGACGGACGCACGTGGCGGGAACCCGAGGACATCTTCGGCCCCGGTCTCGATCAGCTGCGCGGCCTCGACTCCGCGCACCCGATCCTGATCGGGGAGACCGCGAGCGTCGAGGGGCCGCAGTCCGGCGTCGACAAAGCCCGCTGGATCCAGCGGTTGTTCGCCTTCCTGTCCCACCAGGAGCGGGTGGCCGGGTTCGTGTGGTTCCAGATGGTCAAGGAGCGCGACTGGCGCTTCAACTCCTCGGCCGGATCCCAGGATGCGTTCCATGACGAACTCGCCCGTCGCCCGTCGCCCTGAGCCTGTGGCCTAGGCTCTCAGGGCCAGCCGCGCGGACGCGTCGGCATGGTCGGGATGCAGGGGGGTGACCCTGGCCAACTCCATCACGCGGTGCGCGCGCTCGAACGCGCTCGAGGCCCCGAACAGCCTCAGTTCGCCGCCTCGGGCGCGGACCATCCGCAGCAGTTCGAGCATCGCCGCGACACCCGACGGCGTCACCGACTCCACACCGCCCACATCGATGAACACCAGGGGTGCGGCTGCGGATTCGGCGACGAAAGCCCGCAGTCGCAGCGCCTCGTCGGCGTCGAACCTGCGCACATCGCAGCGGATCGCCATCGCGGCGGCCGAGATGCCCTCGTCCCGACCTCGGTCCCGCTGTGCACGCGCGGGGTGCGCGCCCGGGGGCACCGGGACGGCTCCGCGCTGCTCCGCGGCCACCTGCGCCACGACGGCGTCCGCCTCCGCGAGGACCGGCGCCGCGATGGGACAGTCGATCTGCGCACCCGGCCCGTCATAGCGGGCCGCGCGCACCATGGACCACAGCAGGGCGATCTCGATGGCCACCCACCCAAGAGTCAGCTGCGTTGCCAGCAGCGGCCTCTGGCCCCCGGATGCGGCGACCACACCGATCACCGCCGCGGTCAACAGCGCGCCGATCGCGATCAGCTGCGGCAGCACGTAGCCGTATCCCCGTCCGGTGTCCTGCCTGGTCTTGCTGGTCACGGAGAACTTCACCGTCTTACCGAAGTATGCGGCCCGGGCGCCGGTCACGGTGGCCTTGATCCAGGTGGGAAACAGCGCGAACGACATCTGCTGGCCGCGCCACAGACCCCGGGAACCGTTGCCCGCCAACAGGAACAGTGCCTGGCACAGGATGAAGAACGGCATGAAGTAGACGAAGAACGCCGTGGTGTCGGTGTGGATCGGGAAGATGCCGGTGGTGAGGAACACGACTGGTGCGACGATGTAGACCGCTGCGGCGAAGCCGTTGAGATAGCTGGTCATCGTGGCCAGATACATCAGGCGCTGCCCCACGGTGAGGCCCTTGATGAACAGCGGATTGTCCGAGAAGAAGACCTGCATCGTTCCCGTCGCCCACCTCTGTCGCTGGGTCAGCATGCTGCGGACGTCCTCGGGGGCCAGTCCGCGGACCAGGACTTCGTGGTGGTAGACACTCGCCCACCCCAGCGCATGCAGGTGCATCGCCGTGGCCATGTCCTCGGTGATCGACGACGTGGTGATGGGGTCGATGGCGAGCGCCTGATCGGTGCGTGCCACGTCGGCGCGCTCGACGATCTGGATGAGCACCCGCCCCAGCGCCTCGGAGACGCGTCCACGGCCGATCAGCGCCGCGAACTCGCGGCGCACGTCGTAGGTCACCTCGGCGAGCACGTCACCGGTTCTGACGCGCGCCTCGGCGCGAACGAGAATGTCCAGCGCACACTGCGCGGAGTCCGCGATGCTGCGCTCGTCGGCGGTCAGCGCGCACAGCACGGCGTCGACCTGAGTACGTCCGCGGCGCAGTTCCCGCCGGACCCGTTCGGCCGCGGTGCGGGAGAACATGGTCAACCCCAGTGCCATCAGCGCTTCACGGCGAAGCACGGCGTTCGACCCGCAGAAGAATGCCGCCCCCCAGCCGTCCTTGCCCTGCTGAATCGGGCCGTAGAACAGATCCGCCTGACTTCCCAGGGGGTCCGCGGGCGGGGTGTTCCAGAACTGCTGCGGCGTCTGCACGAAGGCCACCTCGGGGTCGGTGAAGTAGCCGAGGACGCGGTCGAGGAACTCCGGTTGGGGAACCTGATCGGCGTCCAGGACGGCGATGAACTCCCCTGAGGTTTGAAACAGGGCGTTGTTCACATTGCCCGCCTTGGCGAATCTGGGTCGGCCATCCCATTCCGGTCCCCGGGTGAGGTATCCGACTCCGACGAGTTCGGCGGCCCGCGCGAACTCGGGCCGGTCACCGTCGTCGAGGATCCAGGTCTTGTGCGGATAGGTCATATGCCGGGCCGCGACCGCGGTCTGCAGCACGATGTCCAGCGGTTCGTTGTAGGTCGCGATGAAGACGTCGACGGAACGATCGGTCGGTGCCGCCGGCGGCGGGGGTCGTCGCCGCGCGTTCCACATCGTCAGGCCGTAGAGAATCGACTCGCTGAGGCTGTAGGTCTCGGCCAACACCAGTGGGACGGCGATCCACCACGCATCCCAGGCGATCGTGCTCGACCAGCGCCAGGTGAGATAGGCGATACCCAGCGAAACCACCAGGAGCGCCAGAAACCGAACAATATAGAGCCGTTTCAAAGACATTTCGATCATCACCTTCCGGCGATAAATAATTCAGATGAGTACTTACGCAGACGGCGCCAGGAATCGCGCAACGCCTCAGAGCGCCGCGAAAAGGAACATGCCGAAACTGCCTAGTGGTGATGAACCTGCACTACCCGCCCCCCAGCGTAGAAGTCACGTCGGCAAACTCGCGGAAATGTCCCCCAGTGCACAGAACGCGATACAAAGTGTCGCTCAATACCGACTCAGCAAGTCGACCACACATGCCGGACCCCCGCATCTGCACCCTTGTGAACAATCCGTGAGTTCCATCACAGGATTGCGACGATATGCAGCACAAAAATGTGCCCATTTTCGAATATTGCACGAAATGCTGTCCGGAATTGATCGCCATTGAATTCGCGATCGTCGGCAGGTGCGCCGCCCGCCGCCGCGGCCGCACAGACCCGCCCTCTAGCCTGACCGGGTGGCCCACTCGCATTCTCATTCCCACGGTTCGGGACCCGCGCCCCTGGGCCCGTTGGCCGCCAGGGTCGTGGTCCTCCTGCTGATCGCGATCGGCGTCCTCACCGTCGTCGGTGCTGTCCTGCTGTGGCCCAGCCAGCAGAAGGCGGACATCCCCCTGCCCTACCAGAACTCCTCGGGCGGGGCGGTGACGACCGAGGCCGGCGACGTCCGCTCCAGTGCCCTCGGCGACTGCGGCAGCCCCTCCTCAGGCCAGGTCCTCACGGGGAACCCCCTGCCCGGCATCTCAGGCGCCGGGGAATGTGTATACGCCCGGATCGAGATCACCTCGGGGCCCAACCGCGGCGCCGACACGCTGCTGGAGTTCACCCCGGGTCCCGGCCAGCCGAATCTGGCTGCCGGAGAACATATCCGGATCATCCGCCAGGTGGACCCGCAGGGCGTCACGACGTATGCGTTCTACGACTATGAGCGCACCTGGCCGTTGGCGGGCCTGGCGGTCGCGTTCGCGGTGGTGATCGTCGCGGTGGCCCGGTGGCGGGGCCTGCGGGCCCTCATCGGCATCGCGGTCGCCTTCGGGGTGCTGGTGGTGTTCCTGCTGCCCGCCCTCCGGGATGGTTCCCCGGCGGTGCCGGTGGCGCTGGTGGCGTCCTCGGCCATCCTCTATGCGGTGATCTACCTTGCGCACGGTGTGAGCCTGCGCACCAGTGCCGCCCTGCTCGGCACGTTGACGTCACTGCTGCTGGCGGCCGGGCTGTCGTGGGCGGCAATCGAACTGGTCAACCTGACCGGCCTGTCCGAAGACCAGAACAACGAGGTCGCCGCGTACCTCGGCCACATCTCGATCACCGGCCTGCTGCTGGCCGGGTTCATCATCGGCTCCCTCGGCGTGCTCAACGACGTGACCGTCACGCAGGCCTCGACGGCGTTCGAGCTGGCGAATGTGGGTGAGAACACCTCGCGGCGAGCCGTTTTCGCCGGTGCCATGCGGGTGGGCCGCGATCACATCGCCAGCACGGTATACACGCTGGTGCTGGCATACGCGGGCAGTTCACTGCCACTGCTGCTGTTGTTCAGCGTGGCCAACCGCTCGCTGGGCGACGTGCTGACCAGCGAGGCCGTGGCCATCGAGATCGCGCGATCCGCGGTCGGCGGCATCGCATTGGCGCTGTCGGTGCCGTTGACGACGGCGATCGCCGCGGCGCTGGCTACCGGTCCAGCAACTCCAGCAGGTACGCGCCGTAGCCGGAGTTGAGCAGCGTGTGGGCGCGCTGGGCCAACTGCTCGTCGTCGATGAAGCCCATCCGCCAGGCGACCTCCTCCGGGATGGAGATCTTCAGGCCCTGCCGGCGCTCGATGGTGCGGACGAAGTCGCTGGCGTCCAGCAGCGAGTCGAAGGTGCCGGTGTCCAGCCATGCCGTGCCGCGCGCCATCACATCGACATGCAGCCGCCCCTGTTCCAGGTATCTCTGGTTGATCTCGGTGATCTCGAATTCGCCGCGCGCCGAAGGCTTCAACGAGCGGGCGATCTCGACGACGTCGTTGTCGTAGAAGTACAGCCCCGGTACCGCATAGTGCGACTTGGGGATGGCGGGTTTCTCCTCCAGTGACACCGCGGTGCCGGCCTCATCGAATTCGACGACGCCGTAGGCCGACGGGTCGGCCACCCGGTAGGCGAAGATCGCGCCGCCGTCGACATCGTGGAACCGGCGCAGACTGGTTCCCAGCCCGGGGCCGTAGAAGATGTTGTCGCCCAAGGCCAGCGCCACCCGGTCGGTGCCGATGTGCTCGGCGCCGATCACGAACGCCTGCGCCAGGCCGTCGGGCCGGTCCTGTGTCGCGTAGGTGATCGCGACGCCCAGCTCCGACCCGTCACCGAGCAGACGCTGAAACGCCGCGGACTCGTGGGTGGTGGTGATGACCAGGATGTCGCGAATGCCCGCCATCATCAGGGTGGACAACGGGTAGTAGATCAGGGGTTTGTCGTACACCGGCAGCAACTGCTTGCTGACGCCCTTGGTGATCGGATACAGACGCGTGCCTGAACCGCCCGCCAGGATGATCCCGCGCATCAGGCGTCCAGGTCATCCTCGGTCAGGTCCGTGGCCGCGAGTGCTGAGGCCAGGTCGTCGTGCCGGAACGCCGACGTCACGTGGTCGTGGACCACCCGGAAGGCCGTGGCCTGCGTCGAACCGTCGGCCAGCGTCTGCTCGGCGACCACGACACCGTCGTGCACGTAGAGGTCTCCGACCGTGACGGAGGTCGGCGCGTTCTGCGCCCAGTCCCGCAGGGCCGCGCGGCCCAGCACCGCACCGCGGGCGTCGCCGATCTCGATGTCGTCGCTGGACAGCTTGAGCAACGTGTCGATATCCCGTTCGTTGAGCGCGTCGTGCCAGGCCAGTACGGTGGCGATCTCCGAAGTCGTCATGACAGAAAACCTATCCCAGTCACAGCTTGGATCCGGCCAACCAGGACTGCAGCACCTGCTCGTCACCGAACACCTCGACGTCGGTGTCGGCGACGGGACGCCGGTTGGTGGTGATCAGCAACAGGTCGGTGACGGGTCCGCGCACCGCGGCGTCGGCCTTGCCGTGCTCATGCGAGAACGCCTTGCCCGTGATCAGCCACTCCCCCTCGGAGCCCAGGCCCTCGTCAGTGGCATGCAGGTGCACCGAGGACTCGCCGATGCCCGGTGACAGCATCGCCGCCAGGCCCAGCCATTCGCTGATCGCGTCGGCGGCCACCACCGGGTCCGCCTCGAAGTCGACCCCGGCGGCCAGCGCCGCATCCGCGCGGTGCACCAGCACCTCATGCAGGCGGCGGCGCACCCACCAGTCGGCACGCTGGGGGCCGGTGAACGTCCAGACCGGGGTGTCGGCGCCGGTGCTGCCGACGGCGTCGAGCAGTGCCCGCCCGCCGTCGACGAGCCACTGGCGGGCGTCTTTGTCATCGGCGGGCGGTCTGCCGTCGCGGACCTCCCGTGGGTCCAGTGCGGTGTCCCTCCGGTCCGCGAT
Organism: Mycobacterium sp. ACS4331; assembly: GCF_001667265.1. Taxonomy (GTDB): domain Bacteria; phylum Actinomycetota; class Actinomycetes; order Mycobacteriales; family Mycobacteriaceae; genus Mycobacterium. The sequence continues at coordinate 33,167 of NZ_LZHW01000058.1, read as the reverse complement.
GATCTGGGCGGACCAGCGGTTTCCGCGGCCGACGTGGCGGAACAGCTGGGTCATGGTCCATCCCGGGCAGGACGGCACCGCCGCCTCCGGGTCGGCCGCGAAGACGATGTCGCCGAACCGGCTCACCTCGTCGAGGAACTCCTGCGCGTAATCCACGCAGTCAGCGTACGAGTCTGCCCAGACAATGCACGCGCCATTGCGCGGACTGCCAACGGGCAACGTCGAGGCAGTTGCGTCCGTCGACGATGACCCGGGCCCGCACGACCTCGCTGAGTTCGGCGGGGTCGAGGTTGGTGAACTCCTGCCATTCGGTCAGCACGAGGACCGCATCGGCGCGTTCGCAGGCCTCCAGCGCGGTCGTCGCGTAGTTCAGGGTCGGGAAGAGCCGGCGCGAATTCTCCATGGCCTTGGGGTCATAGACGTTGACGGCCGCGCCGTTGAGCTGCAGCAGTCCTGCGACATTGAGCGCCGGGGAGTCGCGCACGTCGTCCGATTCGGGTTTGAAGGCCGCCCCGAGGACCGCGATGTTGGCGCCCAGCAGCGAACCACCGCACGCGGCCGTCGCCAACTCGACCATCCTGGTCCGGCGCCGCATGTTGATGCTGTCCACTTCGCGCAGGAAGGTCAGGGCGTGATTGGCGCCCAGTTCACCGGCCCGGGCCATGAATGCGCGGATGTCCTTGGGCAGGCAACCGCCGCCGAATCCCAAGCCCGCGTTGAGGAAACGCCGGCCGATGCGCGGGTCGAAGCCCAGCGCATCGGCCAGCACAGTCACGTCTGCGTCGGCGGCTTCACACACCTCGGAGATGGCGTTGATGAAGGAGATCTTGGTCGCCAGGAATGCGTTCGCCGACACCTTGACCAGTTCGGCGGTCTGCAGGTCGGTGAGCAGGAACGGGACGTCGTCGTCGAGCAGCGGCGCGTACAGCTCGCGGACCGCCTGCTCTGCGCGGCGCGAATCGTCCTGCACGCCAAGGACGATGCGGTCGGGATGCCGGGTGTCGTGGACGGCGAAGCCCTCGCGGAGGAACTCCGGGTTCCAGGCCACCTCGACGTCGACCCCTGCCGGCGCCAAAGCCCGTGCGCGCCGGGCCAGCTCGGCGGCCGTGCCGACCGGGACCGTCGACTTGCCGACGATCACGGCGTGCCGGCGCAGGCGCGGAACGAGTTCGTCGATGACGGCGTGTACGTGCCGCAGGTCAGCGCCCAGTTCGCCCTTCTTCTGCGGTGTCCCGACCCCAAGGAAGTGCACGTCGGCGAACTCCGCCGCGGCCTCGTAGTCGGTGGTGAACCGCAGGCGTCCCGCGGCCAGGTTGTCGCTGAGCATGGTGCGCAGTCCCGGTTCGTAGAACGGGATCTCGCCGGCGGACAGTTTGGCCACCTTGCCCGGGTCGACGTCGACGCCGATGACCTCGTGCCCCAGATCGGCCATTCCGGCGGCGTGGGTCGCACCCAGGTAGCCCGTGCCGAAGACCGTGCATCGCATGGGATCTGTCTATGCGGCGCGGGTGAGCTCAGCGCGTCGTCGCTCTGATCGTCATGCCAACAGAAGGTGAATGCTCGTGAGCCCGCTGCGCCGGTACGCCGGTGGGCCCCAAATTGCACACAGGGTGGTCAGGCCGCGAGATCAACAGCCCTCATTGCAATCCCGCGATGCGATACCTGATCAGTCCCCGAAGGAGGGCCAGGGCCAGACCGAGTCGTCGGAATCCGAACCCGAACCCGATCGCGAGCCGGAATGGGACCCGGAGCCCGAATCACTGCCCGGCCACTGCTGAGACGGTGGGTCGTAGTCGGGCACCTGCTGCCGCGGAGCCTGAGGCACCTGCGGGGTCTGTGGGTACTGCGGGTACTGAGGAACCTGTGGGACCTGCGGAACCTGCGGGACCGGCACCTGGGGCACCGGCGGACGCTGCGGCTGCGGCTTGGACGGCCACTGCGGCCACTGCTGCTTCGGCGGCTCCCAGTCGTCGTTGTCACGCTGCGGCGGATCCCACGGCGGCCGGAAGATCGGCGGCAGCTGGGGCCGGGGCAGCACGATCACCGGCGGCGGAATGATCGGCGCGACGACGGGCGGCGCGACGACCGGTGCGGGCGCGGGCACGGGCGCTGCCGGGGCAGGTGCGGGCGGCGCGGCCGGGACGGGCGCCGGAGCAGCCGGAGCCGGGGCGGCGGGCGCCGGAGCCTCGACGAACACCGTGCGCGGAGCCTGCGGCTGCGGCGCCTCCTGCACGACGGGCCTGGGCGCGGGGATGGTCTCGGGCGGCGGCGCGGGTGCCGGCGCCTTCGGCGTGACGGCCGCCGCGGGCGGCTGGGTCGGCACGATCATGTTCTCGCCGGGGACCGGCCGCTCGTCGACGGTGGGCCGGATGCTGACCGCCAGCGAGATCACCAGTGCGGCCACGCCGATCACGAAGATCGACGTCACGGCACTGCCCACCAGCAGGAAGGGCTTGCGCTCGGTGGGAACCTGCGGTTCTGCGGCCGGTTCGGCCAGGCCGGTCAGCTCCGGCTCGTCGATGACCTCGCTGTAGGCCAGGCCCGGGGCCGAGGCCATGTATCCGATTCCGGCGACCTGTGTCGCGTCGGCGTCCGCGGTGGCATTGGCGTACGCCAGGCCCACCGTCGTCGCCTCGAACTGCGGTGCGCTCGCGCTGGCGAGGGCGGCGCCGCGGGCCAGGGCGAGCTCGGCCTCCTCGGGCGCGATGACGGGCAGCGACGTGGCCGATTCGAGTTGGAGTTTGATCGCGGCGACGCTGATGCCCGAGCCCACGACGAACACGCCCTGCGGCGGGGCGTCGAGCGTTTCCAGGCCGGCGACCATGGCCGTCAGTTCGGAGACGGCGTCCTGCGCGTGCAGATCCTGACTCTGCACCCGCACGATCGAGCCGTCGGCCGTGTCGACCACGGACACCGTGGCGGTGTCGCGTTCGAGGAACATCAATGCGGTGCGGTCATATCCGACGGCGCGGCCGGCGGCCTGCGCCAGCGCGCCTGCGGCATGCAGCTCGGAGACGAGCATGACGCCGTCGATCTTGTGTGCGGCCAGAGCGTCTCGCAGCGCGGCGGCCTCGTCGTGATCACGCCATGTCACGCCCGTCGAGACCAACCGGTGGCCGCCCTCGGCAGCGCTCTCCCGGGTGCCCAGAATCGCGGTCACGACCTGCTCTGAGGCCGTTGCCGCCGTCTCGTCCGAACCCACGCTGAAGGTGTCGTGATCAACGGTCAAGCCGTCGGCTTTTTCGCCTTCGACCAGCACCATGCGGACCGACGTTGGTGTCATCGACACACCAAGTACGATGTCCACTGCCCCTCCAAGTCTGTTTGCTGCGCATCCAGTTCACGTTCCCGGGCACGCTTGCCGTCCATGCAGTCAACTAAGAACTTCATCGACGCTTCCACCTGCGGTGTTACATGGGCGTCCGCTGTGAAGTCCCGCGTGTCCGCATTACCGTGGGCCCCCCGCGGCCCGGTAGCTGTCAGCCTACCCGCGGTCAGGAGGACTGGACGAAGTTCTGATACGACTTCGACGGTGTCGGGCCGCGCTGGCCCTGGTACTTGGAGCCGACCTTGTCGCTGCCGTACGGATGCTCGGCGGGACTGGTCAGACGCAGCAGACACAACTGCCCGATCTTCATGCCGGGCCACAGTGTGATCGGCAGGTTGGCGACGTTCGACAGTTCGAGTGTGATGTGGCCGCTGAAGCCGGGATCGATGAATCCCGCGGTCGAGTGGGTCAGCAGGCCCAGGCGGCCCAGCGACGACTTGCCCTCCAGGCGGCCGGCCAGATCGTCGGGCAGGCTGCACACCTCCAGCGTGGAGCCCAGCACGAACTCGCCGGGGTGCAGCACGAAGGGTTCACCCTCGTCGGGTTCGACCAGGGTGGTCAGGTCGTCCTGGCGTTTGGCCGGGTCGATGTGGGTGTAGCGGGTGTTGTTGAACACCCGGAACAGGCTGTCGAGCCGGACGTCGACGCTGGAGGGCTGGACCAGGGAGTCATCGAACGGATCGATGCTCAGTCGTCCCGCAGCCAGTTCAGCCCTGATATCCCGATCGGAGAGCAGCACCCGACGAGACTATCCGGCCCGCACCCGCGGGGAACGGCGCACCGCGCCGCAGACCAGGGTTACCCCGCAGGACCGGCGGCCGGGTTGCTATCCTTCGTCGGCAAGCATGCCGGTGTAGTTCAATGGCAGAACATCAGCTTCCCAAGCTGAATACGCGGGTTCGATTCCCGTCACCGGCTCCACGAAACCGCACTCTGAGCGCGGCGCGCCCTGGCTCCACGGCTCGCCCCAGGCCTCAACTCCACAGCGTCACATGCACTTTCGGCCGGAACCGGCTGACGCCGACACCACTTCCCCGGATCATCGCCTGCGTACACCGCGGCGTGGTGATGAACCGCAGCAGCTCGGAGACGGCCGGCTGACGCGCTGAGGCGGGAAGCGTGGTGGCGAACCACTCGCCGCCGACCTGCAGGCCCGGCCCCTTGAGGTGCGCCAGCCGTCCACCGGCGAGATCCTTGGCCACCGCGAACCCGATCGTCGGCGTCACCCCACCGACGCGGCGAACCTCCTCCAGCGCGGCCGCATCGCTCTGGAAGATGCGCTGACGCTCTTCGGGCACCGCCAGTGCCCGAAGCATGGCGGCGATCTCGCCGTCGACGCTGCCGCCGGACGGGCCCAGCAGCCACGACTGCTCCCGCAGCAGCGACGGTGAACATCCGTGCTGAACCAGCGGGCTGTCCGGGGTGGTCACCGTGATGATCTGGTACTTCAGGAACGCGCGCGCCACCAGGGTCGGGTCCGAAGGGGCGGCCGCAGGCCCCAGCGCGATGTCCACGGCGCGTGAGGCGATGAGGTGTCCGAACTGGCTGGCTGGATGCACGCTCAGTTCGACAGACAGGTCGTCGGCGCGGGACGAGAACAGCTCGATGAGCCCAGGCGCGGCGTGTTCGGCGAATGCGCTCGACGCCGCGATGCGCAGCATCCTGCGACCGTGCGCGGCCTCGGTCACCTCGATGGCCGTCTGCTGTTGCAGGCCCAGGATCTCGATGGCGCGACTGGCCAGGCGCAGCCCGCCCGGTGTGAACGCGAGCCCGGCCCCGGTCCGCGTGAACAGCGGGTCGTCGAGTTCCTTGCGCAGTTGGGCCACGTGCATCGACACCCCCGCATCGGACACACCGAGCTCCTCGGCAGCGGCCCGGACCGAGCCGAGCCGAACCACCGCGGAGAAGGCGCGCAGCTGCGCGGGTGTCACGTGCGCGAGCGTAGCCGCACCGGCTCTGCCTGACCTGGGAAAACGGCAAATCCCTCCTGCGAGTTAAGTGATCGCTGAACCAGCCGTTGACGCCCCCGACGATCAGGTGTGAGGTGGCTCACATGCAGGTTCCGGGGCCATTCGAGTACGAACGCGCGACCAGCGTCGACCACGCGGTCGGTCTGCTGGACAGGTTGGGAGAGGACGCCAGAATCGTCGCCGGCGGGCACAGCCTGCTGCCGATGATGAAACTGCGCATCGCCAACCCCGAATATCTCGTTGACATCAACGACCTCGCGGTCGAGTTGGGGTACGTCATCACCGATCCGACGCTGGTGCGGATCGGCGCGATGGCTCGGCACCGGCAGGTCCTGGAGTCCGACCCCCTGGCCGCGGTCTGCCCGATCTTCCGTGACGCCGAGCGGGTGATCGCCGATCCCGTGGTGCGCAACCGCGGCACCCTCGGCGGTTCGCTGTGCCAGGCCGACCCCGCCGAGGATCTCACCACGGTGTGCGGGGTCCTGGACGCGGTGTGCGTGGCGCGCGGACCGGGCGGGGAACGCGAGATACCCATCGACGACTTCCTGCTCGGACCGTACGAGACCGCACTGGCGCACAACGAGATGCTGATCGAGGTCCGCATCCCGGTGCGGCACCGCACCTCCAGTGCCTACGCGAAAGTCGAACGGCGAGTCGGTGACTGGGCCGTGACGGCGGCCGGCGCCCAGGTGACCCTGGACAACGACGCCATCGCCGCGGCGCGGGTGGGCCTGACAGCGGTCAACCCGGATCCCGAGGGACTGCGCGCGCTGGCCCGCGATCTGGTCGGCAGACCCGCCACCGAGGAGACCTTCACAGAAGCCGGCGAACGCGCCGCGCAGGCCTGCGATCCCGTCAGCGACACACGCGGCAGCGCCGACTACAAACGCCACCTCGCAAAGGAACTCACCATCCGCACACTGCGCACCGCGGTGGAACGCGTGCGCAGTGCCCCAGCCCCGGAAGGGAACTGAATATGCAGGTCTCCATGACCGTCAACGGCGAGGCCGTCACCGCCGACGTCGAACCGCGAATGCTGCTGGTGCACTTCCTGCGTGACCAGTTGGGACTGACCGGCACCCACTGGGGTTGCGACACCTCCAACTGCGGCACCTGTGTCGTCGAGGTCGACGGCGAACCGGTGAAGTCCTGCACGATGCTCGCCGCGATGGCCTCCGGCCACGACATCGGCACCGTCGAGGGCATGGAGGTCGACGGCAGGCTGGACCCGGTCCAGGAGGGGTTCATGCAGTGCCACGGTCTGCAGTGCGGATTCTGCACCCCCGGAATGATGATCACCGCCCGGGCGCTGCTTCAGCGCAACCCCGATCCCACCGAAGACGAGATCCGCGAGGCGATTTCGGGCCAGATCTGCCGATGCACGGGTTACACCACGATCGTGCGCTCAGTGCAGTGGGCCGCACGGCACGCCCGGGAGGAGGCGAAGGCATGACGACGCTGGAGAACCCCGTCGAGCGCCCCGAGGACACCGCCGTCAACGACGCGAAACCCTGCGGCCACGGCCGCATGCTGCGCAAGGAGGATCCCCGGTTCATCCGTGGCCGCGGCACCTACGTCGACGACGTCACACTGCCCGGCATGCTGCACCTGGCGATCCTGCGCTCGCCCTACGCCCACGCCAAGATCGTCAGCATCGACACCTCTGCGGCACAGGCACATCCGAAGGTCAAGGCCGTGGTCACCGGCGCCGACCTCGCCGACAAGGGCCTGGCATGGATGCCGACCCTGTCCAACGACGTGCAGGCGGTGCTGGCCACCGACAAGGTGCGGTTCCAGGGGCAGGAGGTCGCGTTCGTCGTCGCCGAGGACCGGTATTCGGCGCGTGACGCGCTGGAGCTCATCGACGTCGACTACGAACCCCTGGACCCGGTGATCGACGCGCGGCACGCACTCGACGCCGACGCCCCGGTGATCCGCACCGACCTGGACGGCAAGACCGACAACCACTGCTTCGACTGGGAGACCGGCGATGCCGCGGCCACCGAGGCCGTCTTCGCCACGGCCGACGTGATCGTCAAGCAGGAGATGGTGTATCCGCGGGTGCACCCGGCACCGATGGAGACCTGCGGTGCGGTGGCCGATCTGGACCCGGTGACCGGAAAGCTGACGCTGTGGTCCACCACGCAGGCCCCGCACGCCCACCGCACGCTGTACGCGCTGGTGGCGGGTCTGCCCGAACACAAGATCCGGGTGATCTCCCCCGACATCGGCGGCGGTTTCGGCAACAAGGTGCCCATCTACCCCGGTTATGTGTGCGCGATCGTCGGGTCGCTGCTGCTGGGCAAGCCGGTCAAGTGGATGGAGGACCGCAGCGAAAACCTCACCAGCACAGGCTTTGCCCGTGACTACATCATGGTCGGTGAGATCGCCGCGACCAACGACGGCAAGATCCTCGCGATCCGGTCCAACGTGCTGGCCGACCACGGCGCCTTCAACGGCACCGCCGCGCCGGTCAAGTACCCCGCCGGCTTCTTCGGGGTGTTCACCGGCAGCTACGACATCGAGGCCGCTTACTGCCACATGACCGCGGTGTACACCAACAAGGCTCCCGGCGGGGTCGCCTACGCGTGCTCGTTCCGCATCACGGAGGCGGTGTACTTCGTCGAGCGTCTCGTGGACTGCCTGGCCTATGAGCTCAAGATGGACCCGGCGCAGCTGAGGCTGCGAAACCTGTTGAAAGCCGAGCAGTTTCCGTATCACTCCAAGACCGGCTGGGTGTACGACTCAGGGGACTACGAGAAGACGATGCGGCTGGCGATGGAGATGATCGACTACGACGGCCTGCGCGCCGAGCAGGCCGAGAAGCGCCAGCGCGGTGAACTGATGGGCATCGGCATGGCGTTCTTCACCGAGGCCGTCGGCGCCGGTCCGCGCAAGGACATGGACATCCTGGGCCTGGGCATGGCCGACGGGTGTGAGTTGCGCGTGCATCCGACCGGCAAGGCCGTGGTGCGACTGTCGGTGCAGAGCCAGGGCCAGGGGCACGAGACCACGTTCGCGCAGATCGTCGCCGAGGAGCTCGGCATCCCGCCCGACGACATCGACGTGGTGCACGGCGACACCGATCAGACCCCGTTCGGCCTCGGCACCTACGGAAGCCGCTCCACCCCGGTGTCCGGCGCGGCCGCGGCACTGGTGGCCCGCAAGGTGCGGGACAAGGCGAAGATCATCGCCGCGGGCATGCTCGAGGCCTCGATCGCGGACCTCGAGTGGGACAAGGGCAGCTTCCACGTCAAGGGTGACCCGTCGGCGTCGGTCACCATCGCCGACATCGCGATGCGGGCCCACGGCGCCGGAGACCTGCCCGACGGCCTGGAGGGCGGGCTCGACGCCCAGATCTGTTACAACCCGTCCAATCTCACCTACCCGTACGGCGCGTACTTCTGCGTCGTCGACATCGATCCCGGCACCGCCGTGGTGAAGGTCCGCCGCTTCCTCGCGGTCGACGACTGCGGCACCCGGATCAACCCGATGATCATCGAGGGGCAGATCCACGGCGGTCTGGTCGACGGGATCGGGATGGCGCTGATGGAGATGATCGCCTTCGACGAGGACGGCAACTGTCTGGGCGGATCGCTGATGGACTACCTGATCCCGACGGCGATGGAGGTCCCGCACTTCGAGACCGGCCACACCGTCACCCCGTCGCCGCACCACCCGATCGGCGCCAAGGGCATCGGAGAGTCGGCCACCGTGGGGTCACCGCCGGCCGTCGTCAACGCGGTCGTGGATGCGTTGGCGCCGTTCGGAGTTCGGCATGCGGACATGCCGCTCACCCCGTCGCGGGTGTGGGAGGCCATGCAGGGCCGGGCCACACCACCGATCTGATGGAGGCGCAATGACCCACACCACCCCGGCGAGGCTGCACGACAGACTGGCGGAGCTGCGGAAGGCACGCACACCGTTCGTGCATGCCACGGTGGTGCGCGCCCAGCAGCCCACGTCGGCGCACCCGGGCGACGAGGCGATCCTGCTGGCCGACGGCACCATCGAGGGGTTCGTCGGCGGGCACTGCGCCCAGAACTCGGTCCGCAAGGCCGCGCTGGGGGCGCTGCAGGTCGGTGAGAGCGTGCTGCTGCGGGTCCTGCCCGACGGCGACGTGGACTTCCCGGAGACCCCCGGCGCGTGTGTCGTGGTCAACCCGTGCCTGTCCGGGGGTGCACTGGAGATCTTCCTCGACCCGCAGGTTCCCGCGCCGCTCGTGGGGGTCTTCGGTGGGTCGCCGATCGCCGAGGCCCTCGTGGAGGTGGGCGCGCTGCTCGGCCATGACATCAGACGCCTCGACGGTCCCGATCCGGCGGCCCTCGACGGTGCCACCGCCCTGGTCATCGCGAGCCTCGGTGGCCCGGAAGCGGATCTGATTCGCGCGGCGCTGGACGCGGGTGTCGGCTACGTCGGCCTGGTCGCCAGCCGCAGCCGTGGCGCATCGGTCCTGGACAGTCTCACCCTGACCGACGCCGAACGGGCCAGGGTGCACACTCCGGCCGGCCTCGACATCGGGGCCCGCACCCCTGCCGAGATCGCGGTGTCGATCGCCGCAGAGGTGATCGCCACCGTCCGCGGCGTGGCCCATGCCCGCTGACTCAGGGCAGGCGGTGTTCAGCGACGTCGACGACGTGGTCCGGCGATTCGACGCCCACGACTACCTGCTCGACGAGGGCACCGCCACAGCGATCCACCTGGCGGCGAGCCTGGGACGCCCGCTGCTGCTGGAGGGGGAACCCGGCGTCGGTAAGACCATGGCCGCCAAAACCCTTGCCGCCGTGCTGGACACACCCCTGATCCGGCTGCAGTGCTACGAGGGCCTGACGGCCAGCGAGGCCCTGTACGACTGGAACTACCAGCGTCAGCTGCTGTCGATCCGCGTGGCTGAGGCCGGCGGCGAGCGGATCGACGAGGCCGCCCTGTACACCGAGAGCTACCTGATCGACCGACCCATCCTGCAGTGCGTGCGCCACCGCGGCCCGACTCGGCCCGTGCTGCTGGTCGACGAGATCGACCGCGCCGACGACGAATTCGAGGCGCTGCTGCTCGAATTCCTCGGCGAGGCGGCGGTGACGGTGCCCGAGCTGGGCACCTTCGTCGCCGACCGGCCACCGATCGTGGTGCTGACCTCCAACCGGAGTCGCGATCTTCACGACGCGTTGCGTCGGCGCTGTCTGTACCATTGGATCGAATACCCGCAGCGCGAGCAGGCGGTCGCGATCGTGCGGCGGACGGTGCCCGGGGCCACGGATGCCCTGATCGAGCGGGCGGTCCAATTCGTCCGTGATGCACGGGAACTCGATCTGGACAAACCCCCCGGCGTGGCTGAGGCCATCGACTGGGTGGCGGCGTTGGTGGCGCTGCGGGTCGGCGACCTGGTGGACCCCGCCGCGCTGGGCACCCTCGGCGCACTGGCCAAGACCCCCGACGACAGCGCACTGCTGCGTGATGCCCTGATGGATCAACAGGAGTTGAAAGAGAGCGCCCTATGAAGATCGCGAACGAGTTCAGCGTCAGCGTGCCGATCGAGGACGCCTGGAATCTGCTCACCGACCTCGACCAGGTGGTGCCGCTGATGCCGGGCGCGACACTGACCGGGCACGACGGCGAGGACGTTCTGGGCGCGGTCAAGGTGAAGGTCGGCCCGGTGACCAGTGAGTTCAACGGCAGGGTGCATTTCGTCGAGCAGGACCGGGACACGTTTCGCGCCGTCATCGACGCCAAGGGCAAGGAGGCACGCGGCACCGGAAACGCCGCCGCGACCGTCACCGCCCAACTGCATGAGGCCGGCGCGTCGACCCGCGTGACCGTCGACACCGACCTCAAGGTCGTCGGCAAGCTCGCACAGTTCGGCAGTGGCATGTTGCAGCAGGTGTCCGAGAAGCTGCTGGGTCAGTTCGTGGAATCGCTGGAGGCCAGACTCGCCAGCGACAGGGCCGCCGATACGGCTGGCGGCACCGCAGGTGTAACGGCCCCGCCCGCGACACCGGAGAAACCGGCGGAGACGGCGCCGCCAGCCGAACCGATCGACCTGCTCGACCTCGCGGGCGGGGCCGCACTCAAGAAGTACGGCCTGCCGGTGGCCGTCGCATTTCTGGTCGCGGCGCTGGTGTTCACGCTCGGCCGACTGCGTATGGCCCGCAACGCCGTTCGGAGATGACAACACCGCTGCTGTTGCGCGGCGTCGACCTGGCGGCGTTCGCCGTCGCCCTGGTGGATCGGCTGCGCACGGCCGGGGTGGCGGTGTCGGGTGTCGGAGCGTCGTCCCTGGTGCACGCGATGCATGTGCTCGAACCGGCGTACCGGTCGCAGCTCTACTGGGCCGCCCGGCTGACGCTGGTGAGCCGGGCTGAGGATCTGCCCGCATTCGACACGGTCTTCGGCGCGGTGTTCTCCGACGCTGTGCTGGGCCTCGACCCGCCGAGTCGCGAACGCGGCCAGGTGCCGCGCGGCATCCCCGGAGAGCAGCACGCCGGCGGCGCCGAGAGCAGCCAGACGGACACCGGGCTGCCCTGGACGACCCGACCGGCGTCTGTCACCGCGGCGTCCCACCCACCGACGGGCAGCGCGATACCCGACCTGGCGCCGAGTTGGCTCGCGGCCCGCACCGACGAATCCTTCGACCAGTTCGACGCCGACGACCTGCGTCGTCTCGGCGCCTGGCTGCAGAGCACCGAGGCGCGCTGGCCGCAGCGGCGCACGCTGCGCCGCCGGCGGCACCCGTCGGGCCGTCACATCGATCTGCGCGAGACCATCCGGGCGTCCCGTGCCACCGGGTGGGAACCACTGCGGCTCGCTCGGACGCGGCGCCGGACACGGCCGCGGCGTGTGGTCCTGGTCTGCGATGTCAGCGGGTCGATGCAGCCGTACGCGGTGGTGTATCTGCACCTCATGCGGGCCGCGGTGCTGGGTCGACGCAGCCGCGGCGGCGCCCATCCTGAGGTGTTCGCATTCGCCACGACACTGACCCGGCTGACGGCGGCCCTGTCGCACCGGTCGGCCGAGGTCGCGCTGGCCCGGGCGAATGCGCGAGTGCACGACCGGTACGGCGGGACCCGGCTGGGGCGGTCGATCGCGGAGCTGTTGTCCGGCCACAACGGCAGTCTGCTGCGCGGCGCCGTCGTGGTGATCGCCTCGGACGGCTGGGACTCCGACCCCGCCGACGTGGTGCACCACGCGATGAGCCGGGTGCGGCGTCGCGCCCACCGCGTGATCTGGCTCAACCCGCGCGCGGCGGCACCCGGCTACACACCGCAGGCCGGGGCGATGGCCGCGGCGTTGCCGTTCTGCGACCACTTCCTGCCCGCGCACACACTCACCGAGCTCGGGGACCTGTTCGACGTGCTCGACGAGGCCGCGACATCCAGGCAGGTCACGTCGATACCGCGAGCAGGGACCGGGATGCACAGGGAAATCCAAGACCCGTCCTGTGCGATCGGTGCCAGAATGTCTGAGTGAACGATTCATGCGTTCGCTACGCACGAAACGGGGACGTGCGACTGGCCTACCGGGTTGTGGGTGACGGTGACCCGACGGTCGTGTGGGTTCCGGGTTGGGTCAGCAATGTGGATCTGCTGGACGAAGCGCAGTCCCCGTTCGCCCCGTTCTTCGAGCAGCTCGCGGACCACACGCGGTTCATCGCGTGGGACAAGCGCGGCACGGGTTCGTCGGACCCGGTGACGCATGTTCCGCCACTGGACGAGCGGATGGACGACCTTCGTGCCGTGATGGACGCCGCGGGCGCCGAGCGGCCCGCAATGTTCGGGATGTCCGAGGGCGGACCGATGAGCATCCTGTTCGCGGCGACCTTCCCCGAACGGGTCCGGTCGCTGGTGTTGTACGGCACCCTCCCGCGATTCACTCCCGACGGCCCCGACTACCCCTGGGGGTTCACACCGGAAATGCTGGCCGAACACCGCAATGAGATTGAAAGCTCTTGGGGTGAAGGCGCATTGGCTGAGCTGTTCTTCGGCGCCATCGCTGAGGTGCCCGGCTTCCTCGACTACTACGGACGTATCCAACGGCTCTCCGCAAGCCCGATGATGGCGCTGATGCTGTGGGATTCCCTGGTGAACATCGACGTGCGGGATGTGCTGTCCTCCATTCGCGTCCCCACCCTCGTCTTGGCTCGCAGGGGTGACCCGATCAACAGTCCGGAGGCCGGACTCGAACTGGCGAACGGCATTCCGGATGCCGAGTTCCTGGAACTTCCGCCGGGGCCGCACGGCCTGCTCGACGACGAATTGGCCTCGGCCGTGCTGGACTTCGCCTGCGGCACCCAATCCGACATCCCCACGGAACGGAAGCTGTCGGCGGTGCTGTTCACCGACATCGTCGGCTCCACCGCGCTGCTGAACTCCCACGGTGACGCGCACTGGCGCCACGAACTCGATCTTCATGACAGGTTGGTGGATCGGCTGGTGATTCGGTACGGGGGCCAGCGCGCCAAGCACACCGGCGACGGAGTGTTCGCGCTCTTCGACGGACCCACCAAGGCCGCTCGGTGTGCGCTCGAACTGGTGCCGGCCCTGGCGGCACGCGGGATCCATCTCCGGGCCGGGGTCCACATCGGCGAATGCGAGCGTCGTGGTGACGACTGGAGCGGTATGGCGGTCCACGTCGGCGCCCGGATCGGCGCGCTGGCCGGCCCCGATGAGGTGTTCACCAGTCGCACGGTGCGCGATCTGTCGGCGGGTTCAGGACTGCGGTTCCAGAGCGTCGGGTCGCATCAACTCAAGGGCCTCGTTGATGAGACGGAGGTCTTCCGAGTCTTCGCGCGCTGACTCAGATCCCGGCGCAGAGCGACACGAACGGGATCGGCGCGCAGATGCCCACCGAGAAGTACGGCGTGATGTCACCGTTCCACGCGGGCGGCGGAGGCGGTGGCGGTGGTGGGAGCGGCGCGGCGACGCAGGTGTTGGTCGGCGCGTCGTAGACGGTTCCCGGCCCACACTCGGCAGCACTGCTCGTCGCCGGTGCAATCAGAGTCACGAACGCCATCGGCAGGACGGCCGCCGCCGTGGCGGTTCCCCAGCGTTGAATTATCCGTGTCATCGCAGGCCCCCCGCTGTTTCACGGCTCTGCTCTGACCTGAATTTACGCCTCTGTCTGCCGCCGGGGAACAGCTTCCCCAGATCTCTGATCCACCGCTATCCGGCGGCCTTCAACCGCGCGATGATCCCGTCAAGATCGATGCGGAACATCTCGGGCCGGAACACATGGCCGCCCGGTACTTCATGGGATTCATTCGGGATGCCCGCCGCGCGGAGGCGGTCGCGGAACTCGCGCTGACCGGCGAGCACCTGCGTCTCGTTGACGCTGTCGAACCAGTTCAGCGGGTCCGGACTGGTGCCTGCGACCAGGAAGATCCGCTTGTTTCGGTAGCTTTCGATCCGCTCGACGGGGTTGTCGGCGCTGACTCTGGCCTGATCCCACTGCGGGGCGCCGTAAACGGTTCCGCCGGCCAGATCCAGGACCGCCGAGGTGATGTTGGCCCAGTGCACCACCAAACCGAAGTCACGACGCAGACTCGCCGGACCGGAGTGGCTGCTCACCGACGCGAAATGGCCGAAGTATTTGGCGGCGTACTTCAGCGCACCGAACCCGCCCATCGAGAACCCGCCCACCGCACGTCCGTCGTACTCCGGGTACACCCGGAAGTTCGCCTCGATCCAGGGCAGAAGCTGGGCGATGTGAAAGGTCTCCCAGTTGCGCGGCCCGACGAAGGAGGCCACCGGGTTGGAGTACCAGCCCGCATGCCCGCCGTCGGGCATCACCACGATGATCGGTTTCCCCGCCGTCAGGCCGCGGATCCCCAAGAAGTCGAACTGCCGGAAGTCCTCGTTTCCGCCGTGGAACATGTAGAGGACGGGGTAGCGGCGTCCGCTGGTGCGGTAGTCGTCGGGCAGCAGCACGTTGACGCCCGGGTTCCAGCCGATCGCCGCGGTCTGAAAGCGGTAATACCAGAGCCGAGCGTCGTTCTCGTTGCGGTCCACGATGCGCAGGCCGAACCCGTCGCTGCGACCGATGAAGATCACCAGCATCTGCCCGACGTCGATGACGGACGGATCGGCGATGCCGTTGACTTCGGCGATCAGGGGGTGGAACGCGGCGTCGCCGTAGTAGCGGACGGCCAGTCCCGACAACGTGTCGCCCGCGACGACCCGGTGCCGGATGATGTCGGGGATGATGAGCCGTTGTCCCACGGTGATCCGGTCGGACTCGGAGATGCCACTGGCACCGGCGATCAGCCAATCCAGTTCCGCATCGCGGTAGAACCGCGACGCCAACCCCGACAAGGTGTCCCCGGCCACGACCGTGTACCTCGTGAAGTCGGGCATGACGAGTCGCTGCCCCACATTGATGACGTTCGGGTTGGTGACGCCACTGGCGGTGGCGATCAGGCGGTACAACTCCGCGTCGCCGTAGAAGCGCAGCGCCAGCGCGGACAGCGTCTCCCCTGCGGCAACCGTGTGTGTTCTGACCATCGCCCACTCCCCCTGTTGCGAGTTCGAGTCTATCCTTCGACAGACCCCGTCGGGAGCGGAATACCTTTCCAGTCAGTTGATTTCGCCACCATTGTATGGGCGCGAGTACTCTCGAAGACGGTGGTTCGCCCAGCCCGTTCGGCACCGGCGAAAGGATGCCCCATGCCTGCGATCCGCGCGTGGACCGGCGATCCGATCTGGATCGCGGACGTGCTGCGCGCCGAGGGCCTGCGGGTCGTCGAGTACCCGGGTTGGCGCGACCGCGGCCACGGCGACTTCAAGGACATCCGCGGAGTCATGGTGCACCACACCGGATCGGACAACGCCAGTGCCACCTCCATCGCCATCGGCAGACCCGACCTTCCCGGGCCGTTGTCGCAGCTGCACCTCGCGCGCGACGGGACGGTGACGGTCGTCGCGGTCGGTGTCGCCTGGCACGCGGGGGTCGGCATGTATCCGTGGCTGCCGACCAACATGGGCAACTGGCACATGATCGGCATCGAATGCGCCAACAGCGGCACCAGTCCCACCGCACCGCACCGCGCCAACTGGCCCGACGCACAGTACGAAGCTCTGGTGCGCTGTTGCGCTGCCCTGAACCGCCGAATGGCGCAGACCTCCGCCCGTACGATCGGTCACAAGGAGTATGCCGGTCGCGCACAGGGCAAATGGGATCCGGGGGCCATCAACATGGACATTCTCCGCGCCGACATCGCGGCTCGGATCGGCAGTGTTCCCAACCCTGCGCCCACACCGAGACCGCCGGTGCCGGTGGGAGAGTACGCGCACATCCTGCTCTTCCGGGGTTCCGAGGGACCGCAGGTGGCAGAGCTCCAGCGCCACCTCAAGTACGGTTATTCCGCGTACGCCGGGAATCTCGTGGTCGACGGCGTCTACGGACCGCAGACCGAGGCCGCTGTGCGGGAGTTTCAGCGGCGGACAAGGGGATTGAAGGTCGATGGCATCGTCGGCCCAGCCACCGCCGCGGCCCTGAACCTGACTGTGGTGCCGCCCGTGTAGGGCTCAGGCGTGGTCCGCTTGAGAAGCTCACATGCCGAGAACCGGAGCAGCTTGGGATTCGCCTCCCCCTCCCCGATGTGATCTCAGTGCAGGGAAGGCACTGCGGGCCCACAGGACTTCGCAGAGGAATCACGCCGTGCAGAACAGGGCCGCCTGCTGGGCTGTGGCAACATGTCCCCCGCCCGGCGGTCCGGGCATTGAAGGAAAGGCGAGAGAATTGTCCGGACACGGCACATCGGCACGCGGTGTGGCCGCATCGCTGGGTGCGTCGGCGTTGTTCGGTGTGGTCTTCTACCTCTCCGGCGTCATCGACGCCTCGTCAGAGGTCGTCTTCGCCAGCCGGGTCGTGGTCACGTTCGCCTGTTATGCGATCCTGCTGCTGCATCCGGCCGCGCGGACGGCCCTGGCGGCGTATTGGACGGCGCTGATGTCCCTGCGATGGAGATACGGCCTGCTCCTCGTGCTGGCGCTGCTCGTGGGCCTGCAGCTCTGGCTCTTCGTCTGGGCCCCGCTGCACGGTCATGCCCTCGGCGTCTCGCTGGGGTACCTGTTGCTGCCGATCACGCTGGTCCTCGCGGGCCGGTTCGCGTTGTCGGCCCACGTCACCCCCGCACAGTGGGTGGCTGTGGCGATCGCCGGCACCGCGGTGGCCTACCAGATCGGCCTCTCGCCGTTCCTGTCGTGGACCACGTTCGCGGTCTGCCTCGGTTACCCCGTCTACTTCGTCCTGCGTCAGCGGACAGGCCTCGACGGGCCCGCGGCGTTCGGGGTGGAGATGGCGGTCCTGACGCCGTTGGCCATCCTGCTGATCGCGCTCGCGGACGTCTCCGGGATGACATCCTCCGACTACGCGGGGATCGCGGCCATCGCCTTCGCGGGGGCAGTGGCCATGGCCCTCTATCTTGGCGCCTCGCAGCTGTTGAGCCTGCCGGTGTTCGGCCTGCTCGCATACAGCGAACCGGTCCTTCTGGTGTTGGTCGCGATAGTCCTGGGCGAACGGATTGAATCACCCGACCTCGTGGTCTACGCGCTGCTGGCAGTCGCTCTGGTGGTCCTGGCGGCCGATGGGTATCGCGCCGCGATCAGGCCTCGAGACGTGCGCGCACGGCGGCCAGTCGCCGCTGAAGTTCCGCCTCAGTGATGACGCCGCGCGCCAGCAGGGAGTGCGCCAGCGACACCAGTTGGTTCTCCGGATAGGGCAGCTCGGCGTAGACGGTCGCCGACAGGGCGTCCTCCTCGTCGCGGCGTTCCTTGAAGTTCGGGACGGGCGCATCACAGGACGCGTGATCTAGGGCGTCGCACAGGCCGTCCAGACTGGTCTTCCACGGCGGGACGGGATTCTCGACGCCGTACTTGGCCGCCATCTTCGGCCACACCTGCTGGCCGTCGACGATCCGGCGAAGGGTCTCGCTCTGCATCTCGGTCACCTCAACTCCGTCCCTCAGTCGCTGACGGGATGCACGGCGGGGCGGGTGTCGGTGATGACATTGGTGGTGACACCGGGCTTGGGCAGCGCGACGCCGATGAGGCAGTCCCGGGTGATGATCTCGGTCAGCTGGTCCTCGGTCCAGCCGTCGGTGCCCTCCGGACGCACCGGCATCACCATGTAGCGGTGCTTCTGATTGGAGTCCTGAACCCTCACCTCGACGTCGTCGGTCAGGTAGAGACCGAACTCCGAGAGCACCTGACGGGGCCAACGGACAAGGCGGCGACGGTAATTCGGGGTGCGGTACCACTCCGGAGAGTTGCCCAGGATCGGCCGCGGATAGCACGAGCACAGCGCACACACGATCACGTGATGCCGGGTCGGGGTGTCCTCAAGGATCTGGAACGCGGTGAAATCGCTTGGCGTGCCGAACCCGGTGGGTTCGAGCCAGTCGACGCCGACCTCCTTGCTGGCGGTCATCGGCTCGGCCAGCGCCAGCTGCTTGAAGTCCGGATCGAGCCAGGCCCTGGCCACCAGGCGGGCCGCGGGTGTCGGTCCGATCTGCTCGGCGAACTCGGTGAACCGGCGATGCTCCTCGGCTGTGAATATCCCCTTCTCGATGCACAATTCGCGCAGCGCGATCTCGAGCACCTCGAAGTCGGTGACTTCGTCGACCATGGGCTTGACGGTGCGTTCATGGTCATGGTCATGGTCATGTGTTGTCATGCGCGTTCGTCTTCTCAGTCGGCGGCTTGGAGCCAGTGTTCAGGGATCTCGGTGCGGAGACTGTCCGTGGCGGGACCTTTGAAGCCATCCCACAGTTCAGCCATGCTGAACTTCACGATGTAGAACCATTCGGCCTTGGCGTCCGGAATGTCCCATGTCTCGTCTTCGGGAGCCGGACTCTCGTAGGCGACCGAGTCGATCACCCCGTGGGCCCCGCGGGCGTAGGCCGGCGTACGCGTGTAGAACAGCACCGGCAGTTCACGCACCACCACAGGGTCACCGACCGAGAACTTCGGCGTACCCGCGGTACCGGCGTACACCTGCGGATCCCCCTTGCCCGCCGCGTGCACGATGTGCCTGTTCCGCTGCACCCCGGCGCCGTCGCCCTCGGACTTCGGCTGCGCCTGCAGCTGTCGTCCGGCCAGTCCGCCCTCGTATCGCCCCTGGACTTCGGCCATGCGTTCGCTGAGTTCGGTGAGGCCGATCAGGTGTTTGTCGATCAGCACACGCGCGACGGACAGCAGCCACCGCCCGTAGTACGGAAAGCCCAGATAGACCGCCCGCCCCACGTCCACGTTGCACATTCGTCGGCGTTCCTCCGACAACCAGATGCCGCGCCAGCCAAGGACTTCGCACATCACGTACGTCATGTGCTCCCAGTACTCGTAGTCCTTGTTCTCGTATTTCATCGGGGCGCAGGGCTCGCCGCCGACGTCGTGGACGGGCTTCATGTAGGCGACGAAGCGGGGGTGGTCGAGCAGGTCCGGCGGCGGTGCGTCCGGGAGTTCGGGATAGGAGGATTTCAGGCGCGCGACAAGGTTCAGTTGAACGGCGCGAGAGTGTGAATCGCTCATGGGATGCCCCATCGGTTGGCGATCTGCGGAAGAGTCAGGAGCCCCCAACTCCTTCTCTAAGCTAACAGTGCACACCCGCCACGAGGCGCGGTTTCAGGGACAATTCAGTGACGGTCAAGATCTGGTGCGCTGCCGTCAATCACCGGCGAGGAGGACCCCGTGGCACGCGAGATTCAGGTGACCTTCGACTGTGCCGACCCGGCGGCGCTGGCGGCCTTCTGGGCCACCGCGCTCGACTACCGGGTCCAGCTGACCGATCCCGAAGGCAACGAGTTCTGCCTCGACTGATGCGTCAGCGCAGATAGACCTCGGACCCCGTGGGGTACCCGCCACCCTTGGTGGTGATGTGCACGTGGTCGTAGTGGCCCAGGCCGCTGGCTCGTGAGCCGCCCGGCGTGTAGTAGACATCCCGCCAGATCGCGTCCTGCAGGTCGAAATGGTCGGCGTTCTTGAGCGCGAAGGCGACGATCTCGTTGCCCAGCGCGATGCCCTGGGCGCTTCCCGGGTTGGGGATCATCACGTCGATGGCCAAGCCGTTGGGGTGCCAGCGCAGCGCATCGGGGCGCACACCGCCGATGTTGTGGATCTCCGGGAAGGCCGCGCTCACGGCACGCGCCACGAGGATGGTCTTGATCTGGAGGCCACTCTCCGGCGCGACGCCCGCGGGCAGCACCCTGAGGTCCTGACGGCTGTAGCCGCGCGAACTCGAGGCCTCGATGGTGTATCCGGGTGTTCCGCCATCCGCTGCGCCCGCGGCGACCGCCCAGTCGACAGTGCCCGGCGCGGAGGCCACGATCTCCATGCAGCAGGGGCCGGAGGCCTGGGGAGCCGCATGCGCGGTCTCCTTGGCCACCGGATAACCGTCGCTGCCCGCCGCCAGCAACGCCGCGGCGGGGACAGCGAGCGCAGCCAAAATCACCGGCGATCGCGAAGACTTCGAACGCCGGCGCACTAGTTCATGCCGACCCACAAGAGAGCACTTTACGTCTTAGTTGTCGGTTCGTTGCAACTTTGTGATCTTTGCGCGGCGCTGAGATGGTGGCCACCAGAGCGACGATTCGCTCCTCGTCACCGTCCTGAACAGCGCCTTTGTGGGTGTCGAGGGCGCTCGGCACCAGTCCGCACCGAAACCCGATTTCGCTGGAGGCACTTTTCGGCCTTCCAGCGGTTTCCGCTACGTGATCTTGGGCAGCGGGACGCGGTCACCGACCTCACCGTTGGCATCGCGCAGCGAGGGCGCGGCAAGCCCCTCACGCAGCAGCCAGCGGGCCAGTTCGAGCGTCTCAGCAATCTCGCCGTCCGACAGGCGCAGACCGTCGGGCTGCAGTCGCAGGGCGATGACGCCGTTCCATGCGCCCCACAGGTACTGCGTCAGACGCATGGAGTCGACCTGGCGCGCCTCGCCCGCTTCGATCGCCCTGTCGATCTGCCCGGCGAAGCCGCGGAGCAGTCCCCCGATCCGGTCCCGGATCCGCGCCTCCACGTCGTCGTCCGACAGGGGGATCACTCCCGGATTTCGGTAGGCGAGGAAGTGGAATGCCCCCGGATGCTCCAGATGGAACCTCAGGTAGGCGTCCCCGCCGGCCAGGACGCGCTGCAGCGGCGTCATCGACGGATCGTCGCTGCGCTGCATGTAGTCGGCGAACAGCACCAGCGCGCGTTCGACGAGATGCAGGTACACCCCTCGCTTGCCCTCGAAGTGCGTGTAGATCGAGCCCACGGACATGTCGGCGGCCTCCGCGATCTCCTCAAGGCGCGCCTTCTCGTATCCCTCCCGACCGAACACGGCCTCGGCGGCGTCGAGGATCGCCCCGCGCGTGCGGGCCCGCCTGCGGTCGGCCCGGGCGGCCGCGCTGGCGGTACGGGCGTCAGAGTCGGCGGCGGGCACGCGGCCAGGATAGGCGAGCACCATGATTGCAACTCCATTCAAAAAATGAATCCTCTTACAATTATGCCCCTCGGCTGCCACTATGACGGTCATGACCGAACACACTGACGTCGTGATCGTCGGCAGTCGCTGCGCCGGATCTGCCGCTGCGATCACGTTCGCCAACCGGGGCGCGCGGGTGATCGCCCTCGACAGTGCCGCGTTCCCCTCCGACACGCTGTCCACCCACCTGTTCTTCCCCAATCACTGGGCCGAGATCGAACTGCTCGGCGCCCTGGATCGCGTGCGCGCCCTCGGCGCACCCCTGCACACCCACGCCGGGGTGGGCGCACCGGGCGTGGAGTTGGTCGGGCCCTACAACGCGTACGGGACGCTGGCAGCGGGCGCCTGCGTGCGCAGACCGGGCCTGGACTTGGCGCTGGTCGAGACGGCCCGGGCCGCCGGCGCGGACATCCGCGAGCACACCCGCGTCACCGACGTCCTGTTCGACGCCCGCGGCCGCGCCGTCGGCGTCGCGTACCGCAGGCGCGACGGCACGGAGTCGATCATCAAGGCGTCTCTGGTCGTCGGCGCCGACGGGAGGCGGTCGACGGTGGCCCGTCTGGTCGGCGCGCGTGCCCACCACAGCTGGGACAACCAGCGCATGATGGCGTTCGCGTACTACCAGGATTCCCGAGAAGACCTGCGGCACATCGCCATGCAGTGGCGCAACAACGACGACCTGGGCACCGCGTTCCCGTGCGACGGGGATCAGCTTGTGGCACTGCTGATGCCGCCGGTGTCCCGCACCGAGGAGTTTCGCACCGATGCGCAGGCCGCGTTCGACGCCGGCATCGCGCGAATCCCCTCGCTGGCCGCGCGCCTCGAGGGGTGCACTCGCACCAGTCGGGTCCTGGTCTCGCACTCGCATCCGTCGTACTTCCGCCATTCGCACGGCCCCGGGTGGGCGCTGGCCGGCGATGCGGGACACTTCAAGGATCCCGTGACGGCACAGGGCATTCGCGACGCACTGCGGTTCGGCCGGCTCCTCGCCGAGGCCGCCGCACCCCACCTCGATGACCCCGCGGCATTGGACGCGGCGCTGGCGGACTGGGAGCGCGACCGCGACGAGCAGTGCCTGGCGATGTATCAGTGGGCCAACGGCCTCGGCCGCGGCGACGTCGTCTCCCCCATCGAGTTCGCGGCCTACCGGTGGTTGGCCTCACAGCCCGGCGGGCCGACCGAGCTGCTCGACGTGTTCTCCCGAAAGCGCGCTCCGGCAGATGTTTTCACCGTTCCGCGGTTGGTGCGCTGGATTCGGGCCGCGATGCGCGACCCCGAGGTCGAGCGCCGCGAACTGCTGCAGACCGTCCGCCGGGACCTGTCCCGCGAGGCGGCGCGTGCCACTGAGAAACAGCTCTTCCGGTTGCGGCGTGCGCTCTCGGCGCGACGGGGCGGCGAGGTTCAGCCGGCGCAGACGTCGGGGGCGTCGCCGCGCAGTGGCGTGTCGACGGGCACCGTGTAGGTCGCCACCACCTGTGCGTCGTGGTCGGTGTGGTTGGCGACACGGTGCGCAACGCCGGCGGGGATGAACACCACCTGACCGTCGGAGTACTCGGTGACGGCGCAGGCGTCGGCGGTCTGCAGGGCCACGGTGCCGGCGTTGATCACCGAGTACTCCGGACCGGGGTGGGTGTGCCAGCCGCTGCTGGCGCCCGGCTTGATCACGAGGTCCTGGACGATCAGATTCGATGCGGCGCCGTTGGTCACGATCGAGACCGGGGCTTGCGTGGTGCCCTGGGCCAGGTCGGTGCGGACCACCTCGCCTTCGGCGGGGGTGGCGTGCGCGGTGGTCGCGAAGGCCAGCGGAGCGCAGGCGGCGGTCAGGACGGCGCTGGGGAGCAACAGGTGGCGTCGAATACTCACGCGTTCACTCTGCGCGAACGACGTCGATTCCGCTGAGTTACGCCTCGGATTCCTCGTCAGCCTCATCGAGCGCGGTCACCGGAATGCCGTACGGCAGGAACCGCACCTTGCGTTTCGGATCGGTGTTCTGCTTGTTGGCGCGCAGGGCCTCGAGCTCGGTGGCATAGACCTGCTCCACGGTCGCAACACCGGCATCGTCGACGATGAAGATCGCCCACACCCCGGCACCGGCGTCGCCGGTGGTCTCCGGTTCCGGCCGTGACCTGCGGCCGAACTCGTCAAAGAGCACGCTCCATCCGGCGCGCTCGCCCGTCGACTCGAAGATCTTCCCGACGGCGTCACGCAACCCCTCCCCGGCCTCGCGCACGATTCGGTCCAGATCTTCGGGGTCGAATCCAAACGGCCCGTTGTTGCTCATCGCAGCCTCCACGACGGAAATCTCCCCGCACCCACTGCGGTCACACCAGTGTGCGTGAAATCCCCGACGCGTGCCAGGAGCGTCAGGGTTGCTGCGGTTGCCCGGGCACCGGGATGGGGATCGGCGGAAGGCCCGGGATGTTGAGGTGCGTGGTGGTGATCGGCGGCGGTGTCCGCGTGGTGGTCGTGGTCGGTGGTGTGGTCGTCGTGGTGGGTTCCGTCGTGGTGGTGGTCGTCGTCGTAGTCGTCGTCGTAGTTGTTGTCGTGGTGGTGGTCGTCGTGGTGGGTTCCGTCGTGGTCGTCGTCGTCGGCGGCGGCGCGACCGTCGTCGTGACGGGAGGCGGTGGCGCCGGTTCCTGCGTCACCGTCACGACCGGGGGTTCCTCGGGAGCGGGCGGAGGAGGCGGCGGCGGTTCGACGGTTGTGGACAGAACCGGCATCTCGACCGGCGTCGGTGTCGTCGTCTCGCCGCTCGGGGTGGATTGCGTCGTCAGCGTGTAGGCGACACCGCCGAGCGCCACCAGACCGACGAGCGCCGCAGCGCCGATGGCCAGTTGGGGCAGCCGGTACCAGGGCCGGGCGGGGGCGTCGACCTCGCCGACCGCGGGCGTGTACTGGATCTGCGGACGCGCCCCGGTCTCGTCGATGGCGTACGGATTGGGCCCGCTGTAATTGGGGCCGGTGTAGTCGGGGCCGGTGTACGGCAGCGGATCGGCGACGGCGTCGTCATCCTGCGACCATGCCAACGCGCGGAAGGTCGCCGATCCGGGTGCGTCGTCAGCCGCGGCGGCGGCGCCCGCCCCGAGGAACCCGGCGGTGGCCGCGTCCCCGACGGCAGTCGCGATGCCCGTGGGCGCGTCGGCGTCGGGCCCACGGGCCGCGATCAGTGCGGCACCGACAACCGCGTCCAGGTCGGGTCGCGGCGTGGTCACCACCGGCACCTGCGCACGCTCGGAAAGTCGCTGTGTGACATACGGAATGCTGGCTCCGCCACCGATCGTCGCAACCGCGGCGATGTTCGACCAGACCAGCCGGTGCCTGTCCAACTGCTCCTCGAGTGCGGCGAGCACACCGTCGAATTGTGGCGCGATCGCGGTCTCCAGCTCGGCGCGCGTCACCCGGACCTCGGACTGGAAACCCGGCAGGTCGACAGCCACGGTGGTGACCGTGTCCGCCGACAGGCGCTCCTTGGCCCGCCGGCATTCGTCCCTCAACCGGGCAAGCGAGCCGACGGCGGCCGTGGCCGAGGGGTCGGCGTCGCCGCGGTTGGCGATCCCGGCCAGGACCGTGGTCAACAGGGCCTGGTCAATCTGATCGCCGGAGAAGTCGGCATAGCGCAGCGTCTCGCCGAGTGGGGTGAATCCCTTTCCAGCGTCGGCCAGCGTGACACTGGTTCCACTGGCACCGAAGTCCAGCAGTGCCACCACACCGTGCGCGGTAAGTCCGGGGTTGGCCTGCAGCGCGGTCAGCGCAGTGTTGGCGTCTGAGACCAGGCGCGGAGTCACCCCGTTGGGCGCCAGGCGGCGATCGGACCTCAGTGCGGCATCCAATGCGCGGACCGCGGCGGGACTCCAGTACGCGGGGACTGCGACAACCAGGTCGTTGGTGGGCGCGTCGACCCCGGCCGCAAGCGCCATGGCGGCGAGCGCCTCCAGCAGCAGTCGATCCGCGCTGTGGCTGGACCCGTCCGGGGCCACTAGGGGCACCGGGTCGCCGACGCGTTCCACGAAGCCGCGCAGCACCAGGCCGGGCTCGTTGAGATTGGGATTCTCCGAGGGCAGGCCCACTTCGGGCGCGCGGTGGGGATAGAGGGTCAGCACGGCGCGGCGCGTCACCGGGGGAACTCCGACACGCGCCGCGACCAGG
Organism: Mycobacterium sp. ACS4331; assembly: GCF_001667265.1. GTDB lineage: Bacteria > Actinomycetota > Actinomycetes > Mycobacteriales > Mycobacteriaceae > Mycobacterium. The sequence goes on along the minus strand of NZ_LZHW01000058.1, from coordinate 7,274 downwards.
TTGGTCGTCCCGATAGACAACCCGAGCGGGTCGGACACTGAATACACCTTGCGTCGTAACAGGGGCTGCGGCCAGTCCCCCACCCTAGCGGCAGTCGCCGATCACCGGCGGTGCCACACGAACGGGATGTCGGCCATCGTGGTGAAACCCGCCGCGGCGTCGCACACTCCCGGCACCGCATTGACGGCCTGCATCGCGGTGGCCACGCTGGCCGACTGGACATGCTCGGCCAGCGGCACATCGCGGACGAAGCTGGCCAACGTCATCACGTGCGTCTGCACCGACGGGGTGCCCTCAATCGTGATGGTCCAGCCGTGCTGCGGGGTGGGCCAGTGCGCGGGTTGCCGTTTGCCGACCGTCCACAGCGTCTCGACTTCAACGCGCGTGGCACCCCCGCTGCGCCCCGACCAGCGCCACCGCTGGCCCGCGACCGTGCCGGCTCGCAGAGTTCGGCCGAAGACGTGCCTGTCTTCGCTGGCGGGGATCACCTCGAGGTCGGTGATCACCTCGTCCAGGTCGGCGCCGAGAGTGTCCCCGAGCAGCCAGACCTGCTGCCGGAAAAGCTCGCTGGTGAACCGCAGGCTCTCGACCTGTTCGCTGACCCTGTCCGGCGGCTGCCCGAAACACATCTGGTCGAACGTGATGTCGACACTGTCATACATCGACCAGTCGGCGCGCTCCTGCACGGTGACCCGCTCGATCTCGCGGCACATCCCTGAAAGTGCCAGCGGGACAACCACTCCGACATTGCCTGGATTCAGCCCCGTCCCGTGCAGCGATGCGCCTCCGGCGTGACAGGCGGTGAGCAGCCGATCCCGGTCGACGGTGTCCATGCGGGCCGGATGGAACGCGAAGGATGTGGTGACGACGTTGACACCCGACGACAGCAGTCGGCACACGTCGTCGACGGACGGCGTCCGCGGGGTGTAGAGCACGCAGTCGACCTGGGCCAGACAGTCCTCGACGCTGAGAGCGGTCCGTACGCCCACGTCGGGTCGTCCGATGAGTTCGCCTGCGTCCAGCCCCACCTTGGCGTCGGTGTACACCTTCACCGCGGCGAGGGTGAGATCGGGGTGATCGAGGATGCCGCGCAACGCTTCTCGCCCCACTGCGCCGGTGCCCCACTGCAGGACGCGATATGTCATGACGTCAGACGACGGTCAGCGGCAGGGACTTGCGCGGTTCGAAGACGAAGTCGGCGCCAGCGCTGAACTTCACCACCTCGACCTCTGACTGCACCTTGGTGGCGGTGTCGCCGACGGTCAATTCCAGCGTCCAGTCGGTGTCGGTGCCGTCCACGTTCGCGATGACGAAGGGGTCGACGCCCGTGGCGATGGCCTGCAGCGCCTGCGTCGAACCGGGTCCGCACAGCGAGATCCAGGCGCCGTCGTCGTGGGCAGCGCTGCGGTGCACGAGCATGCGCTCGCCGGTGAACTCGGCGTCGACGTAACCGTTCGGATTGACCAGCGGATGCAGTTCGAGCGTCCGCAGCACTCCCTCGACGCCGCCGGGGAGCTTGAGCGCCTTGTGGATCCGTTCGGCGGCGAGGCCGGCCAGGCCGATCAGCTGCTTGGTGCAGATGTCGCGGGCCTGGTCCGCGTCGGTGGCCCTGGCGTTGACCGCGAGCACGAACGACAGGTTGAGCAGGTGCATCTCGAGGCAGACCTCATCGGCGATGCGCACGAGCGCCGATTTGGAGAAGCCGGCGAAGTCGAAGTCGCTCACGAGAGGGCCGGAGTAGTCCGAGTGTCCCTCGTCTGCGGTGTCGATGGGTGCCAGCGGCCATGTCGCGGCCCGGGTCTGCTCGATGATCGCCAACGGCGGCAGGCCCGACACCTCGGGGTTCGACTCGTCGATGGACACCGTCCAGGCGCAGTGCGGGTGCCGGTCCGCAGGCGTGCGGGGCGGGCGGTGGATGGGCCGGATCTGGGCCCGCGCGTTGGTGGCGACGGCCGTCGCATCGAACGTCGGATCCTCGATGTCGTGGCACATCCCGCGGACGTAGTCCTCACCCATGGGTTCGACATCGAGCAGGGCGCCGCAGTGGTCCAGGTGGAACTCGCCGTGGTAGCGGTCGTGGATGACGTAGCGGAAGTCCATGAACTGTGGCGGGGCGCCGATGTCGAGCTGCATGCCCTTGAAGATCGTCGGGACGTCGTCCCCTTCGAACTTCAGCGCCCGCTGCAGCCGCTTGGTGTAGATCGGACTGGCGCCCGCCCACTCCTCGATGGCGATCTGCAGCATCTCCTCCCGGCCGAAACTGCTGATGCACCAGGCCATTCCGGAACGATCGATCATCTGTCCGATGAGCAGCAGCTCGGGCACCAGCGTGGCCAGTTCGGCGCGCGACAACGAAGCGAAGCGACTGGGGGCTGTAGTCACGCTTTCAACATAGAGTCGTCAATGTTATAAAGTCAACGATGACAAGTTCGGCTTCGTCGGGCATGCCGACCCGCCGCACCACCGCGCCCCGCAAACGCGGCGATGACACCCGCGCGAAGATCATCGACGAGACCGTGCGCTGTGTGGTCGAAGAGGGCTTTCCGGCAGCGACGGCCAAACACGTCGCCGAGCGTGCCGGCGTCACCTGGGGCGTCATCCAGTACCACTTCGGAGATCGCAACGGACTGCTCATGGCCGTCGTCGACGACGGTGTCGCCCGTCTCATCGACAGCCTCTCGACGGCCGACGTCTCCGGCCTGCCACTGCAGGCCCGCATCGAGACCGTCGTCGACATCGCCTGGGAGTGCTACCGGAGTCCGACCTCGATGGCCGCGTTCGAGATCCTGCAGGCCACCAGGGGAAGCCTCGGCGAGTCGTCGCGCCGGCATCTGCTCGACATGAACGACGCGATCAACGGGCTGGGCCGGCTGATCTCCGAGGACCCTGCGGATCACGAAGTGGCACAGGTCATCTGGGCCGCGCTCCGGGGCATGGTCCTGGCCGACATGGTGATCGGTGCACCCATCGAGTGGCAGCGGGAACGAGCCACCCTGGTGAAGATGGCGACTGTGTTCCTTCAGAATTCGGCGAGATCCGGGAAGAAGACCGTCTGACCGACTGGCGGAAGTTTCTCCACCGGAAGATGATTGGCGGCGGCGATCAGGCCCTGCAGGCGGGGGTCGCCATACCAGCGCTGACTCATCTGCTCCCAGGTCTCGAACTCCTCGACGATGTGGCGGCGATTCAGAGCGGGGCGGATCAGTTTCTGACCGACTTCGATGTCGTCGGGGCTGGCAAGGTGGTTGGCGTACTCGATAAGGACATCGCAGCGTTCGTCGTTGTACCAGCGGATCGCGAAGTCCCGCAGGGTGTCACCGGGGTAGACGATGTGATGGCTGACGTTGACCAGATCGGGAATCAGCAGATCCTGCCCCTGCGCGAGCAGATACGGCGCTGCGATGTGGTTCGCGGCGGCCAGGGCGGGGAACATCGCACCGTCGCCGTAGTACAGCTCAGCGAGATCGAAGAGGGTGTCGGCTTCGGAGACCAGGTGCCGCCTGGTGATGTAGGGGACGAGGAGGTCCTGGCCCACGACCAGTTCGTCCGATGGGGCCAGTCCGTTGGCCGCGGCCAGCGCTCCTGCCAGTTCTTGGTCGGCGAAGAACCGCCGGGCCAGTGAACGCAGGGTGTCGCCACTGGCGACATGGTGTAGAGATGCCATCCGATCACATTCGGCCCTGCCTGGCGGCCGGACACGCGTAGTCGACTACTCACCTTCGCCCCGGCGAAGGTGAGGCGTGTGCTGCAATGTTGGCCATGGGCGATCTGGAAGACATCAAGCAGGTCAAGTACCGCTACCTGCGCGCACTGGACACCAAGAAGTGGGAGGACTTCGCGGCGACGCTGACCGAGGACGTCGTCGGCGACTACGGTTCGTCCGTCGGCGAGGAGCACCACTTCACCGACCGAGAATCGCTGGTGGCCTACATGCGCTCCTCCCTGCCGCCCAACGTGATCACCGAGCATCGGGTCACCCACCCCGAGATCACGATCGACGGTGATGAAGCGACCGCGACGTGGTACCTGCAGGACCGCGTGATGGTGCCGGACTTCGACTTCATGCTGATCGGGGCGGCCTTCTACAACGACCGGTATCGGCGCACGGCCGACGGGTGGAGGATCTGCGCCACCGGCTATGAGCGCACCTACGAGGCGACGATGTCTCTGAAGGGACTGGATTTCAAGCTGACGCCCGGCGCTGCACTGGACTGACCTTCTGCTGCCCACCCGCGCGCAACTTCCCATCCCGCGAGGGGCCGTGTCTGTACACCGACACGCCGGGCAGGGCGTACAAATGCGGGCGCTCGACTACTGCGCCTTGGTGACGGCGATCATCGCGCCAGGCCGCAGCCAACGCATGATCTCCACGAGCTTGCCGTCATCGATGGCCACGCACCCCGCGGTGGCGCCGCCGTCGGTGGTGTGCACGAAGAACGCGCCGCCCTTGCCGGGCACGCGTTCCTTGTTCACGCCCATGACAATCGCGTGCTTGTACTGCGGAATGTGCAGATTCTCGGTGCCGCTGCTCGGGTTGGTGTCGAAGGGGCACTGGTCTTTCTTGCAGACCTGCATGAGGTTGTAGGTCGGACTCTTCATGTCGCCGTCCCACCAATGGTCCGGCGTGACCTGGACGTACTGCAGGCCGCCGCCCGGGTTGGGGTCGGTGCCGAAGGCGAAGTCCAGGGTGTAGACGCCCATCGGCGTCATCATCGAACCGTCGAAGTGGTCCTTCGACATGCCCTTGGCCCCGATCTTGGCCGGGATGGCCGCAGCCGCCAGTTGCCAGCCCGCGGCGCTGCGCTGCCACACCTCCAACTGGGCGTCCGATCCGCCGGTGCCGACGACCGACAGCACCTGCGTGGCGTTGCCGACGCTGTTGGCGAACCACGGCGTGAACTCGGCACGGGCGATCGGTGCGACGGCGAAGGCCAGGCAGCCGGCGATGAGCACACTGAGCAGACGGCGCACGTGGTTCATGGTGCGCCCATCGTCCCCCACCCCCTTCGCGACCGGCCGGGTTTGTACGCCGACACGCCGTGTTCGGCGTACAAACCCGGGCTGTCATTCGGCCCTGCCGGAGTCTCCTGGTGGCTGGGGCGTCGCAATTGCCCAGCTAGAACAGCTGCATTCCGCGAATCACTGAATAGCGCCCCAGCAAAATCCGGTTACGATCGCAGAATGTCCGATGCGCCGTTCGGGGGGCTGCCGCCGGCACCGGGAACTCCCCAACCCCACACAGGCATGACCCACGCCGCCAGCTCGCCCATTGCGCCTCCTCCATGGCCGCCCCAGGGGCCACCTTCCACGCGTCGCCCGTCCCGGTTGCCGCTGGTGATGGTGTCGTTGCTTGCGGTGGCTGCGCTCGCGGTGGCTATCGCGTCGTGGTTCCGGCCTGCTCCGGCCGCAGATGCGTCAGCTTCGCCGCAGTACAACGAGCAGGAGATCGCGGATGCGAACTCAGCTATGTGTGAAGCGTGGGATGCGACATACGCATCGATGACTACAAGCGGAGCGAAATCCAGCACAGATCCCACGGTCGCTTACATAATCGGCATTCAAGTCCAACTGGCTTTTCACGCATCCGGCGACTACCTGCAGACGAAACTCCAACTGCATCCCGCGACCGCGTCGGAACTAGCCGACGCGGTCACCCAACTCGCATCCTCGTATCACAGAATCGTCCTTCTTCGATTGGCCGATGCACCAGAATCTGACATCGACCAGATCAAGGAGAAGATGGACGCCGCCGAGACTGCCGTGAGGCGACAGTGCGAATGATAAGGCGGCAGTGCGCATGCTAGATATGCCAGGTGGTCCGTGGGTTCTTATGTTATCGGCCCTCACTGGCCTAGCGAAACATCAGTCGCCGCCGCAGCCAATGCATCTCGAGATAGGAGCCAGGCCGAGTCATCGCACCACGATTACGGTTCTGTTCGGTGGTCAAACCCGGCTGGCGGTGGGTGCGGCTTGAGTGTCGTGGCGGCTAGGGGGTCGCAACTGCCCAGCTAGAACAGACCGCGCTCCGGCGAATCACTGAATAGCGCACCAGCAAAATCCGGTTACCATCGCAGAATGTCCGATGCGCCGTTCGGGGGGCTGCCGCCGGCACCGGGAACTCCCCAACCCCACACAGGTACGACCCACGCCGCCAGCGGTCCCACAGCGCCGCCACCCTGGCCTCCCCAAGGACCCCTCCCGCACGTCGCCCGTCCCGGCTTCCGCTGATTCTGGTGTCGCTGCTGGCGGCGGTTGCGCTCGGGGTGGCTATCGCCTCGTGGTTCCGGCCTGCTCCGGCCGCAGATGCGTCAGCTTCGCCGCAGTACAGCGAGCAGGAGATCACGGATGCCACAGAGGCCGTGTGCGATGCATACGACGTGATTTATGCGGCACTCACAACCGAATCATCGAGGACTAGCACCATCCCGACAGATTCATTCGTCCTATCAGTCGAATTGAAGTTGGCCCTCCATGCGTCAGGTGACTACCTGCAATCCACGCTCCGCGAGAATCCAGCAACACCCGAAGCCCTAGCAGCAGCCATCAACAAGCTCGCCGGTACGTACCACCGGGCAATCTTGGACCAATTGGCCGACGCTCCAGCCACCGACATCGAAGCGCGCAAGGCCGATATCAGGTCGGCTGAGCTATCCTTAAGGCGCGAATGCGGTGTCTGATGTTCCCGGCGGGCCGTGGGGTAAGCCCATTGTGGGGCCGTATTGGCGAAGCGAAGCATCAGTCACTGCCGCCGCAAGTTCGTCGCACAATCGCTCGGCTAACGAGAGGCTCCTTGGAGATTACGGAATCCAACTTGGCGTTGCGCGAGGTGGCGCTCTAAGCCCTCTCAGCGGAGAAACTGCGGACGCGACCCGATCTGCAATTCAAAGCGGGGAGATCCACGTGTGACGGACGAAATTGCACGAAGAAAGGGTCTGCCGCACGAATAGGTGACATCTTGAACTGACCCACCGTTTGAGTTCCAGATTCGGTGACTAAGTGACGGCCCGTACGAAAGGCTGACCGTCATGCCCCGCCCGTATCCGGCAGAGTTCCGTGCCCGCGCGATTGCGCTCGTGCGGGCCGGCAAGCCGCAGAAGCAGACCGCCGAGGATCTCGGCATCCACCCGGTCACGTCGTCGAAGTGGATCAAGCAGACCGCCGAGTCTCCAGCGATGGACGCCGCCCCAGTCAGCCCCAGTCGCACCCGCCACCCCGATCCCACCGGCAGGTCCTATCGCAGACCCAGCCGTACCGAGCGCAGCACTCCCGGCCTA
>NZ_LZHW01000057.1 GCF_001667265.1 Mycobacterium sp. ACS4331 | reverse complement strand
GCCCACCCGTGCCTTTTTCCTGGGGGCCCCGGTGTTCAATTTCCCCTCTTTTAAAACCCCCCCCTCGGGGGGGCCCCTACCCCCTGTGTTGGGGCCCGCCGTTCTCGTGTCGGGAGGCCGCAGCCTCGGGCCGGGACCGCCTACCAGAAATTGCGGGAAAATGTTTTCAGGGAAACGGTAACGAACTGATCTCTATTGACCGATAACTGGGTAACGCATGGATCTGGCCGGGGCCCCCACGCCGCGGACACCTAGTGATCGGAGCTGCCGGTGCGCGGTCTGAGGATGAGGTCAATTGCAGCGGTGTGCTCCGCCGTGACGTCGGCGGTCGGCGCGCTTCTTCTGGCGACGCCGGCCGTACCGGCCGCCGCCGCACCGGTTCTGGTGCACCCGGGCATGGAGATTCGGCATGCCGCCAATGTCTGCACGCTCGGTTACGTCGACCCTGTCCTGCGGGTGGCCTTCACTGCCGGGCACTGCCGCGGCGAGGGACCTGTGACGGATGCGAGCGGCGTGGCGATCGGCAGTCTCGCGGCGTACCGCGACAACACGCCCAACGGCGCCACCGTGCGCACCGAGGATCTGATCGCCGACTACGGCGCCATCGTGTTGAACGACGATGTCGCCGTCAACAACATTCTTCCCGGGGGGCGCGCCCTGGAGTCCGAGCCGGGCCGGGTGCCTGCGCAGGGACAGCCGATCTGCCACTTCGGCATCATCACGGGTGAGAGCTGCGGGACCGTCGAGCGGGTCAACAACGGCTGGTTCACCATGGCCAACGGTGTCGTGAGTCAGAAGGGTGACTCCGGAGGCCCGGTCTATGTCCTCGACGGCGACCGCGCGGTGTTGGTCGGAATCTTCAACAGCACGTGGGGCGGCTTCCCGGCGGCCGTGTCGTGGGAGGCCACGTCCGGTCAGGTCAGCGAAGACGTCGGCGTCGTGAACACCGCGTCGTTCATCCGCCCGGTCGCCTGAGGGCTGCTGGTCCGGCGGGTCAGTCCGCGAGCGCGAAAACCGGGATGTCCGGGGCCGCGGCGCGCAACTGCCCATCGTCGGAATCCGGTGTCAGGCCCGCGATGTGGCCCTTGACCTCCCAGAACCACCGCTGCAGGTAGCGTCGCAGCACCTCGGACTTCGCGTCGTCGTCGAGCTCGACGATCGTTCGGGTGCGCCGACGCCAGCGGGGTCCGATCTCGACCGCTCCCGCGGCTCGCGCGTTGCGGACCCACTGGGTGTGGCCCCGCGGGGAGACGACGTAGTCGATGCCGTCGATCGACAGCAGATTCACCACGACGCTGCGCATCCTGCCCGTCTTGCGGCCGCGGATCCGCAGCGCGCAGGTGCCGGCGATGCTGACGCCGGACTCGGCGAGCCAGCGCAGGACGCTGTTGGCCGTTCGCGCCGCCAACCCGGGTGCTTCGTATCGAGTGGCCATCCAATCCTCCTTTGTGAACACTGCTCTCGTTTCAGGGTGTCACGGCGCGGTGCTGAATTCAAGAGCGGTGCTCTCTATTTGTGCCAGAATGGCGTCCGTGGGTAAGCGAGCCGAGACGCGGGAACGGATCGAGGCGCAGGTCATCGAGATCGGGCGGCGGCACCTGGCGACCGACGGGGCGGCCGGACTGTCACTGCGCGCGGTGGCGCGCGAGTTGGGGATGGTGTCCTCGGCGGTCTACCGGTACGTCGCGAGTCGCGACGAACTGTTGACCCTGTTGCTCGTCGACGCCTACACCGAGCTCGCCGATGCGGTGGACGAGGCCCGCACCCGGGTCGGTGCGGGTGCGTGGGACCGGCAGGTGATGGAGATCGCGCATGCCGTGCGCCGGTGGGCGGTGCAGCATCCGGCCCGCTGGGCGCTGCTGTACGGCAGTCCCGTGCCCGGCTACCACGCGCCGCGCGACGTCACCGTCGCGCCCGGCACCCGGGTCGTCCGCGCACTGTTCGAGGCGATCGGGTCCGGGGTGGCCAGCGGCGCCATTCCCGACGCCGACATCGTTGTCGCGCAGACCGTTTCGGCAGACTTCCGCCGACTCTGCGACGAGTTCGACTTCGCCGGCGGAGACGGTGCGGTGGCGCGGGGGTTCGTGCTGTGGGCCGCCCTGATCGGCGCCGTCAGCCTTGAGGTGTTCGGGCAGTACGGGGCCGACACGATCACCGACGCCGCCGAGGTCTTCGACCTTCAGCTGCGTCTGGTTCTGGCCTCGTTCGCCACCGAATAGAACGTGTTCTGATCGTGCAGGCGAGCCCCGATCGTCGCAGTTGTCAGGTTGTTTCCACGTGCCCCGAGGGCACTGGGCTATCCTTCGACATGATGAGCACTAGTGTCCGGACGCCTGTCCAGATCGCGTGGGTGACGCGTGACCTCGACGCGACCGAGACCGCGCTGACCGCGCTCCTGGGCGCCCGGAAATGGATCCGCATGCCCGAGGTGCATTTCGGCCCCGAGTCCTGCACGTACCGCGGCGTCCCAGCCGACTACGTCGCCGACATCTCGCTCAGCTACGCCGGCGACATGCAGGTCGAACTCATCCGGCCGGTGCGCGGCGACAACATCTACGATGACTTCCTGCGTGCCGGCGGCACCGGACTGCACCATGTCTGCGTCACGGCAGACGACACCGCGGCGTTCGCCGTGGCCGTGGCCGAGGCGCAGGCCGACGGCGCCGAGGTCGTCACCCGTGGCGTCATGCCCGGTGGCATGGAGTTCGCCTACGTCAGTGCGCCGGAGGCAGGCGTGCCGTACATCGAGATCGCCTACATCCCAGACGAGATCAAGACCTTCTTCGACTACATCAAGCAGGAGCAAGTGTGAGCACCGAGATCCCGGCAACCCGTAACGCCAGCACCGTCGAACAGTGGTCCGACGACGTCGATGTCGTGGTGATCGGCTTCGGAATCGCCGGGGGTTGCGCGGCGGTCAGTGCGGCGGCGGCCGGGGCCAACGTCCTGGTGCTCGAACGCGCCGCGGCGGCGGGCGGGACCACGTCGATGGCGGGTGGACACTTCTACCTCGGCGGCGGCACCGCCGTGCAGCAGGCCACCGGGCATGACGACACCGCCGAGGAGATGTACAAGTACCTGGTCGCCGTCGCCCATGAACCCGACCACGAGAAGATCCGCGCCTACTGCGAGGGCAGCGTCGAGCATTTCAACTGGTTGGAGGACTTGGGCTTTCAGTTCGAACGCAGCTTCTACCCCGGCAAGGTCGTCGTGCCGCCGGGAACCGAGGGGTTGTCCTACACGGGCAATGAGAAGGTGTGGCCCTTCGACGAGCAGGCCAAGCCGGCGCCACGCGGACACTCCGTGCCCGTCCCCGGTGAACTCGGCGGCGCGGCGATGGTGATCGAGCTTCTGCTCAAGCGGGCCGACTCGCTCGGTGTGCAACTGCGCTACGAAACCGGTGTCACGGGCCTCATCGTCGACGACGACGGTGCGGTCGTGGGGGTCAGCTGGAAGCACTTCGGCGAGACCGGTGCGGTCAAGGCCAAGTCGGTCGTCATCGCCGCGGGCGGGTTCGCGATGAATGCCGAGATGGTCGCCGAGCACACGCCGGCGTTGGGGCAGGAGCGAAAGACCAAGCACCACGGCACCGTTGCGCCCTACATCCTGGGCAACCCCAACGATGACGGCCTCGGCATCCGCATGGGTGTGTCGGCCGGCGGCGTGGCCAAGAACCTCGACCACCTGTTCATCACCGCCGCGGCATACCCCCCGGAGATCCTGCTCACGGGCGTGATCGTCAACAAGGACGGTCAGCGGTTCGTCGCTGAGGACTCCTACCACTCACGGACATCGGCCTTCGTCCTCGAACAACCCGATCAGATCGCCTACCTGATCGTCGACGAGGCACACATGCAGATGCCCGAGATGCCGTTGATCAAGTTCATCGACGGTTGGGAGACGGTTGCGGAAATGGAAGAGGCCCTTGGCATTCCGAAGGGCAACCTGGCGGCGACACTCGACCGCTACAACCAGTTCGCCGCCGAAGGGCACGATCCCGACTTCCACAAGAAGCCCGACTACGTCGCGGTCCAGGACCAGGGTCCGTGGGCGGCGTTCGACCTGTCGCTGGGGCGCGCCATGTACTCGGGTTTCACCATGGGCGGCCTGGCGGTGTCGCTCGACGGCGAAGTGCTGCGCGCGGACGGAACGCCCATCCCGGGCCTGTACGCCGCGGGGGCGTGCGCGTCGAACATCGCCGAGGACGGCAAGAACTACTCGAGCGGCACCCAGCTGGGTGAGGGCTCGTTCTTCGGTCGCCGCGCCGGAGCGCACGCGGCGACCCACGCCCGCTAGACCGGTGCCGTCGCCTCCTCGCACGGGATGAGCCGCCACTGGCCGTCTCCGAGCAGTTCGAGGCGCTGCTCGTGGTGCTGGCCCACGGTCGACCGGTGCGCGACGCTGACCAGGATCGTGTCGGGCAGTTCGGTGCGCACGAGGCTGTAGAGCATGTGCTCGAGTCCCTCGTCGAGCGCCGAGCTGGCCTCGTCGAGGAACACCGCCTTGGGCCGCGTGAGCAGGATGCGGGCGAACGCGATGCGCTGCTGCTCGCCGGGGGAGAGCCGTTTGGCCCAGTCGTCCACCTCGTCGAGGCGTTGTGCGCACTGCGGCAACGCGACCTTCTCCAGCACCGCGATGAGGTCGGCGTCGGGGATGTCGCCGGGCTGCTGCGGGTAGGACACCACGGCGCGCAGATCACCCAGCGGCACATAGGGCAGCTGTGACAGAAACATCGTCTCGTGCTCGCCGGCCGGACAGTGCAGGGTGCCGCTGGTGAACGGCCACAGCTGCGCGAGACTGCGGAGCAGTGTCGTCTTCCCGGTGCCGGACTGGCCCGAGATGATCAGCGTGTCACCGGAGTTCAGGCTCAGGTCGAGGTCGTCGATCAGCCGTTCGCCGGCCGGGGTGCGGACCTCGACGTCGGTGAGCTCCACGACGTCACCGCGGCTGGGTTCGACGTTGAGCGTCGGCAGCGCGCGGCCCTCCTCGTTGGCCACCACGAGTCCGTGCAGACGGATGATCGACGCCCGCCAGCCGGCGAAGTTGTCGTAGGCGTTGCGGAAGAACGACACGCCGGTGGTGACGGAACTGAACGCCGACGCGGTCTGGGTGACGTCACCGAGCTTGATCTCTCCGGCGAACATCCGGGGGGCCTGGATGAGCCAGGGCAGCGGCACGATGGACTGGCTGATCGACAGGTTCCATCCCAAAAAGCCCGCCATCCGGTTGATGTAGCGGCGGTAGTTCGCCACCACCGGGTCGAAGCGCTTGCGCAGTTGCAGGCGTTCGGCCAGTTCGCCGCGGTAGAACGCGACCGCCTCGGCCGCATCACGCAGGCGCACCAGCGCATAACGGAACGCCGCGTTGTACTTCTCGTTGTCGAATGCGCGCCGGATGATCGGGCGACCGATCCAGAAGGCGATGATCGTGGCGATCACCACGTACAGCAGGCCCACCCAGAACATCGCGCGGGGCATTGTGAAGCCGAACAGATTGAGCTCGCCCGACAGGTTCCACAGGATCGCGGTGAACGAGACCACCGACAGGATGGCCTCGATCGCACCGAACAGCAGCGTGCTGGTGGTGAGCTTGTTGGGCGTGTTCGGCAGCGAGTCGACACCCGTGGTGAAGATGTCGATGTCGGCCTGGATGCGCTGATCGGGGTTGTCGATCGTGTGATCGATGAAACGCGTCCGGTAGTAGGCGTGCCCGTCGAGCCAGTCTCCGGTCATCCGATCGGTCAGCCAGGCCCGCCAGGCGAGCATGAACCGCTGCATGAACCACAGGTCGACCATGGTGCGGACCACATGCAGGGTCGCCAGGGCCGCGAAGACGATCCACGACGTCCAGAAGCCGTGCACACCGGAATCGCGGACCTCCGGGTTCTCACCGGTGACGCCCATCTGTGCGGCCGAGTACATGTCGTTGTTCCAGTAGCTCAGCAGCACGTCGATCCGCACGCCCGCGACCACCAGCAGCAGGATCAGTGACAGCCACAGCCACACCTTCACCCGGGTTTCTCGCCCGGTGAAGTAGGCGCCCGTGATGCGCCAGTACTGGCGGCCCCAGCTGGTGAACCGGCCGATCAGGAACAGGACGACCAGGGTGGCGGCGGCGGTGTAGGCCCACCACCGCGCGATCCACCACAACGAGACGACCAGCTCGTTGCCCCAGTCGAGTGACGTCGTGAACAATTCCACCCCGGCAACCTACCCCGACATGCTGGGTGCAGCCGCGCAGACGAGCGCAGCGACTGCTCAGCCGACGATCAAAGCCAACTGTGCGGTGAGGCTTTCGTGGTCCAGGTGATCGGCGACATGACTGAGGTACCCGTCCGGGCGCACCAGATATACGGCTGTCCCGCGGGCGCCGTAGGCCGCCGCGAACCCCTGGCCCGTGTCACGCAACACCGGCAGCGTGGTGTCGCCGACGTCGGCATTCGGCGCGGCCACCAGATACGTGGCCAACCGGCCATGGGCGGCCCGCGACGCGGCGTCGGCCAGGGCCTCGACGCCCTCGACGTCCGCTGTCCCGTCGACGTGGATCAGCAGGGTGTGCTGCAGACCGGTGAGCACCGAGAACAACCGGACCGGTCCGGTCACCAGATCCCTGGTGAGGCCGCGCACGTCGGGTGCACGTCTGCCCGGCGCCACCGCGCGCCAGTCGACCGGATCCTGCGTGCGGTTCACGATGGGGCTCGCGCCGTAGTCGATCAGCAGCTGCGCCTCCCGCGCCATGACGAATTCGGGGTCGTCCGAGTCGGCGCCGATGCCCCGGCGGGCGCTCTGCACCGTGCGGCCCACCACCTCCTCGCCGACGAGGCGGCGTTCGGCGTCGTAACTGTCCAGCAGGCCCGGGGCCGCCGCGCCGTCCACCGCGAGAGCGAGCTTCCACGCCAGATTGTGGGCGTCCTGGATTCCGGTGTTCATGCCCTGCCCGCCGGTCGGCGGGTGGATGTGCGCCGCATCGCCGGCGACGAAGACCCGGCCTCGGCCGTATGCGTCGGCGATGCGGTGGCTGATGCGAAACACCGAGGACCACCGCAGATTTCGGGCCGTGGTCGGTTCGGGGGAGAGTCGGTCGAGCACCGCCTGGATGTGCCCGAGGTCAGGTGTGCGGTCGCCTTCGAAACCATGCGCGACGCCGTCGCCGTCGGCACTGGCCAGCGCGAGGTCGCGCGGCACCGTCATCGTCATGCGGTAACGCTTGCGACCCGGCAGGGGGACGCAGACCAGCAGATCGTCGGTCCGGCCATCGGTCTGATGCATCGAACGCACCACGAACCCCGTCGGCACCGACCAGTCCACCTCGACGTCGCCGAGCAGGTACTGCTCCTCGAACGCGCCGCCGTCGAACGTCAGGCCCAGGGCTTTGCGCACGGTGCTGTGTGCCCCGTCGGCGCCGATGAGATAGCCCGCCCGCACCGAGCTCCCGTCCGACATCTGCACGGTCACCCCGGTGTCGTCCTGCTCGAAGGCCGACACCGCGAGGCCGCGTTCGATGACCACGCCCCGCCGGGACAACTCGTCGCGCAGGATCCGCTCGGTCTCGTACTGCGGGAGGTTGGCGAACCAGTACGGCGCGCCGTCGGGAAGCGACAGCACGGCCTCACCGGCCTTCTCCCCGTTGACGTACACGACCTGGCCGCGCATCGGGATGGCCGCGTCGAGGATCTCCGGCAGCACGCCCATCGCCTCGAAGACCTCGAGGGTTCGGGGCTGGACCCCGACGGCCTTGGCGTACTGGGGTGGTGTGGTCAGCGGGTCGACGACGCGGCAGGTCACGCCGCGGCGGGACAGTTCGATGGCTGCTGTGAGGCCGACGGGGCCTGCTCCGGCGATCAGGACGGGGGTATGGGACACGGCAGAGAGTATGGCGGCAACCCTGGATTCAGGTGGCCGAATCTCGCGGTGAATCCTCTTTCGCTGACAGAGGACACCGCAGGCCGCGGGGGTGCACCGCGTACCGTAAACCTGTGGCACGTAGCTCCAAGACAGAGAACAGGTCCAAGGCCGAGTCCAAAGGCGGCAACTCCGGTGTGAAGCCCGGGCGCTTCAGTGGGCGATTCTGGAAGCTGTTGGGCGCCAGCACCGACAAGAACCAGGCGCGTTCGATGGCGGAGGTGGAGGCGTCGGCGCAGTTCGACGCCAAGGCCGCCGACCTCGACGACGAGCAGTTGCGCAAGGCCGCCCAGCTTCTGGTCCTCGAGGACCTCGCCGACGCGTCGGACATCCCGCAGTTCCTCGCGATCGCCCGAGAGGCCGCCGACCGCTCGACCGGCCTGCGCCCGTTCGACGTCCAATTGCAGGGCGCGCTGCGGATGCTGGCCGGAGACGTCGTGGAGATGGCCACCGGCGAGGGCAAGACCCTGGCCGGTGCGATCGCCGCGGCGGGCTACGCGTTGGCCGGGCGGCACGTGCACGTCATCTCGGTCAACGACTACCTCGCCCGCCGTGACGCCGAATGGATGGCGCCGCTGTTCGAGGCGATGGGCCTGACGGTCGGCTGGATCACCGAGGAGTCGACGGCGGCCGAACGCCGAGACGCCTACGGCCGCGATGTGACCTATGCGTCGGTCAACGAGATCGGTTTCGACGTCCTGCGCGATCAGTTGGTGACCGATGTCGAGGACCTGGTGTCGCCGAACCCCGACGTTGCGCTGATCGACGAGGCCGACTCGGTGCTCGTCGACGAGGCCCTGGTCCCGCTGGTGCTCGCGGGTACGACCCACCGGGAGACACCGCGACTCGAGATCGTCGAGCTCGTCGGCTCGCTGACGCCCAACGTCGATTACGAGACCGACGCCGACAAGCGCAACATCCACCTCACCGAGGTGGGTGCGCAGAAGGTCGAAAAGGCCCTGGGCGGAATCGATCTCTACTCCGAGACACACGTCGGCACCACGCTGACCGAGATCAACGTGGCCCTGCACGCCCACGTGCTCCTGCAGCGCGACGTGCACTACATCGTGCGCGACGGCGCCGTTCAGCTGATCAACGCCTCCCGGGGCCGGATCGCACAGCTGCAGCGCTGGCCCGACGGCCTGCAGGCCGCGGTGGAGGCCAAGGAGGGGATCGAGACCACCGAGACCGGTGAGGTGCTCGACACCATCACGGTTCAGGCCGTGATCAACCGGTATCCCACGGTGTGCGGGATGACCGGCACCGCGCTGGCCGCCGGTGAACAGCTGCGCCAGTTCTACAAGCTCGGCGTGTCACCGATTCCGCCGAACACCCCCAACATCCGCGAGGACGAGGTCGACCGCGTCTACATCACGGCCGCGGCCAAGACCGATGCGATCATCGACCACATCATCGAGGTGCACGAGACGGGCCGACCCGTCCTGGTCGGCACCCACGACGTCGCCGAATCCGAGGAACTGCACGAACGCCTGGTCAAGCGCGGTGTGCCGGCGGTGCTGCTCAACGCGAAGAACGACGCCGAGGAGGCCGCCGTGATCGCCGAGGCGGGCAAGCTGGGGGCGGTCACGGTCTCCACGCAGATGGCCGGCCGCGGCACCGACATCAGGCTCGGCGGCTCGGAGGAGGAGAACCACGACAAGATCGTCGAACTCGGCGGTCTGCACGTGATCGGCACCGGCCGCCACAACACCGAACGCCTCGACAACCAGTTGCGCGGCCGCGCGGGCCGCCAGGGTGACCCGGGCTCGTCGGTGTTCTTCGCGAGCTGGCAGGACGAGGTCGTGGTCTCGCACCTCGATCCCGGCAAGCTGCCCACCGACACCGACGACGAGGGACGGATCCTGAGTCCCAAGGCCGCGGACCTGATCGACCATGCCCAGCGCATCGCCGAGGGTGGCCTGCTGGAGGTGCACGCCAACACCTGGCGCTACAACCAGCTGATCGCGCAGCAGCGCGCCATCATCGTCGAGCGCCGCAACACGCTGCTGTCGACGACGGCCGCGCGCGACGAACTCAAGGAGCTGTCGCCGCAACGGTACGAGGAGCTGGCCGAGACGCTGTCCGAGGACGAGCTGGAGCGGATCTGCCGACTGATCATGCTGTACCACCTCGACCGCGGCTGGGCCGATCACCAGGCCTACCTCGCCGACATCCGGGAGAGCATCCACCTGCGTGCCCTGGGCAGGCAGAACCCGCTCGACGAGTTCCACCGGATGGCCGTCGACGCGTTCGCCTCCCTGGCCGCCGACGCGATCGAGGCCGGCCAGCAGACGTTCGAGACCGCCAACCTGCTCGACGAGGAGCCCGGGCTGGACCTGTCGAAGCTGGCGCGGCCCACCTCGACGTGGACGTACATGGTGCACGACAACCCGCTCAAGGACGACACGCTCTCGGCGCTGAGCCTGCCCGGGGTCTTCCGGTAGCCCAACCGGATTAATCTAGGCGGCATGGACGCCGAGCTGCCCGATCAGCGCGATCGGGTGCTGACCGTGCCGAATGTGCTCAGCGTCGTTCGGCTCGTCCTGATCGGCGTGTTCGTCCACCTTCTGCTCAACGAGCACGCCTACGGGCCCGCCGTGGCCGTGCTGATGATCAGCGGAGCGTCGGACTGGGCCGACGGCAAGATCGCCCGCGTGATGAATCAGTCGTCACGGCTGGGTGAACTGCTGGACCCGGCCGTGGACCGGCTGTACATGGTCGTCATCCCGGTGTCCTTCGCGATCGCGGGGATCATCCCGTGGTGGGTGATCGGCGTGCTGATCGTGCGCGACGCCGCGCTGGCGGCCATGCTGCCGGTGCTGCGCAGCCGCGGACTGTCCGCCCTGCCGGTGACCTACATCGGCAAGGCCGCCACCTTCGCGCTCATGTCGGGATTCCCCCTGATCCTGCTCGGACAGTGGGATGCGTTGTGGAGCCACGTGATCGGCGCCGTCGGCTGGGGCTTCCTGATCTGGGGCATCGGCATGTACCTGTGGTCGTTCGTGCTCTACGTGGCCCAGCTGGGCCTGGTGGTCCGGCGGCTGCCCAAGGTGTCGAAGGCGGGGCTGTGAGCACCCCCGACCGGGCGCTGGGCGGCTACGAACCGGCCGCCGGACTGTCGGCCAATCAGGCTCAACAGGTAAAGAAGCTGCCCGTTCCGTCGCTGCTGCGTTCGCTGCTGTCCGAACATCTCGACCCCGGCTACGCCGCCGCGGCGGCCGAACGCGAACGCACCGGTGCGCGCCGTCGCGTCGACTGGGTGTGGCAGGCGCTTGCGGCACTGCTGATCGCCGCGGTCTTCGCCGCAGCGATGGCGCAGGCTCGGTCCACCGCACCCGGCGTGTCGGCGACCCAGCGTGGTCTGGCGAATTCGGTGAAGGCCGCCGCGGCGACAACCCACGACCTGGCGCACCGCCGCGACGCCCTGGCGGCCGAGGTCGACGACCTGGCCCGCCGCAAGCTCACCGACGGCGCCGAGGGCCAGAAGCTGCTCGACGACCTCGACGGCGTCAGTCTGGCCGCCGGCAGCACCGCGCTGATCGGCCCGGGCCTGACGGTCACCGTCACCGAACCGGGTATGGGGCGCGACCTGACCGATGTCTCCAAGCAGCGACTGCCGGGCAGCCAGCAGGTCATCCTCGACCGCGATCTGCAGCTCACCGTGAACTCGTTGTGGGCCGACGGTGCCGAGGCGATCAGTGTCGGTGGGGTCAGGGTGGGCCCACACGTCACGATCCGGCAGGCCGGCGGCGCGATCCTGGTCGACAACAGCCCGATCAGCAGCCCGTACACGATCGCCGCGATCGGCCCGCCGAACACCATGCGGGAGAATTTCGAGCGCAGCACGGGTCTGCAGCGTCTGCGGCTGCTGGAGACGTCCTACGGGGTGGGAGTGACAGTCAGTTCCGGCGACGGAATCTCGGTGCCCGCGGGTGTGAGTCGCGACGTCGTGTTCGCCAGACAGAAGGGATGATGATGGTCGGGGTGCAGGGGGAGCGATATTGATCGGCATCGCCGCATTGGTGGTCGGCATCGTGCTCGGGTTGGTGTTCCAACCGAGCGTGCCGGAGTTCGTCGAGCCCTATCTGCCGATCGCCGTCGTCGCGGCCCTCGACGCGGTCTTCGGCGGGCTGCGGGCCTATCTGGAGCACATCTTCGACGCGAAGGTCTTCGTCGTCTCGTTCGTCTTCAACGTGCTGGTCGCGGCCCTGATCGTCTATGTCGGCGATCAACTCGGGGTGGGCACCCAGCTGTCCACCGCGATCATCGTGGTGCTCGGCATCCGCATCTTCGGCAACGCCGCGGCGCTGCGCCGCCGCCTGTTCGGAGCCTGACATGACCGACGAGACGCCGATCACCGCCGAGCCGCCGGATCCACCGCCGGAGCCCGAGCACGGCCGGCACGAGATGCCCGACGCTGCGGTCGGCACGTCGTCGTCGCGGCGGCAGCTGCTGTTCGGCGCGCTCGCGGTGCTGCTGTGCGTCGTGCTCGGTGTGGCGATCGCCACCCAGGTCCGGCGCACCGACTCCGGTGACTCCCTGGAGTCCGCACGCCCCGCAGATCTGCTGGTGCTGCTCGACTCGCTGCAGCAGCGGGAGGCGGCGCTGAACACCGAGGTCGTCGAGCTTCAGCGCACCCTGGCATCGCTGCAGGCCTCAGGCAGCTCGGATCAGGCCGCGATCGACAACGCGCGGGCCCGGCTGGCCGCCCTGTCGATCCTGGCCGGAACGGTCGGTGCGACGGGTCCCGGCGTGGTCATCCGGATCGACGACCCGGTCCGGGGCGTGGCGCCCGAGCCGATGCTCGACGTCGTCAACGAACTGCGCGCCGCCGGCGCCGAAGCGATAGAGATCACATCGTCCGACCGGGGTGTCCGTGTGGGCGTCGACACCTGGATCACCGGGTCGCCCGGCGCGCTGCAGGTCGACGGTGTCACCCTTGGACCGCCGTATACCGTTGCGGCCATTGGTGATCCGCCGACTCTGGCGGCGGCGATGAACATCCCGGGCGGGGCGGTCGACAGCATCGAACGGGTCGGCGGGACGATGACGGTCGAGCAGTCCGACCACGTCGACATCACGTTGTTGCGACAACCGAAACCGCGCCAATACGCTCAGCCCGTCAAGTGAGCAGTCGTGGCGGCCACACCGCCACCCAACCGTCAGTCGATTCAACGTCAGGAGCGTCGTGAGCGAGGTCCCCTCTGATCTGCAGTACACCACCGAGCATGAGTGGGTCCGCCGCACCGGCGACGGCACCGTGCGGGTGGGCATCACCGACTACGCCCAGTCGGCCCTCGGCGATGTGGTCTTCGTCCAGCTCCCCGATGTCGGTGCGCAGCTGACCGCTGGTGACACCTTCGGTGAAGTCGAGTCCACGAAATCGGTGTCCGACCTGTACGCGCCGGTGTCGGCCAAAGTGATTGCCGTCAACGGTGATCTGGAGGCGAGCCCGGACTTGGTCAACTCCGATCCGTACGGCGCCGGATGGCTGCTGGACCTGCAGGTCGAGCAGGCGGACCTCGACGCCGCGGCAGGGAATCTGCTCGACGATGAGGCCTACCGCGCCACACTCACCGAGTGACTGTTGTTAGGGTGCCTGCCAGCATCCTTTCTGGCGTGCCGGGCACATCGACGCCCGTCGCACGGTAACGTCGAAGTGCGCGACGGCACGAGACGTGAGGGTGGATCAAGTTTCACCGGCGATATCGCCACAAGCAGCCTGTGAGGAGCAGCGTGTGACGGAAAAAGACAGCGGTTCGGGCGCGGACAAGTCATCTGAGGAACTCACCGTGGAGACGACGTCAGTCTTCCGGGCGGACTTCCTCAACGAACTGGACGCACCGGCCGCGACCGGCGGCGAGGGCACCGTGTCCGGAGTCGAAGGACTCCCGGCCGGCTCGGCGCTGCTGGTCGTCAAGCGGGGCCCCAACGCCGGTTCGCGGTTCCTGCTGGATCAGGCCACCACGTCGGCGGGGCGCCACCCCGACAGCGACATCTTCCTCGATGACGTCACCGTGAGCCGGCGGCATGCCGAGTTCCGCCTGGAGGGCAACGAGTTCCAGGTGGTGGATGTGGGCAGCCTCAACGGCACCTACGTCAACCGCGAACCGGTCGACTCAGCCGTGCTCGCCAACGGCGATGAGGTCCAGATCGGCAAGTTCCGTCTGGTGTTCCTCACCGGCCCGAAGGCCGACGACGGGGGACCAGAGGGCTAGTGACCGCACCCGATACTCCCGCGCTCGCCGGGATGTCGATCGGAGCGGTACTGGATCTGCTGCGACCCGATTTCCCGGACGTCACCATCTCCAAGATTCGATTCTTGGAAGCCGAGGGGCTGGTCACGCCACAGCGCTCGGCGTCGGGATATCGGCGGTTCACGGCCTACGACTGCGCGCGTCTGCGTTTCATCCTGACCGCGCAGCGCGATCACTACCTGCCGTTGAAGGTCATCAAGGCCCAGTTGGACGCCCAACCCGACGGCGAGCTGCCGAGCACCGGGTCACCGTATGTGGTGCCTCGACTCGTCGCCGACGGGCCGGAGGCACCCGAATCCGGCGTCGGCCACCGGGTGCGGTTGACCCGGGAGGACGTCCTCGAGCAGGCGGGCGGCGACGGAGCCGAGACCGACGAACTGCTCGGCGCGCTGCTCAAGGCCGGCGTGGTCACACCGATCTTCAGGAGCGCCACCGCGGTGTTCTTCGACGAACACGCGGTGGTGATCCTGCAGTGTGCGCGCGCGCTGGCCGACTACGGCGTCGAACCTCGACACCTGCGGGCATTCCGGTCGGCAGCCGACCGGCAGTCGGACCTCATCGCCCAGATCGCGGGCCCGCTGGTCAAGGCCGACAAGGCCGGCGCCCGGGACCGTGCCGACGATCTGGCGCGGGAGGTGGCTGCACTGGCGATCACTCTGCACACGTCGTTGATCAAGTCGGCGGTGCGCGACGTACTGCAGCGGTGAGGACTAGAGTTGACCGTGGCATTGCGGTCATGCGGAGGGCAGACGCTGATGGGTGAAGTTCGTGTGGTCGGCATTCGTGTTGAGCAGCCGCAGAACCAGCCGGTACTGCTGCTGAGGGAGACCACGGGGGATCGGTACCTGCCGATCTGGATCGGGCAGCCGGAGGCTGCGGCGATCGCCCTGGAACAGCAGGGCGTGGAGCCGGCGCGGCCGATGACGCACGACCTGATCAAGGATCTCATTGCCGCGCTGGGGCATTCGCTCAAGGAAGTGCGCATCGTCGATCTTCAGGAGGGCACCTTCTACGCCGACCTGGTCTTCGATCGCGACATCACGGTCTCGGCGCGGCCCTCGGATTCGGTGGCGATCGCGCTGCGGGTCGGGGTGCCGATCTACGTCGAGGAGGCGGTGCTGGCGGAGGCCGGTCTGCTGATCCCCGATGAGACCGACGAGGAGTCCTCGGGGCCCGTTCGCGAGGACGAGGTGGAGAAGTTCAAGGAGTTCCTCGACAGTGTGTCGCCCGACGATTTCAAGGCCACCTGAGCCGCTTGGTCACGGATCAGTCTCGTGACGCTCGACACGCCGACCGCAACATCGGGCGAGTCGAACGCAACGTCCATACTTGGGGACATCTGAACGGGTCGCGGACCCGCTGCGGTGGGTGCAGCGGGCCTGAGAATCCGTTGGGAAGACGTTGAGGAGCGTATGCTCTCTACAAGCCTGATCGGCGAGAGGAAGCACGGTGAGCGAGCAGCCACGTCAAGGACAGTTGGACCTCGACGACTCGGTGCCGGCCCCGGTGTCTGAGCCGGTGCAGGCCGGTCTGTTTCCCGACGACTCGGTGCCCGACGAGCTGGTCGGTTACCGCGGGCCCAGCGCATGCCAGATCGCGGGCATCACCTACCGTCAGCTCGACTACTGGGCACGCACGTCGCTGGTGGTCCCGTCGATCCGCGGCGCCGCCGGATCCGGCAGCCAGCGGCTGTACTCCTTCAAGGACATCCTGGTCCTCAAGATCGTCAAGCGTCTTCTCGACACCGGCATCTCGCTGCACAACATCCGCGTCGCGGTCGACCATCTGCGTCAGCGCGGCGTGCAGGACCTCGCCAACATCACGCTGTTCTCCGACGGCACCACGGTCTATGAGTGCACGTCGGCCGAAGAGGTCGTCGACCTGCTCCAGGGTGGGCAGGGTGTGTTCGGCATCGCGGTCAGCGGCGCGATGCGCGAACTGACCGGCGCCATCGCCGACTTCCCCGGTGAGCGCGCCGACGGTGGCGAGTCCATCGCCACACCCGAGGATGAACTGGCGTCGCGGCGCAAGCATCGCGACCGCAAGATCGGCTGACCGACACCGCGGCGCCGGCGCCGGGTAAACTACTCAACGCATCGCTCAGCGCGGGAGAGTTCCGTGGTCGCCAGCCGCGGACGCCGAAGGAGCAACACCTCTCCGTCAACCTCTCAGGCCCCAGGACCGCGCCTGGCCACGATGCCTCTGGAAAGCGGCGAGTCCCCGATGTCGGGGCCGCGCCCGCCCATGGGGAAAGGCGCACAGCCGAATCTCTCAGGCGCCCGATCGGGTGGACGACAGAGGGGGAGGGTGAGCTTTCGCCTGCCCGAGGAGCCCGCTGTGACCGTCCACGATCTGTTCTCCGACCGCCATATCGGTCCTGATGCCGACGCCCTCGCGACCATGCTCGACGTCATCGGCGTCGCATCGCTGGACGAGCTGGCCGCCAAGGCGCTGCCCGCCGGAATCCTCGACGCACTCGATGCAGGCGTCGCCCCCGGTCTCGACCGCCTGCCCGCACCGGCCGCCGAGCACGAGGCGCTGGCCGAACTGCGCGCGATGGCCGACTCCAACACCGTCGCGGTGTCGATGATCGGCCAGGGCTACTACGACACCCTGACCCCGCCGGTGCTGCTGCGCAACATCATGGAGAACCCAGCCTGGTACACGGCCTACACGCCGTACCAGCCCGAGATCAGCCAGGGACGCCTCGAGGCCCTGCTCAACTTCCAGACCATGGTCGGCGACCTGACCGGCCTCGAGGTGGCCAACGCGTCGATGCTCGACGAGGGCACCGCGGCGGCCGAGGCCATGACACTCATGCAGCGCGCGGTGCGTGGATCGTCGAACAGGCTCGCGGTCGACGTCGACGTGTTCGCCCAGACCGCCGCGATCCTGGCGACGCGCGCCGAACCGCTGGGCATCGAGATCGTCACCGCCGACCTGCGCGACGGCCTGCCCGCCGGGGACTTCTTCGGCGTCGTCGTGCAGCTGCCGGGGGCCAGTGGCCGCGTCACGGATTGGTCGGCGCTGGTCACCGAGGCGCATGAGCGCGGCGCCCTGGTCGCGGTGGGCGCCGACCTGCTCGCGGCCACGGTCATCAGTCCGCCCGGGGACTTCGGTGCCGACGTCGCCTTCGGCACCACGCAGCGGTTCGGGGTGCCGATGGGCTTCGGCGGCCCGCACGCGGGATACCTGGCAGTGCACGCCAAACACGCCCGCCAACTGCCCGGCCGGCTGGTCGGGGTGTCGGTGGACGCTGATGGTTCGCCGGCCTACCGCCTGTCGCTGCAGACCCGCGAGCAGCACATCCGCCGCGACAAGGCGACCTCGAACATCTGCACCGCTCAGGTGCTTCTGGCCGTCATGGCCGCGATGTACGCCAGCTACCACGGGGCCGAGGGCCTGGTGGCGATCGCACGCCGCGTGCACGGTCACGCCGAAGCGATCGCGGCCGGCCTCGGAGATGCGTTGGTGCACGACGAGTTCTTCGACACCGTGCTCGCGCATGTTCCCGGACGGGCCGACGAGGTGATCGCGGCCGCAAAGGCCCACGGCATCAACCTGTGGCGGGTCGACGCCGACCATGTGTCGGTGGCCTGTGACGAGGCGACCACCGACGCCCACGTCGCCGCGGTGCTGGCCGCCTTCGGGGTGTCCGCCGCCGGACCGCGCTGCGCCGGTGTCGTCACCCGCACCTCGGCGTTCCTGACGCACCCGGCGTTCACCAGCCACCGCACTGAGACCGCGATGATGCGCTACCTGCGGGCGTTGTCCGACAAGGACATCGCGCTGGACCGCAGCATGATCCCGCTGGGTTCGTGCACCATGAAGCTCAACGCGGCCGCCGAGATGGAGTCCATCACCTGGCCCGAATTCGCCCGCCAGCACCCGTTCGCGCCGGCCTCGGACACGCCCGGCCTGCGCCGCCTGATCGCCGACCTGGAGTCGTGGCTGACGGGCATCACGGGATACGACGCGATCTCCCTGCAGCCGAATGCCGGGTCGCAGGGGGAGTACGCCGGGCTGCTGGCCATCGCCGACTACCACCGCGCGCGCGGCCAGGTCCACCGCGACGTCTGTCTGATCCCGTCGAGCGCACACGGCACCAATGCGGCGTCGGCCGCGCTGGCCGGCATGCGTGTCGTGGTCGTGGCCTGCCGCGAGAACGGCGACGTCGATCTCGACGATCTGCGGGCCAAGGTCACCGAGCACGCCGAGGACCTGTCTGCCCTGATGATCACGTATCCGTCCACGCACGGTGTCTACGAGCACGACATCGCCGAGATCTGCGCGGCCGTCCATGACGCGGGCGGTCAGGTGTACGTCGACGGCGCCAACCTCAACGCCCTGGTCGGGCTGGCCCGGCCCGGGAAGTTCGGCGGCGACGTCAGCCACCTCAATCTGCACAAGACGTTCTGCATTCCGCACGGCGGCGGTGGCCCCGGCGTGGGCCCGGTCGCGGTGCGATCCCACCTGGCGCCGTTCCTGCCCGGCCATCCGCTGGCCGACGAGCTGCCCAAGGGGCACCCGGTCTCGGCCGCGCCGTACGGGTCGGCCTCGATTCTGCCGATCACATGGGCCTACATCCGGCTGATGGGTGCCGAAGGTCTGCGGCGGGCGACGCTGACCGCGATCGCCTCGGCCAACTACATCGCCCGCCGTCTCGACGAGTTCTACCCGGTGCTCTACACGGGTGAGAACGGGATGGTGGCCCACGAGTGCATTCTCGATCTGCGCGGGATCACCAAGTCCACCGGCGTCACGGTCGACGACGTGGCAAAGCGTTTGGCGGACTACGGTTTCCACGCGCCGACGATGAGTTTCCCGGTGGCGGGCACGCTGATGGTGGAGCCCACCGAGAGCGAGAGCCTGGCCGAGGTGGACGCGTTCTGCGAGGCGATGATCGCCATCCGCGCCGAGATCGACAAGGTCGGTTCCGGTCACTGGCCCGTCGACGACAACCCGCTGCGTGGTGCACCCCACACCGCGGAGAGCCTGCTGGTCGAGGAGTGGGACCACCCGTACACCCGGGAGGAGGCGGCCTACCCGCTGGGCAAGGCCTTCCGGCCCAAGGTGTGGCCGCCGGTGCGTCGCATCGACGGCGCCTACGGCGACCGCAACCTGGTGTGCTCGTGCCCGCCGATCGAGGCCTTCACCTGAGCGTCGGCTGACCCTGTGCGGGCCCCCGGCCTGCCCGGAGATCAGCCGTGCGCGGCGTCGAAGTCCGCACGCGCCGCCACGATGTCGGCCTGGTGTCGTTCGGTCCACCGGACCAGTGATTGCACGGTTTCGTGCAGCGTGCGACCGAGATCGGTCAATTCGTAGTCAACCCGGGGCGGGACGACCGGGTGAACGGTGCGACGCACGAGCCCGTCGCGTTCGAGTTGGCGCAGTGTGACCGTCAGCATCCGTTGGCTGACGCCGTCGATCATGCGCTTGAGTTCGGTGAATCGCATGGAGCCGTCATCGAGCAGGGCGATGATGAGCAGCGACCACTTGTCCGCGATCCGGTCGAGGATCTGGCGGACCTCACAGTCCTCGCGCCGATCCCACTGAAACGCGTCTGGGCAGTCGGTTACCTCAGGGGTACTGGCTGACTTCAAAGTGCCTTCTTCCGCCACCCAACCATGGTGACTGATGATGTGGTCAGTTACCAATAGGTACCGAGAGGGTGGGGTATATGGATGCAGATGCAGTTGCCGCGCGTCCCACGACGGCGACGTCTCGAACACGCGCGGCGCTCCTGTTGATGGCGCTCTGCGGAGCGGCGTTCCTGGAGGGCATCGACATCGCGATGTTCAACGTCGCCCTGCCGGTCATCCGGGAGGCACTCGCACTGCCGACCCTCGAACTGCAGTGGGTCATCAGTGGGTACGTGATCGGGTACGGCGGATTCATGTTGCTCGGCGGGCGCACCGCCGACGTTTTCGGAAGACGACGGGTCTTCCTGATCGCATTGGCGGTGTTCATCGTGGTGTCGGCGGCGGGTGGCATCGCGTCGACCGGCGCGCTGATCGTCGTGGTGCGGGTGGTCACCGGAATCGCTGCGGCATTCCTGATGCCGGCCGGACTTGCGATCATCACCACCAGTTTTCCCGAAGGGCCGCAACGGGATCGCGCAGTCCTCGTCTACGCGGGCATCGGCGCCGCCGGGTTCTCGCTCGGGCTCGTGGCTGGCGGGGTGCTGACGGCCGTCGGCTGGCGGTGGGTCTTCTTCGCGCCCGTCGTTCTGGCGCTCGCCGTGCTGGCACTGGCACTGCCGCTGGTTCCACGTGACCACCCCGACGCGACGACCAACCGGCGATCCCTGGACGTGCCCGGCGCGGTGCTCGCCACCGGAGCGGTGGTCCTGACCGTTACCGCGATCGAGAACGTCGCTCACGGTTCCACGCTTCCGGCCGGCCTGCTCGGGGTCGCGGCCGTGGTCGTGTTCGTGCTGTTCACCGTCCGTCAGCGCCGCTCCGCCGACCCCCTCGTTCCGCTTGGACTGCTTCGGGACGGCAACCTCGTCACCGCCTATATCGGTGCCGGCTGCCTGGCGGCCGGGTTCATGGGGTTCCAGTTCATAGTCGTGCTCTACCTTCAGGAACTCCGCGGCTGGTCGGCGTTGGCCACCGCGTTGGCGCTGCTGGTCGTCGCGATCGACGCGATCCTCGCACCCACGGTGACGCCGATGCTGGTGCGTCGATTCGGGCTCTGGCGGGTGATCTCAGCCGGGATGGCATTCTCGGCGCTGTCCTTCGCGCTGTTCATCGGCGTGGAGAGGGATTGGGTTTACCTGAGCATGCTGCCCAGCTTCCTGGCTCTCGGGATCGCATTCACCCTCGCCTACGGTCCGCTGACCATCGCCGCCACCGACGGCGTCGAGGAGGCATCCCAGGGGCTCACCGGTGGGCTGCTCTACACGACGTTCCAGTTCGGTGCCGCAATCGGACTCTCCGCCACCATTTCGGTCCAGGTCGCTGTATTGGCTTCGGGTGCCGTCGAACTCGAGTCATACCGGGCCGCCCTGCTGGTTCCGCTCGGGGTGGGACTCATCGGGATCGCGGTGACCCTGCCACGGGCCGTGCGGCGTCCGCGTCACTGTGCCGCTGCACCGGCGTAGTTCCGGGAGCGCGCCACCGCAGTGCCGTGATGGTCTGCGGCAGCGGCAGCGGCCGCGGTCGAGGTCACTTCAGCATCGCGGAGATGGCGGCGGCCATCTCGGGCGAATCCGACGCCGGCACATGCGTGTACGTGCCGCCGCTGATCTGAGCCACCGACTCCCACGTGGGCCCGTCGGGGTCGTTGCCGACGTTGATGACGTCGACGGCCACCGGACGTGCCGGGTCCGCGCTGCTGCGGATCAGGTCCTGAAGGCCCGCCGCGTCCAACGACTGATCGGTGTGCGGCCCGGAGGTGATGACCAGCACGCGGTTGGCGTGCCCGGGTGCGAACCTCTCCAGCGCGTCGGCGTAGACGTTGCGCAGCGTCGTGAACGACACCGCGCCGCCCGTCGGCGTCAATCCCGACAGGGCCGAGGTGATCGCCGCACGGCGAGGCTGTCCGTCGATGTCGTCGGAGAGCGCACCGAGATTGACCACCGTGGTGCCCGCTGCGCCGTCGAAGGTGGTCAGACCCACTGCGGCCGACGGCGGCAGCGCATCGACAGCCGCGGTCAGACCGGCGACCACGGGTGCCAGATTCAGCGACCGGTCCAGCATGATCGACACCGCGGCATCCGAGGCCGACGCGGGCGCCGCGACCGGCTCGCCGATGGTGTTGGCCAGCGCCACCCGGACCGTGTCGTCACCCACCGACAGGGTCTGCTCGACGGCCGCACCGTCGGTGACATCGCTGGTCGGCGCATCGGCACCCTCGACCCGGAAACCGGCCTCGGCCAGTGTGGCCGTCTGCTCCGGTTCGCGCAGGAAGTTCTCGAACGCACTGGCGGCAGCCACCTGCGGCTGCTCGAGCCAGTCGGCTTCGAGCAGGATCGCGGGGAAGTCCGCGACCGCGGCGGGGCCAGGCGGAATCCAGGACGCCAAAGCATCTTTCGCGTCAGCGATGCCACGGGCTCGGTGGATCAGCTGCTGTTCGGTGGTGACCACCGCGTGCACGGAACGGGCGGCCGGGTCATCACCGTCGAGCAGGGCCGCCATGGCTGTGTCCGTGCTGTCGTCGGCCAGTTTGGGCGCTCCCGACAGCAGCGCCGACACCGCGCCCGCACCTGAGTCCGCCGGCGCGCCGGGGGCCGCCGAGGCCGCGGCGACAGCCTCCGCGGCGAGGTAGGACGCATCGCTGTCATCGGTCTTGGGCAGCGCCATCCGCAGCGATCCCCAGCCGGGCAGGTCGAGCTTGTTGAGCGACTCCGGGTCGTTCTGCAGGCCGGGCAGCGTGGCCCAGGTCTGCTGCTCGAGAACGGGTTTCAACTGCGGTGCCACGGCCACCAGCACGGGGGAGGTGACCAGGGAGTTGCTGGATGCGATCTTCGGTCCACCGGCCGCCTGCAGTCGGGCCTGCGACACCGAACTGCCCGGAATCCACAGGGCCGGTTTGTCGCCGAGGTTCTCCGGCCACTGTCCGGTCAGACCTGCGACCACGGCGTCGGAGTCGGCCGCGGTGACGTTCACGACGGGGCAGTGGTCGCCCACCGGACCCGTGGTCTCGTTGAATGTCTTGGCGATCTCGCCGAGAGTCCCGGCGATCGCCGGGTCGGCCAGGACCGCGACCGTGGCGTCGCCCTGAAGGCAGCGGTCCGCGGCGACGCCGGAGCGATCGGAGAGGGCGTCGCCGAAGAAATTCCAGATGATGAACCCGGCGACGACGACCACCACGGTGACCAGTGCCGCGATGACGCCGAACGACACCCCGCGCCGGCCCTGCGTGACGATGCGGTGGCTTCCGGTCCACTCGCCCTCGTTCCGGTGCCCACCCGAGGTCTGCGGCGAGTCGGGCGCACCGGCGGCCACCAGGGCGCGCGTGTCGCTGTCGTCGTAGTCGTCCTCGTCGTAGTCGGTGTCATAGCCGGCGTGGTCGCTGTCGTAGTCGGTGTAGTCGCCGGCGTAGTCCGAGGAGCCGCCGGCCCGACGGTCGTCGAACTGGTCAGTGCCGAACTCGTCAGCGTCGTAACGGCGGTCGTCGTACTGGTCGGCGCCGTATCGATCAGCCGGGTACTGGTCAGCCCGGTCAGCGCGGCCCGAGTCGTATTCGCCGGAGCCGTATTGGCCAGCGTCGTACTCCCTTGAGCCGTATTGGCCGGCGCCGTAGTCACCCGTGTCGTAGTCGGCGCTGGAGTCTCCGGCGACGAAACCGTCGTCGGAGTCGTAATCGTCGTAGTCGCCGCCCTCGTACGTGTCGGCGGCTGCTCCCTCGGCGGCGTACCCCCCGGCGGCGTACCCGTGGTCCGCATAGCCGTAGTCGGCGGCGTCCTCGGGTTCCGCGGCACGGTGGTGGTGGCCGGTCTGCGGCTCCGACGACGACGGACTCTGCTCGAAGGCGGACTCGTCGGTGACCTCATCGGGCTCGTCGGGGTCGGGAATGCTGTGTCTACCCATGCCGATTCACCCCTGACTCACTCCCGCTCTGTGTCGCCGTCCCGCCGTCCGAGCTGAGTGTAGTCACTGGCCGAGACTGGCCTTGAACTCCCGACGACGCCGGTGCAGGATCGGCTCGGTGTAGCCGTTGGGCTGCGCACCGCCCTCCAGGATGAGCTCCTCGGCCGCCTTGAACGCGATGCTGGCGTCGAAATCCGGGGCCATCGGCCGGTACGCCGCGTCGCCCTCGTTCTGCCGATCCACCACGGGCGCCATGCGTTCGAGGCTTGCGCGGACGTCCTCGGCGGTGATCACGCCGTGCCGCAGCCAGTTCGCCAGAAGCTGGCTGGAGATGCGCAGCGTGGCGCGGTCCTCCATGAGTGCGACGTCGTGGATGTCGGGCACCTTCGAACAGCCGACACCCTGGTCGATCCAGCGCACCACATAACCCAGGATCGACTGGCAGTTGTTGTCGACCTCCTGGTGGATCTCCTCGGGAGCCCAGGTCAGGCCCGAATCGGCGAGCGGAATGGTCAGCAGCTGGTCGATCGTCGTGCGCTTCTTGCCCGCCAGTTCCTTCTGGACGGCGAAGACGTCGACCTGGTGGTAGTGCAGCGCGTGCAGCGTCGCCGCGGTCGGCGAGGGCACCCAGGCCGTGGTGGCGCCGGCGCGCGGCTGGCCGATCTTCTGCTCGACCATGTCCGCCATCAGATCGGGCATGGCCCACATGCCCTTGCCGATCTGAGCGCGGCCCGACAGACCGGCGGCCAGGCCGGTGTCGACGTTGGCGTCCTCATAGGCCAGGATCCACGGCTGGCTCTTCATGGTGCCCTTGCGCACCATGGGACCGGCCTCCATCGAGGTGTGGATCTCGTCGCCGGTGCGGTCCAGGAACCCGGTGTTGATGAACACCACGCGGTCGGCCGCGGCCTTGATGCAGGCCTTCAGGTTGGCCGAGGTGCGGCGCTCCTCGTCCATGATGCCGACCTTGAGGGTGCCCTGCGGCACGCCGAGAACGTCCTCGACGCGGCTGAACAGTTCGCAGGTGAAGGCGACCTCGTCGGGGCCGTGCATCTTGGGCTTCACGATGTAGATGGAACCGGTCCGGCTGTTGGTCAGCGGGCCGTTCTCGTCGGAGGCTTTGAGTCCGTGCAGCGCGATCAGGCTGGTGAACAGCGCGTCCTGGATGCCTTCGGGAACCTCTGGGCCGTCCTCGCCCTCAGCATTGAACACGATCGCGTCGTTGGTCATCAGATGGCCCACGTTGCGCACGAACAGCAGGCTGCGGCCGGGCAGCGTGAACTCGCTGCCGTCGCCCGCGGTGTAGGTGCGGTCGGGGTTGAGGACGCGGGTGAACGTCTTGCCGCCCTTGCTGACCTCTTCGGACAGGTCACCCCTGTTGAGGCCCAGCCAGTTGCGGTAGCCGAGCACCTTGTCCTCGGCGTCGACCGCGGCGACCGAGTCCTCGAAATCCATGATCGTGGTGATCGCGGACTCCAGGACGACGTCCTTGATGCCCGCGGAGTCGGTGGAGCCGATCGGCGAGGAGGGATCGATCACGATCTCGATGTGCAGGCCGTGGTTGACCAGCAGCACCGACGTGGGCGCTTCCGCGTCACCGGTGTAGCCCGCGAACTGCTCCGGGTTGGCCAGGGCGCTGGACTGGTCCTCGCCGAGGGTCGCGGAGAGCTGTCCGTCGATGATCTTCAGGCCGGTGATGTCCGCCCACGAACCGGACTCCAGCGGGGTGGACTCGTCGAGGAACGTGCGGGCGTAGGCGATGACCTTGTCACCGCGCACCCGGTTGTAGCCCGAACCCTTCTCGGCGCCGTCGGACTCGGGGATGACGTCGGTGCCGTACAGCGCGTCATACAGGGAACCCCAGCGCGCATTGGAGGCGTTCAGCGCGAATCGCGCGTTGAGGACCGGCACCACCAGCTGCGGGCCCGCCGTCGAGGCGATCTCCGGGTCCACGCCCGCGGTCGTGATCGTGAAGTCCTCGGGTTCGGGAAGCAGGTAACCGATCTCGGTGAGGAAGACCTTGTACGCCTCGGCGTCGTGAGGCTCGATGACGCGGTGCCGGTGCCACTTGTCGATCTGCGCCTGCAGTTCGTCGCGGCGGGCCAGCAGGTCCTGGTTCTGCGGGGTCAGGTCGGTGACGACCTTGTCCACCCCCGCCCAGAAACTGTCAGGGTCCAGACCGGTGCCGGGCAAGGCCTCATTGGTGATGAAGTCGTGCAGCTCCTTGGCAACCCGCAGGTTGCCGACATTCACGCGGTCACTCATTGGTCCTCCTCGCCTGGCAATCCCATCCATCCTATCCGTCGTCCCGCTGTGGCCCCGGACACGTCGCAGGTCACAACGACGCCACCGGCGCGGCAGCCGGCGCCGGCGCGACAGCCCCTGGCAACCTGTCTCAGGCGGTGTCCGCCGCGGCGACCAGTCGTTCGCACCGCCGGATGAGCGCATCGCGAAGCGGTGCGGCGCGTCGGGTGATCTCGGCCTGCGCGCGGACGTACTCGGCGCGTCCCGCGGCGTCCTCGATGCGGATCGGCTCGAAGCCGTACTCGGAGAGGTCATACGGGCTGGCCCGCATGTCGAGCGCGCGGGCGTCGGCGGCGAGTTCGAGACAGTCCAGGAGCAGGTCGGAATCGGTCAGCGGCAACAGCTTGAAGCACCACTTGTAGGTGTCCATCGCCGCATGAAGGCAGCCCGGCTGTTCGTGGGCGGCCTGCGTCTCGCGCGACAGTTCGGCGGCGTTCTTCGGGCGCGCGCCGGGGGTGAAGAAACGGAACGCGTCGTAATGCGTGCACCGCAACGGCATGGACTCGACCACCGCATCCGTGCCGTCCTGTCCGAGGCGCAGGGGCACACCGGAATGCCGAATGGTGGTGTCGGGGCGATACACCATGGCCCACTCGTGCAGACCGAAGCAGTTGTGCGCCGCGGGGCGCTGCGCTGTGCGGCGCAGCAGGTCGAGGACGAAACGCACGGTGGCCATGCGGGAGTGCAGCCACTGCCCGCTGACGGTTGTGCCCGCGGGGTGCCGCGTGTATCCCGTGCGCTCGACGTAGTCGCGGGCGCCGGCCCCGGCGAGCACGACACCGTAGCCCGGATGCCACCGAAGCAGCTGGCGCGGCCGCAGGCTGTAGTAGGTGAACAGGAAATCCCACACCGGGTGCGGTTCGGAGCCGGTGTGCGCGGCCAGGAACCGTTCGGCGCGATCGCGGTGCCGCTGCGCCGCCGCAGTCCAATCCTGTTCTGGCAGGACGATTTCGGTTGCGGTGGGCAACATGTCAGACCCGGTGGGTGCCGTCGCGGACAGTTCCGACCAGGTCCTCGACGAGGTCCTCGAGCGCCACCATCGCCACCACCTGGTCGCCTTCGTCGGTGACCAGAGCCAGGTGGCTGTTGATGCGGCGCATGCGGGACAACGCGTCGGGCAGGGGCAGCGTGGCCGCGACCCGCGGCAGCGGTCGGACGGCCTGCGGGTCGACCACCGCGTCGGGATCGTCACCGAGCGCGAGCACGTCTTTGATGTGCAGGTACCCGATGAAGACTCCCGCCGAATCGGCGACCGGGAACCGGGAGTAGCCCGTCTCGGCGAGGGCGCGTTCCACCGCGGCGACCGTGGGGCCCGAACCGGAATCGGCCACCGGCACTGCCCGGATCTCCCGCAGCGGAACCGCCACATCGGCGACGTTTCGATTGCGGATCTGCAGAGCACGGGTCAATCGCGTGTGCTCTTCGGGATCGAGCAGGCCTTCGGACACCGATTCGGCGATCATCTCGGACAGTTCCACGGTCGACACCGTGACGTCGAGTTCGTCCTTCGGCTCGACCCGCACCAGGCGCAGCGTGACGTTGGCACACCAGTTGTAGAACGCGATGAACGGACGGGCGGCCTTGATGTACACCAGGTAGATCGGGATCAGCAGCATCGCCGTGGACTCGGGTCCCGCGATCGCGATGTTCTTCGGCACCATCTCGCCCAAAAGCACGTGCAGGAGCACCACCAGGCCCAACGCCACCACGAAGGACACCGTGTGCAGCACGGCGTCGGGCACGCCCAGCAGACCGAAGGGCTTCTCCAGCAGATGGGCCACCGCCGGTTCGCCCACCCGGCCCAACAGGATCGAACAGACCGTGATGCCCAACTGGGCACCGGCCAGCATCAGCGACAGGCGCTCGCCGGCCCGGATCACCGTCACCGCACTGCGCTTGCCCTGTTCGGCCAGGGCCTCGAGGCGGTCGCGTCGCGCCGAGATCAGCGCGAACTCCGAACCCACGAAGAACGCGTTGGCCGCCAGCAGCACCACGGTCAGCAGCACACCGAACAGATCGCCACCCATCAGAGCGCCTTCCCTTCGGTGTCGTGCTCATGTCCTCGGCCCAGTTCGGTGAGCTCCAGCTGGTCTATGCGGCGCCCGTCCATCGCGACGACGGTGGCCCGCCAGCGCACGGGATCGTCGTAGCCGCCGTCAGGGTCGAACGCACGCAGCACGACCGACTCGCCCGTCTCCGGAATGTGGCCGAGTTCGTCGAGCACCAGGCCGCCGATGGTCTCGTAGTCGCCTTCGGGTGCGCGGAACCCCGTCGCGCTGGCCACCTCGTCGATGCGCAGCAGACCAGACACCTGCCAGCCGTTGCCGGCCTCGACGACGTCGGGCGTCGCGTCGTCGTGCTCGTCACGCACGTCACCGACGATCTCCTCGATCAGGTCCTCCACGGTGACCATGCCCGCGGTGCCGCCGTACTCGTCGACCACGAGCGCGGTCTGCATGCCGTTGGCGCGGATCTGGCTCATGACGGCGTCGCCGTCCAGGGTCGACGGCACCACCGCCACGGGCTGGGCCAGGACCGCCAGCCGGGTTTCGGTGCGGCGAGCGGGAGCGATTTCGAAGACCTGCTTGACGTGCACGATGCCGATGGTCTCGTCGAGGTCGCCTTCGATGATCGGGAAGCGCGAGAAGCCGGTCTCGGTCGCTGCCCGTACCAGGTCGGCCACGGTGTCGTCGGCCTGCAGGGCCTCGATCTTCGAGCGCGGTGTCATGAGCTCCTCGGCCGTGCGGTCACCGAACTGCAGTGACCGGTCGACCAGGGTGGCGGTCACGGCGTCCAGAGATCCGCTGCGGGCCGAGTTGCGTACGAGCGACACCAGTTCCTGCGGCGAGCGTGCGGACCGGAGCTCCTCGGCCGGCTCGATGCCGAGGCGGCGCAGGATCCAGTTGGCCGTTCCGTTGGTGGCCTTGATCGCGGGCGTGAACAACGCCGAGAACAGCAGCTGCGGTCCGGCCGAGGCGCGCGCCGTCGGGACCGGCTTGGACACCGCCAGATTCTTGGGCACCAACTCGCCGAACACCATCGACAGCGAGGTCGCGATGAGCAGCGCCAGGGCCAGTGCCAATCCGCTGGACAGGTTGGGAGGCAGACCCGCGGCGTCGAGCAGCGGGTGCAGCAGCCGGGCGACCACCGGTTCGGCCAGGAAACCCGTGGCCAGGGTCGTGATCGAGATGCCCAGCTGGGCGCCGGACAGCTGGAACGACAGCGTGCGGTGCGCTCGCTGGACGAACCTGTCGCGGCGATCACCGGTGCGCGCGTTCGCGTCGACCGTGCTTCGCTCCAGGGCGGTCAAGGAGAACTCGGCGGCGACGAACAACGCCGTCCCCGCCGTCAGAACCAGGATTGCCAGCACACTCAGTGCCATGAACCAGCCGCTCACGCGACGGCCTCCAATCGGGCGCCGGGCACATGGCCCGGCCTACTAGAGGAGGGTTCGTCGGATTCGGCGGAGGCGGATGCATGCCGCGCCTCCTGGAGGTCACGCTCAGTCGAAACGACCTCGACGGGTGCCTGCGGCACGTGGTCCCTTTCCATGTCGACAGTGCGCAAGTGTGCGCTGTGTGACCACATATCGTAGCGGGATCCGCCACGGTGCAGGTGCACCCCGCCACCCCGAATCGATCACGGTAAGGCAAGCCTTAGCACATGATAGGTTGCGGGGCGCGGCACCATACTGCGGTAATCCCGGATCGGACAGAGGTGGAATTGCATGGCGACAATCATGTCGAAGCTCACGGCGGGGCTGGGTTCGCTCGCCTTCGTGGCAGCGTTGACCGCATGTTCCGGTGGCGAATCCGGCCCGCAGTCCGCCGACGCAGACAACGCGGAGAAGGCCGAGAAGGTCGTCGTGTACTCCGGCCGCAGCGAGGACCTGGTGGCGCCGCTGCTCGAACAGTTCACGGCCGACACCGGCATCGAAGTCGAGGCCCGCTACGCCGGATCGGGCGAGCTCGCGGCGCAGTTGATCACCGAAGGCGACAAGTCACCGGCGGACGTCTTCCTGTCCCAGGACGCCGGCGCGCTCGGGGCGGTCTCCAACGCCGGACTGTTCGCACCGGTGGCGGCCGAGACCCTGGCCGCGGTGCCCACGCAGTACTCGGCCGCCGACGGCACCTGGGTCGGAGTCTCGGGTCGGGCGCGGGTGATCGTCTACAACCCGGAGTTGGCGCCGACTCCGCCCGACACCATCGACGGGCTCCTGGCCCCGGAGTGGAAGGGCAAGATCGGTTTCGCGCCCAGCAACGCATCCTGGCAGTCGTTCGTCACCGGTCTGCGGCTGCTGCGCGGGGATGACGGGGCGAAGCAGTGGCTGACGGCCTTCAAGGCCCAGGACCCCAAGCCGTATGAGGGCAACGGCGCGGTGCGCGACGCGGTGAACGAGGGCCAGATCGCGCTCGGCCTGGTCAACCACTACTACCTCTACGAGCTGATCGACAGCAAGGGCGCCGACAACGTGGTGGCCCGCAACCAGTTCCTGGCCGCGGGCGATCCCGGCGGTCTGGTCAACGTCGCGGGCGTGGGTGTGCTGGCCGCTGCGCCGCATCCCGAGGCCGCGCAGCGCCTGGCGGCCTATCTGGTCGGGGAGTCCGCCCAGAAGTACTTCGCCACCGAGACTGCGGAGTACCCGCTGATCGCCGGCGTGCAGCCGGACGGCGACATGCCGGCACTGGAGACCCTCAACCCGCCCGCCGTCGATCTGTCGGCCCTCGACGATCTCGAGGCCACCCAGCAGTTGCTGGTGGAGACCGGACTGCTGACCAACTGAGCGGGTTGGGGTTCGTTCGGCGCGCGCGTTCCGGCGCGGGCCTTCGTCCGCCGCTGGCACTGACGATCGCCGCGGCCGCGGTGGTCGCGGGCACCCTGGTGCCGCTGGTCTACCTGTTCGAACGCGCGCTGGAACGCGGTGCCGGATTCGTCCTCGACGAACTGCTGCAACCCCGCACGGCGCTGTTGATCGGGCGGTCGGCGGCGCTGGTGCTGCTCGTGACCGTGGCCTGTGTCGTGCTCGGCGTGGGATTCGCGGTGTTGGTGTCGCGCACCGATGTGCCGGGTCGTCGCCTCCTCGCGGTGGCGCTGACTCTGCCCATGGCGATGCCGAGTTATCTGGTTGCCTTCCTGTGGATTTCGTTGTTCCCGTCGCTGCAGGGCCTGTGGGGCTCGGTTCTGGTGCTGACGTTGGTGAGCTATCCGCTGGTGTTTCTGACCACGATGGCGGCACTGGCCCGCTCCGATCCTGCGCAGGAGGAGGTCGCACGGTCGCTCGGCCACAACGGGTGGTCGGTCCTGTTCAGGGTCACGCTGCGGTCCGCCCGGCCGGCGATCACCGCGGGCGCCCTGCTGGTGGCGCTGTACGTGCTCAGCGATTTCGGCGCCGTCGCGGCGATGCGTTATGAGGCGTTCACCTGGGTGATCTACGGCGCCTACCGATCCGGGTTCAACCCGTCGCGCGCCGCGGTGCTGGCGCTGCTGCTGTTGGTGTTCGCGGTCGCCCTGGTGGTCGCGGAACGGCTTGTCCGCGGGCGGGCCGGTGCCCGCGTGGGGTCGGGCAGTCCGCGTCCTGTGGTGGTGATCCCGCTGGGTCGGTGGCGTCCGGTGGCGGCCGCTGTGGCGGTGGTGGTGGTGCTCGCGGCCATCGCGGTGCCGCTGTTCGCGTTGTCGGACTGGCTCGTCTCCGGCGGCCTGCGGTGGGACGCCGAGCAGTGGTGGGACGCTCTGGTGGCGACGCTGTGGCTGTCGACGACTGCTGCTGTGGTCAGCACGGTGGCCGCGCTGCCGCTGGGCGTGCTGGCGGCCCGTCACCGCACCCGGGGGACCAGGCTCCTCGAGAGCGCCTCCTACGTCAGCCACGGTCTGCCGGGCATCGTGGTCGCGATCGCGATGGTGTCGCTGGGTGTGCTGCTCCTGCACCCGATCTATCAGCGCGCACCGCTGCTGATCCTGGCCTACGCGGTGCTGTTGATCCCGCTGGCGGTGGGTTCGGTGCGTGCGGCGGTGGAGGCCAGCCCAGTGCGCCTCGACGAGGTCGCTCAATCCCTCGGGCGCTCACCGGTGCGGGCGTTCGCGTCCGTCACGGTCCGCAACGCCGCACCCGGGATCGCCGCCGCGGCGGCCCTGGTGCTGCTGACGTGTATGAAGGAACTCCCGGTGACTCTGCTCCTGCATCCGACCGGCACTGACACGCTGGCCACCCGACTGTGGGGGCACAGTTTCGTCAGCGACTACTCCAGTGCCGCGCCGTATGCCGCGGCGCTGGTCGTGTTCGCGGCGATACCGACTGCGGCACTTGGTGTCTGGACAGCCGGAGTGAGAGGGGTGCGTGGTGGCTGAGACGCCCGCCGAGGTGACGTTGACCGGAATCAGCAGAGCGTTCGGCGCACTGCGAGTGCTCGACGGCGTCGACCTGCGGGTGCCCCCGGGCACCATGACCGCGGTGCTGGGGCCGTCGGGATGCGGTAAGACCACCCTGCTGCGGATCGTCGCGGGTTTCGAGACTCCAGACGCCGGCACCGTCCGGATCGCGGGGGATGTCGTCGCCGGACCCCGCGTCGCTGTGCCCGCCCACCGGCGCCGCGTGGGTCTGATGCCGCAGGAGGGCGCGCTGTTCCCGCACCGCACCGTCGCGGGCAACATCACCTTCGGTCTGCGCGCGGCGCACCGCCGGGATGCGGCCGCGACGGTGGCGCGCTGGCTTGACGTGGTGGGTCTGGCCGGGCTGGCCGACGCCCGACCGGGGCAGCTGTCCGGTGGTCAGCAGCAGCGCGTCGCACTGGCCCGCGCCTTGGCGGCCGGTCCCCGGGTCCTGCTGCTCGATGAGCCGTTCGCGGCCCTGGACGCGGGCCTGAGAGTGCGGGTGCGCGAGGACATCACGGCCATTCTGCGGGAGTCCGAGACGACGGCGATCCTGGTCACCCACGATCAGGATGAGGCGTTGTCCCTGGCCGACACCGTGGCCGTGCTGTTCGACGGGACCATCGCCCAGCACGGTGCGCCGGCGGACCTGTACGACCGTCCCGCAACGCTGCAGGTCGCGCGATTCATCGGGGGCACAGTCGAATTGGACGGAGACTGCCGCAGGGGCGTGGTGCGCACCGCGCGCGGTGCGCACCCGGTCCGGATTCCGGTTCCCGACGGTCCTGTCACGATGGTGGCGCGGCCCGAACAGCTGTGCCTCGGCACGGTCGACGACCCGCCCGGCACCGTGGTCGACAGGCGCTACTTCGGCTCCCGGGCCGTGCTGCGCGTTCGGCTCGACGGCGGCGCCCAGGTCAGCGTCCACACGCCGGCCGAAGCCGCCGCGGCCTCGGGTGACCGGATCACCGTCGGGGTTCGCGGCACGGTGTTGGCGTTCGCGTCACCACCCGGTGGGCAGGGGATGACCCTCAGCGAACCCCGAGGCTGACTGCACGCCGAGCACGACCTTCTCATGCAGTTCGGCCAGCGTCGCGGCCCCGACATAGGTGCAGGTGCTGCGCACGCCGGAGGTGATGTGGTCCAGCAGATCCTCGACACCACCGCGTTCGGGATCCAACGCCATGCGCGAGGTCGAGATCCCCTCCTCGAACAGGCCCTTGCGGGCGCGCTCGAACGCGTCGTCACCCGACGTGCGGGCCGCGACCGCACGCTTGGAGGCCATACCGTAGCTCTCCTTGTACGGATTGCCGTCGCGATCGCGCATCAGGTCGCCGGGCGATTCGTAGGTACCGGCGAACCATGACCCGATCATGACGTTCGACGCGCCCGCGGC
This sequence comes from Mycobacterium sp. ACS4331, assembly GCF_001667265.1. Taxonomy (GTDB): domain Bacteria; phylum Actinomycetota; class Actinomycetes; order Mycobacteriales; family Mycobacteriaceae; genus Mycobacterium. Next base: position 23,100 of record NZ_LZHW01000057.1, on the reverse strand, counting down.
CAACGCCAGCGCGACATCCCGGGGGTGCCGGACACCGCCGTCGGCCCAGACATGTGCGCCGAGTTCCTTTGCCGCCTGCGAACATTCGAGCACCGCCGAGAACTGGGGACGGCCCACGCCGGTCATCATGCGGGTCGTGCACATGGCGCCGGGGCCGACACCGACCTTGACGATCGAGGCGCCGGCGTTGACCAGATCGCGTGCACCGTCAGCCGAGACGACGTTGCCCGCGGCCAGCGGTAGACCCAGGTCCAGCGAGGCCACCGATTTGATCGCGTCGAGCATCTTCAGCTGATGGCCGTGCGCGGTGTCGACCACCAGGACGTCGACACCGACCTCGGCCAGTGCCGCCGCCTTCGCCGCGACGTCGCCGTTGATGCCGATCGCGGCCGCGATGCGCAGCCGGTTCCGGGCGTCGACCGCCGGGGTGTAGATCCCAGCCCTGACCGCGCCGGTCCGGGTCAGCACACCGGCCAGGGTGCCGTCGGCCGCGGTCAGCACCGCGACGTCGATCGGCGCGTGGTCGAGCATGTCGAAGATGGTGCGCGGGTCGGTTCCGACTGGGGCGCTGACGAAGTCCGGCGCGGCGATGTCACGCACCCGCGCGAACCGGTCGACGCCGACACAGGCCGCCTCGGTCACCAGGCCGATGGCGCGATTCTCGAAGACCACGACGGCCGCGCCGTGCGCGCGCTTGTGGATCAGCGCCGTGGCATCGGACACCGAGTCGTCGGGGGAGAGCGTCACCGGGGTGTCGGCGATCAGGTCCCGGCTCTTGACGAAGTCCACGGTCTGTTTGACGGCGCTGATCGGCAGGTCCTGAGGCAGCACCACGATGCCGCCGCGGCGGGCCACGGTCTCGGCCATCCGGCGCCCGGCCACTGCCGTCATGTTGGCCACCACGACGGGGATCGTGGTGCCGGTGCCGTCCGATGTCGACAGGTCCACGTCGAACCGGGAGGTGACGTCACTGCGGTTGGGCACGACGAACACGTCGTTGTAGGTCAGGTCGTAGGCCGGCTGGTGGCCGTGAAGGAACTGCACGCCGCCGAGTCTAGTTTTTTCCCGCGAGGTGCGGGTGCGGGAGCGGGGAGCTCAGGCCTCGACTTCGGTGCGGTCGCCACTCCACAGCGTGTGGAACCGCCGGGCCGGATCGGTGTCGATGCGGCCGTAGGTGTGCGCGCCGAAGAAGTCGCGCAGGCCCTGGGTCAGCGCCGCGGGCAGACGCTCGGTGCGCAGGCCGTCGTAGTACGACAGTGCCGAGGAGAAGCCCGGGATCGGGATGCCCAGTTCGGTGGCCTTGACCACGACGCGCCGCCAGCTGTCGATGGCGTTCTCGATGGCGCTGCGGAAGTACGGGTCGACGATCAGGGTGGGCAGATCGGGGTCGGTGTCGAAGGCGTCCTTGATCCGGTTGAGGAACTTGGCGCGGATGATGCAGCCACCGCGCCAGATGGTCGCCATGTCGCCCGGCGTGATGCCCCAGTTGTATTCGGCCGAGCCGGCCTGGATCTGGTTGAAGCCCTGCGCATAGGCGATGATCTTCGACGCGTACAGCGCCTGACGGATGTCCTCGGTGAACTGTTCTGCGTCTGCGGGTTTGGCGCCGAGGTCGCCCGAGGCCAGCCCTGTGGTGGCCTTGCGCTGGGCCACCGAACCCGACAGCGCACGGGCGAACACGGCCTCCGCGATGCCGGTGACCGGCACCCCGAGATCCAGCGCGGACTTCACGGTCCAGCGCCCGGTGCCCTTCTGCTCGGCCTCGTCGAGGATCAGGTCGACCAGAGGCTTGCCGGTCTTCGCGTCGACCTGCTTGAGCACCTCGGCGGTGATCTCGACCAGGAAGCTGTCGAGGTCGCCGGAGTTCCACTCCTCGAAGACCGCGGCGATCTCCGGGGCGGACTTGCCCAGGCCGTCGCGCAGCAGCTGGTAGGCCTCGCCGATCAGCTGCATGTCGGAGTACTCGATGCCGTTGTGCACCATCTTCACGAAGTGTCCGGCGCCGTCGGGGCCGATGTGGGTGCAGCACGGCACGCCGTCGACGTGGGCGGAGATCTCCTCGAGCAGCGGTCCCAGGCTCTCGTAGGACTCGGCGGGGCCGCCGGGCATGATCGACGGGCCGAGCAGCGCGCCCTCCTCGCCCCCGGAGATGCCCGCGCCGACGAAGTGCAGGCCGCGTGCGCGGATCGCCTTCTCCCGGCGGATGGTGTCCGTGTAGAGCGCATTGCCGCCGTCGATGATGATGTCGCCGGGCTCCATGGCGTCGGCGAGTTCGTTGATCACGGCATCCGTCGGGTCGCCGGCCTTGACCATGATCAACACGCGGCGTGGCTTCTCAAGGGCGGCAAGGAATTCCGGGATGGTCTCACTGCGTACGAAGTTGCCCTCGGACCCGTGCTCGGCGAGCAGGGCATCGGTCTTGGCGATCGAGCGGTTGTGGAGTGCGACCGTGTAGCCGTGCCGGGCGAAGTTTCGCGCGATGTTGGAGCCCATGACCGCGAGGCCGGTGACTCCGATCTGCGCGGTGCCGTTGGTGGATTCGGAGCCGGGGGAGGTCATGGAGCACCTTTCGTTCAGTTGTGGGGACGTTCAGTTGTGCGGCGGCTTGTCGAACAGGCTATCGGCGCTGCTCAGCCGGAGAAGAGTCGCTTCAGTTCGGTCAGCCAGGGGACGGCGACGGCGATCGTGGGCACGACCAGCACTGCGATCGCGCTCAGGTACGCCGCGGCGGCGAACACCGGGCTGTTGGGTCGGCCCGCGAGCCTGCGGATGCGGACGACGGTGGTGGGCCCGCCCGCGGCGAGAGCCCCGGAGGGTGGGCGCGTCGCGGCGCACGCCACCAGGGCGCGCGCCAGCGGCCTGGGTCCGGCGGCACGCACCGCGGCATCGTCGGCCAGGAGTTCGATCAGCAGTCGCACGGCATCCAGCGCGCTGGCGCTGCGGACGAACCGGGGGAACGCGGCGTGCACCGCGGTGAAGGCCTCGAGCACCAGGTCATGCCGGGCCCGCAGGTGTGCGCGCTCATGCGTGAGAATGGCCGTGACCTCGGAATCGTCGAATGCGGACAGCGCGCCCTCGCTGACCACCACCCGGCTGCGGACACCGGGCAGGCAGTAGGCCAGCGGCTGTTCGACGTCGAGGATGCGAAGCTCGCCGGCCCGCGTACACGCCTGCGCGGCGGGGGAGCCGTGGTTGACGCCCACCAGGTCGACGATCATGCGGTGCCGTGCTCGGCGGCGGCGGGTGGCGACCGCGACTTCGATGATGGCGAGCATCAACCGGACGCCGACGAGGATCGTGACCGCGAACGCGACGACATAAAGAGTCCACAGTGCCCAACCGAGTTGATCGATCGCGCCGATCACCGAGCGCGTGGGGTGGCCGTCGGGGCCGGGCACCAGCAGCCTGCTGGCGATCGCGATCCCCGCACTGAATGTCGAGAGAACTGCCGCGACCGCGACGGCCTGCCACAGCACCAGGGCGGCCCTGGGCGCTCGAAGCGGCCACTGCGCCCTCGCCAACACCGCCGGAACGGGACCCACCAACACCACGGCTAGGAGGGCGAAGGCCAGCGCGGACACGCTGACAGTGTCTCTCAGCCGACGGCGGTTTCGCCAGCGGGCCCTGTCAGGCTGTGTTTCGCCTCGAGTTCGGCCAGTGCCCGGCGCAGTGCCTGGGCCTCGTCGGCGCCCACGCGCTCGACGAAGTGGACCAGTGCCGCGCGGCGGATGCCGCTGTCGGAGGCCTGCTCGAGTGCGTCGACCATGAGGCCCGCGACCAACTCGTCACGCCCATGTGTGGGCGCATAGCGATGCGCCCTGTCGTCGCGGTGTTGCACCACCAGATGCTTCTTGGCCAGTCGCTGGAGCACCGTCATCACCGTCGTGTACGCCAGGTCCCGCCGTTCACACAGCGCTTCGTGGACCTGTCGCACCGTTTGGGGCTCGGGCGCCGACCACAGGTGGTCCATGACCGCCTGTTCCAATTCCCCTAGACGCGCCATTTTCGCCATGATCCGTTCATCTCCGTACGCAATGTGCTCAGACTACTCGGCTTTACTACCCAGCGTCGTACCCAAGTTTGTTCGGCGTCGGCCCGCTGACCGGCTCCAGGCCTGCCTACAGGTGCGAATCACCTGGGCAGAGACCATCACAGGGACTCCTTTGTGTGAGAGCGGTCACAAGATGCCGTCGAATTCGGCGGCGTGCTTTTATGGTTAGGCTTACCTAATCATAACTGGGAGGTGTCCGGTGACCGCTGTAGTCGACGACCCGTTGATCGCGGGGATGGCGATCCGCCGCATGCTGCCGCTGCATGAGTCGAGTCGGCGGCTTCGGTCGCTGTATCCCGAGTGCCCGCGGGTGTACGGCGTGGCCGTCATGGAGGACGTGTCCAAACGGCGGTGGTGGCCTCTGGCGACTGCGCTGAGCGGTGACAGGTTCGAGCAGATGTATCTCGATGCGGCGCTCGAGATGGACAGTCGCACGGCGGCCGCGCACCAGTTGGCTGCGACGCTGGCGCATGCGGTGATCGGCCGCGTGGTCGCGCTCGTGGTTCTCGAGGGCCGGGCCTGGGACACCGGTCTGGAGAACCTGTGGGTGCATGTCGACTCCGAGGGTGCCATCGACTGGCTCGGCGTGGTCGACCCCACGCTGCGCGTCCTGCCCGACGACCCGTGCCGTTCTGCCGAGGGGGTCGTCGAGCTTCCGAGTGAGGCCGCGCTCGCGACGTGGATCGCGCACCGCTGCCACCGCTCACTGACGCCGTTGTTCCGCAGGCTTCACGAGGTCAGCGACGGGGCGGTCAGCATCGCGTCGATGTGGCACACCGTCGGGACGGCCATCGTGGTCGCGGCCACTCAGGTGCCGCAGTTGGCCGGTTCGAGCGAGGTCGTCGGGATGCGTCGTGGGCAGGCGGTTCTGGACGCGCTGGTCGGCTTCGGGCTGCCGGTTCGAGGCCAGGCACCGCTTCATGGCCGGGTCGCCGCGCAGCGACCGAGGTTTCTGCGGACGGGTCGACACGAAGCCCTTGCTAAATTAGGGCAGCCTTGCCTATCATGATCATGTTGCTCGGATGAGCTGACGGACCGCGCCGGAGTCCTGAGGGCTGCAGAGACCCCCGGTCCATCGAAGGTGAGCCCCGTGCCATTGGCACGGGGCTCACCGCCATTTCGGGCGCGCCCCGCGGTCCGTCCCGCCTCGACGGGCGTGTAGACAGGAGCGGTGCAAGAAACACATCCGGCCTTTCCCGAAGGTGCCCAGGCGCCCTTCGACAACGAAATCGGTCTGCAGATCACCGAGGTCACCTCGGATGGCGTGAAGGCCCAGCTGGAGGTCAAGCCCCACCTGCATCAGCCCATGGGCATCGTGCACGGCGGTGTGTACTGCTCCGTCGTCGAATCCGTCGCGAGCATCTCGGCGCACGTCTGGCTGTCGGAGCACGGCGGCGGCGATGTCGTCGGCGTCAACAACAACACCGACTTCCTGCGCGCCATCTCGGCCGGCACGGTGTACGCCTCCTCCGAACCTCTGCACCGCGGACGGCGTCAGCAGCTGTGGCTCGTGACCATTCGCGACGAGAAGGACCGCGTCGTGGCCCGGGGCCAGGTGCGCCTCCAGAATCTCGAGGCCTGACCGCCGCCCCCTGCGGCCCAGACCTTTTCGCGTCCTGCCGAATCCGGTCCGGCATGGCAGGATCGCTCGAATGCGACTGACACCGCATGAACAGGACCGACTGCTGCTGTCGTACGCGGCTGAACTCGCGCGCCGTCGACAGGCCCGTGGCCTCAAGCTGAACCATCCCGAGGCGGTGGCGGTGATCACCGATCATCTTCTCGAAGGTGCTCGGGACGGCCGGACTGTCGCCGAGTTGATGGTCAGCGGTCGCACGGTGCTGTCCCGCGACGACGTGATGGAGGGGATTCCCGAGATGCTGCACGATGTCCAGGTCGAGGCGACATTCCCCGACGGCACCAAGCTGGTCACCGTCCACCACCCGATCGCATGAGTGCCGCCGACGCGACGCCGCGACGGATCGTGCCCGGCGAGACCCTGTTCGCCGACGGCGTCATCGAGCTCAACCCCGGCGCCGATCGCCTGGAGATGGAGATCGTCAACACCGGTGACCGGCCGGTGCAGGTCGGCAGCCATGTGCACCTGCCGCAGGCCAACAGTGCGCTTGAGTTCGACCGCGCCGCCGCGCATGGGCATCGGTTCGACATCCCGGCGGGCACCGCGGTTCGATTCGAACCCGGTGTGCCGCAGCGCGTGAGCCTCGTACCGCTGGCAGGCACCCGTGAAGTGCACGGCCTGAGCGTCACCCCACCGGGAAAGCTGGACGCCTGATGACGCAACTGTCCCGGCCGCGATACGCCGCACTGTTCGGCCCGACCACGGGTGATCGCATCCGGCTGGCCGACACCGACCTGCTCATCGAGATCACCGAGGACCGCAGCGGTGGTCCGGGCCTGGCCGGAAACGAGGCCGTGTTCGGTGGCGGCAAGGTGCTCCGCGAATCGATGGGCCAGAGCCGGGCCACCCGGGCCGACGGTGCGCCGGACACCGTCATCACCGGTGCCGTGATCCTCGATCACTGGGGAATCATCAAGGCCGACATCGGCATCCGCGACGGCAGGATCGTCGGCATCGGCAAGGCCGGCAACCCCGACATCATGTCGGGGGTGCACCCGAATCTCGTGGTCGGCCCGTCCACCGAGATCATCGCGGGTAACGGCAGGATTCTGACCGCGGGAGCCATCGACTGCCACGTGCACCTGATCTGCCCGCAGATCATGGCCGAGGCGCTCGGCGGCGGGATCACGACGATCATCGCCGGTGGCACCGGCCCCGCCGAAGGAAGTAAGGCGACGACCGTCACGCCGGGCGCCTGGCATCTGGCCCGCATGCTGGAGTCCTTGGATGACTGGCCGCTCAACGTCGCGCTGCTCGGCAAGGGCAACACCGTCAGCGCCGAGGCCATGTGGGAACAGTTGCGCGGTGGCGCAGCGGGTTTCAAGCTCCACGAGGATTGGGGCACCACGCCGGCCGCGATCGACGCCTGTCTCACTGTGGCCGAGGCGGCGGGCGTGCAGGTCAACATCCACACCGACACGCTCAACGAGATGGGATTCGTCGAGGACACCCTGGCCGCGATCAGGGGACGCTCGATCCACGCGTATCACACCGAGGGGGCCGGCGGCGGCCACGCGCCCGACATCATCACCGTCGCCGGCCATCCCAACGTGCTGCCGAGTTCGACCAACCCCACCCGCCCGCACACCGTCAACACCCTCGACGAGCATCTGGACATGTTGATGGTCTGCCATCACCTCAATCCCAGCGTCCCCGAGGATCTGGCGTTCGCGGAGAGCCGGATCCGGCCGTCGACGATCGCCGCCGAAGACCTGCTGCACGACATCGGTGCGATCTCGATGATCGGCAGCGACGCGCAGGCGATGGGCCGCATCGGCGAGGTCGTGATGCGGACCTGGCAGACCGCGCACGTGATGAAGCGCCGCCGGGGAGCCCTGCCGGGAGACGGTGCCGCGGACAACCTTCGGGCGCGGCGCTACGTGGCCAAGTACACGATCTGCCCGGCTGCCGCCCACGGCCTCGACGACGAGATCGGCTCCGTCGAGGTGGGCAAGCTGGCCGACCTGGTGCTGTGGGAGCCCGCCTTCTTCGGCGTGCGTCCGCACGCGGTCCTCAAGGGCGGCATGATCGCCTGGGCGGCCATGGGTGATGCCAACGCGTCGATCCCAACCCCGCAACCGGTGCTGCCACGGCCGATGTTCGGTGCGGCCCCGGCCGCCGCTGCGGCCACCTCGGTGCATTTCGTCGCGCCGCAGGCGATCGAGGACGGGCTGGCGGATCGGATCGATGTCCGTCGAAAGCTGGTGGCGGTCAAGGATGTTCGAAAGGTCGTCAAGGCGCACATGCCGCTCAACGACGCAACGCCGGTGATCGAGGTCGAACCCGACACCTTCACCGTCCGCATCGACGGGGAGGTGTGGCAGGAGCAGCCCGCCGCGCAACTGCCCATGGCGCAGCGCTATTTCCTGTTCTGAGCAGCCCGGACGATGAGCAATCTGACCACCCTCCTGACGCTGGCGGACTCGCGGTTGCCCACCGGCGGCCACGTCCACTCCGGTGGCGTCGAGGAGGCCATCGCCAGTGCGCTGGTCGTCGACCTCGGCAGCCTCGATGCCTTCCTGCGCCGCCGAATCCGCACGCAGGGCCTGGTCAGCGCCTCGATCGCGGCGGCCGTGCACGCCGAACGTCTCGACATACACGACGCCGAGGCCGAGACCGACGCCCGCACCCCGTCGGCGCCCGCCCGGGCGGCGTCGCGCAGCCAGGGCCGCGGCCTGCTTCGGTTGGCACGGCGCGTGTGGCCGGCCGGGAAGTGGGCCGACCTGCGCCGGGATCCGCATCTGCCGGTTGTGGCCGGAATGGTCGGTCGCATCACCGAACTGACGCCCACCCACACCGCGATGGTCCTCGTCTACACCACCATGACGGGCACCGCGACCGCCGCACAGCGACTGCTTGCGCTGGACCCGGCCGATGTCGCGGCGTTGACGTTCGACCTCGCCGACCTGTGCGAGGACACCGCGGCCGAGGCCGTCACCGGTCTGTCGGACCTGTCCGACCCGCTGCTCGACGTCCTGGCGGAACGGCACATCCGTCGCGACCGTCCGCTGTTCGTGTCCTGAAGAGAAGGAGAATCCATGCCTCCACATTTCATCGACGGGAAGCCACACGACCACGTCGAGCGGCCGCGCCGCGCGCGCCGCCCCGGGGAACCACTGCGGATCGGCATCGGTGGACCCGTCGGGTCGGGCAAGACCGCGCTGGTCGCCGCGCTGTGCCGCACGCTGCGCGACGAGTTGTCACTGGCGGTGCTCACCAACGACATCTACACCACCGAGGATGCCGACTTCCTGCGCCGCCACGCCGTGCTTCCCGACGACCGCATCGCGGCCGTGCAGACCGGCGGATGCCCGCACACCGCCATCCGCGACGACATCACCGCCAACCTCGATGCCATCGATGACCTGATCGCGGCGCATTCCGGCGCGGATGACCGCCTCGATCTGATCCTCGTCGAATCCGGTGGGGACAACCTGACCGCCACGTTCTCCTCGGGCCTGGTCGACGTCCAGATCTTCGTGATCGATGTCGCTGGGGGAGACAAGGTCCCGCGCAAAGGCGGGCCCGGTGTGACGTTCTCCGACCTGCTGGTGGTCAACAAGACCGACCTGGCCCCGCTTGTGGGCGCCGACCTCGAGGTGATGCGCCGAGACGCGGGTGCGGTGCGGGACGGGCGGCCCACGGTGCTGATCAGCCTCACCGAGGAACCGACCGCCGCGCCCGTCCGGGCCTGGGTGCATGAACAGCTGAGCGTCCCGGTACCGTGATCGACTCCCGCGTCCTTGTGGTGGCCCGACGAAATCTGTTGCCACACCTGGAATCTCACGGAGGCATCGTCGGCCGGATCACGGCCGAGGACACCGTGCACCTGGTGTCGGCGACCGCGACGCCGCTGGGCGGCGACACGATCGAGATCCGGGTCGTCGTCGAACCGGGTGCGAGGCTGTCCCTGCGCAGCGTCGCGGCCACCATCGCGCTGCCCGGTCGCACCACGGACACGTCCCGCTCGCGGATGGACATCGAGGCCGAGGGCGACCTCGACGTGGACCTGCAGCCGACCGTGGTCGCGGCCGCCGCGGTGCATCACGCGGACGTCGAGGTGGCGCTCGGGGAGACCGGGACGATCCGCCTGCGTGAGCGGGTCCAGGTGGGCCGGACCGGAGAAAGGCAGGGGTTCTGGAGCGGTGGCCTGCGCGTCGACGCGACGGGACCGGTGCTGCGGCACCGCGTGCAGATCGGTGCAGGGTCCGTGGCCGACGACGCGCTGGCGTCACCTCGCGCGTCGATCAGCGAACTGCACTATCCGGGCGCCCCAGCACACCCCGACCCGCGGGCCACCGTGCTCGAACTCGCGGCCGGGGGAGTGCTGACCACCTGGCAGGGGGACGTGCTGCCGGCTTAGCTGGCGGCCTTCTCGTCTTCGACCGCGGCCGCGATCTCCTCGAGCTGCTCGATGCGCGTGCGCGCATACGCCTGCTGCTCGGTGATGGTCAGCTGGCCGCGCTGACGGGCTAGGAACGTGGTGGCCCACGACAACAGCGTCGCGATCTTGGTCTTGAAGCCGACCAGGTAGATCAGGTGCAGGAACAGCCAGGCCAGCCACGCGATGTAACCGCCGAACTCGAGCTTGCCGATCTGGGCCACCGCGGAATGCTTCGACACCGTGGCCATCGAGCCCTTGTCGAAGTACTTGAACGGCTGCCGTGACGCCGGATCGGCGCCCTTGAGTTCGGCCTTGATCAGGTCGGCCGCGTACTTGCCGCCCTGGATCGCGCCCTGCGCCTGACCGGGCACGCCCTCGACGGCGGCCATGTCACCCACCACGAACACGTTCGGGTGGCCCGGAATGCTCAGGTCGGGCAGCACTTTCACCCGTCCGGCGCGGTCGAGTTCGACACCGGACTGCGCGGCCAGGTCCTTGCCCAGCGGGCTGGCCGCCACGCCGGCGGACCACACCTTGCACGCCGACTCGATGCGCTTGGTGGAGCCGTCCTTGTACTTCACCGTCAGGCCGTTGCGGTCGACATCGGTGACCATGGCGCCCAGCTGGACTTCGACGCCCATCTTCTCCAACCGGTTCTGCGCCTTCTTGCCCAGCTTCGGGCCCATCGGCGGCAGCACCGCGTCGGCGCCCTCGACCAGGATCACGTGCGCCTCAGTGGGGTCGATGTGGCGGAACGCGCCGCGCAGGGTGTCGTCGGCGAGTTCAGCGATCTGCCCGGCCATCTCGACACCGGTCGGGCCCGCGCCGACCACCACGAACGTCAGCAGCTTCTGCCGGCGCACCGGATCGCTGGATCGCTCGGCCTGCTCGAACGCCCCGAGGATGCGGCCACGCAGTTCCAGCGCGTCGTCAATGGTCTTCATCCCCGGCGCCCACTCGGCGAAATGGTCGTTGCCGAAGTACGACTGGCCAGCGCCCGCGGCCACGATGAGCGTGTCGTAGGGCGTGCGGTAGGTGTGGCCCAGCAGCACCGAGTCGACGGTCTGATTCTCGAGGTTGATGTGGGTGACCTCGCCGAGCAGGACCTGTGCGTTGCGCTGCTTACGCAGGATCAGCCGGGTCGGTGGCGCGATCTCACCCTCGGAGATGATGCCCGTCGCCACCTGGTAGAGCAGCGGCTGGAAGAGGTGATGCGTGGTCTTGGCGATCATCTTGATGTCGACATCGGCCCGCTTCAGCTTCTTGGTCGCGGTCAGACCACCGAAACCGGACCCGATGACGACGACCTTATGCCGATCGGAGGGGGTTGCTCCGGGATGGCTCACTGTTTGCTCCTCGACGGGGACATCGGTACAACCTCTACCGTAGTCGCCCGATTTCGCTTCGGCGCGACGGCGTCGGTGAATTCCGCCGACGGACTGGGCTCAGCCCGGCAGCACGGGCTTCAACGCTGTGGCGAGGTCGGTCAGGACGCCGGGCGTGTAGGCGCTCAGGTTGAAGATCACACCGGTGGCGCCCGCGTCGAACACCTTGGTTCTGACCTGCTCGGCGACCGCATCCGGGCTGCCGACGACGGTGTTGCCGCGCATCCCCTCGGGAAGGTGATCGACGGACAGTTTCTCGTCGGGGACCACCGTGATCAGCATGCTGGTCTCCAGTGTGGCCGGATCGCGGTCGATCTCCTCGCACCGCTGCCGGACCACACCGAGCTTGTGCGGCAGCTGGTCGAACGACGTGATCACGTTGAGGTGGTCGAAGTGCCGGGCCGCCAGGGGGATGGTCTTCTTCTCGCCGCTGCCGCCGATCATCAGCGGAATGTGGTCGCGGTAGCGCGGATTCGCCACCGCCTCCTTGGCCCGGTAGTACCGGCCCTTGAAGGTGGGACGCTCACCGGCCAGCATCGGCAGGATGATCTGCAGCGCCTCACCGAGTCGCTCGAACCGGTCGGTGAAGGTGCCGAACTCGAAGCCCAACTGCTCGTGCTCGAGTTCGAACCACCCGGTGCCGATGCCCAGGATGGCCCGCCCGGCGCTGACCACGTCCAGCGTGGTGATGATCTTGGCCAACAGGGCCGGACTGCGGTAGGTGTTGCCGGTGACCAGCGTGCCCAACTGCAGGTGCTCGGTGGCGGTGGCCAGGGCACCCAGCGCGGTGTAGGCCTCCAGCATGGGCTGGTAGGGATCACCGAGCATGGGCAGCTGATAGAAGTGGTCCATCAGGAAGAGCGAGTCGAAACCCGCGGCGTCGGCCTCCTGGGCCTGCGCGATGACCGTCGGGAAGAGGTTCTCGACCCCGGTGCCGTAGGAGAAGTTGGGGATCTGATAGCCGAGTTTGATCGTCACCACTCGACGGTATCCGGGCGGGACCGTTCGTCGTCGGCGAATTCGCTTCTCGCAGAAGGTGTGCGGTGCGGGAATAAATCCCGCAGGTCAGCCGAAGTGTGCCGGGGTGCCGCTGCTGACGTGCAGCGTCTGGCCCGTGATGTGGCGTGCGGACGGAGTCGTCAGGAACAGCGCCAGGCGCGCGATCTCAGCGGCCACCGACGGCGACGGTGTGGACAACCCCTCGTAGGTGGCGTCGGCGCCGCGTCCGGTGGCCACGACGTTGACGGTGACGCCGCGAGTGCCCCAGTGCTCGGCCTGGCCCTGGGTCCAGTCCGCCAGCGCGGCCTTGATGGCCGATTCGGCGCTGCCGGCGCGCGGTGTCTCGGCGACGACGCTGATGATGGCGCCGCCCGAGCGCAGGTGGTCGCCGATGGTCTGCAGGGTCAACACCGGCGCCAGCACGGCGGCATCCACGGCGTTGTGCCACGCCGAAGCCTGCTCGGCCAGTGAAAACGTGCGCGGATCGCCGCTCTGGTAGCGCGGGGCCGGGACGTTGACGATGGTGTCGAGGTGGTGCGGGAACTGTGTGCGGGCCTCAGCCATGCTGACCGGATCGGTCGGATCGCACACGACTGACTTGACCTCGAGTTCCTTGGCGGCGATCTCGAGCTCGTCGCGCCGCGCCCCGGAGATCACCACATTGTGGCCAGCGTCGCGGAATCCCTCCGCCACCGCACGACCCAGTTCGGTGTCTCCGCCGGTGACCAGCACCTCCATCGTCATGACCTCTCCTCGAGTGTTCGCCGTTGAACCCCGCGCGGGACGGCGTCGACCGGGGTCGATGTTACTGGACAGTAGCTATGCGGCGAAACTCGACGCGGGCACACTTCGGCCACGATCCGGGTGCTCGGCGGGCCACGTCCCCGATGCGGGCGAAAAAACTGCTGGTCGGGGCGATGTCGCGGACGGGTGATCGGAGGCGACGAGACACTGGGCACGTCGACCGCACACGGGTGTGTCCGCCGCGGTGCGGCGCGTCTCGGTCGACACGCATCGTGAGCTGTACACACTTGCGTCACGGCGGTAACACGGTAGGTTCGTCGCCATGAGTGAGCCGGACTTCACCCCGACGCGGCGCACCCGCCTGCAGCGGTCGCTGGCGGTCGCAGCGGCCTCCAGCGTGGGCGTCGTGACACTGGTACTTCCCGCCGCTGTGGCGCACGCCGAGCCCGTGCCGGCCCCCGCGCCTGTCGATCCGGCCGCTCCCGCGGCGCCGCCGGCCGACGCGGGCGCTCCGGCGCCGGCACCCGCCGACCCGAACGCGCCGGCCCCGGCCCCCGCGCCTGAACCGGGCCGAGTCGACAACGCCGCCGGTGGTTTCAGCTACGTCGTGCCCGCAGGCTGGGTCGTCGGTGACGCCAGCCGGCTGAACTACGGCCAGGCGCTGCTGACCAAGGAGACCGGACCGGCGCAGCCGGGCCAGCCCGCGCCCACCTCGACCGACACCAGCATCCTGCTGGGCCGGTTGGACCTGAAGCTGTTCGCCGGTGCTGAGCCGGACAACGCCAAGGCCGCCGTGCGACTTGCCTCGGACATGGGCGAGTTCTTCATGCCGTTCGCGGGCACCCGCATCAACCAGCAGACCGGGACGCTGAACGCCAACGGCCTCCCCGGCTCCTTCTCGTCGTACGACGTGAAGTTCACCGACAGCACCAAGCCCAACGGCCAGATCTGGGCCGGTGTCGTGGGCACGGCCGCGGCCAACGCGCCACGCGGTCAGCGCAATGAGCGCTGGTTCGTGGTGTGGCTGGGCACCGACAAGGACCCGATCGACAAGGCCGCCGCCGAGGCGCTGGCCAACTCCATCCGTCCGTGGTCGCCGCCCCCGCCGCCTCCGCCGGCCGCGGTCGATCCGAACGCGCCCGCGGCACCCGCGGACCCCAACGCGCCGGCGCCGGTGCCCGGCCGCAACCCGGTGGGCGTCCCGGTTCCAGTGGAGACACCGGTCCCCGAGATGATGCCGCCGGCCTGATCCGCGCCACCGTCGAACCAGTGAGCCCCGACCCGCCGAGGTCGGGGCTCACTGCTGTCTTCGTTCCCGTATTGCTGGCCGAATCGTTACTTGCAGGCGGTATATGTGAGGAGTGGCCGCCGCTGGAGCGGCGGATATGACGACGAGGAGATCCTGATGGACACAGTGCTCGTTTCACACCTGGCGTCGAACGTCGAGGTCCTGGCCCGGTCGACGACGCTGACGAGTGTGGGTTGGATCGGCTACATCATCATCGGTGCGATCGCGGGCTGGATCGCGAGCAAGATCGTCAAGGGCGCCGGGTCCGGCATCCTGCTCAACATCGTGATCGGCATCGTGGGCGCGCTCATCGGCGGGTTCCTGCTCAGCTTCTTCCTCGACACCGCCAGCGGCGGGTGGTGGTTCACGCTGTTCACCGCGATCCTGGGCTCGGTGATCCTGCTCTGGATCGTCGGCAAGGTCCGCACCAAGGCCTAGCTGAGGACGATCGGCGACCCGTCGACCCGGCTGACCACATCGGTCAGCGGCCGACGGGGTGTCGCCGGCAGTGGATCGGCGTTCAACGGCGCCCACCCGACCCGCAGCAGCATCTGCGGTATGCAGTCCCGGTCCAGGACGGTGGTGCGCACCAGATCGCGGGTCTCGGCGATCTCCAGCGGCTCGGTGATCGGGCAGCTCGACAGGCCGAGCGCGGTGGCGGTCAGCAGCACCACGCCCGTCGCCTCACCGGCCCGCAGGACCGCCAGCGGGTCGTCGGTCGCGGTGCCCAGGGCCAGCACCACACCCGCGTCGGTTTCCGGCGCCGCACCCTCGGGCTGCGGCAGCACGGGATTGGCGAACGCGCGGGGCGGCAGCGCCGAATGTGGGGGAGCCGGAGGCGTATTGCGCGCCGGCACCCCGGCCAGTGCGCCGTAGCGACCGCTCCACTCCGACAGTTCGATGAGGTATTCGGTGTCCTCGGCGTGGCGGTGCATGGCCTGCGAGATGACGGCGGCCAGCCGCTCCGGCGCCGCGACCCTGCGCAGCATGACGCCGCTGCGCGCCGCTCGCGAGGACATCAGCGCGATGTCGCCCGCGGGCACGGGCCAGGGGCTGTAGAGCCGCCGGTCGGTGCGCCTCCGGGGTATCGCGGCGGCCAGCGCGATGTCCTGCTCGCTCGCGGTGCTCGCGGAGATCTCAATGCTGGCCAGGTGATCCGGGTTTGCCGAGTTCGGCATCCGGTGCACATGGGCCTGCCAACCGAGGGCCGCCAGGGCGACGGTGAAGTGCTGCAGGGCCACACCGCAGCTGAGGATCAGGTCGCGCCGCTGCGGATCGATGTGCGGCAGATGGCGCGTCGAATCGGCGTAGAGGTGCACGCCCTCGTCGCCGAGGCGCCACACCCATGGCTGCGAGTTGTGGACCGACGGCGCACGCTGAGCCAGTGCGAGGGCAGCCAGGACAGTGGGTTCGTCTGGCAGGTTCATACCTCCACGATGGCACCGGCGACTCGATGCGCGGCACCGCACAATGGCCCGAACCGGGTGGCCATTGGTCCCTTCGGGCCCCGAGGGCGCACGTCCCCGTCCACTATGGATGGATGGTCGCAGCGATGATGGCGTGGCAGGTGCACAGTCCCGGTCCGATCGCCGGAGAGCCGCTGCGCCGGGTGCGCGTACCGATACCGGAGCCTGCACCCGGTGAGCTGTTGGTGAGGGTGCTGGTCTGCGGCGTGTGCCGCACCGACCTGCACGTCGCCGAAGGCGATCTGGCGGTGCACCGCAGGGATGTGGTGCCCGGCCACGAGGTGGTCGCCGAGGTGGTCGACGTGTCCTCGGCCGGCCCCGACTGCGGTGTGGCGGTGGGGGACCGGGTCGGGATCGCCTGGTTGCGGCACACCTGCGGGGTCTGCCGGTTCTGCCGCTGCGGCCGGGAGAACCTGTGCCCGGAATCGGCCTACACCGGCTGGGACGCAGACGGCGGTTACGCCGAATTCACCACGGTGCCGGCAGAGTTCGCCTATCGACTGCCTGACGGCTATTCCGACGCCGAACTGGCGCCGCTGCTGTGTGCCGGCATCATCGGCTACCGCTCCCTGCGCTGTGCCGACGTGCCGCCCGGCGGGCGGCTGGGGATCTATGGATTCGGCGGCAGCGCGCACCTGACCGCGCAGGTCGCCATCGCGCAGGGTGCGGAGGTGCATGTGATGACCCGCGGAGCCGCGGCGCGGGAGTTGGCGTTGTCGCTGGGCGCGGCCTCAGCGCAGGGGGCCGCCGATCCGCCACCTGTGCCGCTGGACTCGGCGATCCTGTTCGCGCCCGTCGGCACGTTGGTGCCGCCGGCGCTGGCTGCCCTGGATCGCGGCGGCACGCTGGCGGTCGCGGGCATCCACCTCAGCGACATCCCCGAACTCAACTACCAGCGGCACCTGTTCCAGGAGCGTGTCCTGCGCTCGGTGACCTCAAATACGCGGGCAGACGGGCGGGACTTCCTCGATTTCGTCGCACGCCACCGCATCGAGGTGAGTGCCCGCGAGTACCCGCTGGCCGAGGCCGACCGCGCGCTCGCGGACCTGGCCGGAGGTCGTTTCTCGGGTGCGGCCGTGCTGACGGCCTAGGTCGTGGCGTGCCAGACCAGGGCGGCCGCCAGCGCGCCCATGCCGTTGAGTGACCAGTGCAGCGCGATCGGCGCGATGATGCTGCCGCTGCGCCGGCGCAACCAGGTGAACACGAAACCGGCGGCCGCGGTGGCCAACACCGCGCCGAGAACGCCGACCAGCATGCCGAACACACCGCCGCCGAACAGTCGGGAGAATCCGACATTGCTGGCCGTCAGTCCCATCGAGGTGGCGATGTGCCACAGGCCGAAGAGCAGGGAACCGGCCGCCGCCACGCCCCGGAACCCCCACGCTCGGTCCAGCGCGCCGTGCAGAACGCCGCGGAACGCCAACTCCTCGGGAATGACGGTCTGCAACGGGATGATCACCATGGACGCGATCAGGGCGCCCGACAGCGTCGCGTAGTTGTCGTTGAGGAACATCGGCCGGGTCCACGGCAGCAGCACGCCGACAGCGATGACGGTGGCCACGAGCGCCACGGCGGCTGCGGCGTATCTGGCGCCGGATCGCCAGTGGTCACGGCCGAGCCCGAGCTCGGCCCAGCCGAGCCCGCGGGCCCGGACCAGCACCAGCAGGCCGATCGCGGCGGCCGGGACGGTCGCGACATTGGCCCACGGCGTGGTGAAGTGCGCGATCAGGTTGGTCAGCGCGAGCACCACGACGACCACGGCGATGTCGACGTAGATCCGGAAGTGATGCAGCGCCGACAGCTGTGCCAGAGCAGGATGCGGGGCGTCCAGGGCAGGGGCGGCGGCGTCAGACATAACCGGGCCAGCGTACATTATCTGCTCATCTGCGCAGGTCAATGCGATTATTCGTTGTCGCCTCCGGTCCCGGACATCGCGCTCGGCGCGCCGTCGCGGCCGACGCTCGCGCGGGCTTCGGGCCAGACCCAGTCGCGCACCTCGGGGATGTCGTCGCCGTGCTCCCGGGTGTACTCGCGCGCCTCGATCCGCTTGTCTCCCATCTGCTGACGCAGTCCGGCGCACGTCGACCGCAACCCCGGCACCCGGTCGATGACGTCCATCACCAGGTGGTAGCGGTCGAGATCGTTGAGCATCACCATGTCGAACGGTGTGGTGGTGGTGCCCTCCTCCTTGTAGCCCCGCACGTGCAGGTTGGGGTGGTTGGTCCGGCGGTAGGTCAGGCGATGGATCAGCCACGGATAGCCGTGGTAGGCGAAGATGATCGGCCGGTCCCGCGTGAAGATCGTGTCGAAGTCGCGACTCGAGAGCCCGTGCGGGTGCTCGGTGTCGTCCTGCAGCCGCATCAGGTCCACGACGTTGACGAACCGCACCTTCAGATCGGGCAGATGCACCCGGAGCAGGTCGGCCGCGGCGAGGGCCTCGAGGGTCGGGACGTCGCCCGCCGCGGCCAGCACCACGTCCGGGTCAGTGCCCAACTCCTCGCTGCTGGCCCAATCCCAGATGCCCAACCCCCGGGTGCAGTGCGCGATCGCCTCATCCATCGTCAGGAAGTTCGGTGCAGGCTGCTTGCCGGACACCACGACGTTGATGTACTGCCGCGACCGCAGGCAGTGGTCGTAGGTGGAGAGCAGCGTGTTGGCGTCCGGCGGCAGGTAGATGCGCACCACGTCGGCGCTCTTGTTCACCACATGGTCGATGAACCCGGGGTCCTGATGGGAGAACCCGTTGTGGTCCTGGCGCCAGACATGGCTGGACAGAAGGTAATTCAGACTGGAGATGGGCCTTCGCCACGGGATGTGGTTGGTGACCTTGAGCCACTTCGCGTGCTGGTTCAGCATCGAATCGACGATGTGGACGAAGGCTTCGTAGGTGTTGAACAGACCGTGCCGGCCGGTCAGCAGGTAACCCTCGAGCCACCCCTGGCACTGGTGCTCCGAGAGCATCTCGACCACCTGGCCGGCGCGGGCGAGGTGCTCGTCGACCTCGGGCGAGAGGTACTCGGCGTTCCACTGTTTGTCGGTGGCCTCATACACGGCCTGCAGTCGGTTCGACGCCGTCTCGTCGGGGCCGAAGATGCGGAAGTTGGTCGGATTGCGACGCACCACCTCGGTCAGCCACTGACCCAGCACGCGGGTCGCCTCAGCGACCGTCGCCCCCGGGGCCGGCACGTCGACCGCGAAGTCCCGGAAGTCGGGCAGGCGCAGGTCCTTGAGCAGCAGGCCGCCGTTGGTGTGCGGGTTGGCGCTCATCCTCAGCTCGCCGGTCGGGGCCAGAGCGGCGATCTCGGGATCGATGCGGCCGTCGGCGTCGAAGAGCTCGTCGGCCCGATACGACGCCAGCCAGTCGCCGAGCACCCGCAGGTGCTCCTCGGTGTCGCGAGCGTTGGCCAGCGGGACCTGGTGCGCGCGCCAGGATCCGGTGGTCTTCTTACCGTCGATGCGGGCGGGGCCGGTCCAGCCCTTCGGGGTGCGGAACACGATCATGGGCCAGCACGGCCGGGACTCGTCGCCGGCGGCCGCGGCGGCCTTGAGCGCGGCGATCTCGTTGAGCACCTCGTCGAGCAGGGTCGCGAACCGGCGGTGGGCGTCGGCGTGATCGTCTGCGGATCCGTCCTCGTCGTCGGGGACCTCGAAGAAGTACGGGCGGTGCCCGTAGCCCTGCATCAGGCTGCTCAGCTCGTCGGACGGGATGCGGGCCAACACTGTCGGATTGGCGATCTTGTAGCCGTTGAGATGCAGGATGGGCAGCACCACGCCGTCCTTGGCGGGGTGCAGGAACTTGTTGGAGTGCCAGCTGGTGGCCAGCGGGCCCGTCTCGGCCTCGCCGTCGCCCACCACAGCCGCCACCAGGAGATCCGGGTTGTCGAACGCCGCGCCGTAGGCGTGCGAGAGCGCGTACCCGAGTTCGCCGCCCTCATGGATCGATCCGGGGGTCTCCGGGGCGACGTGGGAGGGGATTCCGCCGGGGAAGGAGAACTGCCGGAACAGCCGGGTCAGGCCCTCCTCGTCCTGGGTGATGTCGGGGTAGACCTCGGTGTAGGTGCCGTCGAGGTAGGCCGAGGCCACCAGCCCGGGGCCGCCGTGGCCGGGGCCGGTCACGTAGATCGTGGATTGGCCGCGGTCGGCGATCACCCGATTGAGGTGGGCGTAGAGGAAGTTCAGGCCCGGCGTCGTGCCCCAGTGGCCGAGGAGTCGCGGTTTCACGTCGTCACGGGTCAGCGGGGTGCGCAGCAGTGGGTTGCGCAGCAGGTAGATCTGGCCGACCGACAGGTAGTTGGCCGCCCGCCACCACCTGTCGAGTCGCGTGAGCGTGTCGTCGGACAGGGGGGCGGCGTCGCGGTGCGTCCAAGAGGTCATGCTCGTGGTCATTCCCTCATCCAACGCCCCCAACACGGTTGCAGCTCGGTTCGAGACGAGGAATTAACGACTTGTTCTACGAAACACCCCACCGGTTGGTTGGTCGGCCGTGTTCGACGCTATCGTGGCAGCGCTGGCGATGCGAAAGCGAGGGACGATGGCTGACGGCGCGGAGTTGTTGGCGGGGTTGCGGGTTCTTGACATGTCCTGCGGTTCCGGTGACGCGGTGGGACGCATTCTGGGCGATCTCGGCGCCGACGTGATCAAGGTGGAACCGCCCGGCGGCAGTCCGGCGCGGGCCGAACTTCCCCGCCTCGGAGACACCAGCATCGCGTTCGCGCTGCACAACGCCAACAAGAGCAGCCTGGTCCTGGACCCCGACGAGGCCGGTGACCGCGAGCGACTGCTGGACCTGGTCGCCGACACCGACATCCTGATCGACTCCGGCATCCCGGGCCTGACGGCCGCCTTCGGCACATCGTGCGCCGCCCTGGCCGACCGTTTCGAGCACCTCGTGGCGCTGTCGGTCACCGACTTCGGCACCGAGGGGCCACGCTCCTCGTGGCAGGCCACCGACGCCGTGCTCTACGCGCTGTCCTCGGCGCTGTCCAAGTCCGGCCCGCCGACCGGCACGCCGGTGCTGCCGCCCAATGGGATCGCGTCCGCGACCGCCGCGGTGCAGGCGGCGTGGGCCGCCCTGGTGGCCTACTACCACCGCCTGCGCACCGGCCTCGGCGACTACATCGACTTCTCCCGCTACGAGGCCGTCCTGCTGGCGCTCGATCCGCCGTTCGGTTCGCACGGTCAGGCCGCGTCCGCGGCGGGCGGCCAGTCGAAGTGGCGGGGCCGGCCGCGCATGCAGGACTCGTACCCGATCCTCCCGTGCGCCGACGGGTGGGTGCGCATGGTGGTGATGGCGCCGCGACAGTGGCACGGGCTGCGCGCCTGGCTCGGTGAACCCGAGCAGTTCCAGGACCCCAAGTACGACACCATCATCGAACGCTTCCTGGCGTGGAATGAGATCGGGGCGCTGCTGACCGAGAAGTTCTCGACCATGACCATGGCCGAGATCTCCGATGCCGGGGAGTCCTACGGCGTGCCGATCGCCCCCGTGCTCGAACCCTCCGACGTCGGGGACTGCGAGCATTTCGAGGCCGTCGGCGCCTTCACCGAGACCGACGTGGCGCCGGGCGTGCGGACGCGCGTGCCCGTCGGGTACTACACCGTCGACGGGCAGCGGTTCGGATTCCGGACCGCCGCGCCTGCCCTCGGCGCCGGACCGGGTCGGTTCGCCGACCGCGCCGCCCGGGCCACCCGTGCCGAGGACCTCGGCGGAAAGCCGTTCGCCGGACTGCGGATCGTGGATCTGGGCATCATCGTCGCGGGCGGTGAACTGAGCCGGTTGTTCGGCGACCTGGGCGCCGAGATCATCAAGGTCGAAAGCAGGCAGTTCCCGGATGGGCTGCGTCAGGGCCGCCCCGGGCAGATCATCACCGAATCGTTCGCGTGGACCCACCGCAACAACCGCAGCCTGGGGCTGGAGCTGCGGTCCGAGGGCGGCTCCGAGGTGCTGGCCGAACTGGTGCGCCGCTCAGATGCCGTGTTCGCCAACTTCAAGCCGGGAACGCTGACGGGACTGGGCTTTCCGTACCAGAAGCTCAAGGAGATCAACCCGTCGATCGTGCTTGCCGAGAGCAGCGCCTTCGGTGACACCGGACCGTGGAGCTCCCGGCTGGGCTACGGTCCGCTGGTACGGGCCTGCACCGGCGTGACCGCACTCTGGACGGCCCCGGACCGCGCAGCCGAGCCCGGCCGGCACCCGTTCTACGACGCCACGACGGTCTTCCCCGACCACGTGGTGGGGCGCATCACCGCCATCGGCGCGCTGGCCGCGCTGATCCATCGCGATCTCACCGGCGAGGGCGCCCGCATCCACGTGTCGCAGGCCGAGGCCGGCATCAACCAACTCGACACGATGTTCGTCGCGCAGCGGGCCCAGCAGGACGCCCCCGAGGCCGTCGTGCCCAGCGCGGCCACCGACACCGTCCACCCCTGCCTGGGGGACGACGAGTGGGCCGTCATCTCGCTGCGTGACGAGGCGGACCGCGAAGCCGCGATCAAGGTCATGGGTGACCCCGGCGGCTGGTCGGACTGGACCAGCACCCGCACCCCGGCCGAGGTCGCTGAACTGCTGCAGGCCGCGGGCGTGCCGGCGGCACCCATGAACCGGCGCCCCGAGGTGATGACCGACCCGCAGCTGGCCGTGCGAGGGCTCTACGAGGAGATGACACATCCGCTGATCGAGGCGCCGATGCCCGCCGAGACCGGTCCCGCGCCGTTCCGTCGCATCGCCAAGGCGGACACCCGGCCGGCGCCGCTGGCCGGAGACCACACCCGCGAGATCGCCCACGACGTCCTGGGTCTCGACGACGAGGCCGTCGACAGGCTGGTGGCCGATGGAGTGCTGTATGTGGGTGCGAACGCCGAGGAGAAGGCACAGGCATGACGATCACCGGACAGGTCTTCATCGGCGGCCGGTTCCGGCCCAGTGCCGAGACCACCCCGGTCCTGGAGGCCGCGACGGGTCAACCGCTGGGTGACGGCGCCAATGCCGGCACCGTCGACGTCGACGCCGCGGTCGCCGCCGCGCGCGCCGCACTGCCGGCCTGGAGCGCCACGTCAGCGCAGGACCGCGCCGCGGGGCCGGGCGCCATGGCGGCCGCACTGAAGTCGCGCGCCGCCACCACCGCCGAACTGGTGACCCGCGAGA
>NZ_LZHW01000056.1 GCF_001667265.1 Mycobacterium sp. ACS4331 | reverse complement strand
CTGGTACTTCTCGTTCATCCGCTGCGTGGTGCCCTGCATGCTGATCTGGAACGGGATCGAGGTGTGCTCGATCGGGGTGCCCTGCGGACGCGTGATCGCCTGCACCCGACCGACTCCCGGCACGCGGAAGATCTGCTTGGCGATCTTGTCGATCACCAGGAAGTCGGCCGAGTTGCGCAGGTCGTGATCACTTTCGATCATCAGCAGTTCCGGGTTCATCCGGGCCTGGCTGAAGTGGCGGTCGGCCGCCGCGTAACCGATGTTCGCGGGAAGGTCTGCGGGCAGGTAGTCGCGGTCGTTGTAGTTGGTCCGGTACCCCGGCAGCGTGAGCAGACCGATCAGCGACAGCGCGATCGTGGCCACCAGGATGGGGCCCGGCCACCGCACGACGGCGGCGCCGATCTTGCGCCACCCGCGTACGCGCATGGCGCGTTTGGGCTCGAGCACCCTGCCGAATCGACTCGCCACGCTGATGATCGCGGCACCCAACGTGATACCGGCGACCACGACGACGGTCATGCCGACGGCCAGCGGGACGCCCATCGACTGGAAGTACGGCAGGCGCGTGAAGTGCAGGCACAGTGTGGCGCCGGCGATCGTCATCCCGGAACCCAGGATGACGTGCGCGGTGCCGTGGAACATCGTGTAGTAGGCGGACTCTCGGTCCTCGCCGTTGGCGCGGGCCTCCTGATATCGGCCGATCAGGAAGATCGCATAGTCGGTCGCGGCGGCGATCGCGAGCGTGACAAGCAGGTTGGTGGCGAATGTCGACAGGCCGATGATCTCGTAGTAGCCGAGGAATGCGACCACGCCACGGGCCGCCGACAGCGACAGCACCACGAGCAGCAGGGTGAGCAGCAGGGTGACCACCGAGCGGTAGACCAGCAGCAGCATCACGATGATCACCGTGAAGGTGAGCATCGTGATCACCTGCATGCTGCGGTCACCGGCGATGTGCTGATCCGCCGACAGCGCAGCGGGACCGGTCACATACGCCTTGACACCCGGCGGGGGTTCGATGCCGGCGACGATGTGCTGTACGGCTTCGACGGATTCGTTGGCCAGGGCCTCGCCCTGGTTGCCCGCGGTGTAGATCTGGACGTAGGCGGCCTTGCCGTCGGGGCTCTGGGCGCCGGTGGCCGTCAGTGGATCGCCCCAGAAGTCCTGGACGTGCTCGACGTGCTCTCTGTCGGCCTCGAGCTTGTCGACCATCTCGTCGTAGAACTGGTGGGCGTCGTCGCCCAGGGGGTTCTCCCCCTCAAGCACCACCATCACCGAGCTGTTGGAGTCGAATTCCTCGAAGACCTTGCCGACGCGCTGCATCGCGATCACCGACGGTGCGTCGTCGGGTGCCAAGGAGACCGACCGCATCTGCCCGACGACTTCGAGCTGCGGCACGATCACATTCAGAACGCCGATGACGGCGACCCAGCCCAGGATGATGGGCACCGCGAACAGTCGGACGAACCGCGCGATCCCGCGCCGGTTGTCGTGCGGCGTCGGGATGGCCTCGGTGGGGGTGTCGTCGTTGGCGGGTGCGCTCATGCGGACTTCACCAGACAGAACGTCTGGGCGTTGATGCCGGTGGTGGTGCGCTCATCCTTGACTTCGTCATCGACCGTGACGCGGCACGTGATGCTGTCACCGTCGCCCTGGGCGACGATGTTCGGGAACACCGACGGCGCGGTCGACTCCAGTACCAGCGTCCACGGCAGGCTCACGCCGTCGACGCGCTGGGGCTCGGCGTCGAGGTCGAGGTAGTTGACATCGGCCATCGTGCCGGTGCCGAAGATCTCGTACTTGACCACCTTGGGGTTGAACGGCTCGGTGTCCTCTGCTGGGGCGGCTGAGAGCCCGCTGCCGTCATCGGCGCCGAAGAATGTGCGGATCCGCGAGACGGTCAGTCCACCGATCACCAGGACGATGACGATGACCAGGGGGATCCAGACGCGCTTCAGCAGACGGAACATAGGACTCCCCAAACGGTTGGCCGCTCCACGCGCTCCCTCATCCCCGTAAATCGACTGCTCACCGACGCAGATCAGCCCGCAGAAACGGACAGGTTAGACGATATAACAGAGTTGCGAGGCGCACATAGCCTCCGTCACACGGAGGGCCCGACGTGTTTCGGGACACGGGTTCCATTCCCGCGTGGTCCACCCGCCAAGCTGCGCCGCACGTGGCGAAAGCGCGCCACATCACATCCTCCCATTGGTGTGATGTGACTCACAAATTGAGTGAGCGGCTCGGCTGCTCAGGTGCTGAAAATGTTTGCTGTGGTCGCACATCGCCGACTGCGGGCACCTGGGGGCCGCCCGTCGAAGTCGAGGCCTGAGTGGAATTCAGACGTTGACGTCGGCGTAACAGATTTGCCATCAGCTGTTCCTAGCCTGGGGCGGTCCGTCGTCCGTGAGCAGCGCGGGCGCCGCAGCGATAGGAACTTCATTGAGCGGAAACGCAGTCCGTCTTCAGGCGATCAACAACGTCGAAGCCTACGTGCCACCGGCGATCAGCTTCGTGCCGGGCGAGGCACCCGGTGAGATCTTCGGCGCCAACGTGTTCACCAAGGCCGAGATGCAACTGCGACTGCCGAAGTCAGTGTTCAAGTCCGTCGTCGCGACCATCGAGAAGGGCGCCAAACTCGACCCGGCGGTCGCGGA
Organism: Mycobacterium sp. ACS4331; assembly: GCF_001667265.1. Classification (GTDB taxonomy): domain Bacteria; phylum Actinomycetota; class Actinomycetes; order Mycobacteriales; family Mycobacteriaceae; genus Mycobacterium. The sequence continues at coordinate 24,129 of NZ_LZHW01000056.1, read as the reverse complement.
TGCCGTGGCCTCGGCCATGAAGGACTGGGCGCTGTCGAAGGGCGCCACGCACTACGCCCACGTCTTCTATCCGATGACGGGCCTGACCGCCGAGAAGCACGACAGCTTCCTGGAACCGGTGTCGGACGGTCAGACGCTGGCCGAATTCGCGGGCAAGACCCTGATCCAGGGTGAGCCGGACGCCTCCAGCTTCCCGTCGGGAGGACTGCGCAGCACATTCGAGGCGCGCGGATACACCGGCTGGGATGTCACCAGCCCCGCCTACATCCTGGAGAACCCGAACGGGAACACGCTGTGCATCCCGACGGTCTTCGTGTCGATGACGGGCGAGGCGCTCGACTACAAGACGCCGTTGCTGCGCAGCCAGCAGGCCATGGGCGTGCACGCCGAACGGATCCTGAAGCTGTTCGGGCACACCGACCTTGCGAAGGTGGTGTCGTTCTGCGGACCTGAGCAGGAGTACTTCCTGATCGATCGGCACTTCTTCCTGGCCCGGCCGGACCTGGTCAACGCCGGACGCACCCTGTTCGGCGCCAAACCGCCCAAGGGTCAGGAGTTCGACGACCACTACTTCGGTGCGGTCCCCGAGCGGGTGCTGGGATTCATGATGGACACCGAGCGTGAGCTGTTCAAGCTCGGCATCCCGGCCAAGACCCGGCACAACGAGGTCGCCCCTGCGCAGTTCGAGGTTGCGCCGATGTTCGAGCGCGCCAACATCGCCTCCGACCACCAGCAGCTGCTGATGACGATCTTCAAGACCGTGGCCAAGAAACACGGGATGGAGTGTCTGTTCCACGAGAAGCCCTTCGCCGGCGTCAACGGTTCGGGTAAGCACGTGAACTTCTCGGTGGGCAACGCCGACCTGGGTTCACTGCTCGTGCCGGGCGACACCCCGCACGAGAACGCTCAGTTCCTGGTGTTCTGCGCGGCGATCATCCGCGCGGTGCACAAATTCGCTGGCCTGCTGCGGGTTTCGGTAGCCTCGGCCACCAACGATCACAGGCTCGGCGCCAACGAGGCGCCGCCGGCCATCATCTCGATCTTCCTCGGCGACCAGTTGGCCGACGTGTTCGAGCAGATCGCCAAGGGCGCGGCGACGTCGTCGAAGGGCAAGGGCGTCATGCACATCGGTGTCGACACGCTGCCGATGCTGCCGACCGACCCGGGGGACCGCAACCGAACCAGTCCGTTCGCGTTCACCGGCAATCGATTCGAGTTCCGCGCACCGGGTTCGGGTCAGACCGTCGCCGTCCCGATGATCATCCTGAACACGATCATGGCGGACTCGTTCGACTACATGGCAACAGTTCTGGAGGAGGCCGTCGAGTCGGGTGAGGGGTTCGACTCCGCGGTCCAGAAACTGCTGACCGAGATCATCACCGAGCACGGTGCGGTGGTGTTCAACGGCGACGGGTATTCGGAGAACTGGCAGATCGAGGCCGCCGCACGGGGGCTGCCCAACCTCAAGACCACCCTCGACGCCATCCCCGAGCTGATCAAGCCCGATGCGGTCGAGGTCTTCGAACGCTACGGCGTGTTCAGCGAACGTGAACTGCACAGCCGCTACGAGGTCCGCCTCGAGCAGTACGCGCTCACCATCGGGGTGGAGGCCAAGCTGGCGCTGGAGGTGGGGACGACGGTGATCCTGCCGGCCGGGATCCGCTATCAGACCGAACTGGCGCAGAACATCGCGACGCTCAAGGCCGCCGGCGTCGAACCGGACATGTCGCTGCTCGAGGCGGTGTCGGCGCCGCTGGCGGCACTGACCAGGGCGCTGGCCGACCTGCGGGCGGGGCTTTCGGTGCACCTGGAGTCGGCCTCGGACGAGGCCTTCCATGCCCGCGATGTGCTGCTGCCGGCGATGGATGCGGTGCGCGCCGCGGCCGACTCGTTGGAATCCGTTGTCGCCGATGATCTCTGGCCGCTGCCGACCTATCAGGAGATGTTGTACATCCTCTGAACCTGGGCTGGCTGCTCCCTCTCCCGCGAGAGTGCTGGGTCCCCGCGTGCGGGCGACTAAGCGGAGAGGAGGCACCGGGGTTGGCACAATGGCGGCCATGACAGGCGATGACTGGTCCACACGCGAGGGCCTGCGGGAGATCTCCCGCAGGCGCAGCGAGAGGATCGCGGGTTGGCGGGCGCCGGTGGCCTTCGCGGTCGGGTATGACACCGGCGGCGGGTGGGAGTTCCCGCACGTCAACCGCCCCGGCAGCGGCGCGAGCCTGTCCGCGGTGGTGCTTGCCGAAGTGGTCGGCCACTCACATGGGACGCGCGAGTTCGCCATGACGCCGGCGCAGGTGGCGCACGCCATCGAGAACCTCAAGCCTGCCGAGGCCACCACGGATCTGCAGCATCCCAACCTCGCGGCGTGGCGCGCGGTGGCCGACGCGAAGCCCGAGCGGATCGCCGCGGTGTTCGTCGGAGACCTCACCGACCCGCCGGCCGGACCGGCCGACACCGCGCTGCGCCGCCTGTTCTGACCTCACCCCGGTCGGTGAGGGCCTCTTCTGGACGGCGGAGCACGATGTGGTGCGTACCGACGCCCCGCACGCGGGGACCCCAGCCCTCTCGCGGGAAAGGTGTTGGGGGCCAGCCCACCGTCGAGCTAGGAGTACTTGGCGACGAAGTCGGTCATGGTCTTCAGCTGGTACCGCGACACGTCGGCGGCGTTCTCGTCCTCGGCGAACACCGAGGACACCATGACGGTGTCGGGCCGGTCGTAGAACCCGATCTCGGCCAGGCCGGAGAAGAACTCGTCCCAGTTGATGTCGCCGTCACCGATCTTGAGGTGCTGATGCACGCGCGCCGCGGTGCCGGGCGGATTGGTGATGTAGCGCAGCCCGTGGGAGCGGTGATGGTCCATGGTGTCGGCGACGTGCACCAGGCGCAGCTTGTCACCGGCGGCGCGCATGAGCGCGTGCATGTCGGCGCCCATATGGAAGGTGTGGCACGCCACGTACACCATGCCGATGTTGGGGGAGTTGACTCCGCGGATGATCCGCAGCGCCTCCATCCCGTCCTCGACGAAATCGTCGGGGTGTGGGTCGATTCGGACGTCGATGCCCTCGCGTTCGAAGATCGGCACCAGTTCCTCCATGGACCGGAAGAATGCGCGCTCGGACTCCTCGGCCTTCTCGGGACGACCGGAGAACTCGGTGTTGATGACGTTGACCCCGAGATCGACGGTGATCTGGATGACGCGCTTCCAGTTGCGCACGGCGGCCTCGCGCGCGTCCTCGTCGGGACCCGACCAGCGCAGCACCGGCAGCACCGAGGCGATCCCGACGCCGGCGTCGGAGCAGGCCCCGCGGAACTTCGCCACCAGATCGTCGTCGGCGCGGGGATGGTTGAAGAACGGGATGAAATCCCGGTGCGGCGTCAACTGCAGGTGCTCATAACCCAGATCGGCGACCAGGCGCGGGAATTCGAGCAGCTCGTGGTCGTGGTGGAACGGTGTGGGATCCAGCGCGATCTTCATCTCACGCCCCCGGGATCGAATCGCGGGACACCATCGCCACCTCGACCGGGCCGCCCTGGTTCAGCGACACCACGCCGGCCTCACACACCGCGGCCGCGGCGTAGCCGTCCCACGCGGTGGGGCCGTCCGTGTAGTCGCCGGTGGCACCACCGGCCGCGACCGCATCGACCCAACGCTGGAACTCGGTGTCATAGGCCTGGCCGAACCGCTCTCGGAAGCCGGGCGTGATCCGCCCACCCCACGTGCCGGGCGCGGACTTACGCACCAGCCCGACGTCGAGACCGATCATCGCGCTGCCCAACTCACCGACGACTTCGGTCCGCACCTCGTAGCCGACTCCCGTGGTGACGAAGAGTTCGACGTCGACGTGCTTGCCCGAGGCCGTGCGCATCACCGCGATCTGCGGATCGGCCAGACCCTGCGGCGCAGCGGGATTGGCGGCGGGCCGGATGATCTGGATGGCCGCGATCTCCTCATCGAACAGGAACCGCGTGACGTCGACCTCGTGGACCAGGGAGTCACGCACGACCATCGCGCTGTCGAAGCTCGGCGGCACCGCCGGGTTGCGGTGCGCGCAGTGCAGCACCAGCGGACGGCCCAGCTCGCCGGCGTCCAGCATGGACTTCAACGCGACGTACTCATGGTCGAAGCGGCGCATGAACCCGACCTGGATCAGGCGCGTGCCCAGTTCGGCCTCGCGCTTGACGACGCCCCGCGCCGTCTCGACGTCGGTGGTCAGAGGCTTCTCGCACAGCACCGGCTTGCGGTGTTCCAGACAGGCCAGAAGCTGCTTCTCGTGGGTGGGACCCGGCGTGGCGAGCACGACGGCATCGACGTCGGGATCGGCGATGGCGTCGAGAGGGTCGGCCACGGCACGGCAGCCCTCGATCCCGGCGGCGATCTGATCGGCCTTCTCGGTGAGGTGGTCGTTGACCACCGCGACACGGGCCCCAGAGATCCTCGCGTCGAGGCGGGCCACATGGTCAGCCCCCATGACCCCCACGCCGAGGACGGCAACACGCAAGTCAGACATCTGGGCTCCTAGAACTTCACCGAAGGAATGCCGCACGAACCCAGGTAGTTGCGGGTGCGGGTGGCGATGGGCAGCGGGTCGTCGACCTCGCACGGGTACATGTCCTGCTCGACGATCGCGAACACATCGATGCCCAGCTTCTCCACAGCGGCCAGAAGCGGTGGCATGTCGGGGATTCCGAGTGGCGGCTCGGTCATCGCGCCCAACCGCACGGCCTCGCCGAACGGGAGGTCCTCGGCCTCGACCCTGGCACGCACCTGCGGGTCGACCTGTTTGAGGTGCAGGTAGCCGATGCGTTCGGGGGCGCGTTCGATGATCGCGATGTTGTCGCCGCCGCAGTAGCTGACGTGCCCGGTGTCCAGGCAGAGGTTGACGAACCGACCGTCGGTGCCGTCGAGGAACCGGTGGATGTTCTCCTCGGTGTCGACGTGACTGTCGGCGTGCGGGTGGTACTGGGCGCGTACCCCGTACTTCTCGAACATCGCCCGGCCCAGTTCATTCATGCCCCGGGTCTTCTTCTGCCACTGCTCGGTGGTGAGGGTGCGGTTCTCGAGTACGGCACCGGTCGCGGGATCGCGCCACATCTCGGGGATCACGACGACGTGCTGACCACCCACGGCCGCAGTCAGTTTCGCGACATCCTCGACCTGTTTCCACACCGCATCCCACGAGTCGTCCTGGTGCAGGTGCTCGAACACCGTTCCGGCCGACAGCGTGAGATTGCGCGCCGCCAATTCGTCGGCGAGTTGCCTGGGGTCGGTGGGCAGATAGCCGTAGGGGCCCAGTTCGATCCACTGGTAACCCGAGGCGGCCACCTCGTCGAGGAAGCGGTGATACGGGGTCTGCTGCGGGTCGTCGGGAAACCACACGCCCCAGGAGTCGGGTGCGGAACCCACGCGGATGGTCGCCATCTGTGTCCTTGTCAGCGGTCGGAGGGGTTGATGAGGGGGCGCTGGACCTTCTTCCAGTCCGCGTACCTGGCGTGAGCCTGTTGAGTCGAGGTCAGCGTCGAGACCTCGCTCACCGGAACGTCCCACCACGAGTGGCTGTCCGGGGCGAAGACCAGGGGGTCGGTCTCGACGTGGATGACCGTGGTGCGGTCACCGGCCTTGGCGACCTTGACCGCGTCGGTGAACTCGGCGGCCGTGCCGACCCTGATGACGTCGGCGCCCAGGCTGGCCGCATTCGCCGCCAGGTCGACGGGGAGGTGGTCGCCGTCGAGCCGTCCGCCGTCGCCGCGGTAGCGGTAGGCGGTACCGAACCGTTGGGACCCCAGGGACTCGGAAAGGCCTCCGATGGAGGCGAACCCGTGGTTCTGCACCAGCACCGCGATGATCTTCACACCCTCCTGCACCGCGGTCACCAGTTCGGTGGCCATCATCAGGTAGGAGCCGTCGCCGACCATGACGAACACGTCCCGATCGGGGGCCGCCATCCGGACGCCGATGCCGCCGGCGATCTCATAACCCATGCAGGAGTAGCCGTATTCGACGTGATAGCCCTTGCGATCGCGGGTGCGCCACAGCTTGTGCAGGTCACCTGGCATGGAGCCGGCCGCGCACACCACGACGTCGCGGGGATCGGACAGTGTGTTGACCAGCCCGATGACCTGATTCTGGTTCAGCGCCGCACCCTCCTCGGTCGCGTACGCCGACGACACCGTGTCGTCCCATTCGGCGGCCAATTCGGTGATCCGCGAGCGGTATTGGTCACCGACGGTGTAGTCGCCGACCGCGTCGGCCAGTGCGTCCAGGGCTTCACGGGCGTCGGAGACCACACTGAGGCCACCCTGTTTGACCGAGTCCAGGGACGCGACGTTGATGTTGACGAACCGGACTTCCGGGTGGTTGAACGCGGTCCGCGACGCGGTCGTGAAATCGCTGTAGCGCGTGCCGATCCCGATCACGACGTCGGCCTCGGCGGCCAGCGCGTTGGCGGCGGTGGTGCCCGTGGAACCGATCGCACCGACCGCCTGGGGGTGGTCATAGGGCACTGATCCCTTGCCGGCCTGGGTTTCGGCCACCGGAATGCCGGTCTGTTCGCAGAACGCCGCGAGTGCCGCGCTGGCCTCGGAGTAGATGACGCCGCCCCCGGCGACGATCAGGGGTGCGGTGGCGCCGCGGATGGCGTCGGCGGCGCGGGTGAGCACCGCGGGCTCCGGAAGCGGCCGGGCGATGTGCCAGGTGCGTTCGGCGAACAGTGATTCCGGCCAGTCGTGGGCCTCGGCCTGCACGTCCTGCGGGATGGAGACGGTCGCCGCCCCGGTCTCCACGGGGTCGGTGAGCACCCGCATGGCGCCGAGCAGCGCCGCGGGCAGCTGTTCGGGGCGCCACACGCGGTCGAAATAGCGCGACAGCGGTTTGAACGCGTCATTGACGGTGACGTCGCCCGAGGACGGGAGTTCGAGTTCCTGCAGCACCGGCGCACTGACGCGGGTCGCGAAGGTGTCGGCTGGCAGCAGCAGCACCGGCAGTCGGTTGATGGTGGCCAGCGCGGCGCCGGTGAGCATATTCGTCGAACCTGGACCGACGCTGGCCGTGACCGCCCAGGCCTGTAGGCGGTCCTTCTGCCGGGCGTAGGCGACGGCGCTGTGCACCATGGCCTGCTCGTTGCGGCCCAGCACGTAGCGCAGTCCGGGGTCGCGTCCGGCCTCGGCCGCCTCGAGTTCGTCCTGCAGCAGGGCCTGCCCGAGTCCCGCGACGTTGCCGTGGCCGAAGATGCCGAAGCATCCGGCGAAGAACCGGCTGCGGGTGCCGTCACGTTCGACGTACTGCTTGGCCAGGAAGCGGACGGTCGCCTGAGCGACGGTCAGCCGGACGGTGCTCTCCCGGTCGGGGAGCTTGTCTCCGGCCTTGGGTGCGGTGGATACCACGGGTCAGGCTCCTTCCCGAACACCGGCACCGAACGGCAGCCGGGGATCGATCTCCTGGTGTTCCCAGCTGTCGCGCAGCCAGGTGTGGTTCGGGTCGTCGCAGATCATCCACGCCCGCGTGGGGCCTGATCCGGCCATGACGTTGAGGTAGTACATGTGGTGCCCGGGCGCGGCGATCGACGGTCCGTGGTACCCGTGCGGCACCAGGACGACGTCGCCGGAACGGACCTCCTCAAGCACCTCGATCGGGCGCTCGGGGGTGCCGTAGACCCGGTGATAGCCGAATCCCGGTGTGCCGGCCGGGCTGTCGGCGATCTCGAAGTAGTAGATCTCCTCGAGTTGGGTTTCGACGGCGGTGTTCTCGTCATGCTTGTGGGCCGGATAGCTCGACCAGTTGCCGCTCGGGGTGATGACTTCACATGCGATCAGCGAGTCGGCCTCGAACGTGGTCGCCGTGCCGAAGTTGTGCACCTGGCGACTGCAGTTGCCGGCACCGCGCAGTTCCACCGGAACGTCGGAGGCGGCCAGGCGGCGGTTGGGGTACGACCGGCCGGCCCGGGCGCCGCAGATCGCGACGCGGCCCGTCCCGGACAGTGTGTAGGCCTGATCGATCCCGACGTAGACCATGTCGGCCGGACCGTCGAACACCGAGTCTCGGGGCGTGAGTTCCCAGGTTTCGCCGCCGCATTCGACCGAGCCGCCGCCGGCCAGCGGCAGGATCATCACCTCGGTGTCCCGAGTGTGCAGAGTCACCGGGTCGGCGCCGAGTTCGAGCACCTGCAGCGAGGATTCGGCCCAGCCGGCGGACTCCGGGGTGACGTTGACGGTGTAGGGCAGCGTGGCGCTGCCTGCGGGGATGTAGAGCCTGCTGCGCATGGGCTACCGCACCATCCGCACGGCGGCCGCGACGGCGGCGCTGACGTCGTCGTCGTGGGGGTAGAGCAGCGTGCGGCCCACGATCAGGCCCCGCACCGACGGCAGGGACAGGGCCTTCTCCCAACTGGCGAAGGCCTCGTCGGGATCGGCGGGATCGCCGCCGAGCAGGAGCGTCGGCAGGGTGGTCGACTCCATGACGCGGTCCATCTCGTCGACGACCGGAAGCTTCATCCAGGTGTAGGCCGATGTGGAGCCCAGGCCCTGGCTGATGTGCACGGACTTGATCACCGCGTCGGGGCTCAGGTCGTTTCGGACCCTTCCGTCGACGCGGGTCGACAGGAACGGCTCGAGCATGGCGATCAGGCCGTGCGCGGCCAGATCGTCGATCGCCTGCGCGCACGCGGCCAGGGTGGCCACCGTGTTCGGGTCGTCAAGGTCGATGCGGCACAGCATCTTTCCGCCATTCATCTTCGACGCCGCGGTCGAGGCCGCGGTGGCACCCGTCATCCGGTCGTCGAGTTCGAAAGTCGAGCCCGCGAGCCCGCCCCGGTTGAACGAGGAGAACACCACTTTGTCGTCGAGGGCCCCGAGCAGCAGGAGATCGTCGAGCACGTCGGCGGTGGCGAGCACGCCGTCGACGCCCGGGTCGGCGAGTGCGGCGCGCAGTCGGTCGAGCAGATCGATACGACTGTTCATCGCCGTCGGGCGGGAGCCCACCGCGAGCGCGCCGCGGGCCGGGTGGTCGGCCGCAACGATCATCAATCGGCCGTCACCGCGGACGGTCGGGCGGGTGACGCGCTCCCGCCACGCCCGCGCCACGGCGCCGGGGTCGGTGGCTCGCAGCTCGGTGATGGCGGCGTAGTCGCCGCAGACCGCGGTACCGGAATCAGACATTGACGGCCTCCACAGCGGATTGTTCGGCGAGTTCGGCCACCTCGGCGGCGGTGGGCATCGCGGTCGAGCATTCGAGCCGGGACGCGACGATCGCCCCCGCGGCGTTGGCGTAGCGCAGCGTCCTCTCCAGTGGCCAGTTGCGCAGGAGTCCGTGAATCAGGCTGCCGCCAAAGGCATCTCCGGCACCCAGTCCGTTGACCACGTCGACGTCGTTGGGGGCGACGGTGACCGAGGCGTGTCTGGTCCTGCCCAGCACGCCGCGCGGGCCCTGTTTGACGATCGCCAGTTCCACGCCCAGGTCCAGAAGGGCGTCGGCGGCCCGGTGCGGGTTGGTCTCGCCGACGGCGACCTCACACTCCTCGCGGTTCCCGACGGCGACGGTGATGTGTTCAAGCGCGCGCTGGATCTGTTCGGTGGCTGCGGCGGGCTCGGCCCAGAACATCGGCCGGTAGTCCAGGTCCAGCACGGTCAGCGGTGCGCGTCCCTGCTCGCTTCGGGCCGCCCAGGCAGTGAAATGCGCACTGCGGCTGGGCTCTTCGGACAAGCCGGTGACGGTCGACCAGTAGAGCCGGGCGCTGCGCACCGCCTCGGCGTCGATCTCGTCGGGGCGGACCTGCAGATCGGGTGCCGACGGCCTGCGGTAGAAGTACAGCGGGAAGTCGTCAGGAGGGAAGATCTCGCAGAACGTGACCGGTGTCGGGTACTCGTCGTGGGTGCCCACGAACCGGTTGTCGACGCCCAGTGCGGCGAGCTGCCGTGTGACGAACCTGCCGAACGGGTCGTCGCCGACCCCGGAGATCAGCGCGGTGTGGTTGCCCAGGCGGGCGGCGGCCACCGCCACATTGGCGGCGCTGCCGCCGAGGAACTTGCCGAACGATTCGACGTCTTCGAGGCCCACCCCGGTCTGCAGGGGGTAGAGGTCGACACCGCAGCGACCGATGGCGAGGACGTCAAAAGCCTTGTTGGCGTGTGCGGTCACGAGTACTCCCGAAGGCGTCTGGGCTTTGTGGGTTCTGTCGACCTGACCGACGCCGGCGCGTCGGGCATTCGCCATCGACTGTGCGCCCCGGCACCGGGAAAGTCAAGACTTTGTCCTGACATTCTTACTTGCAGTCATGAGGAGGTAGTCTGTTCAACCACGCGCCCGGACGTTGGGCGGGCACTGGATGCAGGATCGGAGCGGCGTGGTGACGACACTGGCTATCGAGCTCGATCGGTCGAGCCCGGTTCCGTTGTACTTCCAGGTGGCGCAGGTGTTCGAGAAGGCCATCCTCGATGGTCAGCTCAAGCCGGGGGACCGGTTCGAGAACGAACTGGCGCTGGCCAAGCGGTTGAACCTGTCGCGGCCCACGACTCGGCGCGCCATCCAGGAACTCGTGGACAAGGGTCTGCTGGTCCGCAAGCGCGGTGTGGGCACCCAGGTGGTGCAGACGCCGGTGCATCGCCCGGTGGAGTTGACCAGCCTGTTCGACGACCTCGCTCGGGCGGGGCAGGAGCCCACCACGCAGGTGCTCGACTACCGACTGGGTCCGGCGTCCGACGACATCGCACAGCATCTCAACCTTCCCGTCGGCAGCGATGTCGTGACGATGCGACGCCTTCGCTCGTCGGGTGGTCAGCCGCTGGCGGTGATGACCAATCACCTGCCCGCCGCGGTGGCGCCCGACCGTGACGAACTCGAGACGGCGGGTCTGTACCAGTCGCTGCGCTCACGCGGAGTGCACATCCGGGTCGCCCGCCAGCGGATCGGGGCCAAGGCCGCAGACCGCGAGGAGGCCCGCCTGCTCGACGAGAAGCCCAAGGCGCCGCTGCTGGTGATGGAGCGGACGGCCTTCGACGACTCGGGCCGAATTGTGGAGTACGGAAGTCACGTCTATCGCGCCTCGCGCTACTACTTCGACACCACGCTCGTCGATCGCTGACCTTAAAGGCACTGCCGTACAACGTATTTAGACGTGCCAAGACGCTGTGGATGACGCTTCGGCGTAGACGCCCGCCTGTCTTGGGGATTTGATATGCGGTCCTAATGTCAGTACAAAGTCTTGACTTTCCAGTGTGAGCGGTATTACATCGACTGCGAGGCCGTGTCGCTTGCCACCGGCGTGCAGACGCTCAAGCTCCGCGGCGATGCCCGAGGACAAGGAGAGACAATGAACTTCACTCGGCTCGTGGCTGCAGCCAGCCTGGGCGTTCTCGTACTGGGTGCGTCCGCGTGCTCGAGCACCGGGGGCAAGCCCGACGGCAGCGGCGGCGGGATGGGTGCGGGCACCGCGGACACGCCGCGCGCGACCATCGCCATGATCACCCACGAGGCGCCCGGCGACTCCTTCTGGGACCTCGTGCGCAAGGGCGCCGAGACCGCGGCCAAGAAGGACAACATCGAACTCGTCTACTCCAGTGATCCCGAGGGGCCGAACCAGGCCAACCTCGTCCAGAATGCCGTCGACCGTGGCGTCGACGGCATCGCGCTGACACTGGCCAAGGCCGACGCGATGAAACCCGGTGTGGCCAAAGCCGTCGGCAAGAACATTCCGGTCGTGGCGTTCAACTCCGGATCCGAGGCCTGGCAGGCGATGGGCATCAAGGAGTACTTCGGTCAGGACGAGTTCATCGCGGGCCAGGAGGCCGGCAGGCGCCTGGCCGCAGACGGCGCCAAGAAGGCGATCTGCGTGATCCAGGAGCAGGGGCATGTCGGGTTGGAGGCGCGCTGCGCCGGGGTGAAGGACACCTTCCCGGCCTCGGAGGTGCTCAACGTCAACGGCAAGGACATGCCGTCCGTCGAGGCGACCGTGACCGCCAAGCTGCAGCAGGACCCCAGCGTCGACACCGTGCTCACCCTGGGCGCGCCGTTCGCCCTGACCGCGGTGCAGTCGGTGCGCAACGCGGGCAGCAGCGCCAAGGTCGCGACCTTCGACACCAACGCCGCACTCGTCGACGCGATCAAGAACGGTGACGTCCAGTGGGCCGTCGATCAGCAGCCCTTCCTGCAGGGCTATCTCGCGGTCGACTCGCTGTGGCTCTACCTCAACAACGGCAACGTCATCGGGGGCAACCAGGCGACGCTGACCGGACCGTCGTTCATCGACAAGACCAACATCGACGCCGTCGCCGAGTACGCCCAGAACGGAACCCGCTGATGAGTACACAAGCCGACCTCAACCTGGACACCCACACCGTCGTCCATGACGAGCGGGTCAGGGAGCAGAACAAGCTGCAGCGGTTGATCATTCGCCCCGAGATGGGGGCGCTGGTCGGCGCCGTCGGCATCTTCGTCCTGTTCCTGATCGTCGCTCCACCGTTCCGGTCGGCGGAGTCGCTGGCCACCGTGCTCTACGCGAGTTCGACCATCGGCATCATGGCGGTCGGGGTCGGTCTGCTGATGATCGGCGGCGAGTTCGACCTGTCCGCGGGTGTCGCGGTCACCACCAGCTCGCTCGCGGCGTCGATGCTCTGCTACAACCTGCACCTGAACCTGTGGGCGGGCGCCGCTCTGGCGCTGGTGATCTCGTTGGCCGTGGGGTTCTTCAACGGCTACATGGTGATGAAGACGAAGATCCCGTCCTTCCTCATCACGCTGTCCACATTCTTCATGCTCGCGGGCATCAACCTTGCCGTGACCAAACTGCTGTCCGGTCAGGTCGCGACACCCAGTGTGTCGGACATGGAGGGATTCGATTCGGGCAGGACCGTTTTCGCCTCGAGTATCCCGATCGGCCCCGTCGAGGTCCGCATCACCGTGCTGTGGTGGATCCTGTTCGCCCTCATCGCGACCTACGTTCTGTTCAAGACGCGCACCGGCAACTGGATCTTCGCCGTCGGCGGCAACCAGGACAGCGCGCGCGCCGTCGGTGTGCCGGTCACCAAGGTCAAGATCGGCCTGTTCATGGTGGTCGCGTTCTGCGCGTGGTTCGTCGGCATGCACCTGCTGTTCGCCTTCAACACCGTGCAGTCCGGCCAGGGTGTGGGCAACGAGTTCTTCTACATCATCGCCGCGGTCATCGGAGGCTGCCTGCTCACCGGTGGTTACGGCACCGCGATCGGCACGCTGATCGGTGCGTTCATCTTCGGCATGACCAACCAGGGCATCGTCTACGCCGGTTGGAACCCCGACTGGTTCAAGTTCTTCCTCGGCGCGATGCTGCTGTTCGCGGTGATCGCCAACAACGTCGTCCGCAACTACGCCGCCAAGCGGTAGGAGAGAAGCCGATATGAGCACCACTGCTGAAGCGCCCATCGCCGAGACTCCGTCCGGGGGCGAAACCCCACTGGTCGAACTCCGCGGAGTCGGCAAAAGTTACGGAAACATCATCGCGCTCAGGGACATCAACCTGCGCGTCGGCGCGGGTGAGGTCACCGGCGTGCTCGGTGACAACGGTGCTGGCAAGTCCACGCTGATCAAGATCATCGCCGGCCTGCACAAACCCACCGAGGGTGAACTGCTCATCGACGGCGTCGCGACGGAGTTCAACTCGCCCAAGGACTCGCTCAACGCCGGTATCGCCACGGTGTACCAGGACCTCGCCGTTGTGTCGCTGATGCCGGTGTGGCGCAACTTCTTCCTCGGCAATGAGTTGCGGAAGAAGGGGCTGCTGAAGTCCCTGGACATCAACGCCATGCGCGCGACGACGATCTCCGAGCTGAAGAAGATGGGGATCGACCTGCCCGACGTCGACGCGCCCATCGGGTCGCTGTCGGGTGGTCAGCGGCAGTGTGTGGCGATCGCGCGGGCCATCTTCTTCGGTGCGCGCGTGCTGATCCTCGACGAGCCGACGGCCGCGCTGGGCGTCAAGCAGTCCGGCATGGTGCTGCGCTACATCACCGCGGCCAAGGACCAGGGCTTCGGGGTCATCTTCATCACCCACAACCCGCATCACGCGCACATGGTGGGCGACCACTTCGTGCTGCTCAACCGTGGCCGGCAGAAGCTGGACTGCACGTACGACGAGATCACGCTGGAGCATCTCACGCAGGAGATGGCCGGCGGCAACGAACTGGAAGCCCTGACCCATGAATTGGGGCGGCATTAGGCGTCTGGCGCCGTGTGACGGTGCCGAAAGCCCGCACTGCGAGGTCTGCCGCCGTTGAAATGTGCGGAATTGCAGCCAATTTCGCGAAATTTCCTGCCGATCCGCACATTTTGAGTGGCACCGGCCCGTCGGCGGGACGATCCACATCCCCCGCCGGCCGTCACACCGTGAACGCCGCCCGGAAGGCCGCCAGGGCCGCAGCGCTGTCCCCGGCGGCATAGGCCTCCAGGCCCACCGTTCCGCGGTATCCGCTGTCCCGCAGCGCCGTTGCGACTGCGGGATAGTGGATTTCGCCGGTGCCCGGCTCGCATCGGCCGGGGACATCGGCGACCTGGATCTCGCCGATCGCCGGCCCGCAGCGACGCACCAGCTCGATCAGGTTCCCCTCCCCGATCTGCGCGTGGTAGAGGTCCAGCATCATCTTGACGTTGGGATGGCCGACGGCCTCCACGAGCGCCAGGGTGTCCTTCGCGCGGGCCAGCGGCACCCCGGGGTGGTCGACGAGCGTGTTGAGATTCTCCAGACAGAACGTCACACCGGCCTGGGCGCCGAGTTCACCGAGTGCCTCCAGACCACGCTGCGCCGAGAACCACATGGCGCCGGTGACCCGCTGCTGGGGGCGTGCGGCCCGGCCGTCGACGAGTTCGCCGGGATGCACCACCAGGCGGGGAACGCCAAGCACCGCAGCGGCTTTGACGGCATCGCGGGCAGTGCGAACCACCTCGGCGGCACCGTCGGGATCGTAGAGGTCGCCGTGTAGATAGCCGGTCATCGAGGAGAATCGAGCTCCGGTGGCGGCCAGCGCACCGAGGTCTTTGTCCTCGAAGCTCCAGATCTCGACTGCGAAGCCGAGGTCGGAGATGCGCCTCGCACGCTCGACGATGCCGAGGTCGGTGAAGACCATCTCCGCGCACACGGCAAGGTCAAAGGTCATCGCTGGGTCTCCTGATCGCTGGAACGTGGGGCGGCCCACCTCGACCTGCTCTCCCGGCAGCGCTCGGGCCTGCGGGCACGTCAGGTTTTCCCGTCGCCTGCAACGGGTACTGACGGGCCGACACCGCACGACAGATGGGGCTGGAAGTGACGACGAAACCCGAGATCATCGGCCAGGCGCCGAGGACCGAGACGGTCAGTTCGCTGGGACTGGTGCTCAACTTCGCCGCCGTGGTGATCATGGCCGTCGCATTGGCGGGTCTTGGTCTGGGCAACGCGCTGGCCGCGGGGTGCTCTGCGGCGGCGGCGGTGATCGCCTTCACGGCCAGCCTGGCCTGCTTCGCGCTGGACCGCTGAGTCATCGCAGCGGCAGCCCGGCCGCGGTGTACGCGGCATCGACCAGGGCCATGTTGGCCACCGGATCGGCGATCGAGACGGGCAGCGGAGCCCCGGTGATGACCGCGGCCGCGAACTTCTCCAACTGCCAGCTGTAGGACGATCTGGTGCCCAGCCGCTCCACGCGTTCGCCGGCGGCCGTCCGCACGGTGATCCTGTCATCCTCATGCGGCTTGATGAAGTTGTGCGCCGTCGCGGAACCGGCTGAGCCGATCAGCGTGATGCGGAAGCGGTGCTCGTCGGCCACCATGCTGTTGACCGACTGCGCGGTGATCTCGCCCAGCGACAGGTCGACGGTGCAGCTCTCGTCGACCCCCGCCGTGCGCTCGACCGCCGAAGCCCCGGCGATCCGGGGCGTGACGCCGCGCGCCGCCGCCACTGCGCGGATGAACTGCAGTCCGTAACAGCCGAGGTCCATCAGCGCCCCGCCGGCCAGGTCCAGTCGCCAGCGCGGATCGTCGTCACCGGGTGGTGGCATCTCCATGCGCACCTCGACGTGGCGCAGGCGGCCGATGTCGGACCCCCGGGCCAGATCGAGCATCCGGAGGGTCACGGGGTGGTGCACGTGGTGGAAGGCTTCGATGACCGGCACGGCCGACGCTGCCGAGGCGGTGGCCACCTGCCGTGCCTCGGCTTGGTTTCGGGCATAGGGCTTCTCGGTAAGCGTGGGCTTGCCGGCCGCGACGGCGGCGAGGTTCCAGGGCGCGTGCAGGGAATTGGCCAGCGGGTTGTAGATCACGTCGACCTCGGGGTCGGCCAGCACCTGCGCGTAGCTGTCGAGAGCGCGTTCGACGCCGTACTTTTCGGCGAAGAGCGCCGCGCGTTGCGGGTCCCGCGCCGCGACCGCCACCAGGCGGTAGCCGAGGTCGTGGGCGGGCCCGACGATCGCCAGTTCGGTGATCCGCGCCGCGCCCAGAATTCCGATGCGCAGCATCACCCGGAAAGCGCCTGCAGGAACGCCACACTGGCCAGCACATCGGTGAGGGGGCCGTCGCCCTCGGCGGGTTCGTCGTCGAGGATGGTGTCCTGCTCCATCACGTACCACCCGGTGTACCCGTTGTCCTCGAGCGTCTTGACGATCCCGGTGATGTCGACGTCGCCCGCGCCCAACGGCACGTACATGCCCGCCGCGACGGCCTCGGTGTAACTCAGTTCGCCGCTGCGCACCCTGGTGGCCAGCGCGGCGTCGACGTCCTTGAGGTGCGCGTGCGCGATTCGCTCGGGCACCGCGCGGGTCAGCTCCAACGGGTCGGTGCCGCCGATCAGCAGGTGCCCGGTGTCCAGGCACAGCGCGATCGACGATCCGGCCAGTACCCGGTCGACCTCGGCGCGGGTCTCCACCATGGTGCCGACATGTGGGTGCAGTACGGCCTTGAGCCCATGTTCGTTGGCCAGGGCGCTGAGCTTGTCGAGATGGAGGAGCAGGGTGTCCCAGCCGCTTTCGTCCAATTCCGGGCGGGAGTCGTATCCGTCGGTGCCCGTCGCGGCGGCCAGCACGACGACGCCGGCTCCGGCGGCCACCAGGGACCGCAGGGTTGCCAACAGATCCAGCGTCGGGTCGTGGTCGGCATCGTGCAGTACTACGGGAACGAACCCGCCGACGCAGGCCAGGCCGAATCCTCGCAGCAGCGTGGCCAGTTCGGCGGCATCGCCCGGCAGGAATCCATCGGGCCCGAGTTCGGTGGCGGTCAGGCCCGCTTGTCGCATCTCCGAGAGCACTCGGTCGGCCGACATCTGATGGCCCCATCCGGGCACCTCGCACACGCCCCACGAGATGGGGGCACCGGCGGTCTTCATCGTCTGACCTCCTCGAGGGTGACAGGCGCGTTGCGGCGCAGTGATTCGGCGGCGGCCTCGGCTATCCAGGCCACCTCGACGGCATCGGCCACGGTCGCGCCCAGGATGGGACCGCCGTCGACCACGCCGAGGAAGGCGCCGAGTTCGGCGCGGAACGCGTCGGTGAACCGGTCCATGAAGAAGTGGTGCGGCTGGCCGGTCGGGAAGTCGTTGTGCGGGTCGGTGTTTCGTACGGGAACACCCTGGTCCCAGCCGGCCACCACGGTGTCGGTGAAGCCGTGCACTTCGAGTCGGCAGTCGTAACCGCGCCCGTTGTAACGGGCGGCCGACACCACGCCGAGTGCACCGCCGTCGAAGCGGACGGTGATCGCCGCGGTGTCGACATCCCCGTACTCGGTGAACAGTGGATCGCCCTGCACGCTGCCGGTGGCGTACACCTCCACGGCCTCCTGGCCGGTGATCCAGCGCAGGACGTCGAAGTCGTGCACCGCGCAGTCCCGGAAGATTCCGCCCGACCCGGCGATGTAATCCATCGGTGGTGGCGCGGGGTCCATCGTGGTGCTGCGCACGGTGTGCAGTGCGCCGAGGTCACCGCGGTCGACGGCGGCTTTGGCCGCGGCGAACGCGGCGTCGAAGCGGCGTTGGTAACCGATCTGGACTGGGACGCCCGAACGCGCGATCGCCTCGGCGATCCGTGCGCTCTCGGCCGCGGTGGAGGCGACGGGC
Organism: Mycobacterium sp. ACS4331; assembly: GCF_001667265.1. Classification (GTDB taxonomy): domain Bacteria; phylum Actinomycetota; class Actinomycetes; order Mycobacteriales; family Mycobacteriaceae; genus Mycobacterium. The sequence goes on along the minus strand of NZ_LZHW01000056.1, from coordinate 6,097 downwards.
TTTTCGCAGAAGGTGGGCAGGCCACGTTCGACGGATGCCAGGGTCAGCGCCGCGTGCGCGGGTGTCGCGGCCGCGACCACGACGCCGTCGACGCCCGAGGACAGCAGTTTGTCCACCGATTCCACCGGATCCGCGTGGTACTTGGTGGCGACCTGTGCGACGACCTCGGGCCGCTCATCGGTGATGAGCAGGCGATCCACGCCGGGCAGGCTGGTGAGTGTCTCGGTGTGGAACGCGCCGATCCGGCCGAGGCCGATGAGCCCGAGTGTGGTCATGGTGTTCTCCGTTCGTCGTGGAGCCGCAGGGCGGTGTCGAGGTCTTCGGGGGAGGCGTCGGCGGCGAGTGCCGCGAGGACGGTGTCGACCTGGCTGGGCGGCGCGAGGCTGTCGATGGGTTGATCGCGGTCGAGGTTGGTGGGGAAGGGGTAGCCCTCGGCAGTGGCGACGACCGCGTTGTGGATCTCGTGGGACGGCCGTCCGGCGGCCTGCATGGCGCGCAGGGCGGGATAGACCGCCTGGACCATGGCGGTGCGGTCCAGGGCCTCCATCGCCCGCCCGAACGGTGAGGACACCTGCAGCAGGTTGGCCATGCGCCGGATCTCGGATGACGTGTTGGCCCCGGCGCCGTGGAACAGCGCGGGATTGAAGAACACCGCGTCGCCCTTGCGCAGCGGGACCTGCACGTGATTGTCGGTGAAGAACTCGATGAACTCGGGTCGGCGGAAGGCGATGTATCCGGCAGCGAAGCGCTGTGAATAGGGCAGCAGCATGGTGGGCCCGCTCTCCAGCGGCATATCGCAGTGCGCCACCGCGCCCTGCAGGGTCAGCACCGCCGACATCCGATGCAGATGCGCGGGGTAGGCCGCCAACTGGTCGGCGTCGACGAAGCCGAGGTGGTAATCGCGGTGCGGAACCTGGGCCGCGCCACCGGGATTGACGACGTTGACCTGGGAGGTGACCTGATACCTCGGTCCCAGCCAGGCCTGCGAGACGATCGCCAACGCGTCATTGGCGTAGTAGTCGGCGAACACCGCGGGACAGTGCAGCGCGAGCTTCTGTGCGGCGTTCCAGATGCGGTCGTTGGCGCCCGGCCTGCCGAAGTGGTCGCCGGCCTCGGCGCCTCCGGCACGTTGCGCCTCGATCAACTCCGTGAATGCCGCGCTGGCGGCATCGGTCACGCTCTCCGAGAACGCGCCCGCGAACACCACGACTCCGGGACCGTCGGCGAGCGCGGCGCTGAGTTCGGCCTGCAGGGCACGGCGGTCTGCGCTGTCCAGATCGCTGGCCGCGTACACCGGAACGTTGTCCCGGACATCGAGCGCGTGCGGGTAATCGGTCGGGTCGGTGTCGCCGGGCAACTGGGCGCGGAAGGTGTCGAGGGTGCAGTCCATGTCCTCGATCCAGGCCGTGCGGCGGCCTGAGGCGGTGGTGGTGCTGGACATGCCCGCAAGTCTTGCTGTGGTATGAGGCACAATCAACACCAGAAAACCATCAAAAAGACCTCAGAAGGGGACGCGGTGGCGCACCGGTACAAGGTCAGGGAGATCGCCCAGCAGGCCGGCCTGAGTGAGGCCACGGTGGATCGCGTCCTCAACGATCGCCCTGGCGTGCGGGAGAGCACCCGCGCCGAGGTTCGGCAGGCGATCGCCGATCTGGACAAGCAGCGTGCGCAGTTGCGGCTCAACGGGCGGCGCTACCTGATCGACGTCGTGATGCAGACACCGCAGCGCTTCTCCGACGCGTTCCGGGCCGCGATCGAAGCCGAACTGCCCGCATTCGCGCCGGCCATGCTGCGCGCACGGTTTCACCTGTGGGAGTCGGGGTCGACGGCGCAGATGGTCGACACGCTGGCGCGCATCCGTGGCAGCCACGGCGTGGTGCTCAAGGCCGCCGACGAACCCGAGGTCGTCGAGGCCGTCGACCGCCTGGTCGCCGCGGGAACCCCGGTGGTGACCTACACGACCGACATCCCGGCCAGCGCGCGCTGCGGCTACGTCGGCATAGACAACCACGGGGCGGGGCTGACGGCGGCCTACCTGATCGAACAGTGGCTCGGTCCCGCCCCCGCTGAGGTGCTGATCACGGTGAGTCGCACGGTGTTCCGTGGCGAAGGTGAGCGAGAGGTCGGATTCCGGTCAGGTCTGCGGGCCTCGGGCCGAACGGTGGTCGAGGTGACCGACAGTGACGGCATCGACGCGACCAACGAACGTCTGGTGCTGCAGGCCCTGGAGCGCCACCCCGCGGTGGATGCGGTGTACTCGCCAGGCGGGGGCAACACCGCGACAGTGGCCGCGTTCGAGAAGCTGGGCCGCGAATGCAGGGTTTTCATCGCCCACGATCTCGATGCCGACAACCGCAGGCTTCTCCGGGACGGCAGCATCTCGGCCGTGCTGCACAACGACCTGCGTGCCGACGCACGCCTGGCCATGCGGTTGATCCTGCAACACCATGGCGCGCTGCCGATCGAACCCGTGCGCCCGTCCCCCGTGCAGGTGATCACGCCCTACAACCTGCCCACGTAGGGGACTGCGACACACTGCGGCGTGTTAATGTAACGCTGAGCGATCGCTCAGCAGAATGCCGCGTAAGTTACTCGCGCGTACGTCCAGGTTCTTAGAGTTGGTGGGCCAGCAAAAGTGACGAAAACCACAGATTTGTCTCAGTCGACGACCCCGTACTGCTGTGAGCAGCATCTTCAGTTGGTGAAGGTCGGCGTGTCGGCGGCCCCCAGCGTGAAGGTGTGCCTAAGAGAAGTGCAATAATCGTGACTACGAGTGACACCAACTCTGAACAGGTCTTGGATCACCGCCGCGCCCGCCCCCGGGCTGCGAAATGTGCAGGGTCCCGCCGGCCGGGGAATGCGCATATATACAGCCAGATATCAGCACGGTCCGCGCAGGCGGAACTCAAGGAAAGGCGGGGACGTGGGTCCGAGTGACACAGTCAAGGTCAACGGCGCGCACCCTCGGGAGAAGTTGGAGAAGGTTGTCATCCGGTTCGCCGGAGACTCCGGTGACGGCATGCAGCTGACCGGTGACCGCTTCACCTCTGAGGCCGCACTGTTCGGCAACGACCTGGCCACGCAGCCGAACTACCCGGCTGAGATCCGCGCCCCCCAGGGCACGCTGCCCGGCGTCTCGTCATTCCAGATCCAGATCGCCGACTACGACATCCTGACCGCCGGTGACCGCCCCGACGTCCTCGTGGCGATGAACCCCGCGGCGCTCAAGGCCAACATCGGCGACCTGCCGCGCGGCGGGCTGGTGATCGCCAACTCCGACGAGTTCAGCAAGCGCAACCTGGCCAAGGTCGGCTACGAGGCCAACCCGCTCGAGGACGGCAGCCTGTCCGACTACGTCGTGCAGCCCGTCGCGATGACGACGCTGACCCTCGGCGCGGTCGAGGAGATCGGCGCCACCAAGAAGGACGGTCAGCGCGCCAAGAACATGTTCGCGCTCGGACTGTTGTCGTGGATGTACGGCCGGCCGATCGAGACCAGTGAGACCTTCATCCGGGAGAAGTTCGCCCGTAAGCCCGACGTGGCCGAGGCCAACGTGCTGGCGCTCAAGGCCGGCTGGAACTACGGCGAGACCACCGAGGCGTTCGGCACCACCTACGAGGTGGCGCCCGCCAAGCTGGCCGCGGGCGAGTACCGGCAGATCTCCGGCAACACGGCGTTGGCCTACGGGCTGGTCGCCGCCGGTCACCTGGCCGACCTGCAGGTGATGCTGGGCAGCTACCCGATCACCCCGGCGTCGGACATCCTGCACGAGCTGTCCAAGCACAAGCACTTCAACGTGCTGACCTTCCAGGCCGAGGATGAGATCGCGGGCATCGGATCGGCGATCGGCGCGGCCTACGGCGGAGCGCTCGGCGTGACCACCACCTCGGGTCCGGGCATCTCGCTGAAGTCCGAGGCCATCGGCTTGGCCGTGATGACCGAGCTTCCGCTGGTCATCGTCGACGTCCAGCGCGGCGGCCCGTCGACCGGTCTGCCCACCAAGACCGAGCAGGCCGACCTGCTGCAGGCCATGTTCGGCCGCAACGGTGAGTCGCCGGTGGCCGTGTTGGCGCCGCGTTCGCCGTCGGACTGCTTCGACATGGCCGTCGAGGCCGCCCGCATCGCGGTCAAGTACCACACGCCGGTGCTGCTGCTGTCGGACGGCGCGATCGCCAACGGTTCGGAACCGTGGCGCATCCCCGACATCTCGACCTACGAGAAGATCGAGCACAACTTCGTCAAGGAGGGCGAGGCCTTCCAGCCCTACGCCCGCGATCCCGAGACCCTGGCCCGGCAGTTCGCCGTTCCGGGCACCCCCGGCCTGGAGCACCGCATCGGCGGTCTGGAGTCGGCCAACGGTTCGGGCAACATCTCCTACGAGCCGGCCAACCACGACCTGATGGTGCGCCTGCGGCAGGCGAAGATCGACGGCATCTCGGTGCCGGACCTCGAGGTCGACGATCCCACCGGCGACGCCGAACTGCTTCTGCTCGGCTGGGGCAGCTCGTACGGCCCGATCGGTGAGGCCTGCCGGCGCGCTCGCCGGAAGGGCATCAAGGTGGCCCACGCGCAGCTGCGGCACCTGAATCCGTTCCCGGCGAACCTGGGTGAGGTGCTGACTCGTTACTCCAAGGTGGTGACACCGGAGATGAACCTGGGGCAGCTGGCCCTGCTGCTGCGGGCCAAGTACCTGGTGGACGTGCAGTCGGTCACCAAGGTGCAGGGCATGGCATTTCTGGCTGACGAGGTCGAGGGCATCATCGACGCCGCGCTCGACGGAACGCTGGCCGAGAAGGAAAGCGACAAGGCCAAGTTCGCGCGGTTGGCGGCAGCCACCATCGAGTCCGGCGCGAACGGCGTAGGAGTGGACGCATGACCGATCTGATGGGCAGCATCACCGGAGTCGATCTCGGGCTCACCCCCGGTCTCTCGAAGACCAGCGGCGTGCCCACGACCGACCAGCCTCAGAAGGGCAAGGACTTCACCAGTGACCAGGAGGTCCGCTGGTGCCCCGGCTGCGGTGACTACGTCATCCTCAACACGATCCGCAACTTCCTGCCGGAGTTGGGCCTGCGTCGCGAGAACATGGTGTTCGTCAGCGGCATTGGCTGCTCGAGCCGGTTCCCCTACTACCTGGAGACCTACGGTTTCCACTCGATCCACGGCCGCGCCCCGACCATCGCGACGGGTCTGACGCTGGCCCGTGACGATCTGTCGGTGTGGGTCGTCACCGGTGACGGTGACGCATTGTCGATCGGTGGCAATCACCTGATCCACGCGCTGCGCCGCAATATGAACATCACGATCCTGCTGTTCAACAACCGGATCTACGGCCTGACCAAGGGGCAGTACTCGCCCACGTCCGAGGTCGGCAAGGTCACCAAGTCGACGCCGATGGGCTCGCTGGACACCCCGTTCAACCCGGTGTCGCTGGCCCTGGGTGCCGAGGCCACGTTCGTGGGTCGCGCGCTGGACTCCGACCGTGCCGGTCTGACCGAGGTGCTGCGTGCCGCGGCCGCACACCGCGGCGCGGCGATCGTCGAGATCCTGCAGGACTGCCCGATCTTCAACGACGGCTCGTTCGACCTGCTGCGCAAGGAGGGCGCCGAGGAGCGCGTCATCCGGGTCAGCCAGGGTGAGCCCATCACCTTCGGCAACGACGGCGAATACTGCGTGGTGCGTTCCGGATTCGGGCTCGACGTGGCCAAGACCGCCGACGTCAAGACCGAGGACATCGTGGTGCACGACGCCACGCTGGAGGATCCGGCTTACTCGTTCGCGCTGTCGCGCCTCAACGAGCAGAACCTCGATCACACCGTGATGGGCATCTTCCGCCAGATCAGCCGCCCGACCTACAACGATCAGGCGCGCGCCCAGGTCGCCTCTGCGCGCAAGACCATCCCGAACGACACGGCCGCACTGCAGTCGCTGCTGCGTGGCCGCGACACCTGGACCGTCGAGTAGCCGGACCGGGGGCCCCCCCCCCAGGGGGGGGGGGGGGGCCGCCGGGGGGGGGGGCGGCGGGGGGGGGGGGGGGGGGGGGGGGGGGGGTGGGGGGGGGGGGGGGTCGCGGGGCGGGGGGGGGGGGGGGGGGGGG
>NZ_LZHW01000055.1 GCF_001667265.1 Mycobacterium sp. ACS4331 | reverse complement strand
GCCCTCTAAATCCCATCGAAACAACACCCCTTACCAATCAGGTGCTGCAGCGATCACTTGAGCCTGCCCGGCGTGTCGCGTACCGATGCGGACGCTCACAGAGACGTGATGACGGGAGTCATCCCATCCACCGCCGGCGCTACCAGCTGAAGACGACTCCTCGCCGATTCTGGTTCTGCGGCATCACCTGACTGACGTGGGGTGCCCGGGTCTGCGGCACCGCCTTGATCGACACGCTGCCGTTCGTCTCGCACCGGACGTGACTGCCTGCGTCCTGACAGGTCGGCCGAGCACCGGCCACCGGGGCCGAGATCACCGCCGCCACGGCCACACCGACGAACACCAATGCACCAGTTCGCTGAAATGTCATGCCGCTCTGCCCTCGCCTCGCGTTTGTGTCATGTGGATCGGTCCGGTCATGGGCAGGCCGATGCCAGGATCCGGGCTGCCGGATCAAGCGGCGCACCGGCGGTCTCGGCATGCCGGAAGGCCTCGTCGCGGGCGGCCTCGACGGTGACTCCAGCCCCGCCTGCCACGATGCCGGAGCCGTCATCGGCGCCGACGGAAACCACGCAGAGATTGTCGTTGGTCACCTCGTCGCGGCTGCATTCCACGGCCCCCGCCCGCTCGCACTCCGCGATGACGGCCGCCGAGGCGGCCGCGTTGTCGACGCCGGTCGCGCTGTACCCGACCAGGGTTCCGTCGAGCACTCCGGAACCGACCGCCTGCGAGATGTTCTCGTCACCCTCGACGACACCGCTGGGCCCACCGGCCCATGCCGAGGCCGCCGACACCACCGAGACGAGCACGCCCGCGGCGAGCATCGCCGAACCTGTCCGAATGCGCGCCATTGGGCTCCTCACGTGTGCCGACCGCCGGAAGGTTAGACCCACACCACCCGCGGCGGGGATGGTGTCGGCAAAGGGTTGTCGCGGGCGACAGTATCAGGAGGTCGAGTGCATGGCGTGGCCCCGCCCTGGCTTCACGCAGGTGTGGTCAACCGCCCACGCCCGCGAGGTCGGACGTCGAGCAGCAGGCGATGAATGATTCAAGCAGTCGACGCGACGAGTTCTCCACGCTCCAGTTCACCTCGGGGTGCCACTGCACCGCGAGGAACGGTCGCTCGGTGGACTCGTAGGCCTCGATCAGCCCGTCAGCGGCACGCGCGGCCACGACGAAACCGTCGGCGAGATCGCGGATGCCCTGGTGGTGCTGACTGTTGACCGGCAGCATGCCGTCCCTGGCCATCCACTCGGCCAGCCGGGAGCCCGTGGTCACCTCGACCTCATGAGCCATCTCCATGAGCCGATCCTCACCCAGCCGATGCACGACGTCGGAGGCATGATCACGCGCCAGATCGACGTAGAGCGTGCCGCCGCGCTGGACGTTCACCAGCTGCGCACCCCGGCAGATCGCCAGGGTGGGGACGCCGCGCTGCCAGGCGGCCTCGAACGCCGCGATCTCGTTGGCATCGCGCGTCGGGTTCGTCCCGACCACGGTCGGATCCTCGGGGTCGCCGCCGTAGCGTCGCGGATCGACATCACCTCCCCCGCTGATGACCAGCCCATCCACCTGCCCCATCAGCGCATCCAGATCTGCTGTGGCCGTAGCACATTCCACTGCGACCACGATGGCCCCACATTCCTGAAGGCCGTCGAACATCCGCCGCCAGTGCAGCATCCACGAGAACTCCGAGGTGTTGACCGTGACGGCGATAACCGGCTTTGCAGACAAAATCTTCCTATCTCATCAACTCAGGCGAACGGCGATGCGGCGGAGCAGCTTGGTGGCCAGGATGTAGGCCGTGGCACCGAACGGCCACTGCGACACGATCCGGCCGCTGCCGGCCTGGAAGTAGTTGCGGGTGCCGGCCCACACCGTCTTGGCCAGCTTCTCCTGAATCCACTCGTTGTAGACCACGAACGCCGACCGGCGCACCTCGATCGTCCGGCGGCGCTCCTTGGCGGCCCGGCCGATCAGGCTCGCCGCGAACGCGGCCTGCGCCTCGTAGAACGACACCAGCGGAATGGAGTTGGTGTTCGGGCCGTACATGATGAAGAAGTTCGGGAACTTCGGCACCATCATGCCCAGGAAGGCCTCCGGCTCACCCTGCCATTCGGAGTGCAGTTCCACCCCGCCGCGACCGTGCACCCGGTAGTTGCCCAGGTAGTTGGCCGCGTCGAAACCGGTTGCCAGCACCACGATGTCGAGTTCGTGCTCGTCACCGTTGGCGTCGACGGCGCCCGTGCGGGTCAGGCCCTTGACGGCGTGCGGCACCAGGGTGACCTTGGGGCTCAGCAGCGACCGGTAGTAGGTGTCGCTGACGACCGTGCGCCTGCCCTCGTACGGGAACGACGGGGTGGCCAGCTTGAGCAGATCAGGCCGCGACCCCAACTCGCGGTGCAGGAACGCCTCGGCGGCGCGGCGCTTGCGCTTGTTGGTGAAGCCGTTGGCCCGGGCGTGGCTGGAACGGTACTGCCGCAGGTCGTAGTTGACGTACAGCTTCATCCGGCGGTAGGCGTACACCGGCAGCAGTCGGTTCAGGCGCCGCTCCGACGCAGTGAAGTCCCGGCTCTCCTTGGGCAGCAGCCAGTTCGGCTCGATCTGGAAGATCTTGACGTCCTTGCCGACTCGCTCAGCCTCGGTCACCACCTGGACGGCCGACGAACCGGTGCCGACCACGCCGATCGACTTGCCGGTCATGTCCACGCCTTCGGGCCAGCGTGAGGTGTGGCAGACCACGCCCTCGAAGTCGTGCTCCTCGCGGGCGAACGGCGGCAGCAGCGGGATGTTCAGGAAGCCGACGGCGCTGATGACGGCGGTGAAGCTGCCGTGGTCCTCCCCCGAGGAGGTGGTCAGCGTGTAGGTCTCGTCGGTGTCGGACCAGGTGACGTCCTCGACCTTCTCGTTGAACCGGATGCGACGGGGCAGATCCCATTTGCGCGCCACGTGGTTGAGGTAGCCGAGCAGCTCACGCCAACTGGCGTGGGTCCGGGTCCAGTCGTACCGTTCGAAGGAGAACGAGTAGATGTGCGACTCCAGGTCCACCTCGGCGCCCGGGTAGCGGTTGTAGAACCAGGTGCCGCCCAGTTCCGGCGCCTGCTCGAAGATCGTGAAGTTCTCGATCCCCTTCTTGCGCAGGGCGATGGCTGCGGCGATGCCGCTGAACCCCGACCCGATGATCGCGACTCGGGGAGTGGCACCAGCAGGTGCGTTCATCCTTGGTCTCCTGTCCATGATGCGGAAAAACGAGGGGCGGGCCAGAGCGACTTCGCCGGAGAATGTCGAACCTAAAGTTCTATAGGTTCATTATTTAGGCCTTTATTGAGAATGTCAACGGTCACCCCCGGCCGTCACCGCGGTGACCTACTTGATCTGGTTGCTCCACCCGCCGTCGACGACGAGGTCGGTGGCGGTGATGAAGGACGCTTCGTCAGACAGCAGGAACGCGATGGCGTTGGCGATGTCCTCGGGCAGGCCGAGACGGCGCAGCGGCGTGCGCTGCTCCATGTTGGTGCGGCGCGCCGGATCCTCGGTGTACAGATACTCGATCATCGGCGTCAGGGTGGCGCCCGGGCACACGGTGTTGCACCGGATGCCCTCCGGTCCCAGCTGCAGTGCCAGCGCCTGGGTCAGCGATACCACGGCGGCCTTGCTGACCTGGTAGGCGTCCAGCGGCGAATCCATGCCACGCAGGCCCGCAGTGCTGGCCACGTTCACGATGCTGCGCCCAGTTCCTTTGCGCAGGTGCGGGATCGCGGCCCGCGTGACGTGCCGCAGGCCGTGCAGGTTGACCCCGAGGGTGATGTCCCAGATCGACTCGTCGATGTCGAGCATCGACCCGTCGCGGTCGAACAGGGCGACGCCGGCCGCGTTGACCAGGTGGTCCAGTCCGGCCCCGGCCAGCGGTTCGAACAGCTCCTCCGGATCGCCGGAGCGCAGGTCGAACGGGATGTATTCGACGCCGGCCGGGAACTCCGGCGCCGACGGGTTCAGATCGGTGGCGATGACCCGAATCCCTTCGCGCGCCAGGCGTTCCACGGTGGCCGACCCGATGCCGCCACCGGCCCCGGTGACCAGTGCGGTGCGCGTCACCGCGCCACGCCCAGGGCCGCGGCCAATCGCTGACCGGCGAACGTCATGGCCTCGGTGGCGTTCGGGAACACCTCGTCGAGTCCGAAGAAGCCGTGCACCAGCCCCGGGGTGAGGTGGCTTTCCACCGGGACGCCTGCGTCGGCAAGGGCTTTGGCGTACAGCTCGCCCTGCGGCCGGATCGGATCACACTCAGCCAGGATCACCGTGGCCTCCACCGCTCCCGACAGATCCGCGTCAAGGACATTGACCCGCGGATCGGAGGCGGCCGCCGGGCTCGACAGGTAATTGTCCTGGTGCCACTGCAACTCGTCGCGCTCGAGCATGACGCCGTCGTATTCGGCGTCCATGCCGCGCGTCAGATCCGTGGTGGTCACCGGGTAGACCAACAGCTGGTGGCGCAATGCCGGACCACCGGCGTCACGGACGTGCAGGGCCACCACCGCTGCCAGGTTTCCACCCGCACTGTCGCCGGCGACGGCGACCCGCGTGGTGTCGACGCCGAGGTCCGCCTTCGGGCTGACCGCCCAGTTGAGCGCGTCGATCGCATCGTGGACCGCCGTCGGGAACCTCGCCTCCGGTCCGCGCCGGTAACCGACCGACAGCACGGCGCTGCCGGACGCCAGCGCCAGCAGGCGCGTCGCGACGTCGTGGGAGTCGATGCTGCCCAGCAGCCATCCCCCACCGTGGTAGTAGACGGTCAACGGCAGGTCCGAACTGTCGGACGGCAGGTAGAGGCGACCGGGGAGCTGCGCGCCGTCGCGGGTCGGGATGGTGACGTCGACGGTCCGGAAGATGTCGGGTTTGGCCAACGCGCCGAAGGTGTTCTCAAAGTTCTGTCGGGCGGTGGGGACGGGCAGCAGATGGGCGTTGGGACGTCCCGAGGCCTTCGCGTCGTCGAGCATCTTCTGTGCGATGGGATCAATGGGCATGTGCGGCTTCTCTTTCTTCTCGTCTTGTGGGCAGCGCTATACGCGCTCGTAGTAGCGGCGGGATTCCCAGTCGGTGACGGTGTGGGAATCGAAGGCGACCAGTTCGTTCTGCGCCGACTCCAGCAGATGCGCATACACCTCGTCGCCGAACGCCATCCGCGCCATCTTGTTCTCGGCGAACCGGTCCAGCGAACGATGCAGCGAGGTGGGCACAGTGACGATCTCGTCTGTGGTCCAGGCGTTTCCGCTGAACACCTCCGGCGCCTCGAGGCGACGCTCGATGCCGTCGAGCCCAGCCGCGATGGTGCCCGCGTAGGCGTAGTAAGGGTTCACGTCGGCACCAGGAATCCGATTCTCCACCCGGAACGACGGACCCGAGCCCACCAGCCGGAACGCGCACGACCGGTTGTCGTAACCCAGTGCGATCGCCGTGCCGGCGAACTGATCCGGCTGGAAACGCTTGTAGGAGTTGATCGTGGGAGCGAACAGCAGGCTGATGTCGACGGCATGGGCGAGCTGTCCGGCCACAAAGGAGCCGAACGTGGGCGCCATCCGTCCCGGGTCGGATTCCGACCAGCACAACGGCGTCGACTCGTCGGCCGACCACATGCTGACATGCAGGTGACACGACGATCCGACATCGTCGATCTTCGGTTTCGCCATGAAGGTCGCGGTCAGATCAGCGCGATGCGCAAGCTGTTTGACGCCGTACTTGAACAGCACGTGCCGGTCGGCCATCTCCAGGGTGGAGCAGTAGTCGAGGGTGACCTCCTGCTGTCCCAGTCCCCATTCGGGTTTCGAGGACTCGATGGGCACGCCGAACTTCGGCATCTGATTGCGGATCTGCTCGATGAACCAGTCGTCGCGGCTGGCCTGGATCATCTGATAGTCGGATCGGTAGTCCGACAGCATCTTCAGCTCCCGGTAACCCTGCTCCCAGGCCTGCCGGGGCGGCACCGCAGCCAGATAGAACTCCAGCTCGGAGGCGAACTTGAACGCCAGTCCCTGCTGGGCTGCCCGCTCGATCTGCCTGCGCAGGATCGACCTGGGCGCCACCGCCAGCAGCGTGTCCGACCCCATCTCGTAGGCATCGCAGATCACCAGCGCAACATTGGGTTCCCACGGCACCCGCCGCAGTGTCGTGAGATCGGGCACCAGCCGGATGTCGGCCCAGCCGTTCTCGGCGTTGGCCACCGGCAGGTCCAGCGGTTCCATCTCGAGGTCGACGGCGAAGACGAACCCACTCGCGGCGACACCGGCCCCGGTCAAACCCAGTTCACGGAACGCCGGGATCGTCAGACGCTTCCCCACCAGTCGTCCGTACGGATCAGGCGCGGCGCACACCACGGTGTTGATCTCTCCGCTGCGGGCGAGGGCCTCGAACTGGTCGAGGTCCAACAGGTTTGCATCAGACGTCGTCATTGGTGCTCCAGGTGTCGAGTGAGTTCCCAACCGGTGATGGTCGTGCGCAGCCACGTCTCGTAACGCTGCAGTTCGGCGCGGCGAGTGGCCGCAAATGAAGCGCAGAACTGTGGGCCGAGGAGTTCGGGCAACCACGTCGAGCCCTCGAACCGGCTCAGCGCGGCACCGAGGTCGCCGGGCAGCGTGAGCGGATCCTCGTCGCGGCCCGGCAGCGCCGTCCGTTCCCGCAGCCCGCGCAGCCCGGCGGCCAGCAGGGCGGCCGCAGCGAGGTAGGGGTTGGCGTCCGCGCCGGGGCGACGGTGTTCGACCCGAGCGGACTTCCGCTCACCGAGCAGGACGCGGGCCGCCGTGCTCCGATTGTCGAACCCCCAGTCCGCCACCGATGGTGTGTACATCTCGGGATCGATGCGCTTGTAGGAGTTGATGTTCGGGTTCATCATCAACACCGTGTCGGGCATGCCCGCCAACAGGCCGGCCAGGTAGTGGGTGCCCTCCTCCGAGAGAGCGGCGCCGGTCTCGTCGGCGAAGACGTTGATCCCGTCGCGCGTCAGGCTCGAATGCACGTGTCCCCCGGCGCCTGACTTGTCGGCGTACGGTTTCGACATGAAACTGGCGTGCATTCCCCGCTCGGCGCACAGGTCGCGCAGGTACTGACGGGCGCGGGCCGCGTTGTCCGCAGCGCGGATCGCGGGCGCCGGCGCGAGGGTGAACTCGAAGAATCCGGGCCCCAGTTCCCCGTGGAACATCTCCACCTCGATGCCAACCTGCTGCATCCGGTTGATGAAATCAGTGGCCAGAGAGTGAATTTCATTGCCACGAGTGAGGCTGTACGCATTCTCGGTGCGTCCGAAGGGAACGTAGCCGGGCAGCGCGCCGCCCACGCCGGGTGCACCCGGGGACTCGATGAACAGCCACATCTCGTATTCGAAGCCCAGCACCGGCTGCAGCCCCAGCTCGGCGTATCCCTGGTTCAGCGATCCCAGCACCGCACGCGGCGACAGCTCAAGCGGCTGCCCGTCGGCGCCGGTCAGTTCGGCGATCACCGCATCGGTGCCCGGACGCCACGGCAGCTCGATGCGGGTCGACTCGTCGGGCACCAACCGCGCGTCAGGGTAGCCGTTGCCGGCGTTGCTGAACGGGGTGTCGGTGACGTCGTCGGTGACCGACAGACCGTAGAGGATCGTGCAGAACGAGAGACCCGAACCGCCGGTGGTCTTGTCGGCCCGGGCCAGTTTGCCGCGGAGCCCGAGGTCGTAGTCGGCGACCTCGAGCTGTGTCATCGCCACGGTGTCAGCCATGCGCAGTCTCCCTCGATGGACTCGGACGCAGGGCTGGATCGCGGCCAACCCGGCGATAGACGGAATCGGGAACGTCGGCGGGGTCGTGATAGACCCACCAGGTGCACGACGTGGTGGTGGCTTCGGGGCCCCAGGTCGGCGGATCGATCACCCGCGTGGGATGACCCAGCCGGTCGATCGGCATGACCTCGTTGAGCTGGCAGCAGTGCACGCAGTAGGAGCAGATGCCGACGGTGTTCCAAGCCCAGTCGTGTGGCTGCGTGGTGACCGCGAAACCGAACGGAGCTCCCGACCGCGGCTGGCCGTCGGTGATCGCCGGATCCAACGAACGGCCACCCGAGCCGCACGGGGCGAACCTGAAGCCGGTCCGGTGGGGCTCCTCGATGAGCTCGATGTCGCCCTGTCGTCCGGTGCCGGCGAGGTGCGCGTGGAAGCCGTCGACGATCGCGACCATCAACTGGTGCGCCGACTGTTCCCACGGCTGGTTCGTCAGCGCGTAGCGGCGCTCGTGGACGTCGTACCAGTCGCCCATCAGGTGGTCCCACAGGGCGCCGAGCGCCGACTCCCCGACCAGCCTGACGGCGATGTCGATCATGCCGGCGACTCGGTCCACCGCACGGTCATGGATGCCCTGCCACACCCGCCGGGCGGCCTCGATGCTCTCCGCCGCCGCCGGGTCCTGGTCACGGCACAACCGCGCGGCAGCCGCTGCCGCGGCGATGTACTCCGGCCACTCGGCCGCGATGCCGGCCATCGCCGGCTCACCGATCAGATCGCCGAGTCGGCGCACCGCCTCTTCGACAGCGACCTCCGTGGCGCCATGGTCGCGGACCCACTGCAGCGTGGCGGTGGGCCAGCGGTCGTAGACGTCACGCAGCTCCTCGGCCTCGAGGACCGACACCTCGACCAGGCGCGCGGCGGCCTCCCACTCGGCCGCGTGCACCTTCTCGATCGCGGTCCGGAAGGTGCCGCGGGACAGTTCCGCCCAGCTGCCCTGGCGCGCATCGCGCCCGAGCGAGGGTTCGTACGCCACCACGGGCGGCACCGGCGTGGTCATGACAGCTGGAAGCCTCCGTCGACTCGCAGGTCAGAACCGGTGATGTAGCTGGCCTGATCACTGAGCAGGAACGCGACGGCGTTGGCGATCTCGTCGGCGGTGGCGAACCGACCGGCGGGCACCCGCGGCGCCAGCGAGGGCGGCAGGCTGCTGGTGTCGCCGTGAGCCGCGGCCATGGCGGTGGCCACGAAACCTGGCGAGACGCTGTTGACCCGCACACCGTCGGCCGCCAGGGCCCGCGCCGCACTCTGGGTGAGCATCTGCAGAGCGGCCTTCGACGCCGCGTACTGCGGAGTCGGGTCGGGGTCGGTCAGCGCCACCACCCGGGTGGCCTCGATCGAGGCGATGTTGACCACCGAGCCAGCCTGCGAGCGGCGCAGCGACGGTGTCAACGCATCCAGCACGTTGTATGCGCCGACGAGGTTGATGTCCAGACACCGCAGCCACTGCTCACGGGTCACCCCACCGAAACCGGTGGTCTCAATGATCCCGGCGCAGTTCACCACGTAGCCGACGTCGTCCGCCGCGATTCCGGCTGCCGCGAGCCTGCCGAGCAGGTCGGTGTCGCGGACATCGGCCGCGCAGCAGGCCTGCATATCGGGACCGAACTGCGGGTCCGGCTGCGGTTCCCGAACGTCGAGCCGGATGGTGCGCACACCCGCCGCCATCAGCGTGCGCGCGGTGGCCGCTCCGATGCCGGCTGCGGCCCCGGTGACGACGGCGTCTCCACCGCTGAACGTCAGCGCGAGGGTCTTGGCTCCCATGGAGATCATGCCTGCCCGTATCGGCGCTGGTGCTCTGCCATCGCATCAGCGAAGCACTCCCGCGGCGCACGGATGACACCGGCTCCGATCTGGCCGCCGTCGCGGCCGGCGAGTCCGACGTCCATGACCGGCAGCACTCCGCTCTCGAGCACCTTGCGGGCGTCGATGCCGGTGGGCGTGCCGCGGAACTCGAACAGCGGGATGCGGTAGGTGCTGTTCTCGCCGTGGGTGATGTCGTACATCTCTCGATTGCGCTCGATCATCACCTCGGGCGAACCGCCCTGGTATTCCTGCAGCGACAGGGCGCAGGCCTGGGCGAATCCGCCAAGCCCGATGGTCTCGGTGATCGGGGACTCACCACCCATCCAGGTGATCTCGTCCTCGGTGTGGCCGGCGAACAGCTTGCCCTGATGGATCGGCGGCGGTCCCTCGAACCAGGTGTCGCCGAGACCGGCCAGCTTGATCGCGAAGCCGCGGCAGCTGAAGGCCATCGCCGAGACCAGGGTGGACCCGGGCACGACCATGGCGTCGGCGGACGCCTTCGCGGCGGCCATCGACAGGCGCAGGAAGAAGTAGTCGTTCTCCGCCAGGTGCAGGATGGTCTCGCGAACGCCCGGGACCTTGTCCTCCACCATGTCCAGGATCGACGGCATGATCTCACGGTTGAACAGGATCGAGGCGGCCGCATTGCGGCTGTGCACCTCGTCGCCCATCCGGAGCGCCCGGGCGATCAGAGACTTGAGCGCGATACCGCCCCGACGGCGGATCGCCTCGCCCACCACCGGCGCGAGCACGTTGTTCACGTGCAGCAGACGGTCGCGGACCCCGTCGTCGTAGCAGCCGTAGTTGAGCCGGCGCGGCTCCTTGCCCTCGTAGAAGTTGCAGAAGCCGCGGTTGCCGTGCGCGCGGTTCTCCACGACGAACACCGGCATGGAAGCCGTGTAGATCCCCGCCAGGGAACCGACCGCCGAGTAGTCGTGGCAGGCGCCGACCTCGATGCGTCCCGAGTCGAAGCCTTCGATCGCCTCCTCCCGAGTCTGCGCCAGCCCTTCGAACAGGGCGCCGCCGATCAGCGCCTCGCGCTGCCCGCCGGTGTATTCCGACCACGGCATCGGTGCGCCCGACGTCAGGACGAGGTTGTCGCGGTAGCCGGGCAGCACATCGCGGGCCGGCGCGACATCGACGACCCAGGGATCGGCCTCGTTGAGTCGCGCGAACGCCGCCGCGTTGGCCGCCTCGACGGAGGTGGGGTTCTCAATCGTCGTGGTCACCAGGCGACCACCCCTCCGTCGACCAGCAGCGTCTGCGCGGTGATGAACGAGGCCCGCGGGGAGATCAGGAACTCGACCGCCTCGGCGACCTCTTCGGGCTCGCCGATCCGCTTGAGCATCGCGTAGCTGGCGCTGACCTCTTCACCGCCCGAGACCCGAGCCATCGACGGGCTCATCGGAGCCCGGATGACGCCGGGGGCGACGTTGTTGACCCGGATCCCGCGGGGGGCGAGCTCCTCGGCGACATAGCGGGTGTAGGCCGCGATTCCGGCCTTGGTGGCACCGTAGACCGAAGCGCCGCGGAACCGGCCGAAGTGTCCGGTCAGGCTGCCGATGTTCACGATCGCGCTGCCCTCGGTGAGCAGCGGTGCCACCGCGTCGGTGACCCGGGCCATGCCGGCGATGTTCACCTGGAACATCAGCTCCAGCTTCGCCTCATCCAGCTCACCCAGGAATGAATCCCGAAGGATGCCAGCGCAGTTCACCAACCCGTACAGCGATTCTCCGGGCTCCACGACGGATTCGACTGCCGAGGCGACACTTTCACGGTCGCTCACGTCCATCACCACTGTCAGCGCACCGTTCAGTCCGGCGGCGTCGAGGTCCAGCGCGTCGATCGCCGGCTTGAGGTCGGCCGCGACGGCGACATAGCCGCTCTCCATCAGACGACGGCAGATCGCCTGGCCGATGACGCCGGCACCGCCGGTAACGATGACTTTGTTTCCCACCGCGATACCCCTTCTGGTTCATGCCTCACTTGCGAAGTGACCTCAGTCTCACGCATAAAGAACTATTGGTCAAGTGTTTAGGTCTTTAATCCTCTTGACACGTCAGCCATCCCGCTCGCCGGCACCGATATGGCCCATTGGCTCGGACATACCCGCATTGACCGCCTCGTGGGTTACCCTTCGACGAAAGGAAGGGGTTCTACATGTCGGATGTGCACGCTTCGGCGTTGAGTCCGGTACGACAGATCCCTGCCCACGAACTCGTGGTGGACCAGATGCGCCGCGCCCTCGAACTCGGGCAGTTCCGGCCCGGCGACAGGCTTCCCACCGAGCGTGAGTTGGCCGAAACACTGGACGTGTCAAGGACCACCGTCCGTGCGGCCGTTGCAGTTCTGGAGCGCGAGGGCCTCATCGCCGTGCGCCGCGGCCGCGGCGGCGGCTTCACTGTGCAGGCGCCGGTGTACGACGCGGCCGAGATGCGCCGGGAGTTTCGGCGCGACAAGCGCGCCATCCGGGACGCGTTCGACTATCGCACCATCGTCGAGACCGGAGCCACCCGGCTGGCGGCGAACCGTCGCCGCGCCTCCGATCTGCACGAGCTGCACAAGCTGCTGCGCGGTATGGACACCGCGCTGCACACCGCATTGGCCGAGCAGTCTGCCCGGCACACCAGCGACTTCCAGACCCTGGACTCGGCGTTTCACCTCGGCATCGCCCAAGCCGCACAGAACGACCGGCTCCTCGAGGCCGTCGCCGATGCGCGCAGGCGGATGTGGCTGCCGGTCGGTGCGATCTTCGGCCGCCTCGAACCCAATGCCAACGACTACCACGAGGCCATCCTCGAGGCCATCGAGAACCGAGACCCCGAGCTCGCCGCGGCCCGCATGGAGGCCCACATCAACGACACCCGCCAGACCATCGAGGCCTGGCTCAAGCGCTGAGGCCGCGCGGCCGCAGAGCTCACTGAGACTCCGGGAACTCCGGCAGGGTCTGTCCACCGTCGACGACCAGGGTCTGGCCGGTGACAAAACCCGCCTCTTCACTCGCGAAGTACATTGCGGCGGCGGCGATGTCAGCCGGAGAACCCAGTCTGCGCTGGGGAATGCAGGCGATCATGCTCGCGATCGCCTCTGCGCCGAGGCCGTCGAGCCCCTCGGTTCGGATACTGCCGGGCAGGACCGCGTTGACGGTGATCCCGTCTCGCGTGAGCTCCAGTGCGGCACTTCGCACGAAGCCCAGCTGGGCGGCCTTACTGGCGCCGTAGTGACTCAGGCCGGGATAGCCCGTGATCGGACCGGTGATCGATGACGTCACGACGACCCTGCCGCGCCCGGATGCGCGCAGCGCCGCCCGGCACGCCTGCACGCTGAATATCGTGCCGCCGACGTTCACGGCCAGGATCGAGGTGACGTCATCCTGGGTGAGGTCGTCGATCTGCGCCTCGGGATAGATTCCGGCGTTGGCGCACAGGACATCCAGTCCACCGAGACGCTGCTGACACTCCTGCGCCATCCGGTCACAGGAGTCCCGGTCGGCGACGTCGGCGACGATCGTCTCCACTCGCCTGCCCGGTGCGGACAACCTTTCAGCGGCCGTGGCCAATGTCGCCGGGTTTCGTCCGGCGATCGCCACGGCGGCTCCCACCTTGAGGAACTCCTCGGCGATGCCCAGGCCGATGCCCTGACTTCCGCCGGTCACCAGGACCTTCATCGTCGACCAGTCAGTCATCGATTCCACATCCGCTCTCGTGTTCCTGTGTCATGAAAGCGCATGCCCGGCTTGGCTTGTGGGGGGGAAAAGCCAAGCCGGGCATGCAGATTGAGGTGGCTAGTCAGCCGAGCCGGAAGATCCGTCGTCGAAGACCGTGCTGCCGATCCGCGCGTACAGATCGGGCCGAGCCTTTCGCCAGTACAGCGCCAGTGCCATGGAACCGAACAGCAGACCCACCAGGATGAACGGGATCATCTTGAAGAACAGAGTTTCCGATGCCGTTCCCGCGGCCGCCTGCATGTTGGTCAGCATCAGGTAGATCACGTAGACCATGCCTGCGCCACCGATGATGGGGCACAGAATGGTGCGCCACCAGCTTGCGGTCTCCGGGTGCTCCTTCTTGATGTGGAAGTAGATGATGGTCGTCGCCGAACACATCGTCTGCACCACCAGCAGGCACAGTGTGGCCAGAATCGCCACCAGCACAAAGAGATCGGCGTAGGGATCCGAACCCGACACGGAGCACACGGTCAGCAGCACAGCGGCGAAGACGCTCTGCACCAGCGAGGCCACCCACGGCGAGGAGTGCTTGGGGTGGGCCTCACCCAGGCGCCGGGGCAGCAGGCCGTCCCGGCCGAAGGCGAAGAGGTAGCGGGCAGCCGAGTTGTGGATCGCCAGCGCGCAGGCGAAGGATCCGCCGAGCACCAGCCACTCGAACACCGTGACCGCCCAGGGGCCGAGGTAGGCCTCGGTGGGCACGTAGATCAAGTCGAACGGGTTTGAGCCGGAAGCCAATTCGACGGCCTTGTCGGGTCCGTTGCCCACGATCACACCCCAGGCCACGAAGGTGTAGAAGGCGCCGATGCCGATCACCGCGATGAGCGTGGCCAGGGGCACGATCTTCTTCGGGTTCTTCGACTCCTCACCGTAGATCGCGGTCGACTCGAAGCCGACCCAGGACCAGAAGGCCATCAGCAGGCCCAGGCCGACCACACCGCCGGCCACACCGTTGGTGCTCAGCGCCGAGGCGGGGTTCAACGATTCGAAGCTCATGCCGTCGGGGTGGTTGATCAACCCCGCGACCGAGGTGAGGGTCAGCATCGCGATCTCGGCGACCAGCACGACACCGAGGACCTTGGCGGCCACCGAGATGTCGAAGTGCGACAGCACGGCGATGGCCACCAGGCAGAACACCGCGTAGAGCTCCCACGGCAGATCGATGCCGAACTGGGAGGCCATGGCCTGGTTGGCGAACGCCGAGAAGATGCCGATCAGGCCGGCTTCCATGGTCATGTAGGTGAACGCCGGAAGCACGCCCGCGGGCAGGCCCGGAATCTTCGACCACCCGCGCGAGACGAAGGTGTAGAAGGCACCTGCGGCGGTGATGTGCCGCGCGAGGGCCACGAAGCCGACGCTGAACACCGTCAGCACGATCGTGGCGATGATGAACCCGGCGGGTGCGCCCAGACCGTTGCCGAATCCCACCGCAACCGGCAGGTTTCCGGTCATCGCGGTGATGGGTGCGGAGAATGCGACGACCATGAAGACGACTCCGACGAGTCCGATCGCGCCGCGCTTCAGCGTGGGTGTGTTCTGACCGGTCGGCGAGGTCGCCGTGGCCTTGGGCAAGGGTTCAACGGCCATGCGTTGCCTTCCTTTCTGGTGGGCTGGAGTGAGACTAGGGCCACAAAGACCTAAAAACAAGACCTATAGACCATTCTTAGCGCAGTGCGACGCCCCTCGCATCCGGAATGGCGCAGATTGCAGCCCATTTCCCAAAAAGGACTAAAGACCCACCCTTAGTGCCCAGAGTTTGGGAAGGATCCTCGTGGTGAGTCCTGACCGGCCCCAGAAGTGCCCCAGAAAGGCCACGAGGGCCGAGTCGGTACGTGCGACACGGAATGTCGCCGTACCCACTCGGCCCTCGTGGAAAAGGGATCCTAGGTGACGAGCGCGACCGAGTTGGCCCGGCGCAGCTTGCCCGACGGTGTCTTCGGGATGGTGCCCGGGCCCAGCACGACCACGTTGCGGGGCCGCACGTCGACCTCGGCGACCACCTCGTGGGCGACCTGGTGCTCGATCCGGCGCACCTCGGCGGGATCCTGATAGGCGTTGGACTCGACGGCCACCGCGAATGTCTCGCGCGAATGCCCGGCGTCCAGACGCACGGCGACCGCGCAGCCGGGACGCACGCCCTCGACCCGGCCCGCGGCGCGCTCGATGTCGGTCGGGTAGATGTTGCGGCCCGCCATGATGATGACGTCCTTGACACGACCGCACACCACGATGTGCCCGTTCTCCATGGTGTAACCCAGGTCGCCGGTGTCGTACCAACCGTGCTCGTCCTGCGCCGGGATGAATCCGCCCATGGTGGTGTGGCCGGGAGTCATCGCGTCGCCGCGCAGTTCGATCACGCCGACCGCACGCGCCGGACGGACATTTCCGTGTTCGTCGACGATGCGGGCCTCGATGCCCTCCAGCAGCGGTCCCAGCGAAGCGAGTCGCTTGGTGTTGCCCTTGGTGGCCGGAACGGCCTGACGCAGCGCGGCCAGCAGGTCCGCGTCGACCTCGTCGACCACCAGGCCCGCGTTGCACTCCGAGAACGACACCGCAAGCGTGGCCTCGGCCATGCCGTAGGCGGGCAGGATGGCCGATGGCTTGAGCCCGAAGGGCTTACCCGCGTCGATCAGGTCCTCGACGTCGGCCGGTTCGACGGGCTCCGCCCCCGACAGCGCGAACCGCAGCGTCGAGAGGTCGAACTGGCCGGGCTCGGCCTGCTTGCGCAGACGCTTGGCGAACAGCGCGTAGGCGAAGTTCGGGGCCGCCGTCATGGTGCCCTTGTACTTGTCGATCAGCTTGGCCCACAGCAGCGTGTCGCGCAGGAAGTCCATGGGCGTGACCTTGACCAGTTCGGCACCGAAGTACATCGGAACGGTCAGGAAGCCGATCATGCCCATGTCGTGGAAACACGGCAGCCAGCTGACCATGACGTCCTTGTCGACGTCGTACTCGGCGCCGATGAACATCGCCTCGGCGTTGGAGTGCAGGTTGCGGTGCGTGATGTGGACGGCCTTGGGCGACCCGGTCGAACCGGAGGTCAGCTGCATGAGCGCCAGGTCGTCCTCGTCGGTCTCGACGGGGTCGACGGGCTCGAACGCCAGCAGATCGGAGACCGTGAGGACCTTCAGGCCCTTCTCCTCCAACACCGGCGCGGCGGCCATGAAGGGCTCGGAGATGACCACGGCCTTGGCCTCGATCATGTCCACGACGTTCATCGTGTCCTCGGCCCACATCACCAGATCCGTGCGCGGTGTCGGCTGGTGAAGCATGGTCAGGCTCGCCCCGCGCATCCACAGGCCCTGCGCGGTGGGGGCGATCTCGACGGGCGCCCCCGCGAGCACACCGACGGCGTCACCGTGGCCGACGCCGGCGGCCGCGAGGCCTCCAGCAATGCGACGGGCGCGCTCATGCACCTCACCCCACGTGTGCCTGACCGGCTCGTGAGGTTCGCCGGTGACCATGCCCTTAGTGCTGGTCCTGGCGTTGTAGTACATCTTGTCGGTGAATCTGCTCACGAGGACCTCCTCGGCTGCGGGAGCAATTCCATGGTCCGCCCGTCGACGGGTGCTCCCAAGGAGGCACGCGAGAACAATTGAGCGGCAGTTGGATCTCGAAACGGCTGAGTACGGCGGGCACGCTGAACACCACCGGTGGCCCCGGCAGGCGAAACCTCAGCGGCTACAGATCGAGCGGTACCCATCACCGCGGATCATCTTAAACTCCTCTTAAGTAACCGGCCAAACTTTGCAGTTCGGTGAGACATATCCCACTGCACAGGTCGCCTCGGGCTGCTCATCCGGGCACAGATCATCGGTACGCGTCAACTGCTCACGATGCGTGCGCCGTGGACCGGGCCGCTTGCGACCCGCACCGTGCGGCACACCCCGGCACCGGCCAACTCGGTGCTGACGTCGACGGCCGCGGACTCCGAGGCACACAGGAACGCGCAGGTCGGCCCCGACCCCGAGACGATGCCGGCCAGCGCGCCGGCCTCCCTGCCCGCGCGCAGGGTGCGACGCAGGCCCGGATCCAGGCTCAGTGCCGCAGGCTGCAGATCGTTGCCGAGCAGCGGTGCCAGCGCCTTGGCGTCACCGGACGCCAGCGCGGCCAACACGGGTTCGGGATCCTCGAGCCGCGGCGGCGACCCCGCCTCGCGCAGCCGGTCGATCTCGGCGAACACCTTGGGCGTCGACAGGCCGTTCCGCCCGAACGCGAGCACCCAGTGGAACGTGTTGCGCGCGAGGACCGTCGCCAACTCCTCGCCCCGGCCCGTGCCCAATGCGGTCCCGCCGTGCAGCGCGAAGGGCACGTCGCTGCCCAACTGCGCCGCCAGCGCGTGCAGATCCCGGCGCGGAACGCCCTGCTCCCACAGCGCGTTGGCGGCCACCAGGACCGCCGCGGCGTCGGCACTGCCACCGGCCATCCCGCCTGCCACCGGGATGGCCTTGCGGATGGTGATCGCGACATCAGGTGTGCGGCCGACGTGCTCGGCCAGGAGTTCGGCGGCCTGCCAGGCCAGGTTGCGCTCATCGACCGGAAGATGCTCGGCGCCCTCGCCGAGGATGTCGAGTGACATCACATCCGAGGTCCGCACGGTCACCTCGTCGAACAGGGACACGGCGTGGAACACCGTCGTGAGCTCGTGATAGCCGTCGTCCCGAAGGTCGCCCACGGCCAGAAACAGATTGACCTTGCCGGGCACCCGCACGGTCACCGAACCCGTGGGCACCCAGTCGGCGGCGGTGTTGCCATCTGACGCGGTCACCGGACGAGGGTACCTAGGAACCGCCCCGAGGACGCCGAGGCCGCAATACGCTCAAGGGCGTGCCGCCTGCCGGTCCAGAACAGTGTGGTTACGTGCCCGAGAAGGTGCTGGGCCGTGGCGGCAGCGCCACTGTGTATCTGGCCCGCCGCGGCGCCGACAGCACCCCGGTGGCCCTGAAGGTTCTCGACACCGAGCACACCGAGCACACCGACGCCCGGATTCGGCTCGAGCGTGAATTCGCCTTCGCCAGGCGGGTGGACCATCGGCACGTCGTCACGATGTACGAGCACGGGCCCGACTGGCTGGCCATGCAGTATGTCGACGGCGGTGACATCGGCCACCTGGGATCCGACCGGCGGATGCGGGCACTGGCGCAGATCGCCGACGGGCTCGACCACACCCACCGGGCGGGCATCGTGCACTGCGACGTCAAACCGACCAACATCCTGGTGCATCGCGACTTCGAGGCCGGAGGCGCGGTGCTGATCGATTTCGGGGTGGCGCATTCCCTGGCGCAGGACATGGCGATCCGGCTGTCGCACGACCCGATGTCGAGGCTGTCGCTGGATCCCGCCCGCCGGATCACCCGGCATCCGGAGCACCGCGAACCGCTGATCCACGCGTCGCTGCCCTACGCCGCCCCCGAACTGCTGCTGGGCCGGATGCCGGCGGGCGGCACCGACCTCTACGCCCTGGCGTGCACTGCCGTCGAACTCCTCACGGGTGCGCCGCCGTTTCCCGCCGGCAGCGCGAACGAACTCATCGAAGCCCACCTCGACCGGCTGCCGCCGCCGACGGGCTTGGCCCGCGGGGTCGACTCGGTGCTCGCCAAGGCACTGGCCAAGGATCCGGAGGCGCGCTACGGCACGTGCCAGGAATTCATCGACGCGCTGGTCCGCGCGCTGCGCTGAATCGGCTAGAGAGCGGGGATGTCGCTGCGCTGATCGGACTCGCCGGAGCGCTGGTAGAGCCGGACGAAGTCCGCGATGGACAGCGTCTCACCACGGCGCGCCGGGTCGATGCTGGCGGCCAGCAGCCGGCTGGCCGACTCGTTGCCCGAGCCCGCCCATTCGACGAACGCGTTGCGCGAGGTCTTGCGGCGCTGCGCGAACGCGATGTCGACGAGTTCGAAGACCCGATCGCGGAAGTTCTCATCCGTGGGCCACGGCGACGTCTCGTACCGATCGATCCGGACCAGGCCGGAGTAGACGCGCGGGATCGGCCAGAAGACCGTGGGCGAGACCATGCCGTACCGGCGGACGCGACCGTAGAAGCGCACCTTGGCGCTCGGGACGCCGTACTCCTTGGTGCTGGGCTCGGCGGCCAGCCGCTCAGCCACCTCGGCCTGCACCATGACCATCACGGTCTTGATCGACGGGAACTCGGCGAGCAGGTGCAGCAGCGCCGGAACCGCGATGTTGTACGGCAGATTGGCGACCAGGGCGGTGGGCTCGGTGTCGAGGTCAGCCTGCTTGATCGTCAGGATGTCGCGGTTGAGCACCGTGAGCCGGTGGATCTCGCTGTGAGAGTGCGAGGCGATGGTCTGCGGAAGGCGTTGTGCCAGGACCGGATCGATTTCGACAGCGGTGACAGTCGCACCGCGGTCAAGGATTCCGAGCGTCAACGAACCCAGTCCGGGTCCCACTTCGATCACGCGGTCGTTGCGATTGATGCTCGACGCCGACACGATGCGGCGCACGGTGTTCGCGTCGTGGACGAAGTTCTGACCCAGCGACTTACGAGGCCGGAACTCGAGTTCCTTGGCCAGATTCCTTATCTCGGTTCGCCCGAGGAGTCGGATCGTCAGTTCACACCTGCCCTACCACTGCATGTTGGCCATGCACCCCAACCTTGCCGAGCCCGCGTCACCTCGGCGATCGCGATCTGTTCTTCACGAGTTGCCAGGTCCGCACGAGGAGCATAGCGCAAACCGCCCTGCCGTTCCCATGTGTTCAAGTCAAATTGCACGCCACCGTAGTAGCCGTTACCAGTGTTGATGGACCAGTTCCCGCCGGATTCGCAGCGTGCGAGCGCGTCCCAGATCAGTCCGTTGGTCACCGGCGGAACCTCGGTTCCCGGCTTTGCGCCGACCCTCACGACCGAATCCCGCGCGGGGGTCACCACGACATTTGCCACAGGGAGGCGCCCGGTTTCGACGCCGTTCACCTTCGCGACGGCGAACGTCACGTCCTGCGCGCCGGGCGTGCCCGGGTCCTCGACGACCTGACGGCTCATGTTCATCGTCGGATCCTCGATCCGCTGAGCGTTCGGGTCCAGGGGCCGGCGTTCGGTGACCTTCTCCACCCGGATCCGGGTGACCTGAATCTGCATGCCCTCGACCACGGGATCCGCACCCGCGGGCACGACCGTGTCGCTCTGTTCCAGCGGCACACCGGCTTCCGCGAGCAGACCGGCGACGTTCGGGGCGGCCAGGCGCACGGTGCGGACCGCGCCGCCGTCGTTGATGTGCACGGTCTTCGCGCTGACCACGGGAAGGGCCATCCCCTCCAACGGGACTCGGGAACCGCGCGAGGCCGCCGCCGGGGCCGTGTCGGTGAGCTTCAGTTGCGCCAACGCCTCATCGACGGTGGACGCCGTGGTCCACACCTGCCGGCTGCGCTGACCGTCCAACGAGAGTTCCACGGGCCTGCTGCGCTTGAGCACGATGGTCTCGGCGTCACGGACGGTGGAATCCGCGGCGGGCAGCAGGTCGTCGCGGTCGTCGACGTCGAAGCCGTTCTCGGTCACGACGTCGATGACGCGGGACTTCATGGTGGTCACGGTGATCGGTGCACCGTCGACGGACAGGGTGACGGTCTTGTGTGCCTTGACGGCGTATCCGCCCGCGAAGGTGAGCGCCAGCAGCATCGCGGCGACGAGCACCCTGAGCACGCGAGACTGCGATTGATGAAGTTGTGTCAGAGCATTCACCGCAGGCAGTCCAAACTCAGTCTCAATCCGGTGGGGACCGACAGGTCCCCCTGATGATCACAAGACGGTAACGAAGGCTCCTGCGGTGGGGCAAATTCGCAGGAGGACTCTCATAACCCTCACAGAGCCGGGCCGTCCTCCAGACCGTACACACGCCTGGCATTTGCCGACGAATCCGCAGCGAGTTCGCTCGCCGGCCTGCCGGTCAGGTCGGCCAGCGCACGCACCGTGTACGGCAGGCAGTACGGCTCGTTCGGCGCCCCACGGTGCGGATGCGGAGTGAGGAACGGCGCATCGGTCTCCACCAGCAGTTGCTCCCGCGGGATCAACACGGCGGCCTCCCGCAGGTCGGCGGCATTCTTGAAGCTGACCGTGCCCGACAGGCTGAGGTACCAACCGGCGTCGATGCACGTCCGTGCCATCTCCGGGCCCGACGAGAAGCAGTGGAAGATGACGTCGTCCGGGGCCCCTTCGGCACGCAGCACGTCGAGCACGTCGGCATCGGCGTCGCGGTTGTGGATCATCAACGGCTTGCCGGTCCGCTTCGCCAGGTCGATGTGCCAGGCGAACGATTCACGTTGCTGGGCGGGTTCGGCGCAGCCCTCGAGGCGGCCGGGCCAGTACAGGTCCATGCCGGTCTCCCCCACCGCGACGACCCGGTCTCGGCCCGCCAGGTCCTCGAGCACGGCCCGCGCGTGGTCGTCGAGAGCGTTCGCCCGAGTCGGGTGCAGCGCGACCGCGGCGTACACGCGGGAATCCCACTCAGTGGCCGCGGCGGCCCACGCAGCGGCCTCCAGGTCGTCGGCGATGGTCACCACGGCCTGCACCCCGACGGCTTCGGCGCGGTCGAGGATGTCGGCCACATCGCGGGCGTCGGAGGCGCCGCAGGCATCCAGATGGGTGTGAGCGTCGATCAACGGCGCGAGGGGCTCAGGTGCGGGAGGCGGCGTCCGGCGCCGGGAATCACTCGTGCTTTTCGTTGACACAACCGAAGACAATAAGGTGGGTACCTGATGAGTGAGCCTTACTACCTGACGACGGCCATCGCCTACCCCAACGGCGCGCCGCACGTCGGGCACGCCTACGAGTACATCGCGACCGATGCGATCGCGCGGTTCAAGCGTCTCGACGGGTACGACGTCCGCTTCCTGACCGGCACTGACGTCCACGGGCTCAAGATGGCGCAGACGGCCGCGGCCGAGGGCATCCCGACCGCCGAGTTGGCGCGCCGCAACTCCGAC
This sequence comes from Mycobacterium sp. ACS4331, assembly GCF_001667265.1. GTDB lineage: Bacteria > Actinomycetota > Actinomycetes > Mycobacteriales > Mycobacteriaceae > Mycobacterium. Next base: position 34,634 of record NZ_LZHW01000055.1, on the reverse strand, counting down.
GTGTTCCAACGCCTGCAGGAGAAGCTCGGCATCTCCTTCGACCGGTTCATCAGGACCAGCGACCCCGACCACTACGAGGCGTCGAAGGCCATCTGGCAGCGGATGAACGACAACGGCGACATCTACCTGGACTCGTACGCGGGCTGGTACTCGGTGCGCGACGAGCGCTTCTTCACCGAGGACGAGATCGAGTCCAGGCCCGACGGCACCCGGATCGCCACCGAGACAGGCACCGAGGTGACCTGGACCGAGGAGCAGACCTACTTCTTCCGGCTGTCGGCCTACGCCGACCGCCTGCTGGCGCACTACGAGGCCAACCCGGACTTCATCGCCCCGGAGGCCCGCCGCAACGAGGTGGTCAGCTTCGTCTCACGCGGCCTGACCGACCTGTCGATCTCCCGCACGACGTTCGACTGGGGTGTGCCGGTGCCCGGCCATCCCGACCACGTCATGTACGTCTGGGTCGACGCGTTGACGAATTACCTGACCGGCGTTGGCTTTCCCGACACCGACTCCGAGGATTTCGGCCGGTACTGGCCCGCCCAGCTGCACATGATCGGCAAGGACATCATCCGGTTCCATGCGGTGTACTGGCCCGCATTCCTGATGTCAGCGGGAATCGAGTTGCCGCGCCAGGTCTTTGCGCACGGCTTCGTGTTCAACCGCGGCGAGAAGATGAGCAAGTCGGTGGGCAACGTCGTCGACCCGATCAACCTCGTCGACGCCTTCGGTCTCGACCAGGTCCGGTACTTCCTGCTGCGCGAGGTCCCGTTCGGCCAGGACGGCAGCTACAGCGAAGAGGCCATCATCAGCCGGATCAACACCGACCTGGCCAACGAATTGGGCAATCTGGCCCAGCGCTCGCTGTCGATGGTGGCCAAGAACCTCAGCGGCGTGGTGCCGCAGCCCGGCGCGTTCACCGCCGAGGACGAGGCCCTGCTGGCCCAGGCCGACGTGCTGCTCGACACCGCTCGCAGACATTTCGACAACCCGGCCATGCATCTTGCGCTCGAAGCGATCTGGCTGATGCTGGGCGCGGCCAACCGATACTTCTCCGCTCAGGAGCCGTGGGTACTGCGGAAGTCCGAGGACGCTGCCGACCAGCAGCGTTTCGGCACAGTGCTTTACACGACGATGGAGGCAGTCCGAATCGCGGCGCTACTGGTGCAGCCCGTGATGCCGACATCGTCAGCCAAACTGCTGGACCTGTTGGGCCAGCCGGAAGACCAGCGGGATTTCAGCGCGCTCAACACTCGGCTTGTGCCGGGCACGCAGCTGCCGAAACCAGAGGGCGTGTTCCCGCGATATCAGGTGGAAGAGAACTGATGAACACCGACGATCTGCATGTGAAGCTACGGGATGTCTTCGATGAGGTGATGCGCCGCAACACCGGCGAAGCCGAATTCCATCAAGCCGTCTACGAGGTCCTGACGAGCCTGGGGCCGGTGGTCGCCAAGCATCCCGAGTACGCCGACACCGCGGTGATCCGCCGGCTGTGCGAGCCCGAACGTCAGATCATCTTCCGGGTGCCCTGGATCGACGATTCCGGCACAGTCCAGCTCAACCGCGGCTTCCGCGTCGAATTCAACTCCGCGCTGGGACCTTTCAAGGGTGGGTTGCGGTTCCACCCGTCGGTCTATCTGGGCATCGTGAAGTTCCTCGGCTTCGAGCAGATCTTCAAGAATTCGCTGACCGGCCTGCCGATCGGCGGCGGCAAGGGCGGCTCGGACTTCGACCCCAAGGGCCGCTCGGACGCCGAGGTGATGCGGTTCTGTCAGTCCTTCATGACCGAGTTGTACCGGCATCTGGGCGAATACACCGATGTGCCGGCCGGTGACATCGGCGTCGGCATGCGCGAACTCGGTTACATGTTCGGCCAGTACAAGCGCATCACCAACCGCTACGAGTCGGGTGTGTTCACCGGCAAGGGCCTGACGTGGGGCGGATCGCAGGTCCGCACCGAGGCCACCGGTTACGGCACGGTGTTCTTCGTCGAGGAGATCCTGCGCAGCCGCGGGAAGTCCTTCGACGGTACCCGTGCCGTGGTGTCGGGTTCGGGCAACGTCGCGATCTACGCGATCGAGAAGATCCACCAGCTCGGCGGCATCGTCGTCGGCTGCTCGGATTCCAGCGGCTATGTGGTCGACGAGAAGGGCATCGACCTCGAACTGCTCAAGGAGGTCAAGGAGGTGCGGCGCGGCCGCATCGCCGAGTACGTCGACGCTCGCGGCGGCGCCACCGAGTTCGTGTCGGGCGGTTCGGTGTGGGACATCCCCTGTGACGTCGCGCTGCCCTGCGCCACGCAGAACGAACTCGACGGCGATGCCGCGACCGCCCTGATCAAGTCGGGCTGCAGGATCGTCGCCGAGGGCGCGAACATGCCGTGCACGCCGTCGGCGGTCAAGCAGTTCACCGAGGCCGGGGTCGTCTTCGCGCCCGGCAAGGCCGCTAACGCCGGCGGTGTGGCCACCAGCGCACTGGAGATGCAGCAGAACGCCTCGCGTGATTCGTGGACCTTCGAGGACACCGAGGAGCGGTTGGCGGAGATCATGGGCCGCATCCACGACCGCTGCCTGTCCACCGCCGACGAGTACGGCCAGCCGGGCAACTACGTCGCGGGCGCGAACATCGCGGGTTTCATTCGGGTCGCCGACGCGATGGCCGCACTCGGCCTGGTGTAAGCGCGTGATGTAGGTCACAAAACGCGAGAGAGTTGTCACAACTCCGGCTCCTGCGGTGTCTCGAGGTCAGCACCGCCTCAACAAAGGAGTGGAGAACATGGCAACCACAGCTGCGAACATCGTCGTGCTGGGTGGCGGCTACGCCGGAGTGCTGGCCGCCAACCGGCTGCGCCGGAACCAGGATCTGCATATCAGCCTGGTCAACGCCCGACCGCACTTCGTCGAGCGCATCCGGCTGCACCAGCTGGCGATCGGAAACGACGACGCCGTCGAGCCTTACGACACGCTGCTCGGCGACGGCGTCGACCTGGTCGTCGCCGCCGCGACCCGCATCGACGCCCCAGCGCGTCAGCTGCACCTGGCCTCAGGCGCGGTCCTGGACTACGACTGGCTGGTCTACGCCGTCGGCAGCACCGGCGGGGCACCGCGTGCCGTACCGGGGGCCGCCGAATTCGCGTTTCCGCTGGCCGAATTCGAGGACGCCACTCGCCTGCGCGCCCGACTTCAGGATGTGCCGGAGCACTCACCCATCGTGGTCGTCGGCGGTGGCCTCACCGGAATCGAGGCCGCCTCCGAGTTCGCCGAGGCGGGCCGTCCCGTCACGCTGGTCACCGATCGCCTCGGCCCCTCTCTGGGCACCGCCGGTCGCAAGTCGGTGACCAAGGCTCTGCGCAGGCACGGCGTGCGGATCCTCGAGGGTGTCACGGTCACCGCCGTCACGGCCGACGCGGTCCAGCTCGCCGATGGTGCTCGGCTGCCCAGCGCCGTGACCGTGTGGACCGCGGGCTTCGGTGTGCCGTCGCTGGCCGCCGACAGCGGCCTGACCGTCGACGCTCTGGGCCGCCTGCTCACCGACGAGACCTTGACCAGCGTGGACGACGACCGCATCATCGCCGCGGGCGACGCCGCGGCGCCGTCGGGCCTGCCGCTGCGGATGAGCTGCCAGGCCGCGATGCCGCTGGGCGCCCAAGCCGCCGAGACCGTGCTGGCCCGGGTCGCGGGTGCCGAAGCGAAGGCACTGAGTCAGGCGTTCACCGGGCAGTGCATCAGCCTGGGGCGTACGTTCGGCACTGTGCAGCTCGCGCATGTCGACGACACTCCTCGCCGGGCCTACATCGGCGGCCGGACAGCGGCATTCGTCAAGGAACAGGTGTGCCGGTTCACCCTGCGCGGACTGCGCTGGGAGGCCGACAGGCCCGGCGCCTACCGATGGTTCCACAGCGATTGGCGCCAGGACCTGCTGTCGGCGGCCGACGAGGCGGTGCCGGTCCGGTGACCGCAGCCGCCGCCGGCACCGACGAGCACGCAGAGCGGTTCACCCATCTGCGGCCGCTGCTGTTCACCATCGCCTATGAGATCCTCGGCACCGCAACGGAAGCCGACGACGTACTGCAGGAGAGCTACCTGCGGTGGGCGGCGGTGGACCTGAGCGGGGTCACCGACACCAAGGCCTACCTCGCCCAGCTGGTGACACGGCAGTCACTCAACGCGCTGCGCGCAGCGGCCCGACGTCGTGAGCAGTACGTCGGGCCGTGGCTGCCTGAGCCCCTGCTGCTGGAGGGTTCACTGCAGGGCGGGGACGCCTCGGCCGACGTGGTGCTGGCCGAGTCGGTGTCGATGGCGATGATGGTGGTGCTCGAGACGTTGAGCCCGGACGAGCGCGCGGTGTTCGTGCTGCGGGAGGTGTTCGGCTTCGACTACGACGAGATCGCCTCGGCCGTGGGCAAATCCACGGAGGCAGCGCGTCAGGTGGCGCACCGGGCCCGTGCGCATGTGCGGGCCCGCCGCCGCCGGTTCGAACCCGTCGACCCGCAGGAGTCACTCGCGTTGACCGCGCAGTTCTTCGCCGCGGCCGCCACCGGAGACGTTGACCAGCTGGTGTCGATGCTGGCGCCGGATGTGGTGTGGACCGCCGACAGCGACGGCAAGGTCAGTGCGGCCCGGCGCCCGGTGTCGGGTGCGGACAACGTCGCACGCCTGGTGATGGGACTGGTTCGCCTCGGCGGACCCCAGGCGCGGGTGGAACCGGCGAGCTACAACGGCGAGCCCGCGCTCAACCTCTATCTCGGCGACAGCTTCGAGGGTGTGGTCATGGTCGAGGTGGTCGACGGAAAGATCACCAACTTCTACGCCATGCGCAACCCGGAGAAGCTGGCCGGCCTCGCGGTCGCCCGCCAGATCAGCCGTTGAGCAGGCCGTCTGGGAAGCTGATGCCATGCGCATCGACCGCCTCGGAGCCCTCGGCACACCCGCCGAGGTGCTGCGCGCGGTGTCTGTCGGCGCCGCCCGGCGGGGGTTGGCCCCGCCGGCCGCGCTGACAGGCGAGTGGTTCGGCGCGCAGGCCGTGATCGCTCCGAGCGTCGCGATCGGATCCGTCGCCGCCGATGAGGCCTTCGATGTCCGCGCGGCGGGCCCGGCCGAGGTGGTCGGCGGCGGATGGATCGGCGGCCTGTCGTTTCCGTCCGGCGGGGCGCCCTCGGCGGTGGGCGGGTGGACCGACTGTGTGCTGCGCTGCGACGCCGCGGGGCTGTGGTGGTACGAGAGCCTGACGGGGGCGCCGCTGCCGGGCTGGCTGGACGAGGCCCTGATGACGCCGTCGACACCCCAGCCATGGCGCATCGACTGGACACCGCCCGACCGTGACGTGCACCGTGCCGGGGTTCTCGCCTGCCTGGCGGCCATCGCGGCCGGGGAGGTCTACCAGGCGTGCGTCTGCACGCGATTCACCGGAACGCTGCACGGGGCGGCGGTGGACTTCTTCGCCGACGCGGTCGCCTCGACAAGTCCGGCGCGCGCCGCCTATCTGAGTGGGCCGTGGGGTGCGGTGGCGTCGCTGTCCCCGGAGCTGTTCCTTCGCCGCCGCGGGCAGACCGTGACGTCGAGTCCCATCAAGGGCACGCTGCCGTTGCACGCCGACCCGGCACGGCTGCGCGACTCGGTCAAGGATGTCGCGGAGAACATCATGATCGTCGATCTGGTGCGCAATGATCTGGGCCGGGTGGCAACCATGGGTTCGGTGACCGTGCCCGAACTGCTCGCCGTGCGGCCCGCGCCGGGGGTGTGGCATCTGGTTTCGACGGTGTCGGCGCACGTTCCGGCCGAAGTCGCGACGCGCGAACTCCTGTCCGCCACGTTCCCCCCGGCCTCGGTCACCGGCACTCCGAAACTCCGTGCCCTGGAACTGCTTTCGCAGTGGGAGCCCCACCCGCGGGGCGTGTACTGCGGCGCCATCGGACTGGCGTCCCCCGTCGCGGGGACCGAACTCAACGTCGCGATCCGCACCGTCGAGTTCGATCATGCCGGGCGGGCCGTGCTCGGTGTGGGTGGCGGGATCACCGCCGACTCGCAACCAGACGCGGAGTGGCAGGAGTGCCTCGACAAGGCCGCGCCGACCATCGGGCTCAGCAGTGCCGCCGGCAGCGCTCGACGAGGATCTCCGCCAGCAGTCTCGGCTCGCTGACCATCACTGCGTGACACGCGTCGAGAGCCCCCGACGACCGCTACTCCCGTGAACGTAACACCGCGTCGTAGAGCTCGCGGCGCGATGGCGCGCCGGGATGCGCGGACACCACGTGCTGGCACGCGTCCTTGACGCGCATGCCCGTCTCGACCAGCTCGGCCACCTCGGCCGCCAGGGTGTCGATGTCGGCCACCGGCGTCGCTCCGGCCAGCACCACGGTGATCTCGCCGAGCACGCCGTCGGCGGCCCAGTCGGCCAGCTCGGCCAGCGTCCCGCGCACGATCTCCTCGTGGGTCTTGGTCAGCTCGCGGCACACCGCCGCGCGGCGATCCGGACCCAATTCGGCCACCGCGTCGCGCAGACAGTCGGCGAGCCGGCGCGGCGACTCGAAGAACACGCATGTGCGCTGCTCGCCGGCCAGCGTCGCCAACCAGGTGCGGCGGGCGCCGGGTCTGCGGGGGGCAAAGCCCTCGAAGCAGAACCGGTCGGCGGCCAGGCCCGAGACCGTCAGTGCTGTCGTCACCGCCGATGGGCCGGGCAGGCAGGTCAGCGGCAGGTCGGCGGCCACGCACGCGGCCACCAGGCGGTAGCCGGGATCGCTGATCGAGGGCATGCCGGCGTCGGTCACCGCCAGCACCGTGGCACCGGCCTGCAGTTCGGCGACCAGCATGGGAACGCGTGTGCTCTCGTTCTGGTCGAACAGGCTGACCACGCGTCCGCTGATGTGCACGCCCAGCGATTGCGCCAGTGAACGTACGCGTCTGGTGTCCTCGGCGGCGACGATGTCGGCCGAGCCGAGAGCTTCGATGAGGCGTGCCGACGCATCGCCGGGCTGCCCCAACGGCGTGGCAGCCAGCAACAGTCGGCCGCCAGTCATGACCCACAGCCTACGATCGTCACTGATGACCGCTCCAACTCCCGTCGTGCCGGAGCGCGCCGTACCCGTGATCAGTCCCGGGCCGCTCGTCCCGATCGCCGACTTCGGGCCGCTGGACCGGGCCCAGGGCTGGGCCATGACCGGCGTGATCGCCGGTTTGGCCGCCGCCAGCAGGTTCCTCAACGTGTGGTCGCCGACCGATGCCGGCACGCCCATCTTCGATGAGAAGCACTACGCGCCGCAGGCCTGGCAGATGCTGCACAACCACGGCGTCGAGGACAATCCGGGCTTCGGCCTGGTGGTCCATCCGCCGGTGGGCAAGCAGTTGATCGCCATCGGTGAGGCGATCTTCGGCTACAGCGGTCTGGGCTGGCGGTTCACCATGGCGCTTCTGGGCGTCATCACGGTCGTGCTGGTGGCACGGATCGTTCGGCGCATCACTCGCTCGACGCTGATCGGTGGCATCGCCGGCCTGCTGATGGTGGTCGAGAGCGTGTCCTTCGTGACGTCGCGTACCGCCCTGCTCGACGGGGTGCTGGTCACCTTTGTGGTGGCGGCGTTCGGAGCGCTCATCGTCGACCGGGACCAGGTCCGGGAGCGCATGCACACCGTCCTGCTCGACGGGCGGATCGGCGAGACGCCGTGGGGTCCGCGACTCGGCGTGCGATGGTGGCGGTTCGGCGCCGGTGTGCTGCTCGGCCTGGCGTGCGCGACCAAATGGTCGGGGCTGTACTTCGTGCTGTTCTTCGGGTTGATGTCGTTGGCGTTCGACGTGGCCGCACGGCGGCAGTACCGGGTGGGGCGGCCCTGGTTGGGCACCGTGCGCCGCGACCTCGGTCCGACGGCCTGGGCGATGGGTGTCATCCCGGTGGCGGTGTACCTGGCGTCGTACTGGGCGTGGTTCGCCTCCGAGACCGGGGTCAACCGCTACGAGGCGGGCCGAACCATCGGCGAGCGCGCCTGGTTCCAGCCCCCCGACGCGATCCGGTCGCTGTGGCATTACACGTTCAAGGCCTACGAGTTCCATTCCGGCCTGACCAACGCCGGGGGCAATCACCATCCGTGGGAGTCCAAGCCCTGGACATGGCCCATGTCGCTGCGGCCGGTGCTGTACGCGATCGACCAGGACAACGTGCCGGGGTGTGGCGCTGCCTCGTGCGTCAAGGCGGTCATGCTGGTCGGCACGCCGGCGATGTGGTGGCTGGCGGTCCCGGTGCTCGTCTACGCGGCCTGGCGCGCCTTCATCCGGCGCGACTGGCGCTACGCCGTGGTCCTGGTCGGCTACTGCGCTGGTTGGCTGCCGTGGTTCGCCGACATCGACCGGCAGATGTACTTCTTCTACGCCGCGACCATGGCGCCGTTCCTGGTGATGGCGATAGCCCTGATATGCGGCGACATTCTGTACAAACCGACACGTGACCCTGAGCGTCGCACGCTCGGCGCCGTCGTGGTCTGTCTTTACCTCGCCGTGGTGATCACGAACTTCGTCTGGCTGTTCCCAGTGCTGACCGGAATGCCGATCTCTCAGGCCACCTGGAATATGCAGATCTGGTTACCGTCCTGGCGGTAGTGCGGAGTCGGGTTGGCCGCCGAGCCGCCGTGGCCTGCCAGTCGCTTGCGTGCCGAATTGCCCAGACGGTCGTTGATCCACAGATCCCTCCGCCCTCCGTGCAATTTCGGCGAGGCGTGTCACCGGCGGCGCTGAACATGCCCCCATGGACAGTCCATTCCTGGGCACGGAAGCCCTCAGAAGCGGGGCGCTGACCCGCGCTCAGCGGCGCTGGAACCACCGCGCGATCCTGCCCAACGTGTACGTGCACAAGGACGCCCGAGCGTCGCTGTGGATGCGCACGAAGGCCGCGTGGCTGTGGTCCGGGCGGCGAGCAATCATCGCCGGTCGCGCCGCGGCAGCGTTGCACGGTGCGTTGTGGATCGACAGCGACATTCCCATCGAACTGCTGTGGCACTGCCCCCGCCCGCCGCCGGGCATCATCGCCCGCAACGAGCGGTTCTCGTTCGACGAAATCGTCGAGGTCCGGGGCATGTACGTCACGTCGCCGACCAGAACGGCGTTGGACCTGGCGCGGCACCTGACTCGTGACCCCGCCGTCGCACATCTCGACGCGTTGGCGCGAGCGACGGGAATACAGTCGGAGTCGGTGCTCGACCTGGCGGAGCTGTATCCCGGTGCGCGCGGACTGCCACAGGCGCGAAAGACACTGCCGCTCCTGGATGCCGGCGCGCAGTCGCCCAGGGAGAGCTGGCTTCGGCTGCTGCTCACCGATGCGGGCTTCCCGCGCCCACGTACGCAGATCCCGGTCACCGACGGGTTCAGCACGGCCTATCTCGACATGGGCTGGGAAGACGAGATGATCGGTTGCGACTATGACGGCGAGAGGCATTTCTCTGATCGCACACGCTTCGTGCACGACATCGGCCGCAACGAATTGGTGGCCGGTCAGGGGTGGATCGTCAGGCACGTCGTTGCCGAGCACAGCAGAAAGTTCATCGTGCGCCGGGTGAACGAGGCGTTTCGATTGCGGGGCATTGCATTACGGGGCACAGTTCGGCCAGATTGCGCCTAGGGTCGTTGCGCAGCCCAATCAACAGCCCTACATGCAATCCCGCGGCCAGGCAGGACACAAGCCCGCCCCCACCGAGCGCTGACTACAGCGGATCCCGCGCCGCCGGGCACGACATGCAGCGCGGGCCGCCACGCCCCGTCCCAAGCTCGGAGGCCGAGATGCGCAGCACCTCGATACCCGAATCCTCAAGCCGGGCATTGGTTTCGGAGTTCCGCTCGTAGGCCACCACCACTCCGGGGGCCACCGCGAGAGTGTTGTTGCCGTCGTCCCACTGCTCACGCTCGGCGGTGACGGGGTCCAGTCCCGTGGCGATCACCCGCAGCTTGTCGATCCCCATGGCGGTCGCCGCAGCCTCGACGAAGGGAGCCGAGTCCGCAATCTGCACACCGCCGTCGCCCAGCCGGCGAATGGTGAAGGCGGACAACGAGTCGACGACGTTGGGGTACATCACCACGGCGTCGACGTCGACCATCGTGCACACGGTGTCCAGATGCATCTGCGCGCGCTCCTGGGCGATCGGCACCGCCAGCACGGTGTGCGCCAGATCATCGTCGAACAGGCTGCGCGCCAATGCCTCCGCGCCGGCAGGTGTGGTCCGCTCCCCCACCCCGACGGCCACCACACCCGGCGCCAGCAGAAGCACATCGCCACCCTCGACGGGGGCCGACCGTGACTCGTAGGCGCGCCGCACACCGAGGAAGCGCGGATGGTGGGCATAGATCAGGTCCGTCAGCGAGGTCTCCCGGATGCGTGCGGGCAGCGCCAGCGACGTGATCGCCACCCGCGGACCGATCCAGAACGACGAGTCGCGGGTGAAGAGCAGATTCGGCAGGGGTTCGATCACGAAATCGCCGCCGTGATGCATGCGCCGCACCAGCGACAGCTCGCTCTGCGCGAGCGGCAACTCGGTGAACGTCATGCCCGCCATCAGCACGTGCGCCAAGGCCGTCGGGTCCAGGCCCCGCAGGTACGCCGAAAGTTCTTGGGCCAGGGGCAACCCCAGCCGACGAGAATCGACGGCTGCGGAGATGCCGTGCATTCTGGCCGCCCCGCTGACCAGCGCCTCACCGAGCAGGTCGGCGAGAAGAAGGACCTCGACACCGCGGGAGCGCAGCAGTTCGGCGAACGCGTCGTGTTCGTCCTGGGCCCGAGAGACCCAGGGCAGACCGTCGAACAGAAGTTTGTCGCTGTTGCGCGGTGTCAGCCTCTGCAGTTCAGCACCGGGCCGATGCAGGATCACCGAGCGCAGCGTCCCGACCTCGGAATTGGCGCCCAGAGTCACAGCACTCACACGTAGAACCGTAACCCCATCGGCCACCTCAACTATTGTTCAGGTGTATGAACGCCCTGGAGTTGACGCCGGGCGAGCTGGCATCCCGAGCCGGGGTGGCCATCTCCGCACTGCACTTCTACGAGCGCGAGGGCCTGATCTCAAGCCGTCGCACCTCCGGCAACCAACGCCGCTACAGCCGGGAGACACTGCGGCGCGTCGCGTTCATCCGAATGTCACAGCGCCTGGGCATCCCCCTGGCCCGGGTGCGCGATGCACTCGCGACACTGCCCACCGATCGGATTCCCACGAGCCGCGACTGGGCACGCCTCTCGGCGGGGTGGCGCCAGGACCTCGACGACCGGATCCTGCATCTGCAGCGCCTGCGCGACAATCTCGCCGACTGCATCGGCTGCGGCTGCCTGAGCCTGAAGAGCTGCGCGCTGTCCAACCCGGGCGACGTCATGTCACGGGAGGGTCCGGGCGCAAGCCGGCTGTAGCTCGAACACGTGTGCGATAGACTGGACCACGTGTCAGTGTCGCTGCAGGGCGCCCTGTTCGACCACGCCGAACGGCGCTGGTTGGAGCACGGCGCGTGGATCGACGTACGTGCCGGGTGGTACGACGCGCCGGACGGGCTGTTCGACGAGTTGCTGACCGCCGTCCCGTGGCGCGCCGAACGCCGTCAGATGTACGAGCGCGTGCTGGATGTGCCACGACTGGTCAGCTTCCACAACCTCGTCGCGGACGAGGCGCCGCACCCCGCCCTCAAACAGATCCGCCGCCGCCTCAACGACATCTACGCCGGTGAACTCGGCGAACCCTTCACCACCGCCGGGCTGTGCCTGTACCGCGACGGCAACGACAGTGTGGCGTGGCACGGCGACAACATCGGCCGGTCCCGCACCGAGGACACCATGGTGGCCATCGTCAGCCTCGGCGCACCGCGCACGTTCGCCCTGCGGCCACGCGGCGGCGGGCCGTCGCTGCGCCTCAAGCACGCCCACGGCGACCTGCTGGTGATGGGCGGTTCGTGCCAGCGCACCTGGGAGCACGCGGTGCCCAAGACCGCCCGTCCCACCGGCCCGCGGATCAGCATCCAGTTCCGGCCGCGGGACGTCCGCTAAGACCGGATCGCGTTGACCGCGTCGGTGAGCAGCGCCTCGGCGCGCTTGGTGTCGACTGGCGCGACGGGCTTGTCGGGGGTCACCAGTGGATTGGCGGTGACGATCACCTGGTGGTCACCGAAGTGGGCCAGATAGCTGTACACCTCACCGGTCTGCGACTTGCCGTTGATGTTCGCCTCGAGCACGCGGTGCACACCGGAGGTCTGCACGCCGTCGATCTGAGGTGCCGGCACGACCTCCATGGTGCCCCGCATGGTGCCCGTGCTGAACGAGACCTTCTGGCACTTGTCTCCGGGATCCTTGACCGGCACCTCCTGCGAGGTCTGCATCGCGATCACGACAAAACGGTTGCCGTTGCCCTCGGCGATCACCGACGACATGTTGCCCTTGAGGTCATCCGGCATGGTCTGCTCCGTCGCGAACGCCGCGCAGTCGGCGGGATCGAACTTCAGCCCCTCCGGCAGCTTGGGGCTCTCGAGCATCTTCGGGTCGATCCCCGAGGACTTCTCGGTGATCTGGAAATCCGGGCCGAACGTGGACTTCATTTCACTGACCTTGGCGATATCGGCTGTGCCCGCGTCCTCGGGAGACCCTCCCGAACACCCCGCCAGCAGACCGACACTCAACAACGCGAACAGCACTCTGTGTGTGGACATCGGGGTGCAATCTACCGAGGGTCAGCGCGCTCCGCGCACCGCGGAGATGGATTTCACCAACAGGTCGGCGGCGTCCTGAGATGTCAGGGCCTGATGCGGGGAGCCCGGATCCACCACGAGTGCGACGAAGACGAACCCGTCGTCGACACGGGCGGTGAAGGTGTAGGCCTGCGAATCGGTTTCGGTGCCGGATTCGACGAACGTACGGACCGAAGCCGCCATGCCCATGGTCACCGCGCCCTCGACCGCCGGCGCCGGGATGAGAGACACCGCGGCCGTCGATCCACCCGAGACCACGGACCACTGCGCACACTCGGTCGACAGCCCCGAATCCTGCGCGGGCTGCCCGTGCGGAGTCGCGGCCGCCATCACATGCAGCAGGCCACCGTCCCCTGAACCGGACAGCCCCTGCCCCGGCGCACCCGCGACGGGGTCCAGCAGCGCGCCGCACTGTGGCGGATCGGCGGTCCACCCCGGTCGCATGCCCCACGAGCCGATCGGAGAAACCGGGCCCGTCGCCTCGATGACCTCGTACCCGACCGGCAGATCGGCGCGCACACGCCGGATGCGGCCAGGATCGAAGGACTGCGCCGCGGCCTGGGCGTCCGACGGCGTCACCGATTCCGACACTGCGCGGTCGGCGTCACCGCACCCGGTGACCGAGATCGCCGTCACCACGAATACGGAGATGAGGCGTCGCACACCCGATTTGACCACGCATCGGCCGTTTCGCCCGCACGGACCGCCGATCCCTCGACGAGATCCCTACACGGGCGGTCAACGAGTCGGGATTCCCACGCCACGGGAAGAAAACCTTTTCTTGAATAGTTCAAGTTTACGAGCTACCGCGCACATGACGGCAGACGATTCAGGAGGAGGCGGACATGAGAAAGACGGCGACGATCACCACAGGCACCATCGGCGCCCTGGCAGTGCTGACGCTGGGACTGGCCGCACCGGCTGCGGTCTCGACGCTGCAGCCGCAGGGCACCGACACTTTCACGGCGCAGACCATCAACGCACCACTGGACGAGGACCAGTTCTCTGACCTGGGCGTCCTGGGCAATCGCGGTCCGCGCGACGGGGTCAAGCGGCCGGGTTTCGGCGGCGGTGTGGACCGTCCGGTCTTCGGCCCTTCAGCAGAGGGCCGCTGACGCAGGCAGAGCAGAGGGGCGCTCCGACTTCGGAGCGCCCCTCTTCTCATGCTCAGCGGTTCAACCGCCAGATATCGGTCGACATCACGGTCGCGAAGGTGCACCAGGCCGGATATGCCGTCAGCGCCAGGCCGGCCTGCGGATTGACCGCGGCCGTCCGGCGGGCCAGATCCGCACTGCTCACGGCCAGCACACCAGCGGCCACCGCCGCGGGCCCGAGCCGGTGCCAGCGGAAGAACACCCAACTCCAACTGGCGTTGAGCCCCAGGTTGAGGGCCAGCGCTGCCACGTAGGCACGAGTGCGGGCATCGTCGCCCTCGGCGCGCAGTCGGTCGATCGTTGCCGCCGACGTCGCCGCGATCGTCGCGTACAGCGTCGTCCACGCCACCGGGAACACCGGGCCGGGTGGCACGTACGACGGCTTCTTGATGGTCGAGTACCAACCCTGCATTCCAGACGCGTTGGCGACGCTGCCCAGTGCGGCCGCACCGGCCGTGGCGAGTCCCGTGGAGATCAGTGTTCGAATGCGCATCCCTGATTCCTACCCGCGCCGGCGGCCCGCCAATCCGCACGGGAGCTCTCAGCCGTCCCGCCCGATTCCGCCGTGTCCTGCGGCGATGTCGCCCGCGAAGACGCCTCACAGGGGACACTGTCGCTGTGGACACGACATCGATCGGCCGACTGACCGCGATTGCGGGTGCGGGCCTGACGACCATCGCACTGACCTTCGCCCTCGTCGGCTGCGGGTCCAACACCAAAGAGGGCGTGCCGACGACGGCCGAGGCCTCGGCCGAGGTGGAGACCACGACCGCCGAGGCGTCTCCCACCGAGACGCCCGACACCCGTGCCCCTCAGCAGGCGGGCAAGCACCGCACGATTCAGGACTACATCCGCGACAACGCCATCCAGGAGACCCCGATCAAGCGGGGCGACCCAGGACCCAGGATCGACCTGCCCGTGCCCGACGGCTGGCAGGCCGCCGACGACATGCCCAACGCCCCGTACGGCGCAATCGTCTACCAGGACACCGCCGTTCCGGACAACCCGCCACGGATCCTGGCGCTGGTGTCGAAGCTCACGGGCGATGTCGATCCGGCGGAGATCCTCGCGCTGGCCTCCGGCGAGTTGAACAACATCCCCGGATTCGACGGCCCACTGGAGGGCGACCGGGACTCGCTGGGCGGCTTCGACGCGGTGCAGCTGGGCGGCAGTTATGAGGTCGACGGCAAGAAGGGCATGATCGCCCAAAAGACCGTCGTCATCCCCGGCCAGGACGGGCTGTACGTCCTCCAGTTGAACGCGTACTCCTCCGAGTCGGAGGCCGGAATCCTCGGTGACGCCACCAACGTCGTGGATGAGCGGACGACGATCACGCCCTGACCGAACCGAACTGAGGGCCCGGCAGCGGTCAGCGCTGGCCGGGCGCGACCTCAGGCCCGCGAGATCGCTGAAGCCTCCGCCACCTGCTCCTGTGTCGGCCGCACGCCGGTGTACCGCTCGAACTGCTCGGCGGCCTGAAGTGCGATCACCTCGGCCCCGGTGATGACCTGCCTGCCCGCCGCCCGGGCCGCGGCGATCAGGGGTGTCTCCGCGGGCAGGGCGACGACGTCGAACACGGTGTCGGCCGCGGCGATGGCCTCCGGCCCGAAGGGGCTGTCGTGCTCGTCAGGACCGCCCGCCATCCCCACCGGAGTGACATTGACGATGATCGACGCGCACGCTCCGCCGAGGTGCGGGCGCCAGCGGTAACCGAGTCGGTCGGCCAGGGCCGGCCCGGTGACCTCGTTGCGGGCCACCACCGTCCCGCGCTCGAACCCCTTGTCCCGAAACGCGGTTGCCACCGCAGCGGCCATCCCGCCGCTGCCGTTGATGAGGACGGTCGACTCCGGGGACAGCCCGTGCTCGTCGATCAGTCGTTCGACGGCCAGGTAATCGGTGTTCGAGGCGGTCAGCACCCCGTCGTCGTTGACGATGGTGTTCACCGCGTGGATCGCCCGTGCCGAGGACTCGACGTGATCGACCAACCGCAGGACGTCCTGCTTGAACGGCATGGACACCGAGCACCCGCGGATGCCGAGGGCCCGCACGCCGCCGATCGCCGCCGCGATGTCGGTGGTGGTGAACGCCTTGTAGATGAAGTCGAGTCCGAGCACCTCGTAGAGATGATTGTGGAATCGGGTGCCGATGTTGCTCGGCCGAGCCGCCAGCGAGATGCACAGCGTGGTGTCCTTGCTCAACGGTGGCCGCGGCATGTCAACCGACCGCCCGCAGGACCTGCCGCGCGGTCACGGCGATCTGCTCGATCAGCTTCTTGGGCAGTCGGATTCGCTGCCTGTCAGGCACCTGTATCACGGTCATCACCACCCCGAGATCCTCCCTCTGCCAACTGGCGCCGAAACTGTCGAAGATCCGGCGCATCGCCAGGTTCTCGGCCAACACGGTGGCGGTGAACTCCTCGACGCCCCCCTCCTGGGCGGCCACCGCGAGCGCCTTCATGAGGAACGTGCCGATTCCCTGGCCCTGGTAGGCGTCGGCCACGATGAAGGCGACCTCCGCCGATGTCGGTTTGGCCGGGTCCCGGATGAACCGCGCGTCGGCGATCACGTCCTCGCGACTCTCCGGATCGGGACTGCAGGGGTCGAGGACGACCCATACGAAGTGGTCCACATAGTCGACCTGGAACAGGTAGTCCATCAGCGCCTTGTTGGGCTTGCGGACCGACATGAAGCGGCGGTACACCGTCTCGGCGGAGAACTCCACGTGTCCGCGGGACGTGCGCTCGCTGTCACCCGGCAGGACTGGCCGCAGCAGCAGATCGTGGGCGCCCTTGAGACGGATCGGCACGGGCGTGATGAACGCCGCGAGTCGCTGCCGCGCGAGTCGGACCAGATTCGGCAGCACCCCTGGGAGCCCGACGAGTTCGCCGAACGCCTCGTCACCTCCGCGCCATCCCCGCACATCGGTGGTCGCGACGACGGTCGCCACCCGCGTGCCGTTGCGCAGCAGCGCGATCTCTCCCACGATCTGCCCGAACGGGACGGTGAGTTCGGTGATCGACCCGTCATCGTTCTCATGCCGGATCGCGACGTCCCCCTCGGCGATCACATAGAACGAGTGGGCCTGCTCGCCCTGCCGCATCAGGACGTCACCCGCACGGAATCGGACGGGCTCGAGCAGCAGCGCCAAGCCGTAGAGGTCGGCGCCGAAACAGTCGGCGAAAAGCGCCAGCGTCGCGAGTTCGTTGGCCCGCTGGGTGATCAGTTCGGCCACGGCTGAACCCTTTCGCAGCCTGTTCGCACTCCTTGCAGCGCCACGTTACCGGAAGCCCTCGGACGTCTTAGTCGACTCTGACCACCCGGATGCTCAATCTGCCGAACTGAGCCCCCAGGGTCACTCAGTATCAACTACTTGTCATTGGCGGGGCCGCCGTCTACCGTCGAGCCAAAGCCCACGTGTCGGCGTCGTCAGCCGACTCACATCGCAGAGGAGCGGGCATGGCTCGGTTTCCCAAGCCGGACGAAGGCAGTTGGACGCAGCACTACCCCGAGTTGGGGACAGGCCCAGTGTCGTACGAGGACTCGATCAGCCCGGAGATCTACGAACTGGAGCGTAAGGCGATCTTCAAGCGCGCCTGGCTGAACGTCGGCCGGGTGGAACAGGTTCCACGCAAGGGCAGCTATTTCACCAGGGAGATGCGCGCCGCCAACACCTCGATCATCGTGGTGCGCACGAAATCCGGGGAGATCAAGGCGTTCCACAACGTCTGCCGACACCGTGGCAACAAGCTCGTCTGGGACGACATGCCTCTGGAGGAGACCAGCGGCATGTGCCGGCAGTTCATCTGCAAGTACCACGCCTGGCGGTACGACCTGGACGGTGAACTCACCTTCGTGCAGCAGGAGGACGAGTTCTTCGACCTCGACAAGAGCCGCTACGGCCTGATCGGCGTGCACTGCGAGGTGTGGGCGGGGTTCATCTTCGTGAACTTCGCCAAAACCCCAGAGCAGTCGCTGCGCGATTTCCTCGGCCCGATGATCACCAACCTGGAGGGCTACCCCTTCGACAAGATGACCTCACGGTTCACGTATCGCTCTGAGGTGAAGGCGAATTGGAAGCTCTACATGGACGCCTTCCAGGAGTTCTATCACGCACCGGTGCTGCACGCGAACCAGTCGCCCACCGCCTACCGCAAGGCCGCCGCGGAGGCCGGCTTCGAGGCGCCGCACTACCAGATCGAGGGGCCGCACCGGCTGGTCAGCACGTCAGGCGTGCGCGCCTGGGAGATGGCCGACGAGATGCGCAAGCCCATCGAAGATATCTGCCAGAGTGGGCTTTTCGGCCCGTGGGACAAGCCCGACCTCGGTGAGATGCCCCCCGGTCTCAACCCGGCTCGGTGTGACCCGTGGGGGTTGGACTCGTTCCAGCTGTTCCCGAACTTCGTCATGCTGTTCTGGGGTCAGGGCTGGTACCTGACGTACCACTACTGGCCGACGTCGTTCAACACCCATCTCTTCGAGTGCACGCTGTATTTCCCGCAGCCCCGAACGCCGAGGGAGCGGTTGGCCCAGGAGTTGGCGGCCGTCTCCTTCAAGGAGTACGGATTGCAGGACGCGAACACCCTGGAGGCCACCCAGACCTCGATCGAGACCCGGGCCGTCGACGAGTTCCTGCTCTGCGACCAGGAGGTCCTGATTCGCCACCTGCACAAGGAAACCGCCGCGTGGATCGACGACTACCAGCGCAAGACTGCCGGAGTGTGAGCCGATGAGCACCAGACTGCCCACCGAATTCGCCGACCTCGAGCCCTTCGCGGACTGGTGCCTGGCCAGTGAGCCGGAGCGCTACGCGAAACGCCTGAACAGCACCATGACTCAGATGCAGGCCTTCTATGACGCGATCACCCCGCGCGCCGAGGAGGCGATCTCCTACTGCGACAAGTTCAGCCTCGACGACATGCCCGAGGATGTGCTGAACCTCATGCACCTGCTGTACTCGATGGTCACAGTGTCCTTCCCGGTGGAGTGCTGGAAGCAGCCACGGGTACCGGATTCCGGTGCGACAACGCTGGACTGCGTCGCCGAGCCTGTGCCGTGACCGCAGCCGAAACCGCGACGACGGTTCTGCGGGCCGCGCGGTGGCTTGACGTCGCCGCGGGCGAGGTCCGCTCCCCCGCGGTCGTGGTCGTCGAGGGCAACAGGATCACCGACGTCAATCCCGCGGCACCGCTTCCGGACTCGGCGACCGTCGTCGACCTGGGCGACGTCACGCTGCTACCCGGGCTGATGGACATGGAACTCAACCTGCTCATCGGCGGACCGGGCAACCCGGACGGGCTGCCCACCCCGATGCACGGCGTGCAGGACGACCCGGCCTACCGGACGCTGCGAGGCGCGGTCAACGCCCGCACCACGCTCGATGCCGGATTCACCACCGTGCGCAACCTCGGCCTGATGGTGAAGACCGGCGGTTACCTCCTCGATGTCGCTCTACAGCGCGCCATCGACCAGGGGTGGCATCAGGGGCCGCGCATCCACCCCGCGGGCCACGCCGTCACGCCGTACGGCGGACACCTGGATCCGACGGTCTTTCAACGGCTGGCGCCGGGAATCATGCCGCTGTCCGTGGCCGAGGGCATCGCCAACGGAGTCCCCGATGTCACCGCCTGCGTGCGCTACCAGATCCGACACGGCGCCAAGCTGATCAAGGTCTCGGCCTCGGGCGGCGTGATGTCCCACAGCACCTCACCGGGCGCCCAGCAGTACTCCGACGCGGAGTTCGCCGCGATCGCCGATGAGGCCCACCGCGCCGGAGTGAAGGTGGCCGCCCACGCGGTCGGGGACAGCGCGATCCAGGCCTGCATCCGGGCCGGCATCGACTGCATCGAACACGGCTTCCTGGCCAGTGACGAGACGATTCAGATGATGGTCGACCACGGAACCTTCCTGGTGTCGACCACCTATCTCACCGACGCGATGGCGATCGACCGCATCGCACCGGAACTGCGTAAGAAGGCCAACGAGGTATTCCCGCGGGCAAAGGCCATGCTGCCCAAGGCCATTGCCGCTGGCGTGCGGATCGCCTGCGGCACCGACGCTCCCGCGATCCCGCACGGTGAGAACGCCAAAGAACTGTGCGCCCTCGTCGCGCGCGGCATGACCCCGATGCAGGCACTGCGGGCCGCGACGCTCACCAGCGCCGAACTGGTGGACGTCGCCGACGAACTCGGGCAGTTGGCACCGGGCTTCCTTGCCGACGTCATCGCCGTCCCGGGTGACCCGAGTGTGGACATCGCGGCGACCCTCGACGTCAGGTTCGTGATGAAGGACGGCACGATCTATAAGAACACCATGCGCTAGCGTCACGAGTGGGCGCGGAAGGAGGCGAGATGGAACTCACCGACAACACCCTGTGGTGGCTCAAGCAGGCGTTCTACTTCTCCCTCACCGAGGTCAACGAGGCCGTCAAAGAGCACGGCGTCAGCACCGCCCAGATCGGCGTCCTGCGCCAGTTGGCCAACCAACCCGGCCTCTCCGGAGCCGAGCTGGCCCGCCGCCTGCTGATCACCCCGCAGGGCGTGCAACTCGCACTCACGGCCCTGGAGAAGCGCGGCCTGGTTGAGCGCAAACAGGATCCCCAGCACGGGCGCATCCTTCAGGTCTTCCTCACCGACGAGGGCCGGGCGGTGGCCTCCTCGGTGTTCGCGGATGCCGTCGCCGCCCACGATCGGGTGTTCGGCGTGCTCAGCAGCGCGGAGCAGGAGCAGTTGCGTGCCCTTCTGCGGCGAGTGATCGAACAGGGCACCGGGCACACCCCGCATTCCGACCACATCGACACCTAGACCACCGAGCACCGATGCATATCAAGCCCTTGAGATTAATAACAAGTACTTGATATTGTTGGCCGCGATGGAGGAACCGACAACAACCCCGCACCGATCCGTGGCCGACGCGCACGGTTTCACTCCCCTACGGGTCAAGGCGGTGGTCCGGGAGACCACCGACGCGGTGTCCCTCGTCCTCGACGTTCCCGAAGCCAGCAGGGACCGATTCCGTTACCGGGCTGGCCAATTCGTGACCGTGCGCGTCACGATCGACGGCGCGGAACATCGCCGCTGCTATTCGATGTCCTCCGCCCCCGCCGTCGAGTCCGACCTGCGGATCACCGTCAAACGCGACCGCGATGGTCTGGTCTCCAACTGGATCAACGACACCATGACCGTCGGCCACGACCTGCACACCTCACCCCCTGAGGGGCGTTTCGTGCTCACCGAGACCGATCGCGACGTCGTCACGTTCGCGGGCGGCAGTGGCATCACCCCGGTGTTCTCCCTGGTGCACTCGACGTTGGCAGCCACCGCCCGCCGGGCACGACTGTTCTATGCGAACCGCAGTCGCGACTCGGTGATCTTTCGGGACGCGTTGGCAGACCTGACGGGCACCCATCGCGGCCGCTTCGAGGTGCACCATCATCTCGATGATCAGGACGGCGTGGTCTCACCGCAGCGGATCGCCGACTTCATCGCCGACGGCAGCCACCCCCACACCGACTACTACGTCTGCGGCCCCACACCGTTCATGGACACCGTCGAACGAGTGCTGCGCGACGCCGGCGTCCCCAAGGCGAACCTGCACTTGGAGCGCTTCACCGTCGCCTCGGTCCCGCCGCCGAATCCGGCCGAGACCGCCGTCACCGAAGAGGTGACCATCACGCTCGGACGCCAGACCATCACCGTGCCCTACCGCGCGGGAAACACGCTGTTGCAGACCGCTCGCCTTGCCGGACTGAAGGCGCCGTCCTCCTGCGAGACCGGTTCGTGCGGAACATGTATGGCGCAGGTGACAGCGGGTAGCGCACGCATGAACAACAACGACGCCCTCGATGACGACGAAGTCGACGAGGGCTGGGTCGTGACGTGTCAGGCGTTGCCGACCAGTCCCAAGGTTGAGGTGGTGTACGAGTGACACAGGAGTGGCGGACGTGACGCACAGGGTGGCCGTGGTGACCGGCGGCGCATCAGGCATGGGCGAGGCGACCTGCCACGAGTTGGGCAGTCGGGGCCACCACGTCGCGGTCCTGGACGTGAACATCGAAGCCGCACAACGGGTCACCGACGACCTGCGGGCGGCGGGTGTGACGGCCTGCGCGGTGGGCGTCGACATCACCGACCGAACCGCGGTCGAGGACGCCTTCGGCAAGGTCCGCAGCGAACTGGGCCCCGTCGGCATCCTGGTCACCAGTGCGGGCAAGTTCGGATATGCGTCCTTCGCCGAGATCACGGAGGAGACCTGGGCGCAGATGCTCGAAGTGAATCTCAGCGGCACCTTCCGGTGCTGCCAGGTGGCCCTGCCCGACATGATCGACGCCGGATGGGGCCGGATCGTGATGATCTCGTCCTCAAGTGCGCAGCGCGGCACCCCCTTTGCGGCACACTATGCGGCCTCCAAGGGCGCGTTGTTGACCCTGACGAAATCCTTGGCCCGCGAGTACGCCGCACACGGCATCACCGTCAACAACATTCCCCCATCGGGCATCGAGACTCCGATGCAGCACGCATCGCAGGCCGCGGGGTTCCTGCCGCCCAACGAGACCATCGCCGCCAACATCCCGGTCGGGCGATTGGGCACCGGAACGGACATCGCTGCGGCAGTGGGATTCCTGTGCTCCGAAGAGGCCGGATTCATCACCGGACAGACCCTCGGCGTCAACGGTGGCGCCGTGATGTAGATCGTCGTCGACAGTCCCGCACCACTCGTCACACGGAGGTACGTATGGCCACCAAATGGCCCAAGCCGGCGGAAGGTTCCTGGACCGAGCATTACCCTGACCTGGGCACCGGGCCAATCCCATTCCGCGACTCCATCTCTCCGGAGTTCTACGCGCTGGAGCGGGAGGCGGTCTTCAAACGGGCCTGGCTCAACATCAGTCGGGTGGAGGAGACACCCGAATCGGGGAGCTACATCACCAGGCAGATCGAGGCCGCCGACGCGTCGCTGCTGCTGGTCCGCGACCGCGAGGGCGGGATCCGCGCCTTCCACAACCTCTGTCGCAGACGCGGCCACGCCCTGGTGACGCCCGACTTTCGCGCCACCGAACTGCGCAGCACCGGAGACGAATTCCAGTGCCGAACCTGCGGGTGGAGCTACTCGCTCGACGGAACACTGACGGCACTGCCGGACGCCGATCAGTTCGCAGGACTGGACACCGCCGACTACGGACTGCTCCCAGTGCAATGCGACGTCTGGGCCGGATTCGTGTTCGTCACCATGAACCCGGAGCCGGACCAGAGCCTGCGGGAGTTCCTCGGTCCCATGGTCACCGCCCTCGAGGACTACCCGTTCGACCGGCTCACCGAGCGATACGACTGGGTGGCGCACAACAACAGCAACTGGAAGATCTTCGCCGACGCCTTCCAGGAGTACTACCACGTGCCGTCGCTGCACACCCAGCAGGTGCCGCCCGAGGTGCGGGATCCCAACGCGGGCTTCACCTGTGGGCACTTCCAGCTTGACGGTCCGCATCGTGTCGTCTCGACGGCGGGCACTCGACGCTGGCTGCTCGCGCCCGAGTACATGTACCCGATCGAACGGGCCACGCAGAGCGGACTTGTGGGCCCCTGGCGGACCCCGGACATCGGTGAACTGCCGGCCGCACTCAACCCCGGCGGCATCGAACCGTGGGGTATCAGCAACTTTCAGATCTTCCCCAATCTGGAGATCCTGATCTACGGCGGGTGGTACCTGCTCTACCGCTACTGGCCGACCTCACACAACACCCACCGCTTCGAGGCCTTCACCTACTTCCACCCCGCCCGTACCGTACGGGAACGCATCGAGCACGAGGTGGCCGCGGTGGTCCTCAAGGAGTTCGCCCTCCAGGACGCGGGCATGCTCGGCGGCACGCAGGCCGCCCTGGAGTACGACGTGATCGACGACTTCCCGCTCAGCGATCAGGAGATCCTGGTGCGTCATCTGCACAAGATGTCGGTCGACTGGGTGCAGGCGTACCAGAACAGTCGCGCAGCGGCGGGGGTGTGACCATGGCGGCCGACCGACTCCCCAGCGCGTTCGCCGAGTTGGAGCCACACGCCGAAACCTGGTGTCTGCCCACGGAGTCCGAGCGATGGGCACAGCGCCTCTCCAGCACCATGCCCGAGATGCAGCGCTTCTACGACGACTTCTTCCCACGGGTCGAGGAGGCGATCGAGTACTGCGACAAGTTCCCCCTCGACGACATGCCCGACGACGCCGTCAACCTGCTGCACCTGATCTATTCGCTGGTCATGGTCGCCATGGCGGTGGAGATCATGCATCAACCCGCCCCCACCGACGCGGCCGACGCTGTCATGGTCCGCACCGGCGAACCGCGCCCCTAGCCCCCCACCCTCCGAACACGAAAGGACACACCGATGAGTGTGTTGACGATCAACAAGCTGACCACGTCGGTGGGTGCTGAGGTGGCGGGCGTCGATCCGGAGCGCCTGGCCACCGACGACGGCCTCGGCGCGGCCGTGCTGGACGCGCTCGAGGACAACGGTGTGCTGGTGTTTCACAACCTGAACCTGAATCCCGAAGCCCAAGTGGCATTCTCACAGCGACTCGGCAGCATCGACCGCTCCGCTGACGGCCACCACCCGGTATCGGGCATCTACCCCATCACCCTGGACAAGACCAAGAACAAGGCGGCCGAATACCTCAAGGCCACGTTCGACTGGCACATCGACGGCTGCACCCCACTGCATGGCGAATGCCCGCAGAAGGCCACGGTGCTGACCGCGGTCGAGGTGGCCACTCGCGGCGGTGAAACCGAGTTCGCGAACGCCTACGCCGCTTACGACACTCTCGACGAGGCCGACAAGGAGCGTTACGGCACGCTGCGCGTGGTGCATTCGCTCGAGGCCTCGCAGCGACGGGTGTACCCCGACCCCACCCCTGAACAGCGGCGCCGGTGGAGTGAGCGCCCGACCCACGAGAACCCGCTCGTGTGGACGCACCGCAATGGGCGCAGGTCACTGGTGCTGGGCGCGTCGGCGGACTACATCGTCGGCATGGATCTCGACGAGGGCCGGGCACTGCTGGCCGACCTGCTGGCCCACGCCACCACTCCCGACAAGGTGTACAGCCACCGATGGTCCATCGGCGACACCGTCATCTGGGACAACCAGGGCGTCCTGCACCGCGCGGCCCCGTATGAACCCAACTCACCTCGCCACATGCTGCGCACCACCGTCCTCGGCGACGAACCCATCCAGTGACCGCAGGACCATTGGTCGCCGATTAGCCGATCGGCGACCAATGGGCAGTGCAGCTGCTTGCCTGGCTGACGGTGCTGTGGGGCGCCGTGCTGGTGATCTACCTGGCGCTACCCCGAGGAAATTTGGTGCAGTTACCCCTCTGCCGTGGCACTTAGGCTCGATACATGGTGTGGATGACGCTGCCCGTGAGGACAGGGCACTGAGATGCAGCACGGTGTCGATCCCTTCGGCCACTCGGATCCCTTCGGTTCACCGCCGCCCAGTGCCGGTCACCTGAGGGCACCGGCGCCCAGCGCCCCGGCCCGTCCGCTGCCGCCACCACCCTCGCCCTACTCGCTGCCGGGTGCCGACGAGATGACGGTCCAGTTGGCGCGTCCCGGCGGCTCGCGCGCATCGAGACGGCCCACGATCCCCAACCCGCTTGCCGGCTGGCTGTTCTCGGGTGTGGGCACCGCGATGGTCACGTCGGCGGCCGCCGTCGTCCTCGCGTTGCCCGAACTGGAGATGTTCTACGGCGATGTCAGGACGATCGCCCTGACCGCCGCGGTGGCACTCGTGGCGTTGGCCGCCGTGGTCTGTTGGTTGGCCTTTCGATGCGTCCGGGGCCGGGCACACACGAGAGTGCCGACGACGATCGGATGCGCAGTCGCCGTGGCGGCCGCGCCTGCGGTGTGGCTGCTGACGCCGACGTTCCAGGTGGCGTGGCTGGCGACCATGACCCGGGTGACTGCCATCGTCGCGGCGGTGGTGGCGGTCGCGGCCGTCGCGATGTTGTTCGCGCCGCAACGCTCGGCCCGTTCTGCACCCCCGGCACGCCGCGCGGCCCACACCACGCCTGCGCGGGTGCCCCAGCCGGTTGCTGTCGGCGCTGTTGTGCCACCGGCGCAGCCGAGCTGGCAGCCGTCCCAACCCACTTTGCGCGCAGGCGATTATGACCCGTTCTCCTGAGCCGCACGGCCACCGACGAGAAATGGCAGGTCAGTTGCCTGACCTGCCATTTCGATTGTGGAGCTAAGGGGAATCGAACCCCTGACCTACTCGATGCGAACGAGTCGCGCTACCAACTGCGCCATAGCCCCTTGGTCGCCAGTAGGCTACCAGCCCACCGGCCCCAACCAGAAACCGGCTCGTCACTGCCCCGCAGCGCGCGGCAGGTCGAACTCCCGCGCGAACGGCACGTATTCGAGGTGTTCGAATTCCGGATCCTCGTCGTCGATCTCCAGGACGGCGGCGCCGGGCCGACGCAGCCGGGCCGGCACGACATCCAGATCGCGATCCTGGGTGTTCTCGACGCCCAGCCGGGACCGAGCCATCCGCTGCATCCGACGCCGCCGCAGTCGCTCCTCGATCCGGGTCTGCCGCCGCAGGTAGGCCAGGTAGAGCACCGTCATCGTCGCCACGGCACCGCACACCCACCACATGGCGGATGCGAGCAGGAATGCCGCCATGGCCGAGACCACCATCGCGATGGCCATGACCAGCAGGACGTTCTTGCGGAATCGGTACTTGCGAGCCTCGACGGCGGCCGCGGTCTTCGACTGGTGGTAGCGACGGTCGCGGGACAGCGGCACGGCGCGAGCCTCCTCGCCCGCGGCAGGCTCGTCCTCGGCTTCAAGGCCCGACGTGTCTTCGACGTACTCGTACTCGTAGCCTTCGTCGAGGTCGTCCTCGAGAGTGTCGTCCTCGTCCGCTTCAGCGGACACCTCGGGCTCGGACTCAGACTCCGGTTCGGGCTCCGGCGCCTCGGCCACAGGCTCGGGTTCGGGCTCGGGTGCGGTCTCTGCGACGGGTTCGAATTCCGTTTCGGCAGTGGCGAATTCGAGCGGCAGCTCGTCCTCGTGCCGCGCTTGCGTCGGCTCCTGCTTCAACCCGGAGACGACCCGTCCGACGGGCAGGGCGCCGGAATCCTCGTCGACGACGTCCACATCGAGATAGTCCGGCTCGTCCTCTTCGGCGAGCGAGGTCACCACGGCGACCGACCGGGTTCGCGGCTTGCCGGTGACGACGACGGGACCGGTCGCGTCGTCGTCGTAATCGTCCGGATCCTCGTCGAGATCGCTTTCCCGCCGCCAGTGGGGATCGCTGGCATGGCCGGCCGCGGGCCCTCTCCGCTTGATCAGGCGGGCGGCGCGACTACCGGTGTTGAGCACCCGCGTGGCCAGCGCCACGTCACTGGTGCGCTTCACGGCGTCACGCTTGTTCACCAACATGGGCACCAGCACGAACAGCCAGAGCACCACGAGGGAAATCCAGAGTAGAGATTGGGGGATGCTCGGCATGGTGGCCTTTCCTTTCCCCTCCAGGCTAGGTCTGTGACCAGCGCGGCCGTGCGCGGCGCGCCGAGGTCAATTACACACCTGTAATTCACCGGATACAAGCACCAACAGCCTCAAATGTCACACCAGTAACAGGTGGGGGGTTTTCTGCACACCCAATCGCGACATCTCGGCGACCCGCCCCCTCGAAATGCGCCCACGGGCTGTGATCCACCCGATTCGACAACCAATCACGACATCTCGGCGACCACGGGTAGCGTCACGCCGCCCGTCCACGCTCGGACCATGCCTGACGGACCCGTCGCAGGATGTTGTTCTGACTGTGTTCGGCCACCACCCGGATATTGCGCCAGCCCTGGGCACGCACCATGTCGTCGCGGGCGAGGTCGCGGACATAACGGGAACGGTCCGTGAAGTGATACTGACCGTCGTACTCCAGGCCGATCTTCGGCTCATCCCAGCCCATGTCGAGGTACGCGTTGAGCATGCCGTCGCTGACCCAGATCTGAGTGCGCGGCCGAGGAAAGCCTGCCCGCATCACCAGCAGTCGC
This sequence comes from Mycobacterium sp. ACS4331, assembly GCF_001667265.1. Lineage (GTDB taxonomy): Bacteria > Actinomycetota > Actinomycetes > Mycobacteriales > Mycobacteriaceae > Mycobacterium. Next base: position 6,746 of record NZ_LZHW01000055.1, on the reverse strand, counting down.
AGCCAGGTCTCCCGCGGCGACTGCGCCCCGGCATCGACGAGATCCAACGCGGTACGAGCACGCCGAAGCCACCGCGCACCCGGATAGCGGTCGGCGATCGCCATCACGAGCGCGTTGTCGAAGCCGGTCACCCCAGCAAGCGCGTCGAGATGGGCAACCGCGGGATCAGGCATCAGGTGTCGGGCGAGATCGAACGCGGTGCGCGCCGGGGAGGTGACACGCATCCCGGCGATCTCGACGACCTCATCGTCGGCGATGCGCTCCTGCCGCGCGATGACCCCGGGTCGGCGCCGCCTACCGGGCGCGATCACCTCGACGGGGATGTCGGCGTCGATCCAGCGCACGCCGTGCAGCGCCGCGGCGGCACGACCAGCGATGACGCCTTCCCGACCTGTCCACAGCCAGACCGCTTCGGTCCTGGCGAGCAGTGTCAACGCCGCACCCTTCGGGACATACACCCGCGGGACGACGGGTTCGAAGTTCCATCGCAGACGCCCCCGGGTCAGCGCCCCGGCAGCCACCTCCTCGGGGCCGATGATCGGTCCATGCATGTCGGCATGGTCGGAGCCCACACCGACGCTGCCCCTTCACTGACGCTGTCGGCACTGGATCGCTGTGGATGAGGACATGACTGTGGATCCCGCGAGAATCACAGCGCGAGATGTCTGAATTGGCTGCGATCCCGCGAGAATCACAGCCCTCAGCGACAACTCGGCGCAGAGAAGACTAGGCCCAGCGCGCCTTGCCCGCCCGCACCAGCGACGCCGCCACCGACCCCGACACCTCTTCGACGGTCATCGCCACGAGCAGGTGATCGCGCCAGGCGCCGTCGACGTCGAGATAGCGCCGCAGCAGACCCTCCTCGCGAAAACCGGCCTTGGCCAACACCGCTCGGCTCGCGGCGTTCTCCGGCCGCACGGTCGCCTCGACACGGTGCAGATGCACGGGACCGAACGCGTGGTCCAGCCCCAGCGCCAGCGCGCCCGTGGCCACTCCCCCGCCCGTGAGCTCGCTGTGCACCCAGTAGCCGATCCAGGCCGAACGCAACGCCCCGTGGGTGATGTTGCCGATGGTCAGCTGGCCCGCGAACTGCCCATCCACCTCGATCACGAGCGGCAGGATGCGCCCTTTGCGGGCTTCTGAGCGCAACGCCGAGCACATCGCGGGCCAGGCCGAAATCCCATGCCGGGCAACCCAGTCCACGTCGGCCGAAGGTTCCCACGGCTCCAGGAAACGGCGGTCCTCGATCCGGAGCCGGCTCCAGGCAGCGGCGTCACGCATCCGAATCGGCCGCAACCGCACCACCCCGGCGCGCACCCGCAGCGGTCCCACCGACACAGGCCAGCCCGGATGCATTGCGCTGGAACCGAACCAGGACCGAGTCACCTCAACCGCGCTGCGCGAGGAAGGCGACGTCCACAACCTCGCCGGTACGGATCTGCTCGGCCTCGCTGGGGATCACCACCAGGCAGTTGGCCTCGGCGAGGGTGGCCAGCAGATGCGACGAGACCCCTGGCGCCCCACCGAGCGCCTGCACCAGGTACTCCCCGGTGTCCTGGTCACGCATCAACTGCCCACGCAGATAACCCTTGCGCCCCACCACCGACGAGATGGGCGCGAGCGTGCGCGCCTGCACCACACGCCGGGTGGGTTGGCGCTTCCCGAGCGACAACCGGATCAGCGGTCGCACCATGATCTCGAAGACGACCAGGGCCGACACCGGGTTCGCGGGCAGCAGGAACACCGGCACGCCCTCGCGCCCGAGTTGACCGAAGCCCTGCACCGAACCCGGGTGCATCGCGATGCGGGTCACTTCCATCTCACCGAGTTCCGACAGCACCGCACGCACGCGTTCGGCCGCCGCGCCGCCGACCGCACCGGCGATCACCACGACCTCGGCCCGACTGAGCTGACCCTCGACGACCTCGCGCAGCTTCGCGGGATCACTGTCGACGATGCCCACGCGGTTGACCTCGGCACCCGCGTCTCGCGCCGCCGCGGCCAGGGCGTAGGAGTTGACGTCATAGACCTGGCCGTTGCCGGGCGTGCGGGAGATGTCGACCAGTTCGCCGCCCACCGACAACACCGAGACCCGGGGCCGGGGATGCACCAGCACCCGCTCCCGGCCGACCGCCGCGAGCAGACCCACCTGCGCGGGCCCGATGATCGTGCCTGCCCGCACCGCGACGTCGCCGGGTTGAACGTCATCCCCGGCCCGCCGGACATACGCCCCGGACCGGACCCCACGCAGCACCCGGACCCGGGACTGGCCGCCGTCGGTCCAGCGCAGCGGCAGCACGGCGTCGGCGAGTGTCGGCATCGGTGCCCCGGTCTGCACGCGCGCGGCCTGCCGCGGTTGCAGCCTGCTGGGCGTGCGGGCGCCGGCATCGATGGTGCCCATGACGGGCAGGCTGATGTCACCGCCTCCGGGATCGTCGTCGGAATCGCCGCCGATTCCCAGCACGTCGACGCTGCGCACGGCATATCCGTCGATGGCCGCCTGGTCGAAGCCCGGCAGCGGTCGCTCGGTCACGACCTCTTCGGCGCACATCAGGCCCTGCGCTTCGGCGATCGCGACACGGACAGGTCTGGGTGCCACAGCTGCGGCCTGCACGCGGGCCTGCTGCTCCTCAACCGAACGCACGGTGCGCCTTTCCGCCGTCGGACGCGGGACATCCCCGTCCGACGATCCAACTACTGCTCAGCCAGGCCCAGGCGCTCAACCAGCCAGCGACGCAACTCTGGGCCGTAGTCATCACGTTCCAGAGCAAAGTCAACCGCAGCCTTGAGGTAGCCGCCGGGATTTCCCAGGTCGTGTCGTGATCCGCGATGGACGACGACATGGACGGGATGGCCCTCGTCGATCAGCAGGGCGATGGCGTCGGTGAGCTGAATCTCGCCACCGACACCCTTCTGTACACGTCGCAGCGCATCGAAGATCGCCCGGTCCAGGACGTATCTGCCCGCGGCCGCATACGGCGACGGAGCATCCTCGGGCTTGGGCTTCTCCACCATGCCCTTGACACGCAGCACGTTGGGGTTGGCCGCGTCCGGAACCACCTCGACGTCGAACACGCCGTAGGCGCTGATCTCGTCACCGGGCACCTCGATCGCGCACAGCACCGAACCGCCGCGCTTGGCGCGGACCTTCGACATGGTCTCGAGCACGCCGGTGGGCAGCACCAGATCGTCGGGCAGCAGCACCGCAACGGCGTCCTCGTCGGGTGCGAGCACCGACTCGACGCAGGCCACAGCGTGCCCGAGGCCCAGCGGCTCGGCCTGGACCACCGACTCGACCTTGATCAGTTCCGGTGCGCGCCGAACCTTTTCGAGCATGACGTGCTTGCCGCGGGCCTCCAGCGTGCCCTCGAGGACGAGGTCCTGGACGAAATGCGCGACGACACCGTCCTTGCCCTCGGACGTCACGATCACCAGACGCTCAGCGCCGGCTGCCGCGGCCTCGGCGGCGACGAGCTCAATACCCGGGGTGTCGACGACGGGCAGCAGTTCCTTCGGCACGGTCTTGGTCGCCGGCAGAAAACGGGTCCCCAAACCGGCCGCGGGCACAATCGCGGTGCGCGGAATCGGTACTTCAGGACCCTGCGGCATGGACATCACCATAGCGGTGTACCCCCGGCAAGGTCAGTCGGGCATCCGTGACGTCATGCCATTGTTAACGGATGCAGAATCCGGCAGCCGAGGCCAAGGCTGCGCTGCGCCGTCGGCTGCTTGCCGCGCGCCGATCCGTGCCGGAGCCGGTGCACGCCGACGAGGCGAAGGCGCTGTCCGACGCGCTCGCCGATTTCGTGACGGCACAGGTCGGTTCGGGTGCAACAGTGTGCGCCTATGTACCCGTGGGTTCGGAGCCCGGATCACCGGCCATGGTCGACGTCTTGGCCGCCACGGGTGTGCGGGTGCTGCTGCCGGTCGTCGACACCGGCGAACCGAAGCCCCTCCGCTGGGCCGTCCACGAACCGGGCCGACTGGTCACGGCGCGCTTCGGTCTGCTGGAGCCGGCAGGCCCGCGACTGCCCGCCGGCACGGTGTCCGAGGCGGCCGTGCTGATCATTCCCGCGCTGGCAGTCGATCGTCGCGGCGTCCGGTTGGGGCGCGGTGCGGGCTTCTATGACCGCTCACTGCCGTTTCGCGATCCCGCGGCCCGGTTGGTCGCGGTCGTCCGGGACAGCGAATTCGTCGACGCACTGCCCGCCGACCCGCACGACGTACCCATGACGCAGGTGGCCACCCCGGGTGCCGGAGTGACCGACCTGCAGAACCAGACGGACTAGCAGGACTTCAGGACGTCGGCCATCGAACGCCTCTCGTTCTCCGACACCCACAGCCCGTAACTGGTCTTGACCTCGATCTGGCGCACCACGAACTCGCAGCGGAATCCCTCGTTGGGCGGGAGCCATCCCGCAGCGTCCCGAAATGCCTTGTCGAAGTTGGCCTTCGAGCTGACCGCCAGCAGGTTGCGCGGGTCGTTGGCGAACTCGAGTCGACGCTTGTCGTCCCAGTTCCGGGCGCCCTTGTACCAGGCGTCGGACAGCGAGACCACGTGGTCGATCTCGATCGCCTTCGACGTCGCCGGACCGCGGACGAAGGTGATCACGGTCGCGGTGTAGGGATCGCGCAGCACACCGCGGTCGGCGAAGCAGGTGTTGGGCCGGACCACCACTTCGGCGAGGTCACGGCGCAGGATGTCGTCGCGTGTGTTGCAGCCGTTGCGGCCGAACTCGACGTCGACGTCGTCGCTCCACGCCTCGCCGAACCGGTGCCGCTGGTAGTCCTGGGCACGGTCCCAGCCCTTGACGGGCAGCACGGCCAGCCGCTCGCGGGCGGCCACCACGCGCGGATCCGACGCGGGGGCCGGGGTCCAGGTCGGAGACGGTTGCGCGTAGTTGTCCCGCCCGACTCGCAGAACGACGGCGGCAAGCGCGACCAAGGCCACGATGACGAGGATGGTGAGGACTGGTCGGACCCATCGCCACCGTTGGGGCGGCTCGGGAATGGGAGAGGCCACATAGCGGTTCTAGCACTTGAGACGGTAGAGTGCTAACAGTTTCACTTGACAGCGGAGGTTCTTGGTGCCGACTTACAGCTACGCGTGTACCGACTGCGGTGACCGCTTCGACGCGGTCCAGGCCTTCACCGACGACGCCCTGACCACGTGCACCAAGTGCGAGGGCAGGCTGCGCAAGTTGTTCAACTCGGTCGGTGTGGTGTTCAAGGGCAGCGGTTTCTACCGGACCGACAGCCGGGATTCGAGCAAGAACACCGGATCGACGTCGTCGAGTTCCAGCGAAAAGTCCTCGTCCTCCTCGTCGGAGAAGTCGTCGTCGACCTCCTCGAGCGAAAAGAGCTCCAGCTCCTCGGCGGCACCCGCGGCCGCCGCGTCGAGCTGATCCCCCATCCACAGGCGCGCCGCCGGCCGCACACGTAGGCATCGAACGCTGCCTACAGTGCGGCCATGGGCAGTGAGCTGGATCCGACGGCGCTGACCCGGCTGCGCCAGGCGCTGCAGCCCGACTGGGTGCACACCGTCCGGGCCCGACGCCTGGCCGCGGCGGGCCTTGTCCTGCTCGCCGGCGTGGCAGTGGTGCGTGACAACCCGGATGCAGACCTCACCACAGTGGTCATCGCCGCGCGCGACCTGACGCCCGGCACTCCCGTCAGCGCCGACGACCTGCATGTCGAGAGTCGCTCGGCGGCAACACTTCCCGATGGAGCGCAGGTTGAGACGGCGACCGTGCTGGGGGCGACGGTGGCGGGTCCGGTTCGCCGCGGCGAGGTCCTCACCGACGTCCGTCTGCTCGGGTCGCGCCTTGCGGAGTCCGCCACCGGACCCGACGCCCGGATCGTGCCGCTGCACCTGGCGGACAACGCGGTGCTCGACGTCATCCGCTCGGGAGACGTCGTCGACATCCTCGCCGCGCCTCACGCCGAATCAGACTCCGTGCCCAAGGTCATCGCCACCGACGCCATCGTCGTGCTGGTATCGGCCGCCCCGCAGGGGCCGGGGCAGACCCGAGACCGGGTTGTCCTCGTCGCGCTCCCCTCCGGTCCGGCAAACACCGTGGCAGGGGCGGCGTTGGTGCAGTCGCTGACATTGACGCTGCACTAGGTGCTTCTGAATCGCCAACGCATAGGACTAACCTTTCACCTCAGGAAAGTATTCTTCGACGGCAGAAAGGTGTCCCCATGTTGAAGGGGTTCAAGGAGTTCATTGCCCGGGGCAACGTCATCGACCTGGCGGTCGCTGTGGTCATCGGCGCCGCGTTCACAGCGGTGGTGACCACGTTCACCGACAATGTGATCCAACCACTCATCAGCCGTATCGGCGCCGGACCCGAGTCCGACTACGGCATCCTGCGAATCCCACTGGGCGGAGACCAGTTCATCGACCTGAACGCGGTACTGACGTCGGTGATCAACTTCCTTCTGGTGGCCGCAGTCGTGTACTTCCTGATCGTGGTGCCGTTCAAAAAGCTGAAGGAACGCGACACCAAGGTCGAGGAAGATGAGACGGAACTCACAGTCCTGACCGAGATCCGCGACCTGTTACAGCAGCAGTCCAACGGTTCCACCGCGGGCCGGCATGGTGCCGCAGCGGACCCCATTCCGCCGACTCGGCACTGACCCCACAAAAGAGTGACGCCCCCCCCCCCCCCCGCGGGGGGGGGGGGGGGGGGTGGGGGGGGGGGGGCCCCGCCCGGGCGGGGGGGGGGGGGGGGGGCGCGGGGGGG